>NZ_JAVDWL010000002.1:0-1062156 GCF_031457345.1 Rhizobium sp. BE258
GCGCCGAGGCGCGGGGCAGAAACGCGTTGGTACTCCGCCCGGAAAATCAAAATGGGCGGATGAGCAGCTAATGCGGCGAGTTTTTCAACGATATCCGCCAGAAGCGGACATCGCGCCACCCCGCGGCCACAGGCTGCTAGGCGGCGGAGACAAAGTCTCTCGCCGCCCTCCTTGGGCACATATAGTGGAGGCTAGATGCCGGAAAGAACTCCAATGTCGCCGGAGCGCCAGACGTTGTCGACGGTGTTGCGGGTGATGACCCAGAGGCCGCCGTTCCTCTTGAGTTCGACGTCGTAGCGGTTCTTCATCAGGTAGTGACGCGAGGGATCGCTGCGGGGAACGTGCTGGGCTTCGACGAGAACGTCCATGCGTGCGGTGTCTCCATCGATCATCACCCGCGGATTGCTGACGGAATGCGTCGTGTCCAGGTTGGCGAGCGATGTCGCCAACGCCGAGACGATGACATCCCGGCCCTCGATGACGGGATATTCGAAGCCGGCCTTGGCAGCAGCCGGTCGGAAGTCGGAGACGGCATTCTCCGCCAGCGATGATGCGAGGAGATCGCTGTCGCGAAGATCGATGCCGGCCGTGAAGCGATAGAGAGCCTCGACGACGGCGAGCCGGTCTGCAGCATCCTGTGCGAAGGATGGCGATAGGGTCATGAATTTGCTCCTTGTCGTGCCGGAGGCCTGCGGAATGCACGCCCTCCCCGGCATCGGCGCGCTGGGCGCAGATGTTCCTGTTTTGATAGGGCTGAAAATTAGTCTGTTATTCGAGATCGGCGTCGATGCGCTCGATCAGGCCATCGGGATTGACCGCGATCTTCAGGATCCCGATCTCGTGTCCGAAATCGCCTGTGAAATCGAGCCGGACGTCCGAATGGAATTCGTCGAGCTCTTCGATCGACAGCAGCTTGCTGTTGGTGCTGTAACCAACGAAGAACCGCTCGAGGTAATGCCGGACATCATTGCGGCCGACAAAGGCATCGCCGACTGAAACGTCGTCGATGACGGCGTCGGCTGCGAACAGCGACAGCGTCCCTTCCACGTCGAAGGCATTGGCGGCCATGATGAAGGATTCGATGAGCTTCTGCATGACGCCGGTCTCCTTAGACATCGTTGATCGAGGTATCGGCGATGGTCTGCGCGAAGCCGGTTCCGAACAGGGCCGCAGGCGTCTGGAAGCCGGGACGGACTTCGCCGCCAAGGACGCGCCGGCCAGCCTCGGCCGCCGCCATCGCCGTGAACGTGTAGCCGTTGACCGTATCGAGGATGGAACGGGTGATCGTTCCATCTGCGCCAGTAACTTCGACGGCTGCCTGGTAGCGGTTCGCCCGCCGCTCCTCTTCACTGGGGCCGTCCGGTAGGGTCGAGAGATCACCCTGCGGGAAACCATCGCCGGTGACATGCACAAAGGTCTCGACGTCGGGGACCCCCGTCGCCAGCCAGATGGTGATAAGATCAGGCAGCGTCACCGGGAAGCAGTCGACCGCGCCCTTGCCGAAATCGAACTTGCGGATGCCGTCGGCGGCAATCGAGACAAGCTCTCCGTCCACACGGGCCAGGGTTTCGACTGTGGCGTTCTCCATGGCGCTGATCGCCGACCCGCGCGAAAGTCCGCCTGCGACATGCAGCGCAATCCTGATCTTGCGGGGGTCGTCCACACGAGCGACCGCATGTCCGGCAAGGCTGCCGAGCATGGAGACGCTTCCGCCGCCGCCCGGCATGAGCATCACGCCCGCAGCCTTCGCGTCGTCGTCGAGCGTGCCGGCCAGACGGTAGCTGTCGAGTTCGGCAGCCGTGTCGAGATAGTGGATGCCGTTGCGGATCGATGCCTTCATCAGCGCATCGGCGGTGCGCATGAATGGTCCTGCGCAGTTCAGCAGGACGGAGACGCCAGCCAGACCGACGTCAATTGCCGCAGCATCATCAAGGCCGAAGACGCGGTACTCGACGCCGAGTTCCGCAGAGAGTTTCGAGAGGGTCGCTTCGTTGCGGCCGGCGAGAACGAGAGGCGTGCGGGCAGCCTTCGCATGTTCCGCCGCCATGCGGCCGGTATAGCCGGTCGCGCCGTAGATCATCAGCTTTGTCATATCAGTGCTGCCATTCCTTGTAGGCGAATTCGAGGCTGTAGCCGTCCGGGTCGCGAACCTGGGCGGCGTAGTAGCGGGGGTCGTAGTGAAGCTGCGCTCCGGGCGGATGGATTTTTGACGCGCCCGCGGCGACAGCTGCGGCATAGGCGGCGTCGACCTGGGAGGTGCTGTCGGCGACGAAGCCGATATGAGCAGCACGGCCTTCGACCACGCCTTCGCGGAGCCAGAAGAACACCCTGCCATTCGCGCCGAACCCCTTCAGATCAGGATGGCCGGGCGGCCCGTCCTTTCCGTCATAGTCATGAGCATGAACAATCCCGAGTGGTGCCAGTGCCGCTTCGTAGAAGGCAATCGACCGATCGATGTCGCTGACGGATATGAAGACATGGTCGAGCATGGTGCTCTCCTTTGCTCAGACAATGTATCCGCCCGAGACCTCGATGTTCTGGGCGTTGATCCAGCGGTTCTCTGCCGACAGGAGACTGGCGACGACTCCACCGATCTCTTCAGGCTCGCCGACACGGCCAAGTGCGGTTTGGCCTGCCAGCATGGCCTCGAACTCGTCGTTGAGGCCGCCGCCAAGCTCCGTGCGGATTGCGCCGGGTGCGATCGAGTTCGCCCGGATGCCGCGCTCGCTGAACTCCTTGGCCATGTAGCGGGTCAGGACTTCGAGCCCACCCTTGAAGGAGGCATAGGGCGCGACGCCAGCGGTTGCCACGCGCGAGGTGGCGCTAGTGATGTTGATGATCTGGCCGCCATCCGCCAACAGCGGCAGCAGGATCTGGGTCAGGAAGAACGGCCCCTTGAGATGGACGTTAAAGAGCCCGTCGAACTGTTCTTCCGTAACAGTCGCGATCGGATTGAAGAGGCCGTATCCGGCATTGTTGACGAGATAATCGAAATCGTCCCGGCCGAAGATGGAACGCAGTTTCGAAGCAACAAAATCCCGGAAGGCCGGAAACGCGCTGATGTCGCCGACGTCGAGTTTTAGGGCAACGGCCTTACCGCCGTTCCCGATGATTGCCTTGACGACATCGTCCGCTTTTGCCGGGTTGCTGTTGTAGGTCACGACAACGCCCATTCCTTTGCGGGCGCATTCGATGGCTGTGCTGGCTCCAAGACCCCGGCTTCCTCCGGTGACGATGACGATCTTCATGGCTGTTTCCTTGCCTGTTTGCTGTGCCCTGAAGCTAGGCCTGTGCCATCTTGCCCGCTCACCTATTCCTCTCCGAAGCTTGCCTATTTCTGCTTTACGCTTGCAGGGGCTTTCTCGAGCTGTCACGGTCATCGCCATGGAAAAGCAACTTCAGGAACTGCGTGCCTTGGCATCGACGGCGGAAAACCGCCGCACGGAAACGGGAATTCCCCGTGTTGCGATGGTCCAGGGCGAGATCCCGGAGCACCGGCTCTCGGCCGTCTACGAGCCGATGATCAACCTGATCCTCACAGGCTCGAAAACGATGACGGTCGGCGAGCGGACATTCGCCTACGACCCGGCGACGTATTTCGTCATGTCGGTCGATCTTCCGGCGGTGGGGTCGGTTCACCCTTCGGTGGCGGGAGAACCCTATCTCGCGGTCAGCCTGACACTCCACCCGCCAACGGTCGCCGCCCTCATCAGCGATCTGCCCGTGCAGGTGTGCAGCAAGCTGTTCGGCTCCGGTTTCTCCGTCGCGCCGGTCAACGACGAGTTCCTCGACGCCTGGGTGCGGATGCTCCGGCTGATGGACCGTCCGGACGAAATCGCCGTGCTTGCACCTGCCTACGAGCGTGAGATCCTCTTCAGGGTGCTGCAAGGCCCGCTCGGCTGGATGCTGCGGGACATTGCCGCGCCAGATGCTGCACTATCGCGGATCGGCGTTGCGATCCAATGGATCCGGGAAAATTTCGCCAAGCCGCTCAGGGTCGAGGCTCTCGCGGAGATGGCGGCGCTCAGCGTCTCGGCGTTCCATCGACACTTCAAGGCAATCACGGCACTCAGCCCGATCCAGTACCAGAAGCAAGTCCGGCTGCTGCATGCGCGCAGGCTTTTGATGGCTGGAGAAGGAACGGCAACGTCGGTCGCCTTCGGCGTTGGTTATGAAAGCCCGAACCAGTTCAGCCGTGAATACGCAAGGCAGTTCGGACTACCGCCCTCGAAGGATGTCGTGCGCCTTCGGGGGTGAGACCGTGTGACGGGATGCTTTCCTGCAACGGCGCTTTGGGCCGAAAGCGGCCACCCCGCCGTAGCCAACGAGCATCTGCTGGCCATAACCGCAATCCTCCTCAGTCCCGATAGCCCGACCCCTCCCCATCCAGCACCCGCCGCACACTCTCCAGATGCATCCGGGCGCTCTCCGGGTCGCCCTCGCGCATCTGCTTTGCCGCAGCCGCCGCCACCTCGGGCGCGACCGGGAGCAGGCGGCGGCCGGTGCTCATGGCTTTGAGCTGCACTTCGGCGGCGCGTTCGAGGTAGTAGAGATCGTCCCAGGCCTCGGCGATATTGGGGGCGCAGACCATGACGCCGTGGTTCTTCATGAACAGGATGTCGTTGCCGCCGAGGACGGCGGCGATGCGGTCGCCTTCGCGTTCGTCGAGCGCCAGGCCGTTGTAATGCTCGTCGACGGCGACGCGGCCGTAGAATTTCAGGGCGGTCTGGCCGGCGAAGATCAGCGGCTCGCCTTCGACCATGCTGAGAGCCGTGGCGTTCGGCATATGGGTGTGGAAGGCAGCGCCGACGCGGGGCGACATCTTGTGCAGGCGGGCATGGATGAAGAAGGCGGTGGCCTCGGGCACGCCGTCACCGGCGACCACATTGCCCTCGAAATCGCAGATCAAGAGCGACGAGGCGGTGGCTTCCTGGAAGGCAAAGCCGAGGCGGTTGACGAGGAAAAGATCGGGATGACCAGGGACGATGGCCGAGAAATGGTTGCAGATCCCCTCTTCCAGGCCGAGCTTTGCAGCCATCCTCAGGCAGGCGGCGAGATCGGCGCGGGCCTTCCAGATCTCCTCGCTATCGAGCGGGATGTTGCGCAGGATGGCTGGGCCGCCCTTCGAGAGATTGAGTTCGTGCGCCATGTCTGCCTCCGCAATATCCGTTACATCCAGCCGGCGGCAGCGAGCACGCCGGGCACCTTGTCGAGCGTTGGAACCACCGCGTTGGCGGCGTAATCGGCCAGCGGCTTGCGCCCCGTGCCGCGATCGACCCAGACCGTACGAAAGCCGAGTTCGCGGGCGGCGGCAAGGTCGAGATGCGGGCTGGCGCAGATATGCACCAGATCATTGATGCCGATGCCCAACTCTTTCCAGGCGTGACGGAAGATTTGCGCCGATGGCTTGTAGGCGCCTGCCTGCTCGGCGGTGATCACCCGGTCGACATGGCCGCAGAGCTGGGCGACGTTGCCCGCGATGATCGCGTCATCGGTGTTGGAGATAATGGCGAGGCGGAAACCGGCTGATTTCAGCTGACCGAGCGTTTCGACGACTTCGGGAAATGGCGGCATCCTGCCGATCGAGGAGGTCAGGATCTCGGCATCGTCAGGCGTAAAGCTTAGGCCGAATTCGCCCATCGCCTTTTCCAGCGCCACGGCGCTGACTTGCTTAAACGAGCGGTGCGGGCGCTCTTCCTCCAGCGCGTGCTCATGGCGGTCATAAGTCGCGATGAAGGCTTTCTGGTCGATGTCACCGCCCTTGGCAGAGAGGATGCTATCCATCGCCGCCAGCAGCCCCTCGTCCCACTGGATCAGGGTTCCGTAGCAATCGAATGTCAGCCAGCTCGGCCGGGTGCCTGGAAGCGTCATCTGCGTCATCTCCGTTGATGCGGCCAGATTGACAAAGCGCGCGGTCATTGAGAAATTAAATATAGAAATTTCTCTCAGTGAAAAATCGAATGAGCTACGGATTCGACCTCGATCTTCTCAGAACCTTCGCAGCCGTTATCGATTGCGGCGGCTTCACCAAGGCGGCCGAGCGGGTGCATCTGACGCAATCGACCGTCAGCCAACAGGTGAAGAAGCTGGAGGCCAATCTCGGCCACACGCTGCTGTTGCGCGACAAATCGACGGGCGGAGTACAGACGACGGAGGCCGGCGAACTGCTGCTGAGCTACGCCAGGCGGCTACTTTTGACGGCTGATGAGGCATCCGAAGCGATGCGCAAACCGGCAGCGCCGAAGACCGTTCGTCTCGGCGTTCCCGAGGATTTCGCCGGGCGGCGGCTGATTGACCTGCTCTCCGGCTTCTCGGCGGCGTCGCCGCATATAAGGCTGGATACGGTCAGCGGCTGGAGCACGGAGCTCCGGCGGCTGCTCGATGCCGGCGAGATCGACCTGGCGCTGATCAAGCGCGAGCCCGGCGATGGCGCCGCTTTGGCGAGCTGGAGCGAGGAACTGATCTGGGTCGAAGGCGGGCAGCCGAGTGCCGGGAGCGACCCGGTGCCGCTGGCGGTTTTTCCCGTCGGCTGCATCTATCGCGACCGGGCGATCCGCGCCATCGAGCGCAGCGGACGGCGCTGGCGGATCGCCTATACCAGCCAGGGGCTGATGGGCGTGCAGGCCGCCGTCGCCTCCGGCCTCGGCATCAGTCTGCTGCCATCGGATGCAGTGCTGCCGGAACACAGGCCGCTCTCGGCAGGGGACGGCTTCGAGCCGCAGCCGAACTCGGAACTGGCGCTGGTCAAGGGACGGACGCGGCTTTCGGCGGAGGCGAAATTCCTCGGCGAGTTTCTGGTGGGCAATCTGGCGCCTTGATGATGCGGCAGGGGCGAGCCACAGCCCGCCCCTTTGCGTTTGCTGATATCAGCCGAACTTCTCGGTCGTGTCAGCCTTGCCCTTCACCCAGTAGCCCGAGGCCTTGATCCAGGCGAGCGGGTAGCCGCGCTCTTCGGTCAGATAGGCGCGGATGGCGCGGACGACGGAGGCTTCGGCGGCGACCCAGACGAGGGTCTGCGGGGCGATGTCGATGCCGCTCAGCGCCGCGATCAATGGCGCGGCATCGGTGGCATCAAACAGCGGGCGGTGGACCCAGCGCGCCGTCAAGGCGGCTGCCGTCTCGAAGGTCTGCTGCTCTTCCGGTCCGGCGACGGCGCCGAGCACGGTGATGACGCTGTCTTCGCCGCTTTCCTCGATGCGCCGGCCGATCGCCGGCAGGGCCGTCTCATCGCCGACCAGAAGCCAGCGCTTCACCTTGTTCGAGATGACCGCCGAGCCGCGCGGGCCGCCGATTTCGAGCGTTGTGCCCGGCTTCGCGTCGATCGCCCATTGGGTGACCGGACCGGCCTCATGGAGGGCGAAATCGATCGTCAGGCTGCGGGCGGCGTTGTCGTAGCGGCGCGGGGTGTAATCGCGGCGTTCTTCCTCGCCGTCCTTACCTGGCACGATCACCTTGATATGGTCGTCGGGCGCCAGGCTGACGAAATCGGCGAGGTCTTCGCCTGTCAGCACGACGCGGCGCATGCCGGGGGTGATGTCGGTGACGCTCTTGGCGATCAGCGAACGGCGGCGCAGTTCATGCCTGACACGCTCGATTTCGGGCGCGGCATTGGCGTTGTTTGCAGAATTGGTGTTGTTATCCATCTTGTCCTTCTTGGGGCTCATAGAGCTCGATCCGCAGGACATGGTCGCGCAGATCGAAGCCGCAGAGCCGTTCGATCATACGCGTTGAGTGACGTTAACGCTTACGTGACCGGGCAAGCGCCCGGACATTGACGAACCGGCTTTAACCGACAGAGCCCCTCGCCGCAAGACGGACGGCGGAGCGAATATCCGATGTTACTAAGATTTAACTTTTGCAAGGCCGATCATCCGCGTCAGATATTTCCCATATAGGCATTCGAAATCAGATGGAAAAGATGATGGACGCCAAGATCCGCACGGTTCTCGACACATATGAAGAGATGATCGCCAAGGAGCGCACCAGCCCCCGCATCGAGCCGCCGGGCGGGCGGGACGGCGGGCAGGACCGGCGGATGCGCGCCGTCGGCCCGGAGACCGGCCAGTTTCTCAACATTCTGGCCAAGAGCCTCGATGCGCCTGTCATCCTGGAGCTCGGCACCTCCTTCGGCTATTCCGGCATCTGGCTGGCGGATGCGGCGCGCGCGGCGGGCGGCAGGCTGATCACCATGGAAATGCACGGCTACAAATCCGCCTTTGCGCAGGAGATGGCAGAAAAGGCCGGGCTATCCGCGCATATCGACTTCCGGATCGGCGATGCCGTGGAGATGATCGGCACGCTCAAGACGGGCGTCGATTTCGTCCTCGTCGATCTCTGGAAGGATCTCTACCTTCCCTGCCTCGAGGCCTTCTATCCGCGGCTCAATCCCGGCGCGATCATCGTCGCCGACAACATGATCCGGCCTGGCGACGACAATGTGAAAGCCTACAGCCGGGCGATCCGCGCCAAGCCGGGGATTTCGAGCGTGCTGCTGCCTGTGGGCAGCGGGCTGGAGATCAGCCGGTACGAGCCTTAGCGGAAGGTGGTCTCCATCTCCGGCCGATACCCTTCCTCGCCCCAATGCTGCATCCGCACGGCTCGTCGCGGCGGGTTATAGTGGCGGGCGAGCGCCAGGAGGGCGGTGCGCAGCATCAGCTTGGCAGAGCGCACCGGCCATTGGCGTTCGCGTTCCACGGTTTCCAGCCCCTTCATGAAGCAGCAGATATCGAGGGCTGCGCCTGACAGTTCCGGCCCCATCGCCTCGATCGCGCGGTTGACGGCGATGCGGGCGGCGACGGCGCTGTCGGCGAGATCGGCCATGCCGCCGCGCTCGCCCTTGCTGCGGCCGGAAAGCCGCGGCTGCCAGGAGGCGGTGACGCGCGGCTGCAGCTGGGCGCGGGTGAAATCGGCATGCAGGTGCTCGCCGGCGGCAAGGGCGGCCTTCGGCAGGAAGGGCTCGCCATTCCTGTCCTTCAGGCGGGCGAGCGAGGAAAGCGGCGATTCCGCCTCGTTGACCCTGAGCGTCTCGGGCCGGCCATCGATGTCGCGGGTTGCGCGGGTGATAGTGCCGTGCTGCTCGATGAAGGCCTCGTCGCGTTCGGCCAGCGCCCGGCGAAGATAGGCGCGGGCTGCCGGCGCCAGGCTGGCGCTGTCCTGCGCCATCGCGACAAGGCCGCGGGAAACGGCTTCGGAGAGCAGGCCGGACGGGATTTCATGACGGGCTCCGCCCTGATGGAGGGCGACGGTCTCTGCGCCGAAGCGCTCGAGCAGCACCTCGCCTTTCGCCAGGAAACGCAGCATTTTCAGCATCTGCCTGTCGTTGTTGACGGGTCGCTCAGTCATGGGCTGCTCCTTCCGGAAAGCGGAAGACGGAGACGACGGTGCGCTCGATGGCCGAGACGAAATCATCGAAGGCCGGGTCGTCGCGGCGCTGCTCGACGATCATGCAGGCATGGGCGACGGTGGTGCGATGGCGCCCGAAGCCGCCGGCGATCTCCTGCTGCGAGAATTGCAGCGCCGTGTGGCAGGCATACATGGAAATCTGCCGGACGTGGCAGAGCATGCGGCGGCGATCCCGCCGCTCCAGCATGCGGCTGCCCGCGATCATCACCATCTCGGCGGTGATCTTCTGGGCGGTGCGGCAGACGATGCGCACCGGCAGCGACACCGATGGCGGACGCGGCTCAGGCGGTGGAGCCGGCGGCTCGTCGTCGATGATCGGGCGGAGAGCTGTTTCGAGGCGATTGCGCGGTAAAGGGATTTGAGTGTGCGGCATGTGAAACTCCCGGAAATAGGAATTAATTCACACACCATAAGAGAGGAATGCGCGAAGCGGAAGAGCAATGCTGCAAATTTTTCGTGCTCTTGGCTCTAAGGGCGCTTAACCTGCTGAAATTGAATGTGGATTATTTTCCTATATCGATCGTCCCGCCGAAGGCGCTGGAGATGGGCTGCCGGAGAGGAGAAGGCGAATGCCGAGGCCGACAAGGACGATGCCGGTGAAGCGCTCCTGCCAGGCGAGCAGTTTCGGAAAGCGGTGAAGGACGTGTCCGACAGTCCCCGATGCCAGTGCGACGCCGCCGAGCGAGAAGATGCCGACCAGTTTCTGGATCGATCCAAGGACCAGCAACTGCAGCCAGACCGGCCCGGCATGAGGATCGACGAAGAGCGGCAGGAAGGTGAACATGAACAGCAGGGACTTAGGGTTAGTCAGGCTGTTCAACGTTCCCTCGCGCACGGCCTTCCACCCTGACACCGGCCTGGATTTCAGCCTTGCTGCGGATTGATGGGCAAAGCTTGCCCATACCATCCTGATCCCGAGATAGATCAGATAGGCCGCGCCCAGCCATTGGAGGACATGCAGCGCAGACGGATAGGCGGCCACCAGCGATGCCAGGCCGAGGACCAGCAGGCCGACCTGCACGGCCCCGGCGACAAAGACCATGCCGACGACCGTCAGAAGCGCGGTCCTGCGCCCCTGGCCGACGCCGCGGGCGATGACCAGCATCATGTCCGGTCCCGGCGTGATTTCGAGGACGGCAAGGGCGATGAGGAAGGTCAGGAAGATCGAGGCGTCGGGCATGGTTTCGAGATCGCGGAGGGAGGAAAGCTACCAATTGAAAACAAGAGGTAGCGGAAGATGGGTTGCCGTTACAACCCCGCTTCGGCCATCCAGAACTCGGCGTCGGCGCCTCCAGGGATGCGCAGCGGTGCTGCGGGATCGGTGGCGGCGCGCCAGACGGCTTCGGCGACATCGGGCGCGTGGGTGACCGGGCCGGTATCGTCCTGAACGCTTTTGACGAATTCCTGGATCAGCGGCGCATAATCCGGGTCATCGGCGCCGCGCAGATGCGGCCGGGCATTCTGGCCGAAGCGGGTCTCCGGCGAGCGGCCCGGCAGGACGATATGCACCCGCACGCCGAACGGCTCCACTTCCACCGCCAGGGATTCGCTCAGCGCATTCACCGCCGCCTTGCTCGCCCGGTAGACGCCGATGACGGGCATCACCTTGACCGTGACCGTCGAGGTGACGTTGATGATGACGCCGGCGCGCCGCTGACGCATCTGCGGCAGCACCGCCTGGATCATCGCCAATGTGCCGATCACATTGGTCTGAAACAGCGACTGCGCCGTCTCGGGGTCGGTCAGTTCGATCGGCGCCGGCGCGCCGAAACCGGCATTGTTGACCAGCACGTCTATGGGACCTGCGCTCTTCACCGCTTCCGCGACGCTTGCGGGATTGGTGACGTCGAGCGGCAGGACGCGAAGGCGATCGGATGGCTGAAGCAGGCTGGCAGCCGGCGTGCGCATCGTCGCAATCACCTCCCAGCCGCGTTCGAGAAACAGTTTGGCGGTTTCAAGGCCGAAGCCGGACGAGCAACCGGTGATCAATATCTTGGGCATGTGCTTCTCCATGTGAAAAGGAATGCCGCGATGGTAGTGACCGGTGACAGGACTTTATATAGGCTATAGTCTCCTTTTCTTTAGCGTTAGTCCTGATCATGAGCATCGATCCGCTTGCCGACATCGTCACCTTGCTGCAGCCCGCAGCGCGCTTCTCGAAGCTGGTGGAATGCGCCGGCGAATGGCGCATTCGTCGCGAGGCCACCGGCGAGCCGTTCTATTGCGCCGTCCTGGACGGCGCGTGCCGCGTCACATTCGGCGACGATCAGCCGTTCATTCTGGAAACCGGGGATTTCGTGCTGGTGCCTGCGATGCGCGATCTCGTCAACGAGAGCCTCGATGCGCCAGCCGATCTGCCGGATACGATCCCGGCGCAGCTCGCCGACGGCCGTTTTCGCGCCGGACGCCTCGATGGACCGGCGGATCTGCGCATGCGGATCGGCCATTGCAGCTTCGGCGCGCCGGATGCCGCCCTGCTCGTCTCGCTGCTGCCGGATGTGGTGATCGTGCGCGGCGAACCGCGGCTGGCGACGCTGATGCAGCTCCTTGGCGAGGAGACGCGGGCGCGGCGCGCGGCCCGCGAACTGGTGCTGGAGCGGCTGCTTGAAGTGCTGCTGATCGAGGCCCTGCGATCCGGGACCGAGACCACCGCGGCACCCGGGCTCGGCCGCGGCCTTGCCGACGAGCGCCTGGCGGCAAGTCTGCATGCCCTGCATGCTCGCCCTGCCCATCCCTGGACGGTGGCCGATCTTGCGGCCGAAGCCGCCCTCTCCCGCTCCGCCTTCTTCGCCCGCTTCAGCCGCGTCGTCGGGCTGGCGCCGATGGAATATCTGCTCGCCTGGCGCATGGCGCTCGCCAAACAGCTGCTGCGCCGGCGGGAGCTCACCATGGACGAGGTGGCCGAGCGCGTGGGCTATGGGTCGGCGAGCACGTTCAGCGTTGCCTTCACCCGCCATGCGGGGGTGCCGCCGGCACGGTATGCGCGGGGTGGGTGAGATGAGGGTGCCGTGCGGGTGGTTTGGTCGCAAGGGTTGGGGCGTGTGGCCCCCTCATCCGGCCCTTCGGGCCACCTTCTCCCCGAGGGGAGAAGGGACCGTCTCCATTAGTCACCGCGGCTCGCTGAAACCAGCACAGAGGCTGCCGCGACCCTTCCCTTCTCCCCTCGGGGAGAAGGTGCCCGAAGGGCGGATGAGGGGGCTGCGGGTGAGGTGCTCACAAAGCAGGGCGCTCAGCGCAAACGCAATGCTTTCGGCTCCATGACGAATAGAGTCGGGGGCCCCTGCAACCGCAATCCTCTCCTCTCCCACCCGCGGCGCCAAAGCACCCCTCGCCCCACCACTCCCTGTCATCAAACTGATAGAATTCACTTGCTAATGATTTGCAATTGCAGATCGGAACGCATTTGATGACCAGACCAGAACCAGAGACGAAAATCCTCCTCCCCCTCGTCGTCCTGTCGATCGCCCAGCTGATCGGCTGGGGTGCCGTCGGCTTTCCGGCGGTGGTCGGGCGGGACGTGGCGGCTGATCTGCAGATCGGCATGCCGGCGGTATTTGCCGGAACGATGACCTTTTACGTGATGATGGGAGCCTGCTCGCCGCTGCTGTCGCGGTTCTTTTCTACCATCGGCGCGCGGGTGGTGATGATGGCCGGGACGGTGGTTTCGGCTGCGGGGCTCATGCTGGTGTCGCTGGCGCATTCGCCCGTCACCTATTTTCTCGGATGGCTTCTCATCGGGGCGGCGGGCAGCGCCAGTCTCACCATGCCGGCGCATATCCTGCTCAACGAGATCGCCGGACGCAGGGCAGCGCGGGCGATCGCGACGCTGATGCTGGTGACCGGCCTGTCGAGCACGATCTTCTGGCCACTCACCTCGTTTCTGGCGGCGCATGGCGGGTGGCGGGGCGCGTGCCAGGTCTATGCGCTGGTCATGGCCCTGATCTGCCTGCCGCTCTATGGCTTCGGGCTGCCGCGCAGGCGCAACGAAGCCGCCTCTTCTGCAGCGGCGCCAGCGCCGGTCGAGGCGCGCGCCTATGACGGGACCTTCTACCTGATCGTCGCAGCAATCGTCTTCAATGCCTTCATCACCTACGGCTTCAGTTCAGTGCTGATCGAGCTCCTGAAAGGCGAAGGTCTCAGCGCTTCGCAGGCGCTGGCTTTCGGCTCGACGCTCGGCATCATCCAGATCGCCGCGCGCGGGGTGAACCTGATCGGCAAGACCGAATGGGACGGCGTGACGATCGGCGCCGGCGCCTCCGGAATGCTTTGCCTGTCGCTCCTGATCCTGCTCGCCGTTCAGGGCTCGCCCGTTGCCGTCGGGGTTTTCCTGGTGCTCTATGGCACCAGCAGCGGCGCACTGGCCGTGGCCCGCTCTACCATTCCGCTCACCTTCTACGACAAGGCTGAATTTGCGCGAGCCCTGTCGCGGATCGCCCTGCCGCTCAACTGGATCTCGGCGGCCTCGCCGCCGCTGCTGATCTGGCTGATGACCACGTATGGCAATGGCGCGGTGCTGGCCCTGTGCCTGTTCTGCTCGCTTTGCGCCATCGGCATGCTGCTTTTGCTGCGCGGCCGCCGCCCGGCCGATCAGGCCGCCGCCGTCCCGTCATAGCCGCAAAACAAAAAAGCCGGGCGCAAAGCCCGGCTCTTGACATCGACTGCGCGCTTTTCAGCCGCGGCCGCGCTTGCGGCGCTGGCCGAGACCCATTTCCTTGGCAAGGCGCGAGCGCGCTTCAGCATAGGCGGGAGCGACCATCGGGTAGTCGGCGGGAAGATCCCACTTCTCGCGGTATTCTTCCGGCGAGAGACTGTGATGGGTCATCAGGTGGCGCTTCAGGGACTTGAAGTTGCCACCGCATTCCAGGCAGGTGATCTGCTCGTCCTGAACGGACTTGCGGACAGAAACAGCAGGCTTCTGCTTTTCTACGATCGCTGCGGCGGGCTGTGGTACGGACGTGTTGCTGAGGGCGGAATGCACGTCGGAAATCAGATTGGCCAAGTCGGTGACCGGGACTACATGATTGCTGACATAGGCCGCCACGATGTCAGCCGTCAGCTCTACCAGCAATTCCGGCCCAGTGCCGGTCGCGGTATCCGTCATATTTTATATCTCCTGTTCGCATGCGTGGATGATCTTTGTGCCAAAAAGCACAAGATCGCCTTCGTAGAGGCTAACAGTAGAAGTCCAGCTTACAGCAGCATGTCCTAAAACGCGAATCCACCCCTAGATTCTTGCCGCCGAAATCTGTCCCAATACTGCCTGAATCCGAATCATACGTCGCACTCTTCGACCGCAGCCTTAATTAGACATTGGATATCAACGTTAAGGATGGAAAAAGCGAAACGATTCTAATTCGAAATCAGAACTCTACTTGCAATTCAATTAGCATCGTTTGACCGAAAGTCCAATTCTTATTTGCGTGATCTCTACGTAAAAAATTGTCCGACATTAAGATTTTGCAAGCAAGCATCCGACTTTAGTCCATAAGCAGAGACAAAATTTGCGTAAAATTGCTTAAAGCCCTGTATTTTATACTCTCATCGTTTGCGCATATCGTCACGTACGGAAAATACCGACAAAGCATGTCCGGTGGCATGTGCCGCCCTTGCAAGCAGATGTGCAGCAACCGGAGCGGTCAGAAGCAGAAAGGCTATCCCGGCCACAGCTCGCGTAAAAATTGATAAATCCCCGGAATGGACCCCGGCAGCGAGCAGCAAGAGGCTGGCACCGACCGTGCCGGCCTTGGAGGCGGCATGCATACGGCAATAGACATCAGGCAGCCGCAGCACGCCGATGGCTGCAGCCAGCGTGAAGAATGCGCCTGCCAGCATCAGGACGGCGACGATGATCGCAACAGCATAATCCATCACCGCGCCCTCCCCGGTTTGGCGGCTTTCACTTTTGTCTTCGGTTTTGCGGCCTTGCCCTGCTTCGGAACCGCGTCCGGCTCCGGTTGCCCGGCCGGCATTCCCCGCGACAGTACGAAGCGGGCAAAGGCGACGGTCGCCAGGAAGCCGACGAGGCCGAGCGAGACGGCGATGTCGATATAGAGTGCGAAACCGGTCCTGGCCGCGACCACGGCGATGAAGCCGATGGCGATGCCGGTCAGCATGTCGAGACCGGCGATCCTGTCGGGCAAGGTCGGCCCGGCGGCGATGCGCCAGGCGGTGAGCAGCAACGACAGACCAAGCACGGCCAGTGCCGCATCGGCCGCAAGCTGGATGATGACGGCGGGCTCGATCACCGGAAGGCCTCCATGATCTTGCGCTCGAAGCCTTCGGCAATCGCCTTGCGGGCCGCCTTCGGATCGGAACAGTCGAGCGCATGGACATAGAGCGTCTTGCGGTCGTCGCTGACATCGACCGACAGCGTGCCGGGCGTCAGCGTGATCAGGTTGGCGAGCAGGGTGATCTCGAAATCGCGATCGACGGTCAGCGGAAAGGCGAAGATGCCGGGCTGTATCCGCATCTTCGGCCGCAGTACCGTCAGCGCCACCGCCGAGGCGGACAGTGCGAGCTCCCGCAGGAAGAGCAGAGCCAGCGACAGAACCAGCCGGAAGCGGCGCAGATAGCCGCTGCCGCCGAAGGGTTCGCGGACAACGGAGAGAACGGCAGCGCCGAGCACGAAGCCGAGCAGCAGATTGTGCAGCGAAGCGCTGCCCGATACGGCGGCCCAGGCAATGGCGAGCAGCAGGTTGAAGACGAAGGCGATCATGGTGTGCGAGCCTCCGGGAGGACCGAATGGATATAGGCGGTCGGATCGGCAAGGTTTTCGGCGGCCTGCTGCGTCAGCGACAGCAGCTGCTCCGGCAGCACGCCGAACAGGGTGACGAGCGCCGTCAGTGCAATCAGCGGCGCGGCGGCAGTCCAGCCGACCGCCACTGGTGCAAGCGGAGCCGCTGCCGGACGCCAGTAGGCGAGCAGGAAGAGGCGGCCGAAGCAGATCGTCGACAGGAAGCCGCCGGTCAGCAAGGCTGCCGCCAGCCACCAGGCGCCGACATCGAGCGAGGCCTTGACCAGCATCAGCTTCGGCCAGAAGCCGGAAAAGGGCGGCAGGCCGGAGGAGGCGAAGAACAGCATCAGTGAGACGGCTGCGAACCAGCCGTTTGCCCGGTAGAGGCCGCCAAGCGACACGAGCGAGAAGCTGCCGCCGAGGCGCCCGGCAATACCGGCTGCCAGATAGAGCGCGGTCATCAACACGATCGACTGCAGCGCATAGAAGATCGCGCCGCTGACGCCACCCGGCGTGCCGATCGAGATGCCGATCAGCATGCTGCCGATGCCGGAGATGACGGTATAGCCAAGCACGCGGCGGATATCGCTCTCGGCCAGCGCCCCCAGCGCACCCAACAGGACGGTGGCGGCACCGAGAATGGCGATCAGCAGGCTGAGCTCCTCGCGCTCGACCGGCATCAGCATGATCATCACGCGGATCAGCGCGTAGATGCCGACCTTGGTGAGCAGGCCGGCAAACAGCGCCGACACGACGGTTCGCGGCGTGTGATAGGAGGCGGGCAGCCAGAAATTGACCGGAAAGGCGGCGGCCTTCATGGCGAAGGCGAACAGGAAAAGAGCTGCCAGTGTCATCAGCGGCGCGCCGTCGCGCAACCCGGCGGCCTTTTGGGCGATATCGGCCATATTGAGTGTGCCGAAGATGGCATAGAGATAGCCGACGGCCACGAGGAACAGCGTGGTGGCGATGAGGTTCAGCACCGTATATTTCATCGCCCCGTCGATCTGCCTGGGCTCGGAACCCAGGATCAGCAGGCCGAAGGAGGAGATCAGCAGCACCTCGAACCAGACGTAGAGATTGAAGACGTCGCCGGTCAGGAAGGCGCCGCTGACCCCGGCCATGAGCAGAAGCAGCAGCGGGAAGAAGCCGAAGCGGCGATGCCCGGCATCGGTATCGGACAGCGCATAGAGACTTGCCGCCAGCGCCGCGATAGCACCCGCCAGCGCCATCAGCACGCCGAAGAGATCGGCGGTGAAGGCAATGCCGAACGGCGGCAGCCAGCGGCCCATGACCATGGTGACAGGGCCTTCGGCGATGACCTTCTGCAAGAGCAGTGCATCGATGACGACGAGAGCCGTCAGGCCGGCGATGGCGATCGGGGCATGGAGATGGATGCGGGACCGTAGCGTCAGCAGCAGGGCGCCGAGGACGATGCAGAGCGCGACCGGGAGAATGACCAGCCAGTGACCGGCCGGCACGGGGGCGGTGAGCATGGCGGTGGAGAGGTCGAGAGTGGTGGTGGGGGTGGCCATCTAGGTAGTGGCTCCCTTGAGTGTCGAGGGTGTGGTGGCGGCCTCAGCTGTGGGCGTTACGGGTGGGGTACCCCCCTCTGCCCTGCCGGGCATCTCCCCCTCAAGGGGGGAGAACACGAGTGGTGGGCTCCCCATCTCATCTTCGAGCGACATCGCCAATTTCGGCTCGCTGAGAGAGGCACGAGCGGATGCAGCCAGCCAATCTCCCCCCTTGAGGGGGAGATGCCCGGCAGAGCAGAGGGGGGTAGCCACGCGCACAACACCCATCCTCAATACCCCACCGGCGGAACCGGCTCGTCGCGCGGCTCGGCCATCCGCATCTCGTCGGTATTGTCGGTGCCGGTGTCCTGATAGGCGCGGTAGGTCAGCACCAGCAGGAAAGCGAGGAAGGAGAAGGAGATGACGATCGCCGTCAGGATGAGGGCCTGCGGCAGCGGGTTGGCGGCGCCCGCAGGAAGGGTGTCGAGACCGGCGGCGATGATCGGCGGCACCTCGCGGGTCAGGCGTCCGGCGGTGAAGAGCAAGAGGTTGACGGCATTTCCGAGGATGGCGATGCCGAGCATGATGCGGATCGAGAATTTCGACAGCATCAGATAGATGGCGGCCGAGAAAAACAGGCCCGAGAGGATGGCGACAAGCGGCTCCATCAGTCGTCCTCCCTTTCTTCCAGCGCCAGGGCGATGGCGGTGATAGCGCCGAGCACGACAAAATAGACGCCGATATCGAAGAGCATGACCGAGGAGAGCGGCACTTCCAGACCGAGGATGACGGGATAGATCCAGAGCCCGGTCATGAAGGGGACGGCGGCGGCGATGGATATCAGCCCGGCAGCCGTGGACATCAGCAGTCCGGCACCGGCGATTGCCAGCGGGTGGATACGGATGGCGCGGCGCACGGCCGGCACGCCATTGGCGATGCCATAGATCGCCAGCGCGGAAGCCGCGATCAACCCGCCGATGAAACCGCCGCCGGGCTCGTTGTGGCCGCGCAGCAGGATGAAGACGGAAAAGAGCAGTATCAGGGCCGTGAGGAAGGGGGCGATGGTGCGGAAGATCAGGGTGTTCATGGGTGGGCGGCCTCGCCTTCCCTTCTCCCCCGCGGGGAGAAGGTGCCCGGCAGGTCAGGCGCAACTTGTTGCGCCGGGGATGAAGGGGCCGCGTGCTCGAAGCGATTGATGAAGCTGGGCACGGCCTTATCGTGTAGCCCCCTCATCCGGCCCTTCGGGCCACCTTCTCCCCGAGGGGAGAAGGGGAAAACTAGCACCACCATCACGTCTCCCTCCCCGGCCGCTTCGGCAGTGGCCGCGCGCCGCCTGCCCGCATGCCGATCAGGGCGATGATCGCCAGGGCGGCGACGGCGACGACGGCGATTTCGCCCAGCGTGTCGGTGCCGCGGAAATCGACGATGATGACGTTCACGACATTGGCGCCGTGGGCGATGGTCTTCGAATAGGTGTTAAAGAAATCGGAGAGCGTTGCATCGAATGGCCCCGCGGTAGCGCGGATCAGCAGCAGCGTCAGCCCCGCACCGCAGGCGAGCGCGATCGCCGCATCGGCAAAACGCTGGCCGGGCGGGCGGCGGTCGGCGGGCGAGAGCCTGAGCCGGGTCATCACCAGCGCCAGGATGACCACACTCAATGTCTCGACCATGAACTGGGTGAAGGCAAGGTCAGGGGCGCCGAACAGCAGGAAGATCAGCGCCACGGAGAGGCCCTGGATGCCGAGCGCGGCAATCGCCGTCAGCCGGTCGCGCGCCACCAGCACGGCGCCGAGCCCCGCTGCGGCAAGAAGGAACACCGCCCATTCATAAAGGCGCACGTCGCGCGGCCAGACGATCGCCTGTGGCCACTCGCCATAGACATAGAGCGGCACCAGCAAGATCGCCGCCAGCAGCACGAAGGTGGTGGTGACGTAGATTTCGAGCTTTCCCGGCTGCAGCAGCCGGGTGACGCGATGCGAGAGGCGCACGAGGCCCGAGATGAAGAGATCGAAATACCAGTCCGGCCCCGGCCCGGCAGCGCGGAAGAAGGCATCCGTCCATCGGCGGCAGCGGTCGAGTTGCCAATAGACGGCGATGCCGAGCGCAATGGTGACGACTGACAAAAGCAGGGGCACGCCGATATGCGGCAGCAGCGAGATTGTGACCTCCACCGGCCGGTGCTCGATCGCCGAGGCCATGGGGATGGAGATGTAGCGGTGCACGGCAGGCGCGAAGATGGCCGCGGCAAGGCCGAGCAGCGCCAGAAGCGCCGGGCCGAGCCAGAGCAGCAACGGCGCCTCATGGGCGATCTTCGGCGTGGTAACGGGCGTGCCGATGAACGGCTTGAGGCCGACGGCGAAGGCAATCGCAAACATCAGCGCATTGCCGAAGATCGCAACCGAGGTGAAGACAATGGAGCGCAGATCGCCGAGCGCAAGCGCGGCATAGATCTCTTCCTTGGCGAGGAAGCCGAAGAAGGGCGGCAGACCGGCCATCGAAATCGCGGCAGCAAGGGCTGCGGCGCAGGTGAGCGGCATTGCCGGTCCGAGACCGCTGAGGCGGGTGACATCGCGGGTGCCGGTCTCGTGATCGAGAATGCCGGCGACCATGAACAGCGCGCCCTTGAACAGCGAATGGGCGACCAGATAGAGCACCGCCGCCTCGATCGCATATTCCGAACCAAAACCGGTGAGCAGCACCAGGAGGCCAAGCGAGGCGACCGTCGTATAGGCGAGCTTCAGCTTCAGATCGGTCTGGCGTATGGCGAGCGCCGATCCGGTGACCAGCGTCATGCCGCCGAAGAACGGCAGCAGGATTTCCCAGGCGGGCGTTTCGCCCAGCAGCGGATGGAGGCGGAGCAGCAGATAGACGCCTGCCTTCACCATGGTTGCCGAGTGCAGGTAGGCAGAAACCGGGGTCGGCGCCTCCATGGCATTCGGCAGCCAGAAGTGAAAGGGAAACTGTGCCGACTTGGTGAAGGCGCCGCCGAGCACCAGCAGCAGTGTTGCCAGATAGAACGGGCTCTGGCGCATCAGATCGCCGGCTTCCATGATCAGCGACAGCTGGGTGACGCCGGTGATGTTCCAGATGAACAGCAGCCCCGCCAGCAGGCAGAGCCCGCCGCCGCCGGTGACGACGAGCGCCTGAAGCGCCGCGCGCCGGGCTGCCGCGCGCTCGTGGTCGAAGCCGATCAACAGGAACGAGGTGATCGAGGTCAGCTCCCAGAAGATGAAGAGCATCAGGAAGCTGTCGGACACGACGAGACCCAGCATCGAGCCCATGAACAGGAAGATGAAGGAAAAGAATCGGCCCTGATCTCTATGGCCCTTCAGGTATCCCCCGGCATAAAGCACGATCAGCGTGCCGATGCCTGTGATCAGCAGCGCGAAGGTCAGCGACAGACCATCCAGAAACCAGGAGAAGCTCAGATTGTAGCTCGGCACCCAGACATAGCCGCCGGTCGCCACTTCGCCCGCGGCGATCTCCGGCAGGAAGCGGGTGAAATGCAGGAAGGAGAGTAGCGGAAAGAGCGCCAGGGGCCAGGCGGCTTTGGCGCCGAAGATGCGGACGGCAAGCGGTGCGGCGGCGGCGCCGATGAGCGGCAGACACAAGGCAAGGAATGTCAAAGCCGTGACATCGCCCATGCGCCCTCCCCTTGCCAGAACCCTAGAAAATTCCGGAAAAACCGGGTGCGTCGCCAAGATTTAGGTCAATCGGCGGCGGGCCTCAAGCCTTTTCGGGATGGGTGCACAGGCAAAGCGCGGCCCGGCAGCGGCATGGATCAGCGGCAACAGAAGAACCAGCGGCCAGAACAGGCAGGCAGCCAGCCCGGCGATCCGCCAGGGGCCGAAGCGGTCATGGTTCACCCAGCCCTCCAGCGAGGTGGCGGCCATGCAGACCGCAGCGGCAGCGGCATAGGCAATGACGAAGATAACGGTCAGCACCTCCAGATCCCCCTGTTGCGCCGTTACCCGACAGAATAGGCGCTGGAGCGGCCAGCCGCAAACCTGCAATAGGGACTAAGCTTTTCAGGCTACCCTTGATCCGGCCCGATTTCCGATCCACATTCCGCAGGTCGAAATTTGTCTTCTCCGGCGCCGAAGGAGCAAGCCCCCATGTCCGACACCGACAGTTTGAAGATCGATAAGACCGACGACGAATGGAAAGCGCAGCTGACGCCGGAGCAATACCGCATCACGCGGCAGCACGGCACCGAACGCGCCTTTACCGGCCCCTACTGGGATCGTTTCGAGACCGGCCTCTACCGCTGCATCTGCTGTAATGAGCCGCTGTTCCGCTCCGACACCAAATTCGACGCCGGATGCGGCTGGCCGAGCTATTTCGAGGCGGTTTCGCCTGAAGCGGTGACCGAGTATCGCGACACGTCCTATGGCATGGTGCGCACCGAAATCCGCTGCGCCAATTGCGATGCCCATCTCGGCCACGTCTTCCCCGACGGCCCGCCACCGACAGGGCTGCGGTATTGCATCAATGGGCATGCGATGGTGTTCGAGCCGGAGGGGTGATCAGCGGCGCAGGCGCTCGACGACGAGCGCTGCGGCTGGTCTACTGAGGTGCATAACGCGGCGACGTTAGGAAAACCGTCTAAGCGATCTTTTTCGGACTCACTCCGGCACCCTCAGCTCCATAAACGTCAAATCCAGCCAGCGGCCGAACTTCTTGCCGACTTCCCTGAAGGTGCCGCCGTTGCGGAAGCCGAGCTTTTCGTGGAGGGCGATCGAGGCGGTGTTGTTGGCTTCGATCCCGGCAATCATCACATGGATGCCGTTTTCGGAGGCGCGCTTGATCAGCGCCTGCATCAGGAGCTTGCCGATGCCGGCGCCCTGATTGTCTTTCTCGACATAGACGGAATGCTCGACCGTGTGGCGGAAACCGTCGAAGGCGCGCCAATCGCCATAGGCGGCGTAGCCGGCGATCTGGCCGTTGCGTTCGGCGACCAGCACCGGAAAGCCCCTCGCCCTGCGGGCATTGAACCATTCCACGCGGTTTTCGAGATCGACGACCGTCTCGTTCCAGATCGCCGTCGTGTGCTCGACCGCATGATTGTAGATGTCGCGGATCGCCGCAAGATCGGCTTCGGTGGCGTCGCGAAGGGTGACGGCGTCGGTCATATCATGTTCCATTCCGGCGGATGTTGCAGGACCGATACGCTGGCATTCCGGGGATGTAAACCCGGAGATTTGCCGCGACTGGGATTGCGGTTTGCGCTAGTCTGCGGCGATCTCTGAGGGAGCCTTCATGCGCCTGCTCTTCGTACTTCCGCTGCTTCTTGCAGCGGCGCCTGCTCTTGCCGACGGCTGGAAGCCCTATGCTAATCCGCGCTTCGGCTATGTCATCGACCTGCCCGGCGATTTCCGCACGATCAGCGAGGCTGACAATGGCGATGGCATCACGCTGCAATCGAAGGATGGCAAGGCGACCCTGCGGGTGTTCGGCTCCACCGTGACCGAGGGCACGCTCGGCGAAGATGTCGCCAACCGGAAGCAATCGGAAAAGGACGAGGGCTGGACGATCACCTATGAGAAATCGGCCAAGGACTGGATGAGCTATTCAGGCACCCGCAAGGACCGCATCCTCTATGTGCGGGCGGTCTCGCTCTGCCAGGGCGCCGGCGGCTATTTCACGCTCGAATATCCGAAGGCGCAGGCGAAGCTCTACGACCCGACGGTTGCCCATCTGGTCAAGACGCTTTCGGGCCCGCCGCACTGCCGCTGATCAGAGATTGGAAGCGCTCATGCTGAAGCAGGTGAGCACGGCCGAGTAGTGTACGGCGGCCGCGGCAACGACGAAGCCGTGCCAGATGGCGTTCTGGAAGCGCAGCTTTTCCCAGACATGGAAGATGACGCCCGCCGAATAGATGACGCCGCCGATGACGATCAGGAGCATCGAGGCGAAGGGAATGCGCGAGGCGACAGGTTCGGCCACCAGCACGCCGCTCCAGCCCATCGCCAGATAGAGCAGGATCGCCAGCCGGTCGTAACGCCCGGGAAAGACGCATTTCAGCACGATCCCGGCGATGGCGACCACCCAGATGCCGATCAGCATGGCAAAGAGCAGCGGATCGTCGGAGCCCTTTTCGAGGAACGGCGTGTAGGTGGCGGCGATCAGCACGAAGATCGACGAGTGATCGAAGCGGCGCAGGAACCATTTGGTGCGCGACACCGGCCAGGCATTGTAGGTGAAGGAGATGCCGATGGTCATGACCAAACCGACACCATAGACCCAGGCGGCGGCCAGCTCGCCATAGCTGCTCCACAGCGTCGCATAGAAGATCAGCACGGTGGCGCCGACCAGCGCCAGCGCCAGCCCGACACCGTGGACGATGCCGTCGGCGATCAGTTCGTATTTGTCGTAAGCCCAGCGGATCCCGTTGAACTCGGCCATCATGCACACCCGTTTTTCATCGGCCGCAATGCTCGCATCGAACAGGGAGCGGCGCAACCGACACTAAGGCAGTAGGCGGTAAAACTTCGTGAAGCCGGGGATGGCAGGGCGCGGATTTCCGGCTATAGGCACGGCCGGAAGAGACGAGCGGCAAGAGGCCGCATCGCGGCCTTCTGCCCGAAGGCTTAGAATTCCTTCATCGATATCGTTGAAAACAGTTCCCATGATCCGCATTCTTCTCGCCGTTCCGCTGCTTGCAGCCTGTCTTTCCGCTGCCTCTGCGGCCGAGCTTCCGGCTCTGCCCGCCGCACCTGCCGCCGCCGCGCCGGTGGCGAAACCCAAGGGACCGAAGCTTGTCGAGCCGCAGCTGCATGTGGTGCGCTCAGGGGTTCCCGGGCGTCCGCGGATCGCGCTGACCTTCGATGCCTGCATGGGCAAGGCGGATGACCGGATTATCTCGACGCTGGTTTCCGAGCGAATTCCGGCGACGATCTTCGTCACGGCACGCTGGCTGAAGCACAATCCGCAGGCGCTTTCGATCTTCCTGCAGAATCCCGATCTGTTCGAGCTCGAGAACCACGGCCAGAACCATATTCCGGCCGTCGACAAGCCGGCGTTGATCTATGGTATTGCCGCGGCCGGATCTCCTGAGGCGGTGCACCAGGAGGTGCAGGGTGGCGCCGACGCGATGCTGGCAGCAGGCATTGCCGCGCCCCACTGGTTCCGCGGCTCGACGGCGAAATACGATCTCTCCGCAATCGCCCAGATCCGCGCCATGGGCTACAAGATCGCCGGCTATTCTGTGAATGGCGACGGCGGCTCGCTGCTGGGAACGGCGATTACTGAAAAGCGGATCAGCTCCGCCAAGGACGGCGACGTGGTGATCTCGCATATCAACCAGCCGACGCATGCCGCCGGTGCCGGGGTCGCCAAGGCGATCGTGGATTTGAAGGCGAAGGGCGTGGAGTTCGTACGGCTGGAGGATGCCGAGGGGCTTGGGGATGACAAGACGACGAATTAGTCGCTGAGCCTTCCAACGGCGTTGTGCCCTGCAAGCCCCGAGCACAACGCCCGCTCCTACCGCAGCACCGTCTCCACCCCACGCTCGCCAGCCCTGACATTCCGGAATCCCGGCCCGTCGCGGTCCAGCGCGTAGTCGTCGAACCAGTCGCGATAGATGCCGGCCACCATGGCGCCGACCATCTGGGCGGCGAGGAAGGAGAAGGTGATGCCGTTGCCGCCGTAGCCGTAGGCGGCGTAGACATTCGGCATGCGGGGCACCGGGCCGATCAGCGGCAGGCCATCGGCGGTTTCGCCGAAGGTGCCGCACCAGGCGGTGGCGATTTCCGCATTGGCTTGCGGCCAGAGCCGCTTCATCTTCTCGCGGATCGCCTGCGCCTTTGCAGCGAGCTTGGCATCGCGCCGGTCGGGATCGGTGGTGGCGTCGTCCTCGCCGCCGGCAACGATGCGGTGGTCCGCCGTGGTGCGCATGTAGAGATAGGGGTCGGCATCCTCCCAGATCAGCGTTTCTCCACGCCAGAGGGTTGCCGGATCCTGCGGCACGGTGGCGATCGCAAAGCTGGAGGTGGAGCGATGCAGCTTCGGCGTGTCGATACCAGGCATCGTATAACCCGTCGCCAGCACAGCGGTATCGGCCTCGATGACGAAGGGGCCGTCGAGCTCGGCGGTCACCTTGCCGCCTTCGCTGTGCAGCCGCTCCACGGTGCCCTTCACCAGCATGGCGCCGCGGGCGATGGCGATATCGAGAAGCCCCCAGGCGAGCAGCAGCGGATCGGCCTCGGCGGAGCCCGGCGACAGGATCGCCCCATCGCGGTCGAGTTCGAACTGGGTCAGGAGATCGCAATGTTCCAGATAGACGCCCGGAAGACCGGCGCGGCGGCGCAGCTGGCGCTCCTCGTAGAGATCGCGAGCGCTCTCATGGTTCTGCGCCAGAAACAGCGTCTGCCGCGGCTGGAACTGGCAGGGCAGCGCGTGGGTGGCGACGAGCTTGGCAAGGCCGGAGACGGCAGCCGCGCTGCGGCGGTACATGCCAGCGGCCCGCTCGAAACCGTAATAGTGCTCGAGTTCCGAAAGCGTGCTGTCGATTTCCCATTGCAGCATGGCGGTACTTGCCGCCGTGGAGCCGAGTCCAGGCTCTTCCTTGTCGATGACGACGACCGACAGGCCGCGGGCCGTCAGATGCTCGGCAGCCAGCGCGCCGGTGATGCCGCCGCCGATGACCAGCGCATCGGCCTTGAAACTCTGCGTCAACGGCTCAAAAGCAGGGCGGCGCCCGCCCCTGCCCCACGGGCTGCGGCCGCTGCGCAGATCGTCCTGGCTTGCCGGGTCGAATTCGATGCCGTTTGCCATCATCGTCTCCCCTTCACTTCGGCAACTGCGGCGTGACGCGCTCTTCGATGAACAGCTCATCGACGATGGTCATGACGATCAGCGACAGCGGCAGCGCCAGCATGGCGCCGACAGCCCCCCACATCCAGGTCCAGAAGATGATGGCGAGGAAGACGACGAAGGGATTGATCTCGAGGCGGCGGCCCATGACCGCCGGGAAGATCAGATTTTCCATCAAGAGGTGGACGATGAAGAAGGCGGCCGCCGGCAGCAGCGCGAACAGCATGCTGTCATGGGTCAGGATACCAGCAACGGCGATGGCGAAGGTCATCATGGTGATGCCGAGATAGGGAATGAAGCTGGAGAGGAAGGCGAAGAAGCCCCAGAGAATGGGGACCGACAGCCCACCCGCCCAGGCGATCACCGTCATGATCACCCCGAGGCCGGCATAGATGATGGCGGCGGTGGCGAAATAGAAGCCGAGCACCTGCTCGACCGAGCTGATGACGCGGATGGCCGCCAAGCGCTGCGGCCGGCTGCGGAAGGTCATGATGATCGTCTTGCGCAGGTTGACGCGGCCGACGAGGAAGAGCAGCAGCGCGGCAAAGAAGATCAGCCCCTGCACCAGCGCCGGCGTCAGGTTCGCGGTGACGACATGCAGGACGTTGCCGGTGTTTTCGAGCAGCTTGTCGGCCGACATCGGGCCGCTCTGGAAGGTCTCGGGCGTGATATGCAGCCAGCGGACTTTCTCGAGATAGGGCATCAGCCTGTCGATGGTCTTCTCGACGAAGGCGGGCCCCTCGTTCATCAGGGTGCCGACCGGCCCGGCCAGCGCATTGGCGACCAGGAAGATGACAAGCGCCACCGCACTCGACAGGATCACCGCATTGGTGATGCGGGGCACGCCGAGCTTGCTCAGCTTTTCGGCGAGCATGCCCAAGATCATGCCGACGACAATGGCGAGCGTCAGCGGGATCAGGATCAGCGACATCTGATAGACGGCGGCAAGCCCGAGAATGCCGAAGATACCGATGATGGCCCAGGCCATGCTGACATCGAGACCATCCTTCTCGACGCGGCGCACCGGCGCCTGCTGCATCTCTTCGGTGGCGGCCGAAAGCTTTTCGGCCCAGGCGCTGGTGCGCCGCTCGCCGATGGCGATCTTCTTCGCATGCTTCTTGATGCCGTTGGCGATGCCCATATCCCATGTTCCCCGAAAGCCCAGCGCTTCGCCACGACAACGCGGATTGGGGGATTCGGTTCCTTGGGGGAGAAGGGTGGGGGCGCGGGTGTGGCGGAGCGGACACGTTTGGAAACTTCTGGTTGATTTTCCGGGAAGCGAAGGCATTGTGTGCGAAAACTGACCAATACGCCTGAGCCTATCAACCATGGACACCACGGACCGCGCATGGAGCCCATTCTCGAGATCATCGCCTCAAGCCCGCCGATCGAAATTCGGCAAGCTATCGAAGCCGCCCTGGATGCTTTCAACATCGATGCGGCGGGTATCGCCGACGCAGATCCGGATTTTGCCGTCGCATTGCGAGACCCGGAGACGAATGGTGTGTGCGGTGGTCTCTACGGCGTCGGAGACTACGGTTGGGCGTTCATCAAGCTGGTTGTGGTCCCGGCGGAATATCGCGGCAGAGGTCTCGGCACCAAGCTTCTTGCCGAAGCCGAGGCCATCGCCAAGGCGCGCGGATACGCCGGTGTGTGGCTTGATACGTTCGAATTCCAGGCACGGCCATTTTACGAGAAGCTCGGCTATACGCTATTCGGCGAACTCGAAGGCGACGGCAACGCAATCGCGCGATATTTCCTGAAGAAGAAATTTTGAACGTATCTGGCGGGACAGGTGAAGGGATGGCGGCGGTAGAGCGGCATGTGATCGATCGTGGCGACGGCGCCTCCGTCGAGCTTCTCCAGGCGGGAGGACCGGTTGGCGCGCCGCGGGGAGCCATCCTTTTCGTCCACGGCAATCAGGGCGGAATGCTGCTGGGGGCCAAGGAGGCTGCCGACAACGGAACGCTGCTGCGGTTCTCCTCACGGCTGAATGTGACGGCGGCGGCCGTATCGCAGCCGGGCTTCGGCGCATCGGACGGACCGGCGGATTTCTGCGGACCGGCGACCCAGCGTGCGATTATCGCCGCGCTCGACTTTCTCAAGGTGCAACCCGCCGTCGACCCGGCCCGCATCGTCCTCTATGGCAACAGCCGCGGCGCGGTTGCGTCTGCGATGGTCGCAGCGCAGGTGGCCGACCTGAGGGCGCTCATCCTGTCGGGCGGCGTCTACGATCTCAAAGAAGCCTACCAAAACAGCGCTCCGGGCCTGCAGCAGGCGATCATCCGGGAGGCTGGCACTTCGGACCAGGCGTTCCTGGAGCGCTCCGCGCTTTATCATGCACACGAGATCAGTGCGGAAACATTGCTTCTGCATGGCCAATACGACGACCCGGCGTCGATCGAGCAGGCCGAGAAGTTCGCGGCCGTGCTTTCGCAGGCGCGGGTGCCCGTGGCGCTGCACCGGTTCGAATGTGGGCATCAGATCCCCCGCGAACAGCTGACCCCGGTTCTCCGGGATTTTCTAAAGAGCGTACTTGCCCCTGCCACTGCGACATACCACTGAGCGGCCGCCAATCAATCGGCTTGCACTTAGAGTAGAGCAATTGTTTACGCCCGGCTGCGATTGTGGAGCGGGCATATGGCGAGAGTGTCTGATGGTGGGAACCGAACGGCAAGCAAGCGGTCGGCCCAATATTCGGATGCCTGTCTGAGACCCCAGCGGCATTAGATCCAGCATGTCACTTTAGACAACTTCGGCCCCAGGCATGTTCCATGATTGAAGCAACGAGACGCGACGCCTTCATCGATCAATGCAGGGGAATCGCGATCCTCATGGTGATAACGATACATGCCGGTCAGTCTGTTGCGGGGTTGGCGCGATGGACGACGTCAATCACCGAACTCGGTCAGTTAGGCGTGCAGCTTTTCTTTGTCGTCTCCGCCTATACCCTGTGCGAGAGCGCAAGCCGTCGATGGTTTCATGAGGGCTGGGTCTCCGGGTTCTTTGTTCGGCGATGGTTTAGAATTGCGCCTCTTTATTACCTTGCGATCGCATTGTATTTCACCGTCTCAGCAGGGATGGCCCGGCAGGGGAACACAGCGATAGAGGCCTACAGTTTGGCAGCTGTAGCTGCCAACTTTGCCTTGGTGCACGGTTTCATACCAGCTGCGAACAACAGCATTGTGCCAGGGGGCTGGTCGATAGGCACGGAGATGGCGTTCTATCTGACGTTTCCGCCCCTGTTCTGGTCCTTGTCTCGGCTCGCAAGCGATGCGGCGCGAGGCGGCATGGCGTTGGCGGCCGCAGTGATCGTTTCCGCGGCGAGCGTATACGTCGCCAGCACCTTCCAGGATTCTGCGCTGGCAGATAACAACAGCTTCTATTTCTATAATCTTTTCAACCAGATGCCGGTCTTTCTCGCCGGCATCTCTGCCTACTGGTGGAGAGACCAATCCGCAGCAAGAAATGCCTTGGTGACCTCGCTCGTATCCGTCGTCTCATCGGCATGCGGGGTGGCCCTATTCTATTCCGGTCTTCCATTCGCATTCGAGATGCTTCCGATCGCCGCAGGGATCGCTTTCGCGTCGTTGGCGCTCACCCTGCGGTCTATCGGGGTAAGAGCAAAGGTGATCGAATATATCGGCGTCCGATCATTTTCGATCTACATTTTCCACTTTATGTTCGTCTCTCAAGCTGCGAAGATTTTTGAAATCGCGGCCATTAAAATAGTCGCGTTGCCCGCGCTCAGCATCTTCGTTCTGACATGGCTAACGACCGTCATAGTAACAACGTTGCTTGCCACGATGACAGAGATGAGTATCGAGCGCCCATTCATAGCGCTCGGGAGCAAGGCCGCCGGATTTTTTGAGCGCCGTGAGGCTTCCTCCAGATCGTAGCGCCTCACCGCCGCTTGACGGATCCATGAACTTGGCGCCTCCAAGGGCTTACCCCGTCACCCTCTCCAACACCCTCCCCAGCCTCCCCACTGCCACATCCGCCTCCTCCGCCGTCAGCCCCGAAAAGCCCAGCAGCAGCCGCGGTTCCGGCCAGGCGGAGATGTGCATAGGCGAAACGGGGATGACGACCACGCCACCCTTGAGCGCGGCCTCGGCCAGCGCGCGGTCATCGCGCCATGTGCCGGTGCTGGAGACGGTGAAGTGGATGCCCTGTTCGGGGACCGGGGCGATCAGGTGATCGGAGAGCCGCGCCTTCAGTTGGAACGCGAGATTGTCGCGGGCGGCGCGGTGGCTTTCGCGCAGGCGGCGCAGATGTGCCGGGAAATAGCCCTCGTTGAGGAAATCGGCGACGACGAGCTGATGCAGCGGTGCCGGGAAACGGTCGATGATCGGGCGGACGGCACGGAAGGCGGCGACGAGATCGTCCGGCACGATCAGATAGCCGACGCGGAAGCCCGGCAGCAGCGCCTTGCTGAAGGTGCCGGCGTAGATCACCCGGCGCGTCGCATCGAGGCCCTGCAGCGAGGCGATCGGGTGGCCGTCATAGCGGAATTCGCTGTCGTAGTCGTCCTCAATGATCCAGCTGCCGCGAGCCTGAGCGAAGGCCAGCAATTCCAACCGCCTCGCCAGCGGCAGGGCCGAGCCTGAGGGATATTGATGCGACGGGGTGACGTAGATCGCTGCCGGTGCCGGGCCGTCGTAGAGGGAGAGCTTACCGGTGATCACGCCCTCGCCGTCGACGGGCATGCCTGAGATCGCCGCACCGTTCAGCAGGAAAGCGAGCCTTGCCGGCGGATAGCAGGGATCCTCGATCATCACGGTTTCGCCGGGCGAGACGAGCACGCGGATGGCGAAATCCAGCGCCTGCTGGGTGCCTGAGGTGATGAAGATCTGGCCGGGATGGCAGCGCACGCCGCGCGAGGCGGCGAGATGGGCCGACACCGCCTGTCTCAGCGAGAGCTCGCCCTGCGGATCGCGGTAGCGGTCGCTGGCATAATCGATATGGCGATGGGCAAGCCGCTTCAGCAGCCCGGCGGTGCGCGCGTCGTGGATCACCCGGCCGGTGGCGAAGGCGACCTGGGCGGGCGGCGCCAGATCGGTGCGCATCGCCAGCCGTGCCGCGGTGGAGATGCCGCGCCGGGCGCTGTTATCCGCCATCTCCCGCACGGTGCCGCTTCCTGATGGCATCGGCGGCAGGCCGGAGGCGACGTAGGTGCCGGAGCCATGCCGTCCCTCGGCATAGCCTTCGGCGATCAGCATCTCATAGGCCTCGGCGATCAGCCCGCGCGACAGCGACCATTCCGATGATGCCGTGCGGGTCGAGGGCAGGCGGTGGTGCGGCTGCAGCGTTCCCGCGACGATGGCATCGCGCAGCTGCAGATAGAGCTGGCGGACCGCCGGAACCGACGTGGACGCATCGATATCAGGCAAAAAGCCGGCCGCGGCACTTTCGCGGCGGAATGTGCGGGCGCTGGTTTGGCGGGGCGAAGTGGCTTGCATGGCTGACTCAAAGTGGCTCTGGATATGTTTGCCATTATTCCTTTTTATCGGACCACTTTCAACCGCTGTCCGGACATGCCGATGCGCCCTTCCGCCGCCCCTTTTCTCTTCACCGGCACCATGCTTGCTGCGGGAGGCTATGGCGCCACCTTCCTGTTTTCGGCCTATTACCGCGCTCATGGCGGCAGCGATGTCGATACCGGGCTGACGCTGGGTGCGGCGATGGCCGGCACTTTTACCGGCGTGCCGCTGGTCGGCTGGCTTTCGGGGCGGATCGATGCGGCGCGGATGAGCGCTATCGCCACCTGCTCCGTCGCCTTCGGCTTCCTGCTGCTCGCCTTTGCGGCGGGCGGCGGCCTCGCCCTGCCGCTGGTCTCAGGCTTCTTCATCGGGCTTGGCTGGGGAATGTTTTATATCGGCGCGCCGATGGCGCTGTCCGAGCGGGTCACCGATGCCGATCGCGGCTTCTGGTTCACCCGCTTCGGCGCCTTCCAGATGGCCGGCATCGGCGGCGGGCCCGTCATTCTCAATCTCATGCTGCGGCAGGTGGGGCTCTCGGTCGAGGCGACCTTCATGCTGGTGGGTGCTGCCTGCCTTGCGGCTTCCATGCTGCTCTGGGTCTTCGGCTCGATGGCGCCCGGCGGGCCGCGAACAGCGGGACTTCGCCCTTGGGTACGCGATATCGGCGTGATCGGCCGCAGCGCTTCCGTCCGGCCGATCCTGATGGTGGCGCTCGGTGCCTGCGTCTTTTCGGGTCTGCTGACCTTCCAGTCGTCGCTGGTGGAAGGAACCTCCGCCGATGCGGCAACCTTCTTTGCCGTCTACGCCGTCACCGTGGTTGCCGCCCGGCTGCTGCTTGCCCACTTGCTGGCGGCGCTGCCACAGGCACAGCTTGCAACGGCCTTGCTCACCTCGATGAGCCTCGGCGTCGCCGCCATGTTCGGCACCGGCATCCACCCGGCCTTCCAGATTCTTTCAGCCATCCTCACCGGCATCGGCTACGGCCTGGTCTATTCGGTGATCCAGACCTGGGCGGTGAACAACACCGAACCGCGCTACCGCCATGCGGCGCTCACCTGGTTCGTGATGTCCTATTTCACCGGCATCTTCGGCTTCCCTGTCATCGGCGGCTGGGTGCTCGTCCATCTCGGCCGCGACGTCTTCCTCGGCATCCTGCTTGCCGCTGCGATCGCCGAACTGGCGATCGCAGCAAGCATCGGCCTCAGAAAGGTTCAGGCCGCGTGAGCGCGCTTACCGATCGACCGTCGCCATGATCCACGAGGCGTAGCGCTCGCCGGAGACCTTTTCCGGCGCGAGTGCAGCGTCGAGGCTTGCGAGATCGGCGGCGCTGAGGGCAACGGCGGCGGCGCCAACATTTTCCTCCAGATAGCTCTGCCGCTTGGTGCCGGGGATCGGCACGACGTCGTCGCCCTGGTGCAGCAGCCAGGCGAGCGCGATCTGGCCGGGCGTTGCATTGTGATCGCGGGCGACGGCATGGACGATCTCGGCGGCCTTGACGTTCTCGTCGAAATTCGCGCCCTGATAGCGCGGGTCGTTGCGGCGGTGGTCGTTCTCCGGATATTCCTCGGCGCGCATCACCTTGCCGGTCAGGAAGCCGCGGCCGAGCGGCGAGAAAGGCACGAGGCCGATGCCGAGTTCGCGCAGCACCGGAATGATCTCCGGCTCCAGATTGCGCTCCCACAGCGAATATTCGCTCTGCAGCGCCGAAACCGGGAACACCGCATGCGCCTTGCGGATATTGGCGATACCGGCTTCCGACAGGCCGAAATACTTGACCTTGCCTTCCTTCACCAGCTCACCGACCGTGCCTGCGACGTCTTCCATCGGCACGTTGCGGTCGACGCGGTGCTGGTAGAGGAGATCGATATAGTCAGTCTGCAGCCGCTTCAGCGATCCCTCGACCGCCTTGCGGATGTCTTCGGGACGGCTGGTGGTTTCCGCGCCCCGCTGCTTGCCCTCGACGATCTTGAAGCCGAACTTGGTGCCGATCGTCACCTCGCTGCGGCGGCCCTTGAAGGCGCGGCCGAGCAGGTCTTCATTGGTGTGCGGACCATAGACCTCGGCGGTGTCGAAGAAGGTGCAGCCGAGATCGATCGAGCGGTGCAGCGTGCGGATCGCCTCGTCCTGATCGGCCGGTCCATAGGACTGGCTCATCGGCATGCAGCCGAGGCCGATCGCCGAGACTTCGAGGCCCTGAGTGCCGAGTTTACGTGTCTTGAGGCTCATGATGCATTCTCCATTCGTGATTGCATCCGGAGACTGCGCCCGGCGCGCCGAATTTCAAATACTTGTAAATTCTGATTACATGCGCGAGAATTCGAAAATGTCGAACGATCCCTTTTCCGACCTGCTCACCCTCACCAATGCCCAGTCCGTCATATCGGGCGGCTTCACCATCGGCGGCGACTGGTCGCTGCAGTTCCGGCCGCAGCAGATCAAGTTCTATGCGGTGCTGAAGGGCAGCTGCTGGCTGGATGTCGAGGGCGGCGCCGGGCCGGTGCGGCTGGAAGCGGGCGACACGTTCCTGGTCACCACCCGCGACTTCGTGCTCTGCACCGATCTGTCTCTGACCCCTGTCGAGGCCAAGCCGCTGTTTGCCACCTATATCGGGCGGGTCAAGCATATCGGCGACGTCAAGGAAGTGGAGATCGTCGGCGGCCATGCCGGTCTCGATCCGGAACGCGGCGCGCTTTTGACCGATGTCATGCCGCCCTTCATCCATGCGAAAGCCGGATCGCCGCAGGCTGCCGTGCTGCAATGGGTGGTGGCGCAGATCGTCTTGGAGCAGACCGCCGATCTGCCGGGCGGCTCGGTCGCCTCGGCGCAGTTGGCACAGCTGATGTTCGTGCAGCTGCTCCGCGCCCATCTCGATCACGGCGGGCCGCTGTCCGCGGGCCTGCTGCGCGCCGTCAGCGACCGCCGCATCGCCCCGGCGCTCCGCATGATGCATGCCGAGCCCGGCCGCGCCTGGCAGCTGGAAGAGCTTGCCGCAGCCGCAGCCATGTCGCGCACCACCTTCGCCGTCTATTTCAAACAGGTGGCCGGCATCGCCCCGCTTGCCTATCTCACCGAATGGCGCATGCGGCTTGCCGAACGGTCGCTTCGGGAAGACGACGTGCAGGTGGCGACGCTCGCCCGCTCACTCGGCTACACCTCGGAAAGCGCCTTCTCCAACGCCTTCAAGCGGGTGACAGGCCGGGCGCCGAAGTTTTACCGGAACGATACGCGGGCGATGGCCGTGGCGGCGGAGTAGCTGACGGCGCCTCAGATCGCCGGACCCAGCCGGATCGGACTGCCATCGGAGAAGCGTGACAGGCGGAAGCGGTCGAGATTGTGGCCCGTCGCGTTGCCCTGGATCAGATCCGACATGACGCGGCCGATGCCCGGGCCGATGCCGAAGCCGTGACCGCTCATGCCGGTGGCGACGAAGAGCCCGGCGATGGCGCTGACGCGATCCACGACCGGGACGACGTCGGGCATGGCATCGATCATCCCTGCCCATGCGGTTTTCAGGCGCAATTCTCCGAGCTGCGGAAACAGATTTTCGAAGCCGCGCTTGATCGAGGCGAGATCGGATTGACCGGGCGCCGGATTGAGGACGCGCATGCGCTCGAACGGGCTTGTCGTCTCGGGCGTCCAGTCGCGCGGCGTCGACCAGCTGTCGGGGAAACCGGAGGGTGCTGCCGGGAGATAGCGGGTGCCGAGGGGATGGTCGATGAGCGCCGGGAGATATTTGGTGGCGTTGCGGAAGGCTTCGGGGCCGACAAACAGCAGATTGCTGCCGCCCGGGGCCAGCGTATAGCCGCCATCCTGCCTGCGGCGGAAGGCGATGTCCTTTTCGATGGCCGCACCGGCGTGGAATTCCGGCAAGGGCTCGGTTGCGGCAACCGTGGCGCGGACGCTGAGCTGGGGGATGGAGACGCCGTGCTTGCGCAGGAACAGCGACGACCAGGCACCGCCCGCCACAAGCACATTGGTGGTCGCGATCCTGCCGCCTTCAGTCCAGACGCCCGCGACCCGGCCGGCAGTGATATCGAGCGCCCGAACCGCGCAATTCTCGATGATCCTGACGCCCTTGCGGGCCGCCAGCCGCGCCAGCGCAGGCACTGCGAGCCAGGGCTCGGCACGCATATCCGACGGCGTCGTCATCGCTCCGGCATAGGTGCGGGCCATGCCGCCGATCCTGGCCGCGACCTCTGCGCCGTCGAGAAGGCGGGTATCGAGATCGTGGGCGGCGGCGAGCTGCATGAACCGCGCAAATTTCGCCATGTCTTTGTCGGTACGGGCCAGATAGGTGACGCCGGTCTGCCTCAGGCCGATATCCTCGCCGCATTCTTCCGCCAGCTGCTGCCAGAGACGGCAGGCTTCCATCACGATCGGCAATTCGTCGGCATCGCGCCCCTGCTTGCGGATCCAGCCCCAGTTGCGCGACGACTGCTCGGCGGCGATGCGCCCCTTCTCGAGAAGCGTGACCTGGATATTGCGCGACGCGAGGAAGAGCGCCGTCGAAACGCCGATCACCCCGCCGCCGACGATCACCACCTCCGAGCTTTCAGGCACGGGGCTCGCGTGGCGGATCGGGTCGGCTTCTGAAAAGGGAAACATGAGGGAGGGTCTTGCTGCATGAGGGATGTTAACCGATCCCTAGCGCTGCGTTAGCAAGTGTTCAAGCATGGTTATGCTGCAGCAAGCCAGCGCCTGGAACGATCTTTCCAGAGCGGCAGTTCCTCAGGCAAACCTGAGCGCCGAGCGGGCCTTTGCCTTGGCGGCCTCTTCCTCGCGGTCACGGGGCGGTTGAGAGGTCTCCAGCGACGTCAGCAATTCCGCCGCACATTTGGCGATCGCCAGGACCGCGTGATCGAAGGCGGCCTCGTTGCGCTTCGAGGGCTTGTTGGTGCCGCTCAGCTTGCGCACGAACTGCAGCGCCGCATCATGGATTTCCGCCTCCGTTGCCGGCGGGTCGAAGTTGAACAGGGGTTTGATGTTCCGGCACATGGGCTGCTTCCTCCTCGTCTCGGCGCCGCGGAAGAGCGCGGCGCAAGGGGAAAGCTAGTCGTATCGGCGGCAATTGCAACGGATTGGACGTGTCCGCTCACGCCGTCAGCGTCAGACCAATCCCCCAGGGGTCCCTGAGGAACACGCCGCCGTCGCGGGCTTCGGTCTTGATCTCGAGCTTTTCCAGCGCGGTCTTGGCTGTTTCCAGCGCGGCCTTGTCGTTGAAATGTAGCGAATAGTCGGACAGGCCGGTCATGTTCTGGCTGCGGGTGCCGGCGCCGCGGCTGTTCCAGATGTTGGCGGCGACGTGGTGGTGGTAGCCGCCGGTGGCGAAGAAGCTGGCGCCGGGATAGCGGGCCATGATCTTCAGGCCGAGAACGTCGCGGTAGAACGTGTCGGCTTCCGGGATATTGCCGACCTGCAGATGGATGTGGCCGATCGCGGTGCCGTCCGCCATACCGCTCCAGGTGTCCTGAGGGGCGCTGTCATAGAGCGCCTGGAGGTCGAGGCGGTTCGTCGCCATTTCCACCTGGCCGTCTTGGTGGAATTTCCAGACGTCATGCGGGCGGTCGGCATAGATCTCGATGCCATTGCCTTCGGGGTCGGAGAGATAGATCGCCTCGCTGACGAGGTGATCGGACGCGCCTTCGAGAACGACATTGTTATGCGCGGCGTGGCGCAGCCAGCGGGCAAGCTCGGTGCGGTCGGGCATCAGGAAAGCGGTGTGGAACAGGCCGGCGGCATTACGCGGCGCGGTTTGCGCGTTGCTGTCCGTCGTCAGCGTCAGCAGCGGCAGGCCCGATACGCCGAGCACTTCGCCGCTGGCCGTCTTCTCGATGACCCTGAGGCCGAGCATCGACTGGTAGAAGCCGGAAACGGCGGCCAGGTCCTTCACAACCAGATGCGAATGGCCGACATGGGCAGGGCGCGTCAGCGCGTAGGAAGTCTCTGTTGTCATCGATCTGTCTCCTGCCATCAGTTGCGAAGCTGCACCGGCGGTGGCGGCGAAGGCGCCGCCTGTGGCAAGCTCGAGGAATGTTCGCCGGTTCATGATCTCATGGTCCCCTCGGCCACCGTACTTGCATTCTATATGGCGCATTCCGATTGTTCGCAGAAGATGCGTTCTTGCGGATAAATCGTTCAGCATCTGTTGACGCTGGAGATGCGGTGCTTGATCCGCGTCAAAGCGCCTTATGTTTCCTCCGATAGGTTGGATGCATCTCGTAAGGATGAAAGCCATGTACAAGAAAATCCTGGTTCCCATCGAAGTCGGTGCCATCGACCGCGGCGAGAAGTCGTTTCGCAAGGCTGCCACGCTGCTCGACGAGGGCGGCGAGATCATCCTGCTCAATGTCGTCGAGGACATCCCGACCTATGTGGCGATCGATCTGCCGGTCGAGCTGGTCGAGAACGCCATCAAGGACGGCAAGGCGCGGCTAGAAGCGCTGCGGCTCAAGACCGGCATTCCGGCCAGCGTCGAGATCGGCCGCGGGCCACCCGCCAACGGCATTCTCGCCGCCGCCGAAACCCACAGCGCCGACCTGATCATCGTCGCCTCGCACATCCCCGATTTCTCCAACTATTTCATCGGCGCGACGGCAGACCGCGTGGTGCGGCATGCGAAATGCTCGGTGCTGGTGGATCGCTAGGGGCGTTCAGAGCTGCTGCAGGAACGTGATCATCCGTTCCGAGACCTCGGCCGGGCGCTCCTGCTGAAGCCAATGACCAGCGCCGGGAATAATATGCGAGCCGCGCAGCTGCGGCACCAGCGCCGGCATGGCGGATATGATTTTGTCCATGCCGGGAATGGCGAGGCCGGGGTCGCGTTCGCCGGTCATGAACAGTGCGGGGATGGTGACGGTCTGGCCGGCGTTCGCCTGCTGGAGTTCCCAGTTGCGGTCGAGATTGCGGTAATAGTTGAGGCCGCCGGTGAAGCCTGATGCCTTGACGCCGGCGACCAGTCTTTCGAAGTCTGTGGGCGGCAGCCAGGCGGGAAGCTCTGCGGGGTCGGGCAAATCGGCAAGCAGGCCGGTGCTGCGGCTGACCATCGAAAAGGGATTGGGCGTGCCGTCGCCGGGCTTTCTGGGACCCGCCTCGCCGCTTGCCGCGTGGATGATCTTGCGCAGTGTCAGCGCGGGATCGCGGCCGAATTCGGCATCCGCCACACCCGGCTGCTGGAAATAGAGCGTGTAAAACAGCGCCTCGTCATTCTCCGGAAAGATCTTCGACGGCGGCACCGGCGGCAGGCCCATCATCGGCACGCTGAGGGCGACGACCGCCCTGAACCTGTCGGGGCGGAGCAGCGCCGCCTGCCAGGCGATCGTCGCGCCCCAATCGTGACCGGCGATCACCGCCTTCTCCTCACCGAGCGCATCCATCAGTGCGATCAGATCGCCGACCGCGTGGAAGACGGTGTATTGATCGGCGCGGCCGGGTGCCGCGGTCTTGCCGTAGCCGCGCATATCCGGTGCCACGGCGCGATATCCGGCCCTTGCGAGATCTGCGACCTGATGGCGCCAGGCATGTTTGGTTTCCGGAAACCCGTGGCATAGCAACACGAGCGGTCCGGAGCTCGCTTCGAGGATACCCATGCTGATCGTCCTGGTGTCGATGACTGTGTCATTCATGATGGGCTCCTGATTTGTTGCCTTGGCGCCGGAAACTGAGATAACCAGAGTCGGTGCGGCGAGTAGAAACTGGCGGCGCAGCATGCGTGCTCCTTTTATCCGTAACAATATCTGTTACAGATAACCAGCACCGTCAAGATAGCGTAACAATAATTGTTCCGGAAAGGTTCGCGATGAAGACCGATGGCCGGCTTGCCCGGATGCTGCATGTGCTGGTGCATATGGGCCTGCTTGGCGGCCGGGAGACGTCGGAACGGATCAGCCAGATGCTGAACACCAATCCGGTCGTCGTGCGCCGGACGCTGGGGGCGCTGCGCGACCATGGAATCGTGGAATCGGAAGGCGGGCGCGGCGGTGGCTGGAAGCTGGTCAGGTCACTCGACGAGGTGACGGTGCTGGATATCCAGCGGGCGCTGAACGAGGGCGCGATCCTGCCGGCGCCGCTCTCGCGCGATCACCCCTCCTGCCCTGTCGAGCGGGCCTCGAATTCCGTGCTGCAGATGGCGCATGCAGCGGCCGAGAAAGAGCTTCTGGAGAGATATGCGGCGACGACGCTGCGGCAGATCGCCGAAATGGCGATCATCGATCAGGGCAAGGTGCCGCCGAAGCTCGCCTGATCAAACAATGAAGCCGAAAGGCCTCAATCGTAGAGGTAATACTTCGTCCAGCTCTCCTTCGGCACCTTGTCGCCGATCTCGTACTGGAGTTCGCGGACATTGATGTGCTGCGGGCCGGTGATGCAGGTGTAGGAGAGATGGTACCAGACGCCCTTGCTGCGGAACACGGCGCCAGGTGCCACCAGGCGATCGTCGCTCGGCACCGGATCCTTGAAAGTGTAGGCGATCACCTTGTCGGGGTTGAAACCGGTCTTGTCCTTGTTGATGCGGCTCATCGCCTCGGTATCGCAACTCTGTTCGAGGCGGGTGGCCGGATCGAGCTTTTCAAGCTGCTTCTTGATGGCAGGATCGACGGCATAGGCGGAGGAGGCAAGGCTGAGAAGCGATACGGACAGGACCAGGCATTTCGGCATGTAGGAATAATCCCTCTATCTGCTCAATCCGGAACAAGCCTCAGCCAGACGCCCCCGTCATCTCAGTCTGGCAAGGCGCGGGTTCCGCGCGATGTAAGAGCCTTTCCGGGTTCTATTGCATCATTCTGCCGGAGCAGGTTTTCGACAGGGCAAAGGCGATTGGCGAAGGGCATACCCCTAGGTACGTCCGAGCCGATCGCCTTTGATCCTGGCGGAAGGATGCCCGGCCCTCCGGGTTGGCTGAAACGGGCCGCCTGATCGGCCGGCTGGCTTGGCCGTAGGACTGGGCTACGACGCGCGCCAGCCGGCCGACCATCCGACTCCGTTTGAGCCAACAGAATGATGCAATAGAACCCGGAAAGGCTCTCCCGGACTTTCTTAAACAATGTGGTGACATCAAGGCAACGTGAGGAACACTTCGATTTAGACGAAGCTTATCCACGACGGCTTGCGCGGCGCTTGATTGCGTCCCGCAGCACCTCTATCTCTTCCCCACCGCAATACCGATCCGGAGCTTTTCATTTGTCCGTTTTCAAGAACCTGCCGACCCCGCCCGCTGCCGCCAAGAAGCCGCTTTCCGATACGCGCCACGGCATTACCAGGACGGACGATTACGCCTGGCTGCGCGCCGATAACTGGCAGGCGATGTTCAAGGATCCCAGTATCCTCGACCCCGAGATCCGCAAGCATCTGGAGGCCGAAAACGCCTATATGAACGCGGCGATGGAAGATACCAAGCCGTTGCAGAAGGTGCTATTTGGCGAGATGCGCGGCCGCATCAAGGAAGACGACAGCTCGGTGCCGACGAAGGACGGCGCCTATGCCTATGGCACCTTCTTCGTCACCGGCGGCGAGCAGCCGCGCTATTTCCGCATCCCGCGCGACGGCGACACCAAGGACGAGACGATCCGCACCGTGCTGCTCGACGGCGACAAGGAAGCGGCGGGCAAGAGCTATTTCCGCCTCGGCGGGCTCGACCACTCCACCGATCACAATCGCGGCATCTGGGGCTATGACGATAAGGGTTCGGAGTTCTTCACGCTGAAGGTGCGCGATCTCGCGACCGGCGAAGACCTGACCGACGTGATCGAGAATACCGGCGGCGGCGGTGTCTGGGCGCCCGATGGCAAGAGCTTCTTCTATTCGGCGCTGGACGAAAACCATCGCCCCTCGAAGGTCTATCATCACATCATCGGCACGCCGCAGAGCGACGACCGGCTGGTTTACGAAGAGCCGGACGCCGGCTTCTTCATGGGCGTCGGCGGCTCGCTGCTCGACGATTTCATCTATATCGACATCCACGATCACGAGACCTCCGAGTACCGGCTGCTCTCGACCAAGGACCTGACGGCCGAGCCTCTCATCGTTGCCGAGCGCGAGGAAGGGATCGAGTACACGCTGACCGAGGGCGGCGACGTCTTCTACATCCTGACCAATGACGGCGACGCCAAGGATTTCAAGATCGTCGAGGCGCCGGTCAATGCGCCGGGCAAGGACAACTGGCGCGAAGTGGTGCCGCACAAGCCGGGCACGCTCATCATCAATCACATGGCCTATGCCCGCCATCTGCTCTGGCTGGAGCGCAAGGACGGCCTGCCGCAGATCATGATCCGCGACCGGAAGACCGGCGAGGAACATGCGATCGCCTTTGCCGAGGAGGCCTATTCGCTGGGTCTTTCAGGGGCTGCCGAATATGACACCGACGTCATCCGCTTCTCCTACTCGTCGATGACGACGCCCTCGCAGCTCTACGATTACAACATGGTGACGCGCGAGCGCACACTGCTCAAGACCCAGGAAGTGCCGTCGGGCCACAACCCCGACGACTACGTCACCCGCCGCGTCTTCGCGCCCGCCTGGGACGGCGAGACGGTGCCGGTCACCCTGCTCTACCGCAAGGACACCGCGCTCGACGGATCGGCGCCCTGCCTGCTCTATGGCTATGGCGCCTATGGCATCACCATTCCTGCCGGCTTCAACACCAATTGCCTGTCGCTCGCCGACCGCGGCTTCGTCTATGCCATCGCCCATATCCGCGGCGGCAAGGACAAGGGGTTCGCCTGGTACGAAGACGGCAAGATGGAAAAGAAGACCAATACGTTCAAGGACTTCATCGCCGCCGCCGACTATCTGAATCAACAGAAGTTCACATCCTACGCGAACATTATCGCCGAGGGCGGATCGGCCGGCGGCATGCTGATGGGGGCGATCGCCAACATGGCGCCGGAGAAATTCGCCGGCATCATCGCCGCCGTTCCCTTCGTCGATGTGCTGAACACCATGCTCGACGACACCCTGCCGCTGACCCCGCCGGAATGGCCGGAATGGGGCAACCCGATCGAGAGCCAGGAAGAATATGAGCAGATCGCTGCCTATTCGCCGTACGACAATGTCGGCGAGAAAGCCTACCCGCCGATCTTGGCGCTCGGCGGTCTCACCGACCCGCGGGTGACCTATTGGGAGCCGGCGAAATGGGTGGCGAAGCTGCGTGAGAAGACGACGGGCGACGCGCCGATCCTGATGAAGACGAATATGGATGCCGGGCATGGCGGGGCGTCCGGGCGGTTTCAGCGGCTGGAAGAGATCGCGTTCGAGTATGCGTTTGCGATCAAGGTTGCGGGGAAGATGTAGGCGTCGGGATGGGCCGCGGCGGTAACATCCTCTCGGCCCCTCATTCCTGTGCTTGTCACAGGAATCCAGCCGCCACGCGTCTGCGTGGCGGCTGGAGTCTTTTCGGCCCAAGGACTTGGGCCGGCTGGATCCCTGTGACAAGCACAGGGATGAGGGAGATGTTGTGCATCCCATCCCCCCTAATCCGGCCCTTCGCGATGCCGCACAGAGGAGAAAACCCATGCCCGTCTACATCGCCCTGCTCCGCGCCATCAATGTCGGCGGCACCGGGGCGTTGCCGATGGCGGAGCTGAAGGCGATCTGTGAGGGGCTCGGGTTCGAGGATGTGAAAACCTATATCCAGAGCGGCAATGTCGTCTTCCGCTCCGGTGACAGCGAAAAGGCAGCGGGCGAAAAACTCGACGAGGCGCTGGGCAAGCGGCTCGGCAAGAAACCCGGCGTGATGATCCGCAGCCGCAAGGAAATGGCAGCGATCGCGGAGAATGCGCCCTTCCCGGATGCCAAGCCGAGCTTCGTGCTGGTGCATTTCCTGGCTGAAGCTGCGCCCCAGAACGCGCTCGATGCGATGGTTGCGCCTGACGGCGAAGAGGCGGTGATCTCCGGCCACGAGATCTATGTGCACTACCCCATCGGATCGGGGAAATCGAAGCTCAAGCTTCCGGCGCTGAAGGCGGGAACCTCGCGCAATATCAACACGGTGCGCAAGCTTGTGAAGATGGCGGCCGAGATGGACGATCCGAGCTAGGCCGCGAATGCCTGAACAACCCGCCAGCCGCGCTTATGTCACCTTGGTCATCGGCGGCTGTTTCCACTTTCCGTCCAGCGCCTCCGGCTTCGGCCAATAGAGCCGCGTCGCGATCACGAAGGGACCCTTCGGCGCGGGTAGCCAGTTTGGTTCCTTGTCCTTGTCGGGGGAGTCGGTCTGGACGTAGAAGGTCAGCCCGCCATCGGCATCCTTGACGAAATCCGGCAGCATCGGCGAATTCAACAGGTAGCGGTCGATCGGATTGGCGACGAGCAGGCTTTCGGGCAGCTTGTACATGGTCAGCGACCAGAAGGCATTGACCGGCGGCAGTTTGCCTTTGGCGAAACGCACGGTGTATTTGTTGGCGCCGTCGAGCTTGTTGCCTTCGGCATCGACGGCGTAGGCCGGGTAGATGGCTTCCTGTTTGGAGTTGCCGTAGATGCCGAGAACAGCTGCCGTCATCCGGTAGAGATAGTTGCTCTTCAGGTAGGCGCGGGTGCCGAACACGTCGCCCGAGGTGACTTCGCCGGTATCGAAGCGTTTGCGCAAGCCCTCGATATCCGCCCAGGCGTCGGCCCTGCCTTGCTCGAAGGCCGTCTTTATGTCCGGCGTCAGCTTGGCAGGGTCGAACGGTTTGCCGGCGCCGATGCCGATGCTCTCGAAGCGCTTCATCAGCGCCGTTTCGGATGGATCGGGGGGGCAGAACTGCAGGATGAAATTGAGAATGGTGAAGAACTCGAGCGAGGTCTTTTCGCCATCGGGGGTGAGCGGCTTGGCGAAGTCGATGGCCGGTGCTGCGGCGGGTGTCGGTTTGCCGAGGAATTTCGACAGCGGCTCCGCCTTGTAGGCCGCCTGGATCTTCTTGACGTTGTCGAGATCGCCGGGATTGAAAAGCTGCGTGCGGTAGACGGCCAGCAGCAGCTGGGTTTCCGAGCGCATCACCTTATCGATGCCCTTCGGCGTCTCGCCCTTCCAGTCCGGCCCGGCGATCAGGAAGCTGCCGCCGCCGTTTCCGGTGGCGCGGCTGCCGATATAGTCGAAATTGAAGGTATAGGCATCGATCAGCTGGATGCTGAAATAGCGGTCCTTTTCGATCGGCGGCACGGTCAGCACCATCGGCTCGGCGCGAAGGTCCAGGCCGAGCATCGAGTAGGGCGTATCGGAATTCGGCGTCTGCACCGCGGTGTCGGCAGGGGTGTAGACCCGCGGAATATTGACCAGATGGTTCCACGGCCCCTTGTATTCCGGATTTTTGGTATCGACGAAATAGGCATGCTGGATGCGGTAGCTGTCGACCATCGGGAAGCCGTAGATATAGGCCTCCTTGGCGATGGCGCGGGCTTCAGCGGCGCTGACTTCGGCGGCCAATGCAGTGGCCGGTCCGAGACCCGCGAGCCCTGCGGCCGCAACCATGCCCTTGGTGAATTCACGTTTTGTCAGATGCATGACACCCTCCCCTTTTTGCGGAACAGTCACTTCACCGGCTGCGGCTCGGGAAATGTCCATGATCCGTCAAGGATCGCCTGTCGCGGGCGGTAGAGCCGGACGGTGTAGTTCCAGCCTGGCGTCGTCGGCAGGCAGTTTTCGATCTTGCCGTCGCAGCCACCGAACTGGATGGCGATCGAACCATCGGCACTCTTCTTCGCGGTGACGTCGTTCAGCGCATAGGCGCCGTATTTGTTCTTCTTGTAGTAGCCCTTGGCGTCATAGAGGCTGACCGACCAGAAGCCGTCGACCGGGACGTCCTTGACGGTGAGTTTGTAGACGGTCTTGCCGTCATTCTTCGGCGGCGTGATGTTGAGATAGGTGGCGTCCTTGTCGGGATTGCCGCCCCAGGCAGCGGCGCTGGCCACCAGATGGCGGATGGGATCGACCGCGTCCTTGGCGCCGAACGCCTTGTTGAAATTGGGCATTGTCGATGCCAGCACCAGCAGCGCGTCGCGCACCTTCTTCTGGCTCACCGGATCCCATTGCGGGATCGCGAACTTGCCGGGGCCGCCCGGCTGCTCGGCCTTGATCGCATCCTGTAGCGCGTGGACCGCTTCGACGTCCTTGGGGTCGGCCGGATTGACGAAGGTCCGGATGCCGGCGATCACATAGCGGGTGCCGACCTGCTCCTTGGTGAAGGTGCTGGCGCTCTGGTAGGAGACGACCGGAATATAGTGGTCCTCGCTGACGGCAAAGAGCGACATGAAGCGCCCACCGGCATCCGGCAGGGTGATGGTCACCGGCCCGGCGTCGAGATCGAAGACCGCCGAGGTATAGAGCGTATCGCGGTTCAGACGGATCACCGTCTGCTTGTCGATATCGGCCGGTTCGCGGCGGTGGATCAGCTTGCCGAAACCGCCATCCTTGACGATGTTATTGAAATAGAGGTCGCTCTCGGCCCTGACGAAATTGTCCACCGTGACAGCTTCGGCGGCAAAGGCCGGATGCGGTGCGGTCACGACGGCCAGTGCCACGGCGGCGGCAGACACCAACGGTCTCAATCGCAGGAAGGTTTGTCCAGGCATCGCGCATCTCCTGAATGGTGGAAATGCACCCTTCCGCAAAGCCCGCGCGGCGGTAAGTACGTTACAGTAACACGGGCGTAAATGGAGCGGTATTTACGGCGATGAGCGAGCCGCTTACATCCAGTATTTCACGGCGTAGACCACCGTCATGACGGCGCCGGTGACGATCACGAACCACCGGACAACGGATCCCGGCAAGATGCGGACCAGGTAGCCGCCGAGATAGCCGCCGAACAACGCGCCAAAGAGCATCGTCAGCGTCTGTGGCCAGCGGACGGCGCCCTGCAGGATGAAGATCGTCACGGCGGCGATGCTGACGGCGGTGGCGAGCAGGTTCTTCAGCGCCTTGACGCGGCGGATATCGTTGGGGTCGCCGATGGCCAGAACAGCCGTCACGATGACGCCGAGACCGGCGCCGAAGAAGCCGCCGTAGATCGACGCGAATGCCAGCACCGCGGAGCCGGCGAGCTGTGACGGCTCGCTGCCGCCGCGGCGCCTTTCGGCCCAGGCTGCGATGCGTGGCGAAAACAGGAAAAGCAGCGTGGCGGCGCCGATCAGCGCGGGCACCGGCAGCACGAAGAGCCGCTCCGGCAACGCCAGCAGCAGCAGCGCGCCGAGAATGCCGCCGATGAGGCAGACCAGAACCGAGAGGCCAAGTTTGAGATCGAGCGGCTGCAGCTTCCGGTGATCGGCAAGCACCGCAAGCAGATGGCCGGGGACGATGGCCACCGCATTCGAGGCGTTGGCGGTGATCGGCGGCAGGCCCGAGGCCAGCATCGCCGGAAAGGTCAAGAGCGTGGCGCCGCCCGCCAGCGCATTTATGACGCCACCGGCAATGCCTGCGGCAAACAACAGAATTGCGATTTCCAGGCTCATCGGCGGCTCCCCATCCCCCTGCCCTTGCTAGCCGCCTCCGGCTCCGGCGCCAAGCCGTCCTTGACGCCAGGCGGTTCGCCCCGAACGATGATTTTGAGATTTGCCGCGTCAATGCGATACTCAGCGCAGGAGAGAGCGATGGGGCGTCACTGGCGGATCCTGGCTGCGCTGCTTTCACTGGCGCTCGTCAGCGCCGGTCCGGCCGACGACGGCCGCTGGTATGCCGGCGACTTCTCCTTTTCAGACGAGCTCGGCGGCTTCCGGATCCTGTCGATCAAGGGAAAGGGCACACGCGCCGATCCGATCGAGATCACCGAGGCGCTCATTTCGACCGAGCCGGTGACGCTGGTGATCCGCGCCGCCAATGCCGCCAGTCTCGATACGCTGCGGCAGAACTCGTTCCACATGAAGATCTCGGCGGTGAACCAGAGCAAGCTTGCCTGGATCGGCTTCGAATTCGAGCTGGAGGAAATCCGCGGCAAGCCCAGCGACTTCTATGACGGCCTGTCCTTCGGCCAGACCAATCCCAATCCGGATTTCTTCTCCTCCGACCGCTATGCGCATTTCCAGAACCAGTTCGAAAGCTTCGACCGGCTGCGCTTCGATGACGGCCATTCCGACCCCGGCGTGACGACCGGCTTCGGCTTCTTCGTCACCGACGTGACGCCGGTTGCCGAGTTCTATCTGGTGGAGGATCCGCTGATACCGGATTCGTGATTATCCGAGGCTGACGAGCGCCGTCCCGGCGATCGCCAGCGCGGCCCCCGCCCAGGCATAGGCATGCGGCATCTTTCCGCTTCGGAGCCACACCATCGGCAGGATGACAATCGGCGTCATCGACGACAGCGTCGAGACGATACCGACGCTGCCGGTCTTCAGGGCTGCGAGCAGCAGCGACATGCCGAGCGCGGTACCGAAGAAGGCGGAAACAACAGCGAGGGACACATCCTTCCTGCGCAGCGCGCCGGACTGGCGGCGGATGACCGGCAGGGCGAGCAACGCCCAGAAGAAGATGACGGCGATGCCTGCGCGCACGGCCATTGCCGCAAAGGGCTCGACGCCGGCTGCCATGGCCGGACGAGCGAAAAGACTGCCGAGCGCCTGGCCGAAGGCAGTGACGACACCCAGCACGATGCCTGTCAGTGACGTGCGCTCCTGCGGTGCTGGAGCCTCGATCGGCTCACCATCGGCCAGCGGAATCATCGGCGCCGGGCGGCGGCGGCGCGCGGCGATGGCGATCAAGATGCCGGTCAGGATAAGCACGACGCCCGTTGCCTGCAGCAGGCTGATCGTTTCGCCGAGCGCGACATATCCCATGGCGAGCGCAAAGGGCGAGGTCAGCGAAAACAGCAGCGCCGTCACCCGTGGACCGGCGGTATAGATGGCCGCGAAATAGGTGGTGCTGGCAATCGCGATACCGAAAACGCCGGATGCGGTAAGCGCCATGAACTGCCAGCCGCCCAGCGTCGCCCAGCCACCGGCGACCGTGGCTGCTGTTGCCGTCATCAGGAACGCTGCGGTCAGCTGCCAGCGGGCGAGCTGCATCAGCGGCACCCGGCCGTTCAGCTCGTTGATGAACATCGAGCTCAGCGCGATACACGTCGCGGAACCAAGGGCAAGGGCTTCGGAAATCAGCATCAATAGCTCCGGGAGAGAGCTCATCCTTGGCGTGCGCCCGGTGCGCTGTCAATGGACCGGGAGACGGCTTGCCTGCAGCATCACTGCCGGTAGGTAGCGCCTGCCTGCGGCTGGAACAGCAGCTTGACGAAGGAGCGCAGCACGAGGATCTGTTCGGCGAGGCTGTTCGGCTCCTTCAGCGCCTTGGACAGCACGATGCCGCCTTCCAGCACGGTGGAGACCATATCGGCCAGCTGATCGACCTCCAGCGGTTCACGGGGCGTATAGACCGCCATGATCTCTGCAAACATCTGGCCGAAGCGGCGGCGCCAGGCGAGCACGGCGTTGCGGTTGGTCTCCTGTATCTCGCGGTCGAAGATGCGCTCGTAATAGCAGACAGTGGCGACGAGACAGCCGGGATGACCGTTTGGCAGATCGGCCAGCAGTTCGGAGAGCAGCTTGAGGCCGAGCAGGAAGGCCTGCAGCGGATCGTCGGTCAGCTCGCGGGCGCGGCTGAAGATCTCGTCATAGATGCGCTCGTCGTTTTCGATGTAGCGGTTGAGCAGCGCCTTCGCCAGCTCGTTCTTGTCGCGGAAATGGTAGAAGAAACCGCTCTTGGTGATGCCGGTCTCGGCGATCAGCTCCTCGATCGAGGTGCCGCCGAAACCCTTCTGCAGCACGGCGGCTTCAGCGACATCGAGAATGCGCGTGCGTGTTTCGGCGCCCTTTTTCATGCTCCCTCCTGTACCGCCGGTACAGTTTTCAGTTGCCGAAGCCATCTCGCGGCTGCGGCCGCGCCTTCAAAAGCGCAAGCAAGATCATGATTTCAATAGGCAATATTCCCGGCCCGCAGCAAGTATACCGCAAGTCTTCTAGTTTCGCATGCGATTAAGCGCGAGAAATCTATCTGCCGGACACCCGATAAGGTGGCGCCGGCCTGTGTAGGGTGGGCTTTTCAATGGCACAGTACAGACGGAAATTGCCGCAGCTTGGCGGCGGTGCCTACATTACCGATGGCGGGCTGGAGACGACGCTGATCTTCCACGAGGGCGTGGAGCTGCCGCATTTCGCAGCCTTCGTGCTCCTGGAGACCGAGGCCGGCCGCAGCAAGCTGCGCCACTATTACAGGCGCTATCTCGATCTTGCCCGGCGCCATGGCACCGGGTTCGTGCTCGACAGCGCGACATGGCGTGCCAATCGCGACTGGGGTGGGAAGCTCGGCTATTCCAGCGCCGGGCTGAAAGCCGCCAACGAGGCGGCGATGGCGCTGATCGTTGCATTGCGCAAGGATTACCAGCGGCCGAACCTGCCTGTCGTGCTCAGCGGCTCGATCGGCCCGCGCGGCGACGGCTACAAGGCCGGCGCAATGACCGCCGCCGAAGCGGAGGATTATCACAGCGAGCAGATCTCTGCCTTCGCCGAAACCGAGGCCGACATGGTGAGCGCCTTCACGCTCACCAATATCGACGAGGCGATCGGCATCATCCGGGCCGCCAAGGCACACGGGATGCCGTCGGCGATCTCCTTCACCGTCGAGACCGATGGGCGGCTGGTGACCGGAAAGAGCATTCAGGAGGCGATCGAAACGGCCGATGCGGCAACCGATGGGGCACCGGCCTATTACATGATCAACTGCGCCCATCCCCTGCATTTCGAGGCGGCGCTCGATCCCGGCAGCGTCTGGGCAAAGCGGATCGGCGGCATCCGCGCCAATGCCTCCACCATGAGCCATCAGGAACTCGACGGCAGCGAAACGCTGGATGCCGGCGATCCCGCCGATCTCGGGCGGCGCTACCGGCAGCTCCTGTCTGCCATGCCGCAGCTGAAGGTGCTCGGCGGCTGCTGCGGCACCGATCACCGGCATGTCGCGGCGATCTGCGAGGCCTGCCTGCCGCAGGCAATGAGTGCGTAAGGAGGGTAACGCGATGACGACGCTGCGCAAGAAGCTGCGGCCGAAGCGGCTGCTGCGGATGATCCTGCACCACCCCGTCTGGCCGAAGACCAGGAGCAAGGCACGGCAATTCGCCGATGCCGGGCTGACGCCCTTCGAGGCCCTCGACAGCCACCTGCTCCGCGATATCGGCATCGGCCCGCATGGGCGGCGCTCGGGCTGCGATTAAGAGGAACGAGACTCCGGGTGCGGACGGCACCCGGAATTGCCTAGTGCTCGGCAGCCGCCACCGCATCCTTGCGGCGGTGACCGCTGATCTCCGAACCGGCATTTGGCGTGAAGCGCAGGTTCCAGACGGTGGCAGCGAGCGAGATGATGGTGACGACGATGAAGGCGGCAGAGAAATCGTGCAGTTTCGGCTGCTCGCTGCTCGTCGTGGTCATCGAGGCATGCAGCGCCAGCGCGCCGATGCAGATGCCGAGCGACAGCATCAGCTGCTGGAAGGTGGTGTAGAAGCTGGTGGCCGAGCTCATGCGCTCATGGCTGATCTCGTCATAGGCGATCGTATTGTAGGCCATGAACTGGAACGACAGGAAGAAGGCGCTGAGCGTCAGCACCGCGAACATGACGCCGACGGGCCAGGCCGGGCTGAAGGCGGCACAGAGGCCGTAGCCCAAAGTGCCGAGCAGGCCGTTGATGATCAGGCTGTTGCGGAAGCCGAGGCGGCGGAAGACCGGGCCCGACAGCGGCTTCATCGCCATCGAACCGATCGCGGTGGCGATGACGATCTGCCCGGCTGTGGCCGCCGACATGCCGAAACCGACCTGGAAGAGCAGCGGCAGCAGGAAGGGCTGCGCCCCTTGCGTGATGCGCGTCAGCGAACCGGCAATGACCGAGGTGCCGAAGGTCGGCACCTTCATCAGCGAGAAATCCATGATCGGCGACGGGTGCTTGCGGGCATGGCGGAGATAGCCGATGCCGAACAGCAAGCCGATGGCAATCAGGAACACCGCCATTGAGGCCTCGCCCTCGCGGCTCGACATTTCGAAACCGAAGAGCAGCGAGCCAAGCGATATGCCCGAGAGGATGAAGCCAACCGTATCGAAGGGACCGATCGCCTTACCCTTCACCTCGTCGATGAAGATCGACACGAGGATGAAACCGACGATGCCGATCGGCACGTTGATGTAGAAAATCCAGCGCCAGTCGAGATAGGTGACGATGAAACCGCCGAGCGGCGGACCGACGATCGGACCGATGAGCGCCGGGATCAGCAGCCAGGACATGGCATTGACCATGTCCTTACGGGCGACGCTGCGCATCAAGACGAGACGGCCGACCGGCATCATCATGGCGCCGCCGGCGCCCTGAATGAGGCGGGCAACGACCAGCAGGAAGAGGTTCGGCGCCAGCGCGCAGGCGATCGACCCGGCAACGAAGACGGCGATCGCCGAGCGGAAGACGGTGCGCGAGCCGAAGCGATCGGCCATGCGACCGCTGGCGGGAATGAAGATGGCGAGGCTCAGCAGATAGGAGGTGAGCGCGATGCTCATCGACGGCGCATCGACGCCGAAATCGCGCGCCATGGTCGGCAGCGCTGTTGCCAGCACCGTGGCATCGACGTTTTCCATTAGCATGGCACTCGCAACGATCAGCGCGATCGTGCGAAAATTCGGGGCAGCCCGCTCGGTGCGAACGGGGTGGAATATCTGATCCGGCATCCGCAGGGATCACTCGCAAAGAGGCGGCGAAGCCATGAAAGGACGACAGGGCCGCAGATGTGAAATGGCATGATGCCACAAGGGAGATAACACCGTGTATACGCCCGCAAACGTGGCAAAGGCATGCATTTTAGACAATGCTGGCATGAAGTAACCGAATGGCTACTTGGGAGGGTGCAGGAGGGTGGCGTAATCGCGGGTGCCGATGTCTTGGTTTGCCCCTCATTCCACCCGCCACCCTTTCTCGCTACACTCCACCCCAGGTGGAGGTTTTCAGCATGGCGAAGCTTGTCTTTGAAATGAACCAGTCGCTGGATGGCTATGTCGATCATGACAGGATGTCGCCGGAGCCGTTGTTTCAGCATTGGGTGAAGCGGACCGAGGAGCTGAGCGCCACCGTTTATGGGCGGACGATGTATGGGCTGATGCGCTATTGGGACGAGGACCAGGACGATTGGGACGATGCGCGCCGGGCGTTTGCGGCGGCGTGGCGCAAGCTGCCGAAATGGGTGGTGTCGCGGACGCTGACGGAGGTCGGGCCGAATGCCACTTTGGTCAGCGGCGATGTCGAGGCGACGATTGCCGGGCTGAAGGCGGAGCGTGAGGGGGAGATGACGATCGCCGGGCCGGTGCTCGCGGGTAGTCTTGCGGCAAGTGGGCTGATCGATGAATACCGGCTCTACGTGCATCCGGTCGTGCTCGGTCATGGGCGGCCGTTCTTTACCGGGGTGCGGCCGCCGCTGAGGCTTGTGGCCCATGAGCGGATTGCTGGCGATGTGGTGCGGCTCACCTATGTGCCGGCCTAGAGTGAACAATAGAAGCAGCTTGCGCCTCCCCCGGCCCGGCCCTACCTATTGGGCATGAGCTCCGCACCTTCAAAGACCGCGCCTGATGGCGCCGCATTCCCGTTCGATAACAGCTATGCCCGGCTGCCTTCGCATTTCTTTGCGCGGCAGATGCCGTCGCAGGCCGCCGAGCCCTGGCTGATCAAGCTCAACGAGCCCTTGGCGGCGGAACTCGGGCTTGATGTCGAAGTCTTGAAGCGGGATGGCGCGGCGATCTTTTCGGGCAATCTAGTGCCTGATGGCGCCGATCCGCTAGCGATGGCCTATTCCGGACATCAGTTCGGCCAGTTCAACCCGCAGCTCGGCGACGGGCGGGCGATCCTGCTTGGCGAGGTGGTCGACCGCAACGGCAAGCGCCGCGACATCCAGCTGAAGGGCGCGGGGCAGACGCCGTTTTCGCGCCGCGGCGATGGACGGGCGGCGATCGGCCCGGTGCTGCGCGAATATATCGTCAGCGAGGCAATGTATGCGCTCGGCATTCCGGCGACGCGGGCGCTTGCGGCGGTTTCGACCGGGGAACCCGTCTATCGCGAGCGGGTGCTGCCGGGTGCCGTGTTTACGCGCGTGGCGGCGAGCCATATCCGCGTCGGCACCTTCCAGTTCTTCGCCGCCCGCGGCGATACCGATGGCGTCAGGGCGCTTTCCGACCATGTGATCGAGCGGCACTATCCCGACGTGACCGGGGCGGACAATCGCTATCTGGCGCTGTTCGAAGCGATTGCCGAGCGGCAGGCGGCGCTGATTGCCCGCTGGCTGCATGTCGCCTTCATTCATGGGGTGATGAATACCGACAACATGACGGTTTCGGGCGAGACGATCGATTTCGGCCCCTGCGCCTTCATGGATGCCTATGATCCCGGCACGGTGTTCTCCTCGATCGACCAGCAGGGCCGCTATGCCTATGCCAACCAGCCGGGCATCGGCCAATGGAACCTGGCGCGGCTCGGCGAGACGCTGATCCCGCTTTTCGACGAGGATCAGGACAAGGCGGTGGATCTCGCCAATGGCGTGATCAAGAATTACGGCGCGCGGTTCCAGGCGCATTGGCTTGATGGCATGCGCAAGAAGATCGGGCTTGTGTCCGAAGAGGACGGCGATCTGACGCTGGTTCAGGCGCTCTTGGCAGCGATGCAGGCCGGACAGGCGGATTTCACGCTGACCTTCCGGCGTCTCTCGGCGCTTGCCGGTGACGAGGCTGCCGAGGGTGAGTTTCTCTCGACATTCGACGGCATCGGCGAGGCGATTGGCTGGCTGGTGGGCTGGCGCGAGCGGCTCAGCCGCGATCCGCAGACGGCGGAGGAACGCAGCACTGCGATGCTGTCGGTCAATCCGGCCTTCATTCCGCGCAACCACCGGATCGAACAGGCGATCAATGCCGCCATGGATGACGGCGACTTCTCGCTGTTCGAGGCGCTGGTGAAGGTGCTGGCCAACCCCTATCAGGATCAGCCGGCTTTTGCGGCCTATATGGAGCCGCCGAAGCTGGAAGAGCGGGTGCTGCAGACGTTTTGCGGGACGTAGTCTTCCGGTAAGGCTGCGGCTCGGAGCCCCCTCATCCGCCCTTCGGGCACCTTCTCCCCACTGGGGAGAAGGGAAGTCGAGCACCCTTCGACGCTACTTGCCGTGACCTTCGTGGCCCGAATGAGCGGCCGAGGCAGTGGCCGCGCCGAGTGTCACCGTTCCCTCGAAGCTGGCGAAGGCCTGCAAGGCTTTCGGGTCTGCTTGGGCTTCGGCATCCTTGAGTGCCGCCGCCAGTGCCGTTGCCACATCGGCGGGAATTCCGGCCTTCGCAAGCTCATCCGTCTCCCGGATCGCATCGCCGCTGCAGAGCAGCGGGCGCCAGCCGTGCGCGCCGTTCTGCAGCAGGATGCGGCCGCCGCGGCCGTCCTGTTGCCAGCCGGCGATCGCCCAGGTGCCGTGGACCGCGACCGGACCGATAGCGAGTGGTTTTTCCGGCGTTTCGAACATGGTCTTGAGCACATCGGGGATCAGCTGTCGGGGATCGCCGGAGGGCGGTTGGTCCATCGGCATGTCCATCTTCGTGCCGTCGGGAATCTGCATGGTTTCGGCGTGAACCGGCAGCGATGCGGCCAGCGAAATGGCGGCGGCGATCAGGATCGGGATTGATTTCATGGTCCTCTCCCTCACGAAAAGGCGCGCCGGAGCGGCGGTACGAAGCGGATGACGAGCTGGTCGAAGGCGATCATCGAAAGGATCGCGAGGCCGGTCAGCGGGAAGGCGATGCCGAAGATCACGGCGATCACCCAAAGACCGATATAGACCGAGCGCTGCGGCGGCACGCCGACGCGGCCGGCCGGGCGGCGCTTCCACCACATGATGACGGCGGTGACGCAGGAGAGGATGATCGCGAGACACGTGGCGAGCATCAGGAACTGGTTGAAGCGGCCCCATTCCTGCCCCTGATGGACGTTGATGCCCCATTCGATCGCCTTGCCGAGGAAGGGATAGGCGCCATAGCTGATATCGACCAGCGGCTTGCCGGAATATTGATCGATATGGAGGGTGCGCTCGCGGGAGAGATCATCGGGGAAGATGGCGGCGGTATAGACGCCCGCCTCGCTCGACGGGATCGCCATGTCGAAGCCCGGCGTCATGCCTGCGGCCTTGGCGATCTCGACGGCGCGGTCGAGGCCGATCGGCGGCTTTGACTGCGCGGCAGCGATATCCGACAGTGGCACCGGCGCTTTTTCGACGGTCCAGCCGACCTTCGGCAGGATATCCTCGGTCACCTTCGCCGATTTCGGCACGTCGTCCCAGAGCTGGGCCGGATAGCCCATGCCGTGGCTGCCGAGGAAGGACTGGACATTGGCGCCCCAATAGCCGGACCAGGGCATGCCGGTTGCCGCCAGGAAGAAGATCAGCAGCCCGGCGAAGGCGCCGGTCACGGCATGCAGATCCCGCCAGAAGACCCGGCGCGAAGGCGTGCCGCGGACGCTGACCACCCCGCCCGTCTGGCGGCGCGGCCACCAGAGATAGATGCCTGTCAGAACGAGCACCATGGCAAAGCCGCCGGCGATCTCGACCAGCCGGTTGGCGGCGCCGCCGAAATAGGCAAGACTATGGATGTGCTTGACGACGGTGTTGAACTCTTCCGTCGTGCCGACCTTGTCCAGCACCTTGCCGTCATAGGGATTGACGAAAACCAGCGTCGACTGATCGCCCGAGGCGACGGTGACGACGGCCGAGCGCTCGGGCGTGGCCGGATCGCGATAGGTGGTTGCCACAGATCCGGGCACGGCTGATGCAGCGATATCGCTCAGCGCCTGCGGCGCAAGCGGCTGGCCCGTGGGCGTCACGTCATAGCGATAGGCGAAAACGGTATCGTTGATCTCGTCCTTGAACAGATAGAGCGAACCGGTGATCGCCAGATTGAGCATGAAGGGAACGGCGAGCAGGCCGGCGAAGAAATGCCAGCGCCAGATGGCACGATAGAGCGAGACGCCTGAAACGGCGCTCTCCACCGGCTCAGTGGAGGTGATTGAAGACATGAGACAGTTCCAGATCCAAGGCTGGCGTCAGGGGCGCAGCCGAAAGCGAAGCACGCCTGGCCGGGTGGCCGGGCGCGGGTTCAGGCAGTCGCTGGATCTGTGGGCGGAGCTCTCGGCCCGGTATTCGGCGGGAACGGATCGCGGTGGAAGACGGCAGCGCGCAGCGGCGTGGCTTCGGCAACGGCATAGCCGAGCGGCGCACCCGACAGATCGGCCGGAGACGGCAGCATCGCCGTGGCGCTGATGCGGCAGGCCTCGCAGCCATGATTGTGATCGGCGCCATGCTGGCTCTTGCCGGTCTCATCGGTAACCGTGACGCAGAGCGTCGGCAGGCTTCCATCCGGCAGCGCATAGGCGGAATAGTCGGCGGGGCCGGACGGCGAGGCAGCCGCGGCGGGCACCTGATGGGCAAAGCCGACGGACACGAGCGCGATGGCGCATAGAATGCGCACCGCCCACTGCTCGAATCTGCTGCCGATATACTTCATGTGACCCCTGCCCTCAGGCCTGGTTCTGATAGCGGCACGATCTGGAAATCGCAATGCGACATTGTCGCGTGTTGAAGCCCGCCCAGCGCATGGCTGCCCTGCGCAGACTGCGGCAATTGTGGCGGTTGAAAGGCAGGCGCCTCGCTCTATGTGCTTGAGAATGCTTGTGGCGGCGCCCCTGGGAGCGGGCCGCAAGCGCTTTCTCATTCGACCCGAGCCCCCTCGGGAACCTGCCCGCGCTCCGTCCCCGGACGCGGCTTTCAGCGGGAGACATTTTTCATGGCGATTGCCATAACCTCCATCCTCTTCCTTCTCATTGGCCTTGCGCTCGGCGGCGGCGGGCTCTGGCTCGTCATCCTCGGCGGTAGCATCTTCTATCTGTTCGCGGGGCTGATGTTCATCATCACCGCCGTGCTGCTTCTCATGCGCAAACCTGTGGCGCTCTGGGTCTATGCGGCGCTCGTCGTCGCGGCGCTGATCTGGGCGGTTTGGGAAGTCGGCTTCGACTGGTGGCAGCTCGGTCCGCGCGGCGGGCTGATCATCCTGCTCGGTCTGTGGCTGCTGACGCCGTGGATCCGCCGTCCGCTCGGCTTCAAGAGCCCAACCGGCGCCGTCTACAGCACCAATCCCTGGCCGCTCGGCGTCCCCGTCATCATCGCCATCCTGGTCGCCGGTTACTCGATGACCACCGATCCGCACGATCTCTCGGGCGACCTGCCGAAGGATGTCGTCGCCGCTGCCCCGCCTTTCGGCGGCAATGTGCCCGATGGCGAATGGCATCAATATGGCCGCACGCCGTTCGGCCAGCGCTATTCGCCGCTCGCCCAGATCAACGCCACCAACGTCAAGGACCTGAAGGAGGTCTGGCGCTACCAGACGGGTGATGTGAAACGGCCTGACGATGTCGGCGAGACCACCTATCAGGTGACGCCGCTGAAAGTGGGCGACACGCTCTATCTCTGCACGCCGCATAACTGGGCGATCGCGCTCGATGCCAAGACCGGCAAGGAGAAATGGAAGTTCGACGCCAATTCCGGCATGAACCCCGACCGTCAGCATCAGACCTGCAGGGGCGTCACCTATTATCACGACACGGCCGTCGCCGCCGGCCAGCCCTGCGTTGACCGCGTCTATCTGCCGACCTCGGATGCCCGGCTGATCGCGCTCGATGCGAGCAACGGCAAGGTCTGCGAGAGCTTTGCCGACAAGGGCACGCTGCATCTGCAGACCGGCATGAAATACAATCCGGCCGGCTATTATTACTCAACGTCGCCGCCCGTTGCCGTCGGCAACAAGCTGATCATCGGCGGTGCGGTGAATGACAATTACTCGACGCAGGAACAGTCGGGCGTCATCCGCGCCTTCGACATCAATACCGGCGCGCTGCTCTGGAACTGGGATTCCGGCAATCCTGACGTCACCACGCCGCTACCGGAGGGGCAGACCTATACGACGAATTCGCCGAACAGCTGGTCGGTGCTCTCGGTCGATGAGGGCCTCGGCATGGTCTATATCCCGCTCGGCAACCAAGTGCCCGACCAGCTAGGCATGAACCGCAGCGCCAATGTTGAGAAATTCTCCTCCTCGGTGGTGGCGCTCGACATCAATAGCGGGCAGCTGAAATGGGTGCAGCAGTTCGTCCATCACGACCTCTGGGACATGGACGTCCCGGCCCAGCCGGTGCTGTTCGACATGACGAAGCCTGACGGTTCGGTCGTACCGGCGCTGGTGGCACCCACCAAGCAGGGCGATCTCTACGTGCTCGACCGGCGCACCGGCGAGGCGATCATCCCCTTCAAGGAGATTCCGGCGCCGGGTGGCGCAATCCCCGAGGACAAGACGGCGCCGACACAGCCGATCTCCGATCTCACATTCTCGCCCGATCCGCTGCAGGAAAAGAACATGTGGGGCGTCTCGCTGTTCGATCAGCTGGCCTGCCGCATCGAGTTCCACCGCTACAAATACGAGGGCCGCTACACGCCGCCGTCGCTGCAGGGCACGATCGTCTATCCCGGCAATTTCGGCACGTTCAACTGGGGCTCGGTCGCGGTCGACCCGGAACGGCAGATCCTGTTCGGCATGCCGACCTATCTGGCCTTCACCTCAAGGCTCGTTCCGGCCGCCGACATCCCGCCGAAGGGCCAGGACGAAAAGGGCAGCGAACAGGGCCTGAACCGCAATGACGGCGCGCCCTACGGCGTGTTCATGGGCCCGTTCCTGGGACCGCTCGGCATCCCCTGCCAAGCGCCGCCATGGGGCTATGTCGCCGGCGTCGACCTGCGCACTGGCAAGATCGCCTACATGCACAAGAACGGCACGGTCCACGACATGACGCCGCTGCCGCTCCCCTTCAAGCTCGGCGTTCCCGGCATCGGCGGACCGATGATGACCAAGGGCGGCGTCGCGTTCCTCGGAGCCGCAGTCGATAACTACCTGCGCGCCTATGACGTCACCAGCGGCGCGCAGCTCTGGCAGGCCCGCCTGCCCGCCGGTGGCCAAGCAACGCCGATGACCTACACGACATCCGACAACAAGCAGTATGTGGTGATGGTCGCCGGTGGGCATGGCTCGGTGGGGACGAAGCCGGGGGATTATGTGATCGGGTATACGTTGCCGTAGAGCAACCGTCGCGCCCGGAGCCCCCTCACCCTACCCTCTCCCCGCTGGGGAGAGGGGGAGGTCGGCAAATGCGGCGACCTTCCCTTCTCCCCGGCGGGGAGAAGGTGCCCGACAGGGCGGATGAGGGGGCCACGGGCACGGGGTTTTCCTACCACTTGTCCCGGTCAGCGACGGGGAGCGCTTTAGGGCCGGCCTAGCAACCTCAAACCCACAACCTTAAATAAGCATCTCCAGCTTCGCGCAGGCTTCAGCACCGATGGTTCCCGCAATATTCAAGGGAGTCCTTTCATGGAAATCGGTGGCAGTGTTCTAAGCCTTTTCAATCCCTATAATCTTTCCAGCGACCAGCGTTCCAAGCAGCAGGGTGCGCCGCTGCAGGTGGAAAGCAGCGGGCGGGAGACCGGTGGCGGGATGGTGCCGAGTTATACGGCGCCGTCGATTTCCAGCGTCATGTGGTCGATGCAGACCGCGCCGGATACGACGATCAAGGAAGAGAGCCAGGCCGATATCGAGGCCAAGCAGAAGCACGATGCGCTGCTGCAGGAATTTCACGATTACGCCGACATGACGCCGGCGGAGAATATCCGCAAGAGCATTCTCGACCAGATGGGTCTCAGCGAGGACAGCCTCAAGGGGATGGATCCGGATGCGCGGGCGGCGATCGAGAAGCAGATCGCCGATGCGATCAAGCAGCAGCTGACGGGCATCGACGACGATGGCAAGACGGCAGCGGCCGACGTGCCGCAGGGCGCCTCCGAGAGCGGTTCCGAGACCAAGTAGGCGCCGCTTTCAGACTTCAGATTCTGATTCAAAGAGATCGGGCGGAGATTCACATCTCCGCCCGATCTCTTTGATGGCGTTTGATTATTTTACTATTGCAGCATGCCGGCGGCGAGCTTGGCGACTTCGGCAAAGACATCGTTGAGTTCGGACACCGGAGCCGTCGCCTCGGCGACATAGACAGCGACGAGGATTGGCGAGGCGCTTTCCTCAGGCCAGATGATGGCGATATCGGCGGCGGAGCCGTTGCTGCCTGTGCCGGTCTTGTCGCCCACTTTCCACTCTTCCGGCAGGCCGGCCCGCAGGCGCGCAGCGCCCGTGGTGTTGGCGATCATCCAGTCGATCAGCTGTTGGCGCGAGGGCTCCGACAGAACCGTGCCAAGCGCCAGGTTGCCTAGCGTATCGAGCATCGCATCCGGCGTCGTCGTGTCGCGCGGATCATCTTTCTTCGCTTCGTTGAGCTCGGTCTCGATGCGGTCCAGACGGCTCGACGTGTCGCCGATGGAGCGCAGCCATTTGGTCAGCGCCTCGGGACCGCCGAGACTGTCGAGCAGCAGGTTGCCGGCAGTGTTGTCGCTGAGCGTGATCGCCGCCTTGCAGAGCTCGCCGACGGTCATGCCTTCGGCGCCGACATGCTTTTCCGTCTCGGGCGAATAGGTGACGAGCTTGTCCTGATCGTAAGTGACTCGGCGCTCCAGGTTTTCGTCGCCGCCGTCAACCCGGGCGAGCACCATGCCCGCGGCCAGAACCTTGAAGGTGCTGAGCAACGGGAACCGTTCGGTCTCCCGGTTGGTGAAGCTGACATTGGTGCCGGTGTCCATGACCGAAACACCGAGACGGCCGCCGGTGCGCTTTTCCAGTGCCGCCAGCTGCTGATCGACATCGTCGTCATCGGCACGCGCAGATGGCGCCAGCATCAGCGAGGGATAGAGAAGCGCAGAGCTGACGAGCAGGCTCCGGCGGGACAGGGCAATGGGCATGAAATCCTCCGGCAGAATCACCGGAGGACAGAATTAAGGAGCGATTGTGGCGCGATCCCGCCGCCTCGATAAAGTTATCAGGCGGCAACCCTTGCTCGGCTGACCTCGACGGTCACATGCGACAATTCGCCGAGCGTCTGAAGCTTCGCCTTGTAGATTTCCGGCGGCTGCGGATCGGGGCTGACGAGGGCCACGATTGCCGCATGGTGGCCGGGGCCGACCTGCCAGACATGCAGGTCGGTGATGCGGTCGCCGCCGGTTTCGATCAGCTTTCGAATGTCGCCGGGCAGATCCTCGTTCTCCTCCATCGCATCGAGCAGCACACGACCGGAGGATTTCATCAAGCCGAAGGACCATTGGGCGATGATCACACCGCCGACGATGCCCATCAGCGGATCGAGCCATAGCCAGCCGTAGACACTGCCGAGCGCGAGTGCGGCAATGGCAAGCACCGAGGTCAGCGCATCAGCGATGACGTGGATATAGGCGGCGCGCATATTGTTGTCGGCGCCGTGGTTACCGTGGCCATGATGGGCGTGATCGCCGTGGTGATGGTGACCGTGATCATGGTCGTGATGATGGCCCTCGCCTCTCAGCAGCCAGGCGCTGACCAGATTGACGCCGAGACCGGCAATGGCCACGCCTATCGCCTGCGAGAAGCTGATCGGCACCGGATGGGTGATACGCAGAAAGCTCTCCCAGGCCATCAGCAGGGCAATGATGGCGAGGATGATGGCGCTGGCGAAGCCGGCGAGATCGCCGAGTTTGCCGGTGCCGAAAGTGAAGCGCGGATTATGCGCCTGCCTGCGGGCGTAGAGATAGGCGCAGGCCGAGATCAGCAGTGCGCTGGCATGCGTGGACATGTGCCAGCCGTCGGCCACCAGCGCCATCGAACCGTAATAGGTCCCCGCCCCGATTTCGACGGCCATCATGACGCCCGTGAGCGCGATCACCAGCCAGATGCGGCGTTCGTTGCGGTCGTGATCGTCGCCCAGGAAAACGTGGTCATGTTCAAGCGTGTTCGCAGTCATTGCGCAGTCCTCAGGTCTCTAGCGGATATAGGTCCGCAGCACTTCCGAAATCTCTTCGACAGCTTCCGCCCGCGCCTTTTCATCGGCGGCGTGCAGGACGTGTTCGTGCAGGTGATCGTCCAGCACCTCGCCGGTCAGCCCGTTCAGCGCGCCGCGGATCGAGGCCAGCAGCTGCAGGATATCGCCGCAGGGCCGCTCGGCCTCCAATGCCCGCTCGACGGCCTCGAGCTGGCCCTTCAGGCGGCTGATACGGGCGATGAGCTTTTTCTTGTGGTGCTGGGTGTGGGACATCTCTGCTCTCGATTTAATATAGGGGGGTACCCTATCATTGAATGAGCTTTCTTGAAAGAGCCAAGCTGACGCAGGCATATCTTGAATTTATATAGGACTCCTATATATAAGCATCATGGAAACGCCATTAGACCCGACCCCGATCTCACATCGCATCAGCGAAGGGCTTGCGCGCCTGGCCGTGGCGATGCGCAGCGACGACTGGACTCGCGCCGAAGCGACCGGCCTGAAGCCGACGCAGCTGGCGATCCTCGATTACCTCGCGGGGCGCGACCAGCCGGTGCGGGTCAAGGAGATCGCCGTCCATCTCGGCGTCTCGCAGCCGACGGCGACGGATTCGATCGCGGCGCTGGAGCGCAAGGGCTGTGCGGAAAAGGCGGCAGCGGCCGGAGACAAGCGCGCGGCCGCCGTGGCGGTGACAGCCGCGGGACGCGCGATCCTTGCCGAGGCGAGCGCGGCCGAAGGATCGGCTGCGGCGGCGGCACGCACGCTGCCCGCTGAGGAACAGGAAGATTTGCTGATGTCGATCATCAAGATGATCCGGCATCTCCAGGAGGCCGAGGCGATACCGGTGCAGCGCATGTGCGCCACCTGCCGCTATTTCCGGCCCTACCAGCACGATGACGCGGCCAAGCCGCATCATTGCGCCTTCGTGAATGCGGCCTTCGGCCAACGCGATTTCCGCGTCGATTGCCGCGAACATGAAACTGCCGATCCGGCAACCCGGGCTGCCACCTGGGACGCCTTTCAAAAGGGATAGGCAGACCTCTCCAGGCAAACAGGAACAGAAAAGGAAACGACCATGTTAAGGCCTATACTGACCGGCGCGCTGATCGCCGGAACGCTGGCGCTTGCGCCGAATTTCGCCATAGCCCACTCCGTCGATGCAAAGCCCGACGGCAAGGTGAAGGCCGCGTTCGACATCGTGGAGACGCGGATCACCACCACCGGGGATAGCGCCGTCTTCTCGACCCGCGTACGCGGCGAGGCAGGCAGTGAGAAGCCCACGCAACGGGCAAGTTCGAAGGATCCGGCGTCTATGCCTATGTCTGGCCGACCTCGCTCAACAGCGGCGATATCGGCTTCGACAAGGACAAGGGCATCGTGGCGCTCGCCGTCACCTTCCATCCGGATTTCGACGATGCCGCCTATGGCAAGCAGAACCGCTCCGTCTGGCATCCGCATTGGGTGGTGCTGAACGAGGACAAGGCCTGCGCCGGCGGACTGAAGGTCAGCGACATTCCTGAAGGCAGCAAGCCGAAGCTGCCGGCCACCTGGCCCCGCGTGCCGCTTTTGATCGACAGCCCGGACTATCCGACCGCGCTCAAGGGCGATACCGTCGATGTCACCATCCCGCTGTCGCTGATCGGCGGCATCACGGGCGCATCCTATGACGGCGTCACGGCCGGACTGAAGATCAACGGCAACCTGCATTCGCCGCTGCTCTGCGTCGACAATGTCTTCAAGGTCGCCTCGGGCAATCTCAGCCTTCCCGGCAAGGTCATGCCCGCCAAATAAACGGGGGCGCCGGTCCGCCAACTGCCATCGGCGGACCGGCATGTTCCTCTCTCCAGGCAAATGGAAAAGAGAAAGCCGCCCAGCCTTACTCCCCTCAATGCGCCGTTTGCAACCGCGCCGGGGTGGCCGGCTCACGAAAGGATCAAAGCAATGCCGAACGAAACGGCCATCAAGGCGCCGGAACTCGCCGTCAGCCAATGGTTCAATACCGAAACGCCGCTCACCCTCGAAGGCTTGCGCGGACGGGTTATCTATCTCCACAGCTTCCAGCTTCTCTGCCCGGGCTGCGTTGCCGAAAGCCTGCCGCAGGTGCGCCGCATCGAACGGCTCTTCGGCCACACGGATCTGCAGGTCATCGGCCTGCACACCGTCTTCGAGCATCACGAGGCGATGACCCCGGTGACGCTGAAGGCCTTCATCCACGAGTACCGCCTGACCTCGCCGATCGGCGTCGACCTGGCGGATGGCCAGTCGGACATTCCGGTGACGATGCGCCGCTACGGATTGCGCGGCACGCCCTCCTCCGTGCTCATCGGCCGCGACGGCACCATCCTGCATCACGCCTTCGGTGTCGAAGACGACATGGCCGTCGGCGCCCGGATCGCCATGGCGCTGGCGGCACCCATTCCGGTCACGGCGACGTTGCCTGCAGACGCAGAGGACGGCTGTGCGGGCGGGCGTTGCGCATTGCCTGACCTGTGATGATCACAACCGGCGGCCCGGATGACAGGGCCGCCGGCAGTGCAGAGCGTCAGCTATGCGCGACGGGCGAACACGCCTTCCAGAGGACCGACCCGGCCCAATGTCGAAAGGCGTTCGATCTGCTCCGTGTTGAAGAGCTGGTGGCGATATTCTTCGTCAAGCGTGCCGTGCTCGATCGCCTTGGCCAGGCGGCGCCAATGCCAGGCGGCGGTCGGGTGCATTTGCGGATTTGCCGCAAGCGTCGCGGCCGCATTCCGGTATTTCTGCTCGAACTTGGCATAGCTCGAGATCGGAAAATGAAGGATCAGAAGATCTTCCGGAACAACCTGCGTCTTCAGCTGCGGGCTGGCAACGGAGTGATGGCCGAGTGAAAGCTGCGCGCCGACACCCCGGTGCATGACCTTGGGACCGATGGCGCCCGAATAGATCGGCGTGCCGATCGGGCTGTTGGCATCGACAGGCGCGCGTTCGATATAGACGATCTGCTCGCGGAACCGCGCCGGATCGAGCTGGCGGCCGTTGACGACCTCATCGACATTCTGGACGGCATTGTAACGCCGCACACTCATCACATCGGCCTGGCCGGGATCGCGCAGCGACGCCAGCGTTCCGCCATAGGGGATCCAGAATTCATCGGGATCGATATGCGCCACATAGTCGGGCTTGAGCTCGGTAACGGCAAATTCCAGCATCCGTCCGGGCCAGTTGGTGCTGCGGAGATCGAGGCCCGCGTGCAGCAGGGAGACGCGCGAGGTGGCCGCGATGCGATCCTCGACGATCTCGATACTGCCGTCCGTCGATCCGATATCGGTGACGACAATATGGTCGAAGCCGATCGCAAGGTGATAGTCGATGCAAGTGCCGATGCAATCGGCCTCGTCTATCAGTCCGATAAGCGCAACAAATTTCATGAATGACTTCGCTCTCAAATTAAGGCCGAAACCGGATTTCGGCAGCCATGATGAATTTCACTTTGAACCCGCATGCGAGCCGCAAAAGCCCGGCGCTGCATGGCCTACAGCTTCGACACTAGCCGATTCGAATGTCATGCAAAAATGTGAAATCCCACGGGTATGCCGCGGCCACGCGTCGAATCGGTTAGACATGACGGCAATTTGGATCTGACGATCGGGATGGGGGTATTTGCGATGACCGATAGCTTTTTGTCACATGACGAGCTGCATGCGCTGGGCCTGAAAGCGTTCGGCAAGAACTGCAAGGTCAGCAGATTTGCCCGCATCTATGGCGCCCCGGCGATCAGCCTCGGAGATCACGTGCGGATCGACGACTTCTCCATTCTCAGCGGCGAGATCGTGCTGCAGGACTATATCCACATCGCCAGCCACTGCACTCTGCATGGCGGCAAGGGTGACGCGCGGATTACCATGCAGAGCTTCAGCGGATTGTCGGCACGCGTTTCGATCTATGCCCGAAGCGACGACTATAGCGGCGAATGGCTGACCAACCCGACGGTTCCTGCCGATTTCACCAACGTCATTTCCAAAGGGGTGACGATCGGCCGCCATGCAATCATCGGCACCGGCGCGGTCGTTCTTCCCGGCGTGACGATCGGCGAAGGCGCCGCTGCCGGCGCGATGACACTCGTCAACAAGAGCCTCGACCCATTCATGATCTATGCCGGCAATCCGGCCCGCCCCCTGAAGCCACGCAGCCGCGCCTTTCTCGACCATGAGAAGGCGATGCTGGACAGAGGCTAATCAAGCAAGGGCGGTTATGCCGAGCGCAGGAAATCGGTGATCTTCTCCACCGTCGCCATCTCCAGATCCGGGTAGATCGGCAGGCACAGCACCTGGGACGCAGCTTCCGTCGCAACCGGAAGATTGCCGGTGCCGGCGGATGGCAGGCTACGATACATCGGATAGCTTGAGATCAGCGGGTAGAAATAGCGCCGCGCATGAATGCCGAGATCCTTGAGCCGGTCGTAGACATCGTCGCGCGACATCGGGAAATCCGGACGGATGAGGACCGGGAAATAGGAATAGTTGGCGACCGTTTCCGTTGATGCGCCAAGGCAATGGATACCCTTGATGCCTGCAAGCTGTTCGCGATAAGCGGCATCAATCCGGGAACGGGCCTCGATTGCGACATCGACATATTTCAGCTGCAGAACGCCGAGCGCTGCATTGAATTCGCTCATCTTTCCGTTCGTGCCGGGTGCCACGACCGTCACTTCGCCGACATGGCCGAAATTCTTCAGATTGTCGATCCGTGCCTTGGTCTTGGCGTCGGGAGAGACGATGGCGCCGCCCTCGAACGTGTTGAAGACCTTGGTCGCGTGGAAGCTGACGACGGAAAGGTCGCCATAGTTCAGGACGCTGCCGCGATGGTCTTTGACGCCGAACGCATGGGCGGCGTCATAGATGACCTTGAGATTGTAGTTGTCGGCGATGCGCTGGATCGCATCGACATCGCAGGGATGGCCGTAGCAATGAACCGGCATGATCGCCGTCGTGTGCTGGGTGATGGCGCCTTCGATGCGTGCCGGATCGATGTTGAGCGTGACAGGGTCGATATCGACGAAGACGGGCTGGATGCCGTTCCACAGAAGCGAGTGCGAGGTGGCGACGAACGAATACGGAGTGGTGATCACCTCGCCGGTGATGCGCAATGCCTGAAGCGCGGTCAGCAAGGCCATCGTGCCGTTGGCAAACAGGCTCACATACCCGACACCAAGATGTTCCGCGAGGCGCTCTTCAAGCTCCTGGTGGAACGGCCCGCCATTCGTCAGGATCTTGCTGTCCCATATCTTCTCCAGCGATGGAATGAATTCTTCCAGTGGCGGCAAGCTGGGTCGGGTAACAAAAATCTTCTCGTTTTTCATCAGGGCCACTTGGTGAGAGAATCCGTCGCGGGATCGTTGCGAGGACCTTTGCATCCATAGCTTTTGTCAAACTTGCCTTGGCCATCCACGGGCGCGCTCCTGCGGTTCGCGAAGCATCGGGCGCGGTTATCTTCACTGACATGTCAAATGCAAAAGCCAGAACAGGGTTGCCGGTGTAGCATCCACTCGGGCGCACTTTCATGGGGATGCAACGGCTGACATTGAGCGGCATTGCGAGGTCGCCCATATGGCGAATACGGTAAACGAACGGCCGGATGTGACGTCCGCTGAGACCATGGCGCGGCCTCCGGCCGGATTGAAAACCTATCTGCTGCGCACTCCACCGGCCGTCCGCCGGATCCTTGGATGGTGCGCGATCATGGCGCTTGTCGTCTTGATCTTCAGCCTTTCATCGCTTGCCGCATGGTGGCCGCGATGAGCGGGCGGATCGAGCGCGGGGCGCTGACGGTGATCTGCATCGCGGCAATCGCCGGGCTGATCTATGCCTTCTGCTAATTGGAGACATACCTCCAAAGGCTGCCCGAAGTGCCATTGACAAAGTTTCCGTTCTGGAGAATCTATCATCCCATGATCCAGAACGCGCACATCAACCGCTCGTACTTTTGGCTGTACCTCTAGAGGGCGGCCCGACAGATCATATTGTCAACAAGCCGCCGTCAGGCGGCTTTGTTGTATCAGCAGCGTCCTGACGGCAGAAACACACAAGGACGCGAAGGCCATGATTGAAATCGAAGACCGTGAAATTTCGCTGATCCGCCCGCCGGTGGTGACCATCCGCACGGCCAAGCCGCGCGATCTGCCCGAACTCAACGACATGATCAACCTGCTTGCCATCCACCATGGCGATGCCTCGGCATCGACAATGGAACAGCTGGAGAGTGACCTGTTCGGCACCGTGCCGTGGATCACCGCGCTGGTGGCGGAAACCGATGAAGGCCTGATCGGCTACGCGATCCTCTGCCCGCTCTATCGCGCCCAGGAAGGCAAGCGCGGCATGGATCTGCACCATCTCTTCGTGCGCGACGGCCATCGCGGCCACGGCATCGGCCAGCATCTCGTCAACCGCGCCCGCGAGACGGCAAAGGGTGCGGGCTGCGACTACCTTTCGGTCAGCGCCGCGACCGGCAATATCCAGGCCCATCGTTTCTACCAGTACATGGATTTCACAGCGCGCCCGGTGACCGGCATGCGCTATATGCAGGCGCTCGCCTGAGCGCCTTCAGGCGTTTCAGCGGATCACCGGCTCGCCGTGGAAGCGGCGCCGGGATGGCTTGGAGACGCCAAAGCCGACCTCCATCATCAGCCGGGGCGCGGTGACAGGCACCGTGCCCATGTGGAAGCCGAAGGGATCCTCGACGAAGCCCTGCCCGGCCTTGCCGGTCAGCGTCACGGCGCTATCGCTGCCATAGTAATCCAGGATTTCATCGGCAGGATGACCGACCAGCAGGGTCAGCTGATGCCTGACGCTACGCCTTCTGTGGCTGCCCCTGACATAGACATGCGGGCCGGTGCCCTCGTCGACATCGACGAGATAGAAGAAGAACTTCAGCATCCGCCAGTCGTCGAGATCAAAGTGATATTTGTCGAGCGAGGCGAGGCTGCGATCGGCTTCGCTGGCTTCGGTCGGGAAGCTCCACCAGATGCGGGTGGTGATGAGCTGCGCCTGGGCGCCGAGATATTGCCTCGCGACCGCCGACAGCAGCGGATCGCGCTGGACAGCAAGCACGGCATCGCAATCCAGAACCCGCTCGAAATGGTGACCGCTGAGCAGCGGGCGGCCGAAGCGTTTTTCGGCATCGCGGTGCTCAGGCGCCAGGAATTCCATGCGGCGATCGAAATTGCCGAAGCACGGCGTCTCCGCAGCAAAGCGCGCGATCTGCCGATGAATGCCCTCCGGCAGCACGAGCCCCGAGAACAGCCCCTCGCCCCTGAGGCTGGCAACGACAGTTTCCACATCGGCTCCCTCGAACATCGACGGCAGCGCCTGTTCCCCGTCATTGACGCGCCTTGCCGTCAGCCAATGGGCGCGGCGGCCTGGAATGGTGCGCGCCAGCAGGAACATCGGCAGCCAGGCCGGGTTCTCCCTGACATCGGCAAGATAGGTCGGGATGCGCACCGCCATGCGGCGCAGCTTGCCGCCTTTGCGGGCGACGGCTTCAAGATCATTATTCCGGGAGACAGATATGCCGTGCATTCAACTATCCTTTTCTTACGGAAGACCAGAGCGTTCTTCAGTCAGTCACGGATGAGATCTCGCCAAGGCGGCAAGCATCGGGCAGCACGGAAACAATTGTGCTGCAATGCGGCATTTATTTGTTCTCGCTGGATGGAATAATACTTTTTAAACTTAAATATAACCATGGCGCGACTGTATATTCACCTGCAACCTCGTCCGGGCAGCATCACGCACGGAAGAGATATGGAACCGCTATACTCCTTTCGGATTAACTCGATCGGAGAGGGTTGGCGGCAGACAAGGAATGGTACCGCTGTGACAAAAGACAAGCTGGAAGAGATTTACCGCCAATACATCGACTGCCTGAATGCACAGGATTGGCCGCAGCTCGACGCCTTCGTCCATCCCGATGCCCAACACAATGGCCGGCCGCTCGGCGTGGCCGGCTATCGCGCCATGCTGGAGAACGACTATCGCGAAATCCCCGACCTTCGCTTCACCATCGAACTGCTCGCCGCCGATCCGCCTTATATCGCCGCCCGCCTGGCCTTCGATTGCACGCCCGTTGGGATATTCATGGGATTGCCGGTCAACGGCCGGCGCCTCACCTTTGCGGAGAACGTGTTCTACCGGTTCGAGGATGAAAAGGTGCGTGAAGTCTGGTCGGTGATCGACAAGGCGGCGATTGAGAGGCAGCTGGGGATGTAGGCTGCGTGCTATCTCACTGCGCTAATTCCTGTGCCCGTCACGAGAACAAGGGAAGTTGAGACACGTCTTGACGTCCAATAACAAAATCAAGCCGCTGACTTATCCGCTGCGCTCGCCAGCACTTCTTCCGCCCACTGGTTCAGGCTCTTGCCTGCCAATTCGGCCGCCCTTGCGGCGCGGGCGTGCACATCCGGATCGACGCGGAACATCATCTTGCCGGAGAAACTCTTCTGCGGCTCCTTGCCGATCTTGCGGCAGGTCTCGAGATAGTCGTCGACGGCCTCGTGAAAGGCGCTTTTCAGGTCTTCGACGGTGTTGGCATGGAAGCCGATGACATCGGAAATTCCGGCGATATTGCCGAAGAAGATTTCATCTTCGGCATCGAATTCGATGCGCGCAGCATAACCCTTGTAACTCATCACATTCATGGCTCAACTCCCAATGACTGCAGGAAGCGCCTGGCATCCCTCACTTGGTAGCGCTTGGCTTCCTTTTCCGGATGCGGGCGATGGAAGAAAGCCAGTTTGCCGTCCTTTTCGAACCGCACGCGCGAGCCGCTTCCTTCGACAATGACGCAACCGGCAGCCAGCAACAGGCTTTCGATGTCATCCCACACGATCGAGCCGGACACCGGATCGCGAAAGACTGACTGCAATGTCCGTTTGTGGCGCCCATTCATCTCGTGGCAAGATAGCGGTGCTAGCATTTTTTGCAAGCGTTATCGCTTCGGCACTGCCTTCAGATAGGCGGCGATCGCCTCGATGTCGCTCTTCGGCAGATGTGCGATGTTCTGCTGGACCTCGGTCATCGAGCCGCCGGCGGAGTCGAAGTCGGGGGTGAAGCCGGTTTCGAGGTAGTTGGCGATGTCGGCCTCGCTCCAGTTGCCGATATCCTGGCCGCCGGGGGTGATGTTGGGGATGCGTCCCTCGCCTTCGGGATTCGGGGCGCCTGCCAGCCACATGTCGGGCTTGAAGCCGCCGAGCGCGTCGCGCGGGGTGTGGCATTCGCCGCAATGGCCGGGGCCTTCGACGAGATATTGGCCGCGCCTCAGCTTGTCGTCGGCATTGGCGAGCACGACGCGGGGCTGATCGTTGAAATACAGGAACTTCCAGCCGCCGAGCGCCAGGCGGATATTGTAGGGGAACGGCAGTTCGTGCGGCGGCGCGACGTTTTCGCTTTTCGGCAGGGTCTTGATGTAGCCGAAGAGGTCGACGACATCCTTGTCGCTGATGCGCGCATAGGAGCCGTAAGGGAAGGACGGATAGAGATGCTGACCCTGCGGGCCGACGCCGCGCTTCATGGCGTTGCCGAATTGCGCCAGCGTCCAGGCGCCGATACCGGCCTTCTCATCCGGGGAGATATTGGGAACGTGGAAGGTTCCGAAGGGGCTCTTCAGTGCCAGGCCGCCTGCGAGCGCGAGCTTGGCATCGCCCTGCGAACCGGGTGCCGCATGACAGCTGACGCAGCCGCCGGCCCAGAAGACCATTTCGCCATTCTTGATATCAGCTTCGCCGAGACCGGCCCAGTGGCTCTCGGGCAGCGGATTGGGGGCGGTGATGAAATAGAAAGCGGCGCCACCGAGAACGGCGACGCCGATCAGACAGAGCAAGAACCGGATGAACCTGCGGACCATCTGCCGCTCCCCTTTTCGCAATCACTGCATCTAAACATAAACCGGCCCGCACCCGCGGCAAGGCGGGAACGGACCGAAAGCTTCAAGGATGGGAAAGGCCTACCGCTATTCTTTCAGGCGGTAGGCCTGATGACAGCCGCCGCAATTGGCGCCGAGGGTCTTCAGCGCACCACCGACACCGGCGGAATCTGCCGGAAGCTGGGCGAGGATCGTATCGGCGTCGGTGCTGAGCTTGTCGGCGCGCGCCTTGAAGTCCGCCATGTTTTCCCAGATCTTCGGGCTGGCTTCCTTGTCGCCCTGCTCGGTGCCGGGCTTGAACTGGTCGGGGAAAGCCTTGGCGGTTTCCGAAATGGTGGTCAGCGCCGCCTTGATGGCTTCGGCATCGTAGGGCTTCTCGCCCTTGGCAATGGCCGACATGGCGCCGACGGAACCGCCGATCTTCTTCATCATGGCTTCACGCGCTTCATGCGTGCCGTCCTGAGCAAAGACCGCCGTGGCCGCCATTCCGGCAACCATGACAGCCGCCGCTATCGCTTTGAATTTCATATTGCAGACTCCTCTTGGATACCGAGGGCTTAGAATCCCGGCGCCTCTTATTCGCGGCCGCATGATGGCAAGTTTCTCGGAGCCGCGAAGTAACAATTGGGTGATATGACAGGGATTTCAAATTGGTAGGGAGCTAGCGAAATTGCGCGACGTTGGCGTCGGTGGCCCCCTCATCCGGCTACCGCCACCTTCTCCCCGAGGGGAGAAGGTGCCCGCAGGGCGGATGAGGGGGCTGCGGGCACATAGGGAGATAGTGCTAAGCCGCCCGGAACTCGATCGCCCCGTTGTTTACGAAGCATGCCTTGTTAAACAGGCCGAGATCCAGCGGGTTCGGCAACCGGATATCGGTCATATCAGGGCACGGCTTCACCGCCGGATCGTAGGAGCGGTCGATCTGCGAGATGAAGACGATGATGAGGCCTCTTTCCTGCGCGAAAGCCTTCAGCGTCCGCACCTGCGTCATCAGATCCGGCTTGTCCCGCCGCTGGTCGAGAATCTGCAGGTAGTCGATGACCACGAGCGTGCCACGCGCGGCGGATGACAGGCGGCCGGCGATGTAGTCGGCACTGATCGCCTCCGACGTATCGAACTCGAAGAGCGCCTTGTAGCGCTCCCAATCGGCACCGATCATGCGGAAGCGGTCGAGGACGTCCCTCCCCGTATATTCCAGCGTCAAGAAGGCACTGCGGTGGCCCGATTTCATCGCCTCGACGGCAAGCTCCAGGCTTATCAGCGTCTTGCCGTGGCCGGGACGCGCGCCGAGGAGAACGAGATCACCGGGGCTGAGGCGGGCGAAGAGTTCGCTTGCCGGCATGGCCTCCGCCAATCGCGCGGATAACAGGCTCCAGCCCGAAAAGCCTTCCCTGGCGGCGATCCGGTCGAGTGCTTCGTGCAGGGGGATGTTCTCCTCGCGGGAGAGGAGCTTTGCCTTTCGTTTCAGGCGATAGACAGGTGCAGACAGTTTCATCATAAACCTCCTGATGCGGGCAATGGCTGCACTCCCTCCTTATGCGTCGTGCCCGGACAGTGGGTTCGATGATCATATGCCCTGCATGATCGATACTTTCCCTTCGGAGGGGGGAGGCACGGGCCGCGCCAGAATCAGATCATAGCTCAATTGCCGGCGCCGGAGAATTGTACTTCCGTTTCCCAGCCGTGCCACGCCGTCAGGACCGCAACGATGATCAGCAGTGCTCCGGCAACGCGGCCGACCATGATGGTGACGCCGGGATTGGCGATCAAGAGGGTGCGGCTGCGGTCGGCGGTAAAGGCAACGGCGCCGTAGATGGCGAACTGGGTGGCGAGCGTCATCAGGCCCATGATCACGCCCTGCACCCAGATCGGCCCGTAGACCGGCTTCAGGAATTGCGGATAGACGGCGAGCATGAAGAGATAGGCCTTGGGATTGATCAGACAGGTAATGGCGCCCTGGCGGAAGGCGCGCCAATCGGTGCGCACGGCACCGTCGCCGACCTCGTTGACGGTGATCGAGCTGCGGATCAGCGTGAAACCGATCCAGACCATGTAGGCGGCGCCGATGAAAAGCAGCGGCGCGAAGAGCGATGGCAGCAGGCTGGCGAGAATGCCGACGCCGATTGCGCCGTATAAGGAATGCACCGCCCCGCCCGCCATGATGCCCGCCGTCGCCGCCATGCCCCGCGCCCGGCCGCCGGTCAGCGAATTGGCGAGCACGAAGAGCATGTCCATGCCGGGCACGATGATGATGCCGAAGAGAAGCGTGAAATAGAGCCAGAGGTTTTCGCTGTATGTCATGTCAGTTGCCCGTTTGCTGTTTGGCGGCAGAATTTCGCTCTCCGCTTTTGATTTCAAACCGATAAGCAACGGCTATACGCAAGGGCAACTGACAGTGTATTGTCAGGAGCGTTTCAACGAGCGGGCAAAAATGCGCAAGGCATCGCGGCTTTTCGAGATCATCCAGATCCTCCGGCTTTCCAGGAAGCCGATGACGGCGCAGGCGATGGCCGACCAGCTGGAGGTGACGGTCCGGTCGATCTACCGCGATATCGCTGCCCTCCAGGCGATGCGCGTGCCGATCGAGGGCGGGCGCGGCATCGGCTATATCATGCGCCCAGGTTTCGACCTGCCGCCGCTGATGTTTTCGATCGAGGAGATGGAGGCGATCGTGCTGTCGCTCGCGCTGCTCGACCGCACCGGCGACAGCGAACTGAAACAGGCGGCGCGGCGGGTGAACCAGAAGATATCAGGCGCCGTTCCCGGTCCACTCCGGCAGGCGATGGAGAACAAGGCGCTCTATGCGTGGGGCTCGGTGGCGCAGCCGCCTGCCGGTTTCGATCTCGGCATGGTCAGGCGGGCAATCCGCGACGAGGAGAAACTGTCGCTCGACTATCGCGACGAACTGGGCCGCGCCACCGAGCGCATCATCCGGCCAATCGCGCTGATCTATTATTCGCAATACGCCAATATCGTCGGCTGGTGCGAGCTCAGACAGGCGATCCGCAATTTCCGCAGCGACCGTGTGGAGCATTGCGAGAGCGCGGCTGCTTTCTTCCGCGGCGATGGCGACCGGCTGCGCGAGGAATGGATGCGCGGCTGGGCCAATCCTCCGGCCTGACATCAGACGATCTTCGCCCTATGTTGCCCTGGAATTTTGCGGAATCAGCATGGGAGTGGAGGAATGCGCAAGGCAATCGTCGTCTGGGGCGGATGGAAGGGACACGAACCGGAAGAATGCGCCGGTGTGGTCGGCGACATCCTGCGGAAGAACGGCTTTTCCACTGAGGTGACCGGCGATCTAGGCATCTTAGGCTCACCCGATATCGCCAAAGCCGATCTGCTGGTGCCCATCATTACAGGCGAGAGGCTGGAAAAGGCGCATGCCGATGCGCTGGTCGAGGCGGTGCGCGGTGGGCTGGGGCTCGGCGGGCCGCATGGGGCGCTGGCGACTTCCTTCAAAGAAAGCGCGCCCTTCCGCTATGTCTCCGGCGTCACCTGGGTTTCGCACCCCGGAAATATCATCGATTTCCGCGTCAACATCACCAAGCAGAACGATCCCATCGTAGAGGGCATTCCCGACTTCGACTATCGCTCTGAGCAATATTACCTGCACTACGACCCGACCGTCGAAGTCCTGGCGACGACGACCTTCAGCGGCGAGCACGACGAAGCGGCGCGCAATGTGGTGATGCCGGTCGTCTTCAAGCGGCATTTCGGACAGGGCCGCGTCTTCTACTCGGCCCTCGGCCATATCGCGGCCGAATACGAGCACACAGATATGCGCGAGATCCTGCGGCGCGGGCTGCTGTGGGCGGCGCGCGGCTGAGTGGCTAGCCACAGCCACGCGCCTTGATGTCAGAGATTAGCGCCGCCGGAGACTTCGATGCGCTGGCCGTTGACCCAGCGGTTGTCGTCAGAGAGCAGCGAGGCGATCATCGGGCCGAGATCGTCGGGCAGGCCCGGGCGCCCGAGCGCCGTCGTATCGGAGACCATCTTGTTATAGGTCGGGTTGTCGCGAACGACGCCACCGCTGAAATCGGTCTGGACGGCGCCGGGAGCGACCGTGTTGGCGGTGATGCGGCGGGGGCCGAGTTCCTTGGCGAGATAGCGGGTGAAGACCTCGATGGCGCCCTTCACCGAGGCGTAAGCGGAAATGCCGGGCACGGTGAAGCGGGCAAGGCCGCTGGAGATATTGATGATGCGGCCGCCGTCATTCATCAGCGGCAGCAGCTTCTGCGTCAGGAAATAGACGCCCTTGAAGTGGATATTGACGAGCTCATCGAAGGCCTCCTCCGTCGTCTCTGATATCGGCGCGTGATAGCTGTTGCCGGCATTGTTGACGAGATAGTCGAAACGATCGGTTCCAAGGGTCTGCAACGTTTCTTTCACCTGTTCGACGAAGGCGTTGAAATCGCTTACGCGGCCGGTATCCAGCTGGAAGGTGAAAGCCCTGGCGCCGAGCGCCTCGATCTCGGCAACGGCAGCATCGGCTTCTGCCCGATTTGCACGGTAGGTGAAGATCACATCGACGCCGCGCCTTGCCAGGTTGACGATGGTATTGCGGCCGAGACCGCGGCTGCCGCCGGTGACGATTGCGATCTTGTGCTTTGAATTCACTTGCGTTTCGCTGGGCATCTTCGCATTCCTCTGTTGGATGGGATGCTCTGACGGTAGGCCCGAAACGGCTTTCTGTTGATGCCGGAACTCTCGAATTTCTTGCCTATTCCTCCAAGCCAGTTGCGGGAGGCGCCTCTGTGGCGCATACCTTCAGGCAAGGAGTTTCTTTCCATGCTGACACCCTTGAGACATGCCATTCTCGATTATATCGACCGTCTCGCGGGCGATGCCGAGGGACGCTTCCAGACGCCGGTCCCTGCACTCTCCGTCTCGCGCGTCAGCCAGCCTGTCATGCCGCGCCACATGATCTACCGGCCGACGATCTGCGTTGTCGTGCAGGGCGCCAAGCAGATCATGGTCGGCGACCGGGTGTTCGATTATCACGAGATGCAGTCGCTGGTGGTAACCTTCGAAGTGCCGGCGCTCGGGCAGATCACGCAAGCCAGCAAGGAGGCACCCTATATCGGCCTCAACATCGATTTCGATGTGGCGATCCTGCGCGAGGTGATGGAGGCGATGGAAGAGCCGCCGCGCCCGGCCGGCGAAGGCGCGGCCGGAGTGTTCGTACAGGATTTCGACGGCGTGCTGGCCGATTGCGTGCTGCGCCTCGTGCGGCTGACGGAGACGCCGAAGGCGATCCCGGTGCTCTATCCGGCGATCATGCGCGAGATCTGCTACTGGCTGCTGACGGGGCCGAACGGCCGCGAGGTCTGCAAGCTGGCACTGCCCGGCAGCCACGCAAGGCGGATGACCGATGCCATCAACCTGCTGCGCGACAATTTCACAACGCCCATGCGCATCGAGCAGCTGGCGGCAGCAGCCCGCATGAGCCCTTCGTCCTTCCATCAGCATTTCAAGGAGATGACGGCGATGACGCCGCTGCAATACCAGAAGAACCTGCGCCTGCTCGAAGCGCGGCGGCTGATGGTGGCGGATGGCGCCAGCGTTGCGACGGCGGCCTACGAAGTGGGCTATGAAAGCGCCTCGCAGTTCAGCCGCGAATATGCCCGCACCTTCGGCACGCCGCCGAAGCGGGATGTCACCGAGATCAAGGCGATGCCGTTTCAGGCGGTTGCCTGATGCCGTCTGGAACAGGCGGATGCTCCATAGAGAAGCATCCGCCTGTCGCACTTACTCAGCAGCCTTCAGCGAGCTGATGATACCCTGCAGTTCGGAAGCATGCGCTTCCTGGGTGCCCTGGGAGCCCCAATAGGTGATGACCAGCAGCTTTCCGGCTTTCGGCGAGAGCAGCGACAGGCCGACATTGACGGCGCCGTCGTCGTCCTTGCCGGTCCAGTCGAAATTGGTCATGTCCATGCCGTTGATCTGCTCATCGGACTTCTTCTGGGTCGAACCGTCGATCTTGACGCCGTTCTTTTCAAGGAAGGCGACGGCATCGTCGATCACCTTGTCGGTCGTCTTCTCGTCGGCAATGTCGATCGAGAGGTAGATTGCAGAGTCTGCCGAGGTCGCCTGGATGCCGGTATCGGTCTCTTCAGGGTTCCAGGCGTCGGGGATGGCAATTTCGGCGATCGGCGCGTCGCTTGGAAATTCAAGCGTTTTGGCCTGGCTGATGCCGGGCAGCAATGCGGCCAGAACGACGCCTGCAAGCAAGATTTTCATGGGTAGTGTCCTCTTTGGAAATTGGGGCAACAAGCCATAACGCTTTAGCATTAACGCAATTTGGATTGACCAGCGCCAAGGCGCCGCTTTTAGGCTTGTGCCCAAAAATGGTCCGGCGGCGCGGCGCTTATCGCGTGCAGCCGCAAACGAAAACACCCGGCGCCGATGACGCCGGGTGTGTCTTGTCCAGGACTATCGAGCCACAGATCAGAACTTGACGTTCCAGCCTGAGCGCAGCCAGACGTTCGGATCGTCGCCTTCGGTGGTGACGTTGATGCCGAGTGAAGCGGTGCCGCCTGCGACGTCGAACTCGGTGCCGATGGCGCCGCGCAGCCAGAGCTGCTTGACGTCTTCGCCGTCGAATTCGAAGGCCGAAAGGCCGACGATCTGGCCGCTGGTGCCCGCCGTGGTCTTCTCGAAGCGGTAGTCGGCTTCGGCGCGGGCCGTCAGGCGGACGGTGTCTGTCACGTCATGGATGAAATCGACGCCGATGCGGGCAACCGTCGAGTGGTCGTTGACGGAATCGAAGGCCGACGGGAAGGAGCCGCCCTCTTCCGTGTAGCCGTCCATATGCGAGTGAGCGTAGGTCAGGCTGGCATAGGGCGTCAGCTTGGTGCCTGCGATCGTCGCAGCGTTCAACCAGTCGAAGCGGATCTTGGCGCCGTAGGTATCGACGTCGGTTTCGCCATGCGAGAAGTCCATCGCCGCGCCATTCATATAGCCGCGGTGGATGTTCATCCGGCCAGTCGAATAGTAGCCGCCGATCGTCGCATAGACGTTGCTGCTGCCAAGCGCGATGGTGGCTTCCGGCGACATGTAGAAGGCCGCCTGATGGAAGTCGCCGCCGGTCTCGATATCCTGCTTGGTGTAGAGACCGCCGCCGGCAAAGCGGGCGGTGACGCCTTCCGCAAGACCGTAACCGAAGGTCACGTCGCCGATGCCGACGCCGCCGTTCGAAACGCGGCTGTCGTCATAGCCGATGTCGGAGGTGAAGGCGACGGAACGCTGGCCGAGACCGAGCAGATCGCGCATCGGCTCACCGTGAGCACCCTGGAGAACGGTGTTGGCATAGCCGAGACCGACCTGTGCGGAGGGCTTGGCAACGAGGGTGGTGTTGTATTGCTGGACGTCGATGATGCCGGAGGTGGGGCCGGGCGTGTCGGTGTCGCCCGAAGTGATTGCACGGGCAATGAACATATGGCCGTTCTCGGCATCGCCGACGATTACCTTGCCATCTTCGGAAACGCCGGTCGCCGTCGTGGTGAAATCACTGCCACCGAGCTCGACACCATTGTCTTCAAGCCAATCCTCGACTGTTTGCATTTGACCATTGGCCCACCGGAACGCGCGATCGGCGGCCCCCTGCCGAAGCTGACCGACGATCACCGACCCGTCGCCGCTGACGGCATTGGCAACGGAATAAGCCTCGCTGCCACGGTTGTCGATATCCGCCGTGCCTTGGGCAGTCCACCGGAAGGCGTGAGTGGTGCCCGAGTCCTGCCCAAAGGAACCGACGATAACAGAACCATTGCTGCTGACAGCGGATGCAGTGGACCACACTCCGTTTCCGCTGAGCAAACTGCCAAGATCGTGGACCTCTGTGCCTTGGTCGGTCCATCGCACGGCATACCTGTTGCCGGGATTGTTGCCATCTTGGGCTTCACCAACAATGACGCTACCATCACCGCTCACGCCAAAGGCTTTCGACATCTCGCTGCCATTCAGTCCGGCGAGAGTCCGCATGTCGGTACCCTCCCAACGAATGCCCTGGCTGGTGCTGGGACTGCTATCAAATTCGTTGTATCCGACGATCACAGAGCCGGTTCGGCTGAGGCCGGTTGCGACAGTATTGACCGCATCGGTTACACCAGTGAGTTCTTCAGGAGTGCCGTTCGTCCAGCGTACAGCATGTTGCCGGCCGCCGCCCTCTGAAGACGTGCCGACGATGACCGAGCCATCATAGTTGACGGCGAGAGCCGTGGTGTACGAAACCGTCGACACGAACGATACGACGGGAAGCCCATCCAGAAACGTCCATTCATCGTTGATTCCCCAACTGAAGGCATGCGGCGCGGCCGAGCCGTTGGTATTTATTTGACCGACGACAACCTTTCCATTGCCGCTGATGCCGGCGCTGCGGCCTTCGCCCATTTGTGGATAAATGATGTTGATCGGCTGGCTGCTGCCATAGCCGTTATCGATGGCGCCCGCGCGTGCCGCGCCCATTCCTGCTGCCAGCAATCCGGCGGAGAAGACCAGCGTCAGCGCCGAGGTTTCCAGGAGGCGCCGCGCCGCGGATCCGGCGTTTGACCGGTATGTGATGTTCGTCATCATTGTTAAAAGCTCACCCTGCTTTTTCAATTGCTTAAAAAGGAAATACTGTGCATGCCGCCGCGCAAAACGGGCGGCCGGTCAGCTTTCGAGCAAGCCGGAAAGCACCTGTCAATAAGGTTGCAATTCAGTGCGCACTTTACAAAAAGTTGCTTTTTTAGCACAATTTATGCGCTAAAAACGTATGCAACCTGAGGCCGCGCAGCCTCATTCAGAACATGATTAAAAACTTTAATCAGTTTCGAAATGGCGCATCGCGCCGGGCGGTCGTTTAACCAAATACCAAAAAAGGTCCGGATGCCGGGCAGCAGGAAAGCGCCGGGAGACCCTCCGCCGTGCCGGTAGGACGAAATGTAAAGGAATTGCTGCGTGTGAGTCGCAAGCCGGGCGTGACGAATGCCCGCCGCTCCATCACTGGTGGTGTTAAAATGCCCGGTCTTCCGTGGAGATCGCAATGTTCTGCGGGGCGCGGCCTGGCGCGCGCGAACATCGCTGCCGTCAGCGGCGGCAGCGATGATGATTGGCGTCACTCTGCGCCAATTACTTCTTCTTGACGTCGCTTTCGCTCGACTTCACCTGCGAGCCGAGGGCGGGAGGGGCCTTGGCTGCCACCTTGTCCTTCTTCGGCTTGCGTGTCTCTTTGTTGCTGCGAACCTGACCCTTGGCCATAATTTGCTCCTCCTGTTGAAACCCTAGCTAGCAGCCTATTCGCGGAAAATTGCAAGCGGCTCCAGCACGTTCGCGGGCGCGGAAACAGAAAATCCTATCCGGAGCGCTGACGGCCGCCGCGGCGGGCGCACCTTGCGCAAACAAAAACACCCGGCGCTTTCGCACCGGGTGTCGTCAAATCCGTTCGCTTCGAACCGATTACTTCGTGGCTTCTTCGTAGCGCTCCAGGACGTAGTCCCAGTTGATCAGGCTGTCGACGAAGGCTTCGAGATACTTCGGGCGGGCGTTGCGGTAGTCGATGTAATAGGAGTGTTCCCAGACGTCGACGCCGAGGATCGGGGTGGCGCCGTGGACGAGCGGGTTTTCGCCGTTCGGGGTCTTGGAGATTTCGAGCTTGCCGTTCTTGACGGAAACCCAGGCCCAGCCGGAGCCGAACTGCGTGGCGCCTGCATTGGCGAAATCAGCCTTGAACTTGTCGTAGCCGCCGAGATCGGAGTTGAAGGCCGCTTCGAGCTTGCCCGGCAGCTTGTTGCCGCCGCCGCCCTTCTTCATCCACTTCCAGAAATGGACATGGTTGTAGTGCTGGGCAGCATTGTTGAAGAGGCCGGCGTTGGTGCCGAACGACTTCTTGACGATTTCTTCGAGCGAGAGATCGGCCAGACCTGCTTCAGCCGCGAGCTTGTTGCCGTTGTCGACATAAGCCTTGTGGTGCTTGTCGTGGTGGTACTCCAGCGTTTCCTTCGACATGAAAGGCGAAAGCGCTTCGTAGTCGTACGGGAGTGCGGGCAATTCAAAAGCCATGGTAAGTCTCCTCTTGGCAATGGGTTGCGTGATCGGCAGGTGAGGCGGAACATAGGAGCGGAACCTGCCAGTGGCAACGGCGGAAACATCAAAAAAGGCAGCCTCAGAGGAAAAATTGCCTTGATTGCGGGCTTGGCTTTGAGGGGTAAAATCACCGATGATGCACAGACAAACCCGAACGATACGCCACAGCGAACCGAACGAGGCCCCTGATGCAGAGGAATAAAATCCGCCTTTCCGTCTCCCTTCTGCTGCCGCTGTGCGCCGGCAGCGCTCTCGCCTCCTCCGACGACGCCTGGAAGGATTTTGCTGCCGATGTCGAAGCCAAGTGCAAGGCGGCCGCCACCGTCTCCATCGACGAGGCACGCGCCGTCGTCGATCCCTTCGGCAGCGAACATTACGGACTGGCGCTGGTGACCGGCCGGCCGAAGGGCGCCAACGGCTTCGTCACCCATATCTGCGTCTATGACAAGCAGTCGAAGGCCGCCGAGATCGGCAGCGAGCTGCAGACCGACAAGCTGAACCTGCTGCCGGAAGAATAAGCAGCGCTCGCTGCCCGTCCAAATCTTAAAAAACTGTTGATTTCATCGAACGGTGCTTTGACAGGCGGCGGGTTTGCGGTCCTAGATGCGCTACAAGTTATCCGGGCAAAGATCGTTAGAACAACCTTTGATAGGACGAACTTAATTAGCGTGAATTGATAATTCGAAACTGCATTTTGACATCGATCTTTTGGGGCGCGAGTGATGGTCATGAGTTTTTTCCGCCGGGGCGACGAGCCGGGCAAGACGGATATCCGCACGAACAGCCAGGCCTACCGGCCGGCCTCCATCACCGAACAGCCGATGACGCCCCAGGCAACGGCGCCGCAGCCCTACCAGATGCCCGAGATCAACGAGTTCCAGGCCTTCGGATCGGTGCTTGAGGAAAACCAACGCAATTCCAAGGAGCTGATAGCCGGGCTTTCCGCATTGCAGGACCGCGTGACCACGCTTCTCGGCGCCCATGACCATTCGCTTTCCGAGACCGGACGGCTGCAGGCCGAATGCGCCCGCATCAGCTCGCTGCTCGACTACGAGAGCGGCGCGAGACGCAAGGCCGACGAGGACAATGCGCGGCTTGCCGCCGAGAACAAGGACATCCGCACCGCAAACGGCCAGTTCCGCATCGAGATCGAAGCGGTGCGCGAAGAGCTGACCAAGCTGCAGAACGTGCACGGCATCACCTGCGAAGAATTTTCGATCATCGAGACACGGCTGCTCGACGCCGAGCGCGAGCTTGCCGGACGGATCATGCAGTTCGACGAAGCCTCGATGCTTCTGAAGCGTGCGCAGCAGGAGCTCGACAGCCGCAGCCGCGAACTGTCCGCCACGCGTGAAAAGCTCGATCTGGAAACGACGGCACACCAGTTGCTGACCGAGACGTCGCGCCGCGAAAGCGCTGTGCAGGCCCGCGACATTGCGCGGCTGACGGAAGAGCGCGGCCACCTGAAGAGCAATCTGATGGCGCAGGAAGCGCTGGTTTCCAACCTGCAGACGGCCGTCGCCAGCCTGAAGCAGGAACTGTCACTGGTCGAGGAGCGCCACAAGCGCGCCGAGGTCGAGCTGCATACGGTCACCACCTCTTCGGCACTCGAGATTGCCCACCTGACGACCAAGAGCGACGCGGTCGGTTCCAAGGCCGAGCTGGTCGAGAAGCTTTTGATCACCGCCAATGGTCGCAACAAGATGACCGATGAGGAGCTGCAATCGGCGCGCGGCGAGATGAAGCGGCTGAAATCGGAACTCGCGGCCACCATCTCGCGAGCCGAGCGCGTCGAGGAAGAGCTGCGCCGCGCCCGCATGAGCGGCACCGAGAGCGAGACCGCCCGCCGCGAGCTTTCCGCCTATAATAACGAACTGACGGTGAAGCTGCGCGAGGCGGAAAGCCTGCGCACGCGCCGCGACCGGGAAGCCGACGCCATGCGGCGTGACCTCGACACCCGCATGGACAGCGACCGCCACGAAATCGGCCAGCTGCGCACCAGCCTGGAGATCGCCAAATCCGAGATCCGCCAGCTTCGTGCCGAACGCGCCATCCTGAACGGCCAGCTGGAGGTCGCCCGCGGCGACAGGTCTTCACCTGCTGCGTTCGACGAGCCCGAGGATGTGCGCATGCCGGCAGCCACCTTCTCCCCGCTGATCGACATTTCGGAGAAGTCGCTGCGCTCTTCGGGCGATAGCTTTGGCGGTGAGCGGGAATTCTCTGGCGAGCCAGCGCGCGTACCGCCAGCGGAGTAAGCGCCCGCTCATTTTGAAGGCCTTGTTTTCGCCGGGATTTTAGAGCGTTTCCTGGTTATATTGAAACATTCTGTTGGCTCAAACGGAGTCGGATGGTCGACCGGCTGGCGCGCGTCGTAGCCCAGATCTACGGCCAAGCCAGCCGGTCGATCAGGCGGCCCGTTTCAGCCAACCCCGCAGGGGCCGGGCATCTTTCCGCCAGGATCAAAGGCGATCGGCTCGACCGTACCCGAGGTATACCCTTCGCCAATCGCCTTTGCCCTGTCGAAAACCTGCTCCGGCAGAATGCTTCAATATAGCCAGGAAACGCTCTAAGGTTTCTTAAGAGGATACCAGCCGGAGGAATATCATGGCGCTCGGCGCATCTCACCGCCTGCACGACGGCATCGAAGCCGTGGAAACGATGACGCGCTTTGCACTGGCGGTTCTGGCGCTCGCATCCGGCGTCTATACCTATCTCGGCGTGCGCAGCCTGCTCGACGGTTCGCCGACCTCCACCTTCTTTGCGGCGCTGATCTATTCGGCTGCGGTTTCGGTGGCGATCTATGCCTTCTGGACCTATCTCGCCCGCTTCTACCCGCATGTGACGACGGTGGCGGCGCGCACCGCCCTGCTCTGCATCATGGCGCTCGGCTGTGCGATGATCATCGCCATGGCGAGCTGGCTGAACGCGGCAGCTCTTGCGGGTTCGGCAGCGCTCGAACAGCATCTGGCCGAAACGCTGGAGGATTACACCGGCGATCTCGACCGGGCGCACCAGAATGCGCTGGCGGCACAAAGCCTGCTACCCGATATCCAGCGCACGCAGGAACGCTTCCAGCGGCTTGCCGATCAGGAGCGCGAGACCGGCGCGCTGACCGGCACCACGGGTGCGGGCAGCGTCGTGCAACTCTTGTCGCAGATGGCCTCGCAGCTGACCGAGCTGCAGAACAACATCAATGCTTCGCGCGAGCGCGTCACCACCCTCTTCGACGACGGGCGCAAGCATCTGGAGACCATGCGCACGCTGGTTTCGGCGCCCGGCGCCATCGACCAGCGCGCCGACCAGTTTGCAGCCGAAGTCGTGACGCTGACCGGCGTCATCACCTCGCTGGAGCAGACCTCGATCGCACCCTCCGTCAAGCGCGCCGCCGAGGACCTGTCGCTAGGGTTCATCGCCCCTGTCGCCGATGGCCGCGAGGTCGATCTCGCCAACCGGCAGGACCAGGTGATGGAGACGATCCGCTCCTCCGTCGCCGCGCAATCGAAAGTGCTGTCGCAGGCTGCCGACCAGATCCTCGCCCGTGAACCTGTCGGCGAGCGGCGCTTCGTGCCGCTGTCTTCGGCCGAAGCCGTGCTGCGTTATGCGTCCGACTTCATCCCCAGCTGGGCTGGCGCGATCTCGATCGACCTTCTGCCCGGCGTGCTGGTCTTGATGCTTTCGGTCGCCCATGGCGCGCTGCGGCGGCAGGAGCAGAACATGCCTTTCGCCGAGCGGATCACCGCCGCCGAGCTTCTGGAGGCAATCGAGGTGCAACGGGCGCTGCAGGCGCGCGGCATCGATATCGAGGCGGTCGTTGCCCGGGCGGAAGCCACGGCTTCGGCGAAGGCTGAAGGGCACGCCGAAGCGGCGTCCGAAGCGCATGCTGCCGGGGAACACGAGCCCGAACCCTCCAACGTCACCAGCCTCGACCTGCCCGGTAAGCCGCCACGCAAGGGTCCGCAGACATGAAGATCGAAGCGGCAGGCGAGCATATAAAGCGCAGGCTGCTTGCCACCGACGACTCGACGCTGCCGAGGCTGGTGCTGCATGCGCTGATCGCCGCCGCCGTCGCATTCCTGGTGATCGACTTCCGCGATCTCAGCATCGCCAATGCCACGCTGCCGGTCTTCGATCCCGCCGCCCCTGACAGCGTGCCCGTTCTGCCGCCTGCGCTGACCGACGGCGAGCCCGAAAACCCGCCTGCCGAAATCACCACCAGCGCCGAGCTGCTGAAGCAGCCGATGACATTCGAGCTTCAACCAGGCGGCATTCTGCTGGCGCGCGGCGCGATCGAATACGGCGCCGCCGGCCGTTTCCAAAAGGAGATCGAGGCGCGCGGTGAATATGTGAAGACGGTATCGCTGGATTCGCCAGGCGGCGCGGTCGGCGATGCGCTCGCCATGTCGAAACTGATCCGCGAAAGGAAGATCGGCACCACGGTGGCGAAAGGCGCGCTCTGCGCCTCCTCCTGCCCGATCATTCTTTCCGGCGGCGTCAGCCGCAGCGCCGACGACGGCGCGGTGATCGGCGTGCATCAGGTCTTCAACGGCACGAAAGAAAAGCTGTCGCCCGAGCGCGCCATGTCGGATGCACAGCGCACCACCGCCGACGTCACCCGCCATCTCGACGCGATGGGCATCAAGCCCGGCCTCTGGATCCACGCGATGGAAACCCCGCCGGACCGGCTCTATTACCTGAAGCCCGCCGAGATGAAGGAATTCGCGCTGGTGACAACACCCGAAAAGGTCAGCGCGGCTGCCGCGAAGGTGAAGTGACGTCGAGGCCGCGGTCCGCCGGAATCCCGGCGCTAGTAGAGCGTCCTCTTGTAGTCGGCTTCGAGATCGTCATCGATCTTGCGCATTGCCGACGCGTCGGCAGGCGCCCCGGTCGTTTCGTCCAGAATGATCTTCACCAGCGACGGCATTCCGCTGCGGTCCTGGAAGTGCTCGGGGTTCCACAGATGGGAGCGACGGAACGCCTTTGCGCAATGCATGAAGGCTTCGCTGATAGTGACCACGATTGCGAGCTTCGGCACACGATCGTTGACACGCATGCGCTCAAGCAGGCCGGGGTCTCGCGAGAGAGTGGCAGTCCCGTTCACCCGCAAAGTGTCGTCAAACCCCGGGATGATGAACAGCAATCCGACATTTGGATTGGCCAGAATATTGACCAGCGTATCGAGGCGATTGTTGCCCGGACGGTCCGGTATCGCCAAGGTGCGCTCATCCAATATCTTGACGAAACCGGCAGGGTCGCCGCGCGGGCTGACATCGGCGCTGCCATTCGAACTCTGTGTGCCGATGCAGAGGAACGGCGAGCGGCGGATAAATTCCTGCGCGTGCCTGCCCAGCGTGTTTTGGCACTTCTGTATGGCGAGAGCATGGGTCGGCTCGAACAGGCCCCGAAGTGCCTCTTCGTCTCTGATGGCAAATTCCGGCTTTGGATTGAATATTTCCACTGTCCTGCCTCCCGCGTTCCAGTTGAGTTCCGAAATGACGTACGTACCTCATTTATGAGATACATTAAACGCCGGTTGTCATCAACAGAGATCAATCGCCGAAGCGTCGCTGAGCTACGAAAACAAAAAACCGGGGCCTCTGCCCCGGTTTGCTATTCGCTTCACTATCGCTCAGTAGCGGTCGTAACGGCCACCGCCATCCCAGCCGCGGTCACGGTCGCGGTAATAGGGACTCGGGCGTTCCCAGCCGCCGCCCCAGCCCCAGCGGGGCGGCGGGGGACGGTGCCAGTAGCGGACCGGCGGTGCATAGCGGCGATAGTCGTTGCGGCGGCATTCGCCCCAGCGGGTCATGTGCCAGCCGCGGCCGCAGGCGTAATCCACCTTGGTCACATCGGATGCGGCGGCATTGTCCACGGCAAGCGGCGCAACCGGCATCGCTTCGGCTGACAGTGCCGAAAGGCCTCCGATAACGAGCGCTGCTGCCAGCGTGATGATCTTCATTGCGGTTCTCCAAAAATCCAGCCAGGCGAGAGATTTAGCCCCCTGCCCTGAACCGGCGATGAACCCGCCGTTCATGCAAAATGTGGCGGATCAGGGCCGGTGCGCCTGCACCAGTCTGGAGGTCTTTTCCGGGTGGATTTCCGGCCACTTGCTGTTTGGCGCCGGCGCCGTGCCGATCGCCGAAATCGACACCACGATCGCCGTCACGGCCGAGAAGAGCACAAGTGCATAGGTCATAGCTTCCGATCCTTCGAGGTTGGTTCCCAGCCACCCCGGCCGCAAACTGCTCTGGGAGGATGAATCAAAGGCTAAGCAACATGGTTAAACCCACGTGTTTTTCCCGTTAATGGACAGGATGAGGATGGCACGGCGGCCCCGGCGCTTTCGGAACCGGTCCTGCCAGCCGTGAATTGTCCCCAGGCAAGATCTGAAAGGCGGCCGGCGATCGCGCCATTCGTCGTCATCGATCATTGGCCTCCCGCCCGAAGTAAACATCGACCGAGACGATCTTCCCGCTCTTGAAGCGGAAGCTTTCCATGTTGCGGAAGGCGGAGCCGTCGTTTTTGACGGCGCGATAGCGGATGGCGGCTTCGTCGCCGGAGATGGTGAGATACTCGATCTCGATGGCGCGGAAGGCAGGCGGCTCTGGCCAGCAGCGGTCGAAATAGGCCTCACGGCCGATGTGGTCGTCTCGCGGGCTGGAAAAGGTGAAATCATCCGACAGCATCGCGCCGACGATATCCTTGCGGCCTTCGAGATAGGCGGCGAACACGGCGCGGATCATCTGCTCTCGATCGTCCGTCACACTCATCGCAAACCTCATCTTTTTCCGGTTTCGATTTGCAATCAGTTTATAGCGGAAACCAGTGAAAGCCGCAAATGAGCCGACGGTTCGGGCGCTATCCGTCCTTGGCACCGGGATAAGCCGGGCGTAGGCTGTCCGCGCCCCAAGACTTCCGAAGACGCATAGAGAACCCCTGATATGGCCGACACCCCGATGAACGCAGCCGACGCCGCGGCCGGGTCCGTTTACTGGAAACGCAACCTCGCCGTCTCGCTGATCGGCTCGTTCACGACGATCGTGGCGATGACGCTGCTGCTTCCCTTCCTGCCGCTCTATGTCGAGGAGCTTGGCGTCCGCGATCATGCGGCGATCGTCCAATGGTCGGGTATCGCCTATGGCGCGACCTTCTTTGCCGCCGCGTTCGTGGCGCCGCTCTGGGGCAGGCTCGGCGATATCTATGGGCGCAAGCTGATGCTGGTGCGCGCCAGTCTGGGCATGACGATCGCCATTTCGCTGATGGGCATGGCGGGAGACGTCTGGCAGCTGGTGGCGCTCAGGCTGTTCGTCGGCCTGGCCGGCGGCTATTCCTCCGGTTCGATGGTGCTGGTGGCGACGCAGACGCCGAAGGACCGCTCTGCCTGGGCGCTCGGCATGCTGTCGTCAGGCATCATGGCCGGCAATCTTGTCGGCCCGCTGATCGGCGGGGCGCTGCCGCCGCTGATCGGCATCCGCGGCACGTTTCTGGCGGCCGGTGCCTTCATCTTCCTGGCGTTCCTCGGCACCGCTTTTCTGATCAAGGAAGAGAAGTCCCCTGCCCGCAAACAGGCCGCCAAGGCCAGCGGCGGCTGGCGCTCGATCCCGGACAAGGGCCCTGTTATCGCCATGCTTCTGACCGGCATGCTGCTGATGCTCGCCAACATGTCGATCGAGCCGATCATCACCGTCTATGTCGCCGATCTCGTCACGGATCAGGCAAGCGTGACGATGATCGCAGGCGTTGTCATGTCGGCAGCGGCTCTCGGCAGCATCCTCTCCGCCTCGCGGCTCGGAAAGCTTGCCGACCGCATCGGCCACTGGCCTGTGATTGCAGGCGCGCTGGCGGTGGCCGCGGTTCTGCTGATCCCGCAGGCCTTCGTCACCAGCGCCTGGCAGCTGATCATCCTGCGCTTCCTGATGGGGATCGCGCTCGGCGGGCTGCTGCCCTGCATCTCCGCGGTGATCCGCCATAGCGTGCCCGACAGCGCGGCGGGCAGCATTCTCGGCCTCTCGGTCTCGTCGCAATATGTCGGCCAGGTGGCCGGGCCGGTGCTCGGCGGCTTCGTCGGCGGCCATATCGGCATGCCTTCGGTTTTCCTGGGAACCTGTGTCCTGCTTGCCGCCGGTGCCGCCTTCACCTGGATTGTGAAGCCAAAAGACCAAGAGCTGCGATAGAAGAAAAAGGTGTGCTGCACCCGCCTTTGGCGTGTATTTCTTGATCCGGAATTTCCCTCGCCGGGATCGCCCCCTGACCAAACCATCCCGAATCATAGAACTGACGCTTCGATATTTGCTGGTTTTCTGACCGGTCGCGTTCGCCGATATTCGAGAGGCAGCTCGTTGAAGCGCGCCAGATATCGAGGAATAGCTCCAATGCCGATTTTCACCGTCACAATGAAATCAAGCCGGTCAGCCCATGAGAAAGATCGGCTTTCCGTGGCTATCCATGCAGCGTCCATCGCCGCCGGATATCCGGAAAACGATTTCTTTCAGCGCTTTCTTGCTCTCGACCCCGGTGATTTGAGAGCAGACCCACATTATCCGGATCTACCCAAACCACGCACCGATCAGTTGCTGCTGATCGAGGTTCTCCTGTCGACGGGAACTCATATCTCCAGAAAAAAGAAGCTCGTCGTGGACTTGGTTGAGAAGCTCGCGGAAGCAGGCGTCGATGCCAACGACATCATGGTGTTCTTCGTCGAGACCGACCGGACAAGCGGGTCGTTTGGCGGCGGGCTGTTTGCGCCACCCATTGCTTTCGATGCCCGCTAGACCGCGCCTCGCAGCAACCCAACCAAGACTATCGCCGATCGTGAATGTCGATTGGCCCTAGCCCTCGCAACTTCTGCCGCTATGATTGCGTTTACGTGAGAGTACGGAGCGACAGGGAGAAGCGCTTGCAGCAGATATTCGTCACCGACCGTCTTATTTTGCGTCCGCGGACGCTGGCGGACCTTGATGATTGTATGGCGATGGACCGCGACCCCGAGGTGACGCGCTATATCCCCGGCCCCTGGGCCGATCCGGACGGGCACAGGCGCTTCGTCATCAACCGCATGGAAAGCGATTTCGGCGAAGGCCTCGGCTACTGGTCGATCTTTGCCAAGACCGCGCCGAAGCAGTTTCTCGGCTGGGTGATGCTGATCCCCTACGACACGATCGGACCCGACATCGAGATCGGCTGGCGCCTCAACCGCCACGCCTGGGGCCAGGGCTACGCGACGGAGGCCGCCCGCCCGGTGCTCGACCATGGCTTCGAGACACTGAACCTGCCACGCATCGTCGCCAACATCTTTGCGGGCAATGATGCATCGATCAAGGTGGCCGAAAAGCTCGGGATGACGTTTCTCAGCGACGAGGTGTCGGACGGCTTGCCCTGCAAGGATTATGGAATCACGCAGGATGAGCGTGCGCGGATGCTGACGGTGTGACACGGCGCCGTTGAGGGTGGAGCAGCCGTTACTCCCCGCTCGCCGTGCGCCCATAGGCCCAGTTCATATACAGCTCCAGCGCCTTGCGCGTGACCGGGCCTTCCTGGAAATCGCGGCCATCGAGCCTGACGACGCCGACGACCTTGGAGTAGTTGCCCGAGGTGAATATCTCGTCGGCATTCATGAAGTCTTCGACCGAGAGCGTTGTCTCGCGGACGTCGAAACCCGCCTGGCGGAGCAGGCCGATGACGCGGGCGCGGGTGATGCCGGCGAGGAAGGTGCGGTTGGCGACCGGGGTGAAGACCACGCCATCCTTGACCATGAAGACGTTCGAGGAAGCCGTCTCGACAACATTGCCGTTTGTGTCGCGCATCAGCGCGTTGTCGAAGCCGCGCGCGCGGGCTTCGGCGATGGCACGGCCGGAATTCGGGTAGAGCGAGCCAGCCTTGGCCTCGGTCATCGCCGTCTCCGGCGTCGGGCGGCGGAAGGGCGAGACGGTGATCGACGAGCCGCCATGGCCGCCCATCGGCGCTTCGAAGAGGCAGAGCACGAAACGGGTCGATTCCGGATCGGCGGTGACGACGCTGAAGGGCGCACCATGCTCGGCCCAGTACATCGGCTTGATATAGATTGGCGTCTTGCCGTCGAACTTCTTGATGCCTTCCCAGGCGAGCGCCTCGATTTCCTCGGGCGTCTTGGTCGGCTTCAGGCCCATGTTGGCGGCCGAGCGGTTGATGCGCTGGCAGTGCTGGTCGAGATCAGGCGCGATGCCATCAAACCAGCGGGCGCCGTCGAAGACGGTGGAGCCGAGCCACATGGCATGCGAGGTCGGGCCGATCAGCGGCGGATTGCCGGTCAGCCACTCGCCATCGACATAGGTCCAGGTGGTGGAACGGGGCGCTGTGTTGACGGCCATTTTTCTTCTCCTCAAACAAGTTGCAGAAGCAAAATCCTTCCAAACTGGCGGGGTCAAGGAGAAACTATCGCTCAAAAAGCGGACGCAAGAAAATGGCGCACGCGCTTTCCCCGCCGCAACAATCCGTCTCCGCCCTTCACGCCGATGCGATGGATCGATCAGCAAAAATGATATAAAGCGAGGCGCGCGCCGTGCCATCATAGGGCCGGATTCGAACGCGGGAGAGCACCATGAAAGCCATGTATTACGACGCCTTCGGCAAGCTGCCGGAGATCCGCACCGTGGCCGATCCCTCGCCCTCGGAAGACGGCGTCGTCATCGCCGTCGGCGCCACCGGGCTTTGCCGCAGCGACTGGCATGGGTGGATGGGGCACGACCCCGATATCCGCCTGCCGCATGTGCCGGGCCATGAGCTGGCCGGCAAGATCGTCGCCACCGGCAAGGGCGTGATGCGTTTCAAGGTCGGCGACCGGGTGACCGTGCCCTTCGTCTCGGGCTGCGGCCATTGCGGCGAGTGCCATTCCGGCAACCAGCAGGTCTGCCCCAACCAGTTTCAGCCGGGTTTCACCCATTGGGGCTCGTTCGCCGAATATGTGGCGATCGACTATGCCGAGACCAACCTCGTGCATCTGCCTGAAACGATCGACGATGCGACGGCGGCCAGCCTCGGCTGCCGCTTCGCCACCTCCTTCCGCGCCGTCGCCGATCAGGCGCGCACCGGACCCGGCGAATGGATCGCCATCCATGGCTGCGGCGGCGTCGGCCTTTCGGCCATCATGATTGCCGCCGCCCTCGGCGCCAATCCGATCGCTATCGATATCTCCGACGAGAAGCTCGCCTTTGCGCGCGAATGCGGCGCGGTGGCGACGGTCAATGCGGCCACGGTGGGCGACGTGCCCGAGGCGGTGCGCGAGATCACCAAGGGCGGCGCGCATGTCTCGATCGATGCGCTCGGCCATCCCGTCACCTGCTTCAACTCGATCAAGAACCTGCGGCGCCGCGGACGGCATGTGCAGATCGGCCTGATGCTCGGCGACCATTCGACGCCGCAAATCCCGATGGCGCAGGTAATCGGTCACGAGCTGGAGATCTACGGCAGCCACGGCATGCAGGCCTGGCGCTATGACGCGATGCTGGCGATGCTTTCGGCCGGCAAGATCGCGCCGCAGAAGCTGATCGGCAAGCGGATCAGCCTGGCCGATGCCGTGCCCGCCCTTACCGCGATGGAACGATCTGAGGGGCTCGGCATCAGCGTGATCACGCAATTCTAGGCGTGCCGCAACGGCACAGTCGAAGCGCAATCGTTAACTATTTATTGGTGTATTTAGTCGAGTTGCAATTTATAATACATGAAGCATAATCCCTTCCGCCCGGAATGATTTCGGAGCGGAGGGGAACATGACGGTTCGTTTTATTCTATCGATCGATGGCGGCGGTATCCGCGGCCTCATTCCTGCACTTGTGATCGCCGAGCTTGCCAAGCGCCTGAAGGACCTTGCCATGCACGAGGCCTTCGACCTGATCGGCGGCACCTCGACCGGCGCCATCATCGCCGCCGGGCTGACCTGCCCGAACCCCAAGAACAAGAAGATCGCCGCCTGCACGCCTGCCGATCTCGTCAAGCTCTATGCCGACGAAGGCAAGGACATCTTCTATTCCAAGATCATCGCCCGCATTCTCAATATCGGCGGATGGCAGGAGGAGCGCTACGATGCGACGGCGCTGGAGGAGAAGCTGCAGGCCCGTCTCGGCGCCAACACGCTGATTGCCGACGGACTGACGAAAGTGCTGATCACCGGCTACGACATTCACCAGCGCGAAGCCGTGTTCATGACCAATTGCGATATGGAGAACGCCAAGTTCCGCTTCTGGGAAGCGGCGCGCGGCTCCTCTGCCGCACCCACCTATTTCGAGCCGGCGCTGGTCGAGAACCTCGGCAAGCCAGCTGGCGACGCGCAAAGAAAGATCCCGCTGATCGATGGCGGCGTGTTTGCCAACGACCCGGTGCTGGCGGCCTATGTCGAAGCGCGAAAACTCTGGCAGGCGGCGGATGACAGCTTCGTCGTGCTGTCGCTCGGCACCGGGCGGCAGAACCGCAAGATCCCCTATCAGCAGGCCAAGAACTGGGGTGCCTTCGGCTGGATCAACCCGCAGAACGGCACGCCGCTCATCTCCGTGCTGATGCAGGGACAGGCAAGCACGGCGGCCTATCAGGCGAACAAGCTGCTGAACCCCAAGGGCGCCAGGCTGAATGCCGAAGGCTCGACCGACATGAGCTTTGCCAAGCCCGAGACCCTTGCCTATTTCCGCATCGACGGCGCGCTTCAGGGCGCCAACGACGATCTGGACGATGCCAGCACGACGAATATCGAACAGCTGAAGGTGGTGGCCGAGCGGTTCATTACCGGCAACAGTGCGGTGCTGGATGCGGTCGTTAAGCGGATCAAGGCGGAGAAGAAGCGCTAGAGATCGTCAAGGCCCGCAAACAGGATGGCTAGACGCTCCCAGATGGCGCTGACCCTTGGCACGCCCATGAGGCCCGATGGCGCCAGCATCCAGAGCTCGCGGCCCGGCATGACAGCGCCGAAATCAATCTCGACGAGCGACGGATATTCCCTCGCCTGAAAGCGTTGCAGCATGACGACGCCCATGCCGTTTGCGGCGGCAACTGCCTGGGTGATGGTGCTGCCGGAGCGCACCGAATAGGAATGATCCGCATAGTGCGTTTCGAGCCAGCGGGCCTCGGCGATCAACTGCTCGCTGTCGAGATCGAATCCGATCAAGGGCACGGCCTCGCCTGCCCGCCAGCGGGCAGCCATCGCCGCACTGGCGTAGAAACCGTGCGTGATGGTGGCAACGCGCTTGCCGGTCAGGTCGCTGTCCTTCGGCCGACCGAGACGCAACGCGACATCGGCCTCGCGATGTGCAAGGCTGTGGACGCGAACATCCGTCAGGATTTCGAGCTCGATGCCGGAAAGTCCATCGAGGATCTGGCCGAGATGTGGCGCGAGAAGCAGATCGGCAACCGAACGGATGGTGGTCAGCCGTACGCGTCCGCCCGGCCCCTCCGGCGAGACGACCCGGTCACGGATCGCAGAGGCCGCCGACGCCATCGCCGCCGTCTCCGCCGCTATCGACTGCCCCTGCGCCGTCAGCACATATCCATCGGGGCGGCGTTCGAAGAGCTGTGCGCCGAGGCCCAATTCGAGCGCCGATATCCGGCGCGCAACGGTAGCATGGTTGACCTTCAGTGCGCGGGCCGCCGCAGACAGGCTGCGATGCCTGGCGAGCGCTGCGAAGAAGCGGAGATCTTCCCAATCGATATCTGTGCGTTTTTGCTCAGTCATTGCGAATAATTAGCGAATATTCGATCAGATGGAAAGGCATTACATCATTCTCCATCTGTAAAACAGGAGATGAACGCATGGCTCCCTTCACCCTTCTTCAGCGCTCCGGCGTCACCGCGAAAGTCGCCGACTGGACGAAAGCGGTTCTCGTCATCATCGACGCGCAAAATGATTATGCAGACGGCAGCCTGCCGCTTTCAGGCGTTGCCGATGCCACCAGAGAAATCCAGAGCCTGCTTGGCAAGGCCCGCGCTGACGGTGTTCCGGTTGTTCATGTAGTCCACCTGTCAGGAGCCGACAGCTGGCTGTTTGCGGCCGGTTCGCATGGCGCCGGTATCATGCCTGCGCTGACGCCTGCCGGCGGTGAGCCGATCATTTCGAAGACGCTGCCCAACGCCTTTGCCGGAACCGAACTCCAGGCGACCCTAGCCGCGATTGCTGCGGATACCGGCCGAACGGAACTGCTGATAGAGATGGCCCGCGGCGCACTGATCGGCGCTCCGCGCACAGCACATATCAGCAGGAGGTTCCGCCATGGCATGGTCTGCCAGCCAATACGTCAAATTCGAGGATGAACGGACGCGCCCGGCGCGCGATCTCCTGGCGCAGGTGCCGCTGGCATCCGTCAGACACGCCATCGACCTCGGCTGCGGACCGGGAAATTCGACTGAGCTGATCGTCGATCGCTATGGTGCGGACAACGTCGCCGGCCTCGACAGCGACGACAACATGCTGGAAGCAGCCCGCAAGCGCCTGCCGCAGACGCGCTTTGAAAAGGCCGATCTGTCCACCTGGCATCCTTCGGGCGAGACCGATCTGCTATTTGCCAATGCCGTCTTCCAATGGCTGCCCGACCATCTCGACATCTTCGACCGGCTGATGGACGGACTGGCGCCCGGCGGTGTGCTGGCCGTACAAATGCCCGACAATCTCTCCGAGCCGACGCATCTGGCAATGGAAGAAACCGCCCATGCCGGGCCGTGGAAGGCTAATTTCGAGAAGAAGAGCGTGCGCCGCAAGCCGCTGCCGCCGGCTTCGACCTATTACAGCCGGCTTTCCGCCAAGGCTGCTCGCGTCGATATCTGGCACACGATCTACAACCACCCGATGGCGGATGCGGCTGCGATCGTCGAATGGCTGAAGGGCACCGGACTGATGCCCTATCTCGCCCAGGCCGGCGAAGAGAATCGCGAGGCGTTTCTGGCCGATTACCTGGAACGCATCGAAAAGGCCCATCCGAAAATGGCCGACGGCCGCGTGCTGCTGCGCTTCCCGCGGATTTTCATGGTGGCGGTGAAGGGCTGATCAGCCCGCTGACGGTTCACCATCATCATCCAGTACGGCATTTCTGCCGTGATTGAAGATGCGCAGGATTGTAACGCTGTCCGCCCGGACAAGGAAGGCGATCGTCGCCTTCCTTTTGAAACCGACTGTGCGCAGACCTGGCCTCATATGGTCGAGACGGCGGCCACGCTCAGGAAACGTCTCGAATTCCTGGCAGTAGTCGATGATCTGATTGACGTAAGCGCTGGCGATCCGGTGACCGGCCAAATCCGCCAGATAAAGATAGATCTGCTGCAAGTCCGCTTCGGCCCGTGGATCGAAGGCGACCGTGTATTTCATTTGGCGGCGGGCTTGGCGGAGTGTCGAGCGTCCATGAAGGATTGAAGGCGCTTGCGCGTCTCTGCGATGGGGATCGCGCGGCCGGGATCGGCGTCATGCGCATCGATCGCCGGCAGCACCTCTTCCTGCAACCATCTGTCGATCGCGGCATTTTGAGCGTTCAGGGCCCGCAGACCGGCACGAATGACCTCGCTTTCGCTGGCATACTCGCCGGATGACACCTTGTCCTTGACCATCTGGGCCATTTCAACCGGCAATGTGATGCTCAATGCTTGCGTGGTTCGCATCCCGGCCTCCTTGATACGATTAAATCATATCAAGGTTCGGTGGGTTGTTCAAACAGGCTGCTATTGCTTCACCCCCGCCTTGCTGCCTCGATCTTCGCAATGTCGATCTTCCGCATCGTCATCATCGCGTCGAAGGCGCGCTTGGCTTCGGCGGGAGAGGCTTTCAGGGCCTCGCTCAGCACGCGTGGGGTGATCTGCCAGGAGAGGCCCCATTTGTCCTTGCACCAGCCGCATTCGCTTTCCTTGCCGCCATTGCCGACGATGGCGTTCCAGTAGCGGTCGGTTTCTTCCTGGGTTTCGGTCGCGATCTGGAAGGAAAAGGCTTCGCTCTGCGGGAAGGCCGGACCGCCGTTGAGGCCGATGCAGGCGACGCCAGCGACGGTGAACTCGACCACCAGCACATCGCCCTGCTTGCCATCGGGATAATCGCCAGGCGCGCGGACGACAGCCGTGACTGCGCTGTCGGGAAAGGTCGCAGCGTAGAAGCCTGCGGCCTCCTCGGCATCCCCATTATACCAGAGGCAGATGGTGTTCTTGGCCATGTTGCGTTTCCTCCCCGCTTGTTGCCGTCGGGAATGACATAAGGAGCGCTGCGGATTTCTCCAGTCCTGACATCGCGATATGGCGCTTGCCAGGGTTCGATGCTACGCCACCGGCTGCCTGAGCCACTGGCTCTGCCGTCTCGCAGCACGAGGAGTTTGACATGCGCCAACAGATCACCGCCGATTACCTCGAAGGCTTTCTCGGCAATCGCCGGCTGATGGAGCAGCTGGCCTTCATTCTCGAGGTCGAGAAGCTGAAAACCGTGCTGCGCAGGACGCCGCTTCTGGATCGCTCGCGGGTCGAGAACGATGCCGAGCACACCTGGCAGCTGGCGCTGATGGCCATGGTTCTTTCGGAGCATTCGCGCGAGAAGGTCGAGCTTCTGCGCGTCCTGAAGATGCTGCTGATCCACGATATCGTCGAAATCGATGCGGGCGATACCTTTGCTTATGACACCGTGCTTGCCGCCAGCCAGGCGGAGCGGGAGCTGAAGGCAGCCGAGCGGATTTTTGCGCTGCTGCCGGATGATCAGGCGAAGGAATTCCGGGCGCTCTGGGACGAGTTCGAGGCGAAGGTCACCGCGGAATCGCGCTTTGCCAATGCCATGGACCGGCTGCAGCCGCTGCTGCACAATTTCTTCACCGAGGGCGGCACCTGGGGTTCGGCCGGGGTGACGGCAGCAAGCGTCGAACGGCGCATGCTGCCGATCGGCGTGGCATCCGATACGCTGGGCGAACTCAGCGCCCGGCTGATCACGCTGGCTGTCGAGCAGGGCATCCTGGCGCCGGCGCCACAGGACACCTGACATGCCGGGCGGTCGGCGCACTCTGCGTCACGCCGTCCCGCTTGCTCCCGGCGCCCCCTCGCTTATATTCGCTGCCATACGCAAGGAGCGAGACCGCCATGACCGATGCCGTGCCCACCCCGCCCGCCACGCTTGTGATCTTCGGCGCCACGGGCGACCTGACGCGGCGACTGCTCATTCCCGCGATCATCAACCTGACGCGCAGCCGCCTTGTCGGCGACGATCTTCATATTCTCGGGATCGGCATCGATCCCGGCGATGACGAGATGCTGCGCGACAAGCTGGACGAGTTTCTCTCCGGCCTCGGCGGCGACCAGCCACTGTCGAAGGACGAGGCCTGGCTGAAGCTGCGCAGCCGCATCTCCTACCTCTCCGGGGATTTCACCAAGGACGAAATCTATGGCGAGATCGGCAAGCGGCTCGACGGCAATGCCGCCTTCTACCTCGCTGTTCCGCCGCGATTCTTCGGCGAAATCGTCGAGCGTCTTGCCGCCAACAAGCTGACCACGGAAGGCGACAACAGCTTCCGGCGCATCGCCATCGAAAAGCCCTTCGGCACCGACCTTGCCTCGGCCAAGGCGCTGAATGCGCAGATCCTTGCCAAGGTCTCGGAAAACCAGGTTTACCGGCTCGACCATTTCCTCGGCAAGGAAACGGTGCAGAACCTGATGACGGCGCGCTTTGCCAACATGATGATCGAGGCGCTGTGGAACAACCGCTATATCGACAATGTGCAGATCACCGCCGCCGAGATCGTCGATGTCGGCAGCCGCGGCGCCTTCTATGACGCGACGGGCGCGCTGCGCGACATGGTGCCGAACCATCTCTTCCAGTTGCTCGCGATGATCGCCATGGAGCCGCCGAATAGCTTTGACGCCGAGGCGATCCGCAACGAGAAAAGCAAGGTCTTGAAGGCGCTGCGGGTCTATACGCCCGAGGAAGCCAAGACCCATGGCGTGCGTGGCGTCTATACGGCGGGCAAGCTCAACGGCGCCGATGTCACCGCCTATCACGACACGCCGCAGGTGGCGCCCGATAGCAAGACCGAGACTTTCGTGGCGCTGAAGCTCTATGCCGATACCTGGCGCTGGGCGGGTGTTCCCTTCTATCTCCGCACCGGCAAGGCGATGACGGCGCGCGATACCGAGATCGTCGTCACCTTCCAGCCGGTGCCCTTCGCGCAGTTCCGCGAGACCGACGTGACGCGCCGCCTGCCGCCGAACCGGCTGGTGATCCAGGTGCAGCCGGACGAGGGCATGAGCATGGAAATCTCCATCAAGTCCCCCGGTCTTTCGGTCGATACCGTGCCCGTCTCGCTCGATTTCCGCTACGCCGACAAGTTCGATATCGGCAAGATGACCGGCTATGAATCGCTGATCTACGACCTGATGATCGGCGACCAGACGCTGTTCCAGCGCGCCGACGGCATCGAGGCCGGATGGGCGGCCGTCCAGCCCTTCCTCGACCTCTGGGCCAAGGAGGGCGAGCCGGAAGCCTATGCGCCGGGAACGATGGGCCCCGCCTGCGCCGACGAGCTCATCGAGCGCGATAACCGCCACTGGCACCAGATCGGCGCCGTGGCGAAGCCGTCATAACCGGATGGTTCAACGGCGGCCGTAAAAATGCTAGGTTGTGCCCGGCCACAGGGCCGGGAGTTCGGCTGACGCCCCCTCTGCACGATCTCCGCAAGGCGCATCCACGCGCATAAGGGAGGCTCTCGCATGGAAAAATCCGTCCTGTTCTGGCGCCGTACCGATATCGAAGGTTTCGAGCGGCTCACCCTGTCGGTCGGCGCCGAAAGCGTCACGGCATCCTCCACGGTCCTCTGTCTCGAAGACGGCGGCTTCCGGCTCGACCATCACTGGCGGCTGGACGCCACCTGGAGCGCGCAATCGGTCGCCGTCGAGCGCTGGAACGGCCGCGACCACCGGAGGCTGACGCTTGAGCGCGTGCCCGGCGGCTGGACGGTGGACGGTCTGCGCCGCCCCGATCTCGACGGCGCCGACGAACCCGACCTCTCCGTCACCCCCTTCTGCAACACCTTCCCGATCCGCCGCACCCCGGAAACCTCAGGCGCCAGCCTGACCCTCGACACCGCCTTTATCGACGGCCCGGCGATGATGGTGCACCGCTCCAGGCAGCGCTACGACAGGCAGGGGCCCGGACGGGTGCGCTATGTCGATCTTGGTAACTCGATCGGGTTCGAGGCGGATATCAGGGTGGATGAGCGGGGGCTGGTGGTGGTGTATGAGCATTTGTTTGAGAGGGTGGCGCCCCCGGAGTGAGGCGTCAACGCTCCGGTTTCAGCCCTTTGCGGATAAACGAACTAGAGTCATCCGGCAAAGGCGAGCGGTATGCCCGGCTGGATACGGAAATCGAATTGCCGCAGGGGTCTTTGGCATTGGCAAATTCATAGCCGTCGGCGACGTGAACGGGACCGAACGTCAACCCTTTCGCTACGCATTCGCCGCAAAACGCGCTAACATCCTGCACATCGAACACCAGCTTTACGATGGACTGCCCGCGCCGCTGCCCCTTGGCCGCGGGATGAAGCAAGATCGACCCACCGTCCGAGTTCGGAATGAGCTCGACGATCCTGTCACCTTCAAGCCTGTGAACGGTGAACTGAAAGTGCGTTTCGTAAAAGCTAGCGGTTGCCTCGATATCGGCCGCATAGATTATCACGCGATTGAACATTGCCCTTAAACCCTTTCGGCGAAGCGATGTTCGCCATTCGATCCTGCCCACTTGCGTGCCGCCAACGGCCCAGCCTATCAGCGGAAGTGTTGCCATTTCGTTCCGGCGCCGTTTGTATAGGTGGCGACGCACCGATTCTGGGGGATGGATTTGTGAGCAGGATGACAGTTGATGCGAAACCACCGGCGTGGCCTGAGCCGTGAACGCATATCTTGCCATCCTCACGATATCCGCCGCCCGCTGGTCCTATATCGCGGCTTTCATCGCCCGGTTGCCGATCGCCATGGTTCCGCTCAGCCTGCTGATCCTCGTCGAGGCGGCAACCGGCTCCTACGCGCATGGCGGCGCCGTCTCCGGAGCTTTCGCGCTCGGCAGCGCCTCGTCCGTGCCGTTCTGGGGCCGCGCGCTCGATAGAGGTCCGCACCGGCCGATCATCGGCGGGACATCCGTGATATCGGCGGCGTTTCTTGCCCTGGCGTTGACCGGCACGCAGATGGAATGGGGGCTTCCTATTATCGCCGGATTGGCGCTCGGCGTTGGCCTGTTTTTCCCGCCGATAACGCCAGCAATGCGCGTTGCCTGGCGGCAGCTGGTGCCGGAAAGCTCGGGGCTGCTGGCACCTGCCTATGCCCTCGATGCAGTGGCCGTGGAGACGCTTTTCGTGCTCGGGCCCTTGGTCGTCGCGGGCCTATATGGCGGTGGCCCGGCCCTTCCCGTCATTGCCACCTGCATCCTGCTTGCGGCAGGCGGGGTTGGCTATTCCTTCTCTCCAGCGGGCCAAGCCAGCGGCGAGAAGCCCGATACGCCGACGGCAGGCGCGGCACGGGCCGTTGTTCTGCAGCCCGGCGTGCTGCTCATCGCACTCGTTGCAGCAGCCATGTCTGTCGGCTTTGGGCAGATGGATGTTGCCCTGACCTCCGCAGCCCAAGCGATCTCGACGCATGGCCTGATGCTCGGCCTGATGTTTGCGGCAGTTGCCATCGGCAGCATCGGCGGCGGATTGTTCTTCGGCGCGCGGAAATGGCGCCTTGCCGGTCATCGGCTGCTTGCCACGTCTCTTTCCGGCTTCGGTCTTGGGCTGGCTGCCACAGGCCTCAGCCTGTGGCTGGCCTCCCCGCCGTTTCTGCTTCTTCCCATTCTCGCGCTCGCCGGGATCTTCATCTCGCCCGGTTTGCTCGTCATGCAGCAGATGATCGATCAGGCACTGCCGCCCGGCCGGACATCGGAAGGTCAGGCACTGCTCAATGCTGTGCTGACAGCAGGCGGAGCGGCAGGTATGGCGCTCGGCGGTCTCTGGGCCGATATGGTGCCGGCGATGGCAGTGTTCTTCGCGGCGGCAGGAACGATCCTGGGCGGGGCCGTTATTGCCAGCTGGGCTGGTGGAAGGCTCTTACGCCATGGATCCAACCTGCGCTGACTCATTTCCGCCGCCCCAAAACCCCCAGCCCTAAAAATCGCGTGGTTTATTCAACCCATCCTTTACATATCGATGGCTACCTCATACGGCACCGCGACCGCCATGAGGACACATGTTGTTTAAATTCGCTCGGGCAGGCACCCTGTTTGTAATTTTACTCGGCTCACTTGTCTTCCTGCCGCCATTCAGCGGCTATGTGCGCGATGCCGCAGATGTGTTCGATAAACGGCCGCAGGAGACGGCGCTGTTCATCGGCAACAGCCGGACCTTTTATCACCACATGCCTGACATGGTGCGCTCGATCGCCGACTCCGCGGGCTATCCCAACAAGCTTGAGATCGTCATGGATGCCGAGCCGGGCGTCAGTCTGAAAACCCATATGGACGACCCGAATACGCAGGCTCTGCTGGCGCAGCGCTGGGACCATGTCGTGTTGCAGGTGCTGAGCAGCGATCAATACAGCGCCGAGCGCGCCGGCGACACCTGGGATGTCGCCGCCGATCTGATCCGGGAAGCGCAGGGCAAGGGGTCCAGGCCTGCGATGTTCGTGACCTGGCGCTATACCGATCAGTGCAAGGACAACGAAGGCATGCCGAAATCGGCAACCGGGATTTCACCTGCCGGCTATGCCAACATGCACCGCAATATTCAGGAACAGCATGCCCGCCTTGCGGCATCGACCGGGGTCGATCTGGTGAATGTCGGGCTTGTCTGGGAAGATCTGCAGAGCCGCCCTCAGCCTTTCACCCTTTACGACGACTGCAACCATCCATCGATCTATGGCAGCTATCTCTCGGCCTTGATGTTCTACGGCTATTTTTCAAAACGCGACGTGGCCGATGTCACCTACGAACCGCATGGAATTTCAGCTGACGATGCCAAGGCACTGCGTCTGACAGTTTCCCAATATTTCAAGGAGGCGGCGCGAAATGCCACGCCATCCGCCGATGGTGTCAGCGGGAAGTCTGGGTCGACCTAAAGCGGTGACGGCTGCCCTACACAACGGTCGCGAAGTTCGGATGCCCGGCGAAGCCGAATTTCCGGAGCACATATCTCAGGTTGCCGCAAAAAATTGCGATTTGCGGGCGCTCGGTGCAACCTGAGAAGAAAAATTAAGATCTAATAAACATTCCTATGATTGCATTGCCTGGGTTGGGGCAAACAATCATGACGGACATCAAATCGGGCGGGCGGCGCCACGATCTCGACGCGTTGCGCGTCCTGTGTTTCGGCACGCTGATCATCTATCATACAAGTCTCGCCTATGGGACGAGAACATGGCTGCTCAATTCTATCGACGGCAGCCGGCTGGTCGATCTGATTGCTGCCGCTTCTCATCCGTGGCGGATGAGCCTGCTTTTCTTCATCTCGGGGCTCGTCACGCGGTCGCTTCTGCGCAGCCGATCCGTCAGTGACATCCGCGGGACGCGAACGCGGCAATTGCTGCTGCCCTTCACGTTCGGCGTTCTCCTTGTTGTCCCGCCCCAGATATATCTTTCGGAGTTCAATCCCTTTCCGGGCCTCTCCTATTGGGAGTTCTGGAAAGCCTTCATGGTCTCCGGGCTAACGCTCGAGCACCTCTGGTTCCTGGCCTATCTCTGGATCTATGTCTTCGCCTGGTCGTTTCTCTGGCCATATCTGCAGAGGGTCTGGCCGAACCTCCCGTCTGCATTCGCAAATTCGCTCCGGGGCGTAAACCTCTTCCTGATCCCGATCATCCTGCTTTCCGCCTCGAGACTCTGGCTGTACCCGGTCTTCGGCGAGACGCGGGCGATACACACCGACATCTATGCACATCTCGTCTATTTCTCGATGTTCATGGCCGGCTCGCTGCTGATGGAGGAGTCGACGTTCTGGCGTGAAGTCGACCGGCAGAGATGGCTTGGCGGCGCTCTTGCCATCATCTCTTTTCTGGTCGTTGCGGCAGCCGTCGTTGCCGTTCCACGGGAAGATTGGCCGGATGCCGTCGTGGTCCTGGTGCGGATTGCCAGATCGATCTTCCAGTGGTGCGCCATCATCGCATTGCTGGGCTTTGCCGGCAGGATCGCCAACCGCCCCAACCGCGTGATCGCATTCCTGAACAGATCGATGATGACCTACTATGTGGCCCACCAGACCGTCATCATCATCGTTGCCCATCAGATCTCGAAAATGGGCCCGTTGGATATTCGATCCTTTGTCCCGGTGGTCCTCTTGAGCACGCTCGGCTGCGGACTGATCGGCGAGGCGCAGAAGCTGATAAAGGCCTTCCTTTCGCCTCTTATCGCAAGGGTGATAGCCTTGATAAAACCGCCTCTGAAAACAGCGCCATCGGGGGCCGCGGCGGATTGACCCTCAATCCCATCTGACTTCCCGGACGAGTTCGACAAACGCCCTCAGCTTGGCCGGAATATGCCGCCGTCCAGGATAATAGAGGCACAGCCCCGGATAGGGCGCCGTCCAGTCTTCCAGCACGCGGATCAGGCGGCCGGCCGCCAGGTCTTCGCCGACCTGCCATTCGTTGAGGTACGCAAGGCCCGCGCCTTCGCGCGCAGCGCGCAGGATGAGGTCGCTTTCGTCGAGCATCAGCGTGCCGGGCACATCCATGGTGAAGGCCTCGCCGCGCCGCTCGAACTCCCAGCGATAGATGGTACCGCTCGCCATGCGGGCGCGGATGCAGCGGTGGGTTTCGAGGTCGGCGGGGGTCTTGGGGATGCCCTTCTCTTTGAAATAGCCGGGTGAGCCGGCGATGAGAGGGCGGATGAAGCGGTTGATCGGCACGGAGATCATATCCGGCGGTACGGCTTCCAGGATGCGGATGCCGGCGTCGAAGCCCTTCGCGTTGATATCGACAAGCGCGCCTTCGGTGACGATTTCGAGCTGCATGGCCGGGTAGCGCCTGAGATATTCGGCGGCGAGCGGCGCGACGATCATCCGGGCGGCGCCGATGGAGGTGTTGATCCTCAGCGTGCCCGAAGGCTCGGAGCGGTGCTCGTCGGCCTGGTCAATAGCGCGGCGGATGGCCGATAGCGCCGGGGTCACCTCGGCCACGAACTGCTCGCCAGCCGAGGAGAGCGTGACGCTGCGGGTGGTGCGGTTGAAGAGGCGGACGCCCAGCCTTGCCTCCAGCGTGGCGATCTGCTGGCTGAGGGCCGAGGAGGAAATCGAGAGGTCGCGGGCAGCAGCGCGGAAGCCGCCTTTGGCAGCGACGGCGATGACCGCTTCCAGTTCCGCCAGCGTGCCGCGCATCATTGTCCTGATCTCCTTATCAGCTCGTCCGTTATTGAGCAGCTTATCAGATCAATCGGCCGGTGCCAGATAGGGCGTATCGCATAAAGGAGAAAAGCGATGCGCAACATTACTCAGGTCTATATCGACGGCGCCTTCGTGACGCCTCAAGGCGAGGAAACCGCCGAACTCTTCAATCCTTCGACCGAGGAGAAGATCGGCACAGTCAGGCTCGGCAACCGCGAGGATGCGCGCGCCGCGATCGCCGCCGCCAAGCGCGCCTTCCCGGCTTTCTCGCGCACCAGCAAGGAAGAGCGGATCGAGATGCTGCAGCGGCTGGCCGCTGCGGTTTCCGCCCGCGCCGAAGAGATGACCGCGGCGATGGCTGAAGAATACGGCGCGCCGCAATATTTCACCGGGTTTTCGGTGCCCTACGCTGCCTCGGCATTCCTGAAGATGGCGGAAGTGCTTGAGAATTACGAGTTCACCCGCACGATCGGCCGCGCCGCGGTGACCATGCAGCCGCTTGGCGTCGTAGCGGCAATCACGCCTTGGAACAGCAACTACGGCTTCATCTGCGCCAAGCTGGCCACCGCGCTGGCTGCGGGTTCCACCGTCGTCATCAAGCCGAGCGAGATGAGCGCGATCCAGACGCAGCTGATCACCGAATGCCTGCATGAGGCAGGGCTGCCCAAAGGCGTGTTCAACATCGTCAACGGCCGCGGCGATGTCGTCGGCGCCGAGTTCAGCAGCCATCCCGATATCGCCAAGGTGAGCTTCACCGGCTCGACCGCCGTCGGCAAACAGATCCTGCGCTCCGGCGCCGAGACGATGAAGCGGGTGACGCTGGAACTCGGCGGCAAGGGACCGAACATCATCCTCGACGATGCCGATCTCGATACCGCCATTCCGGCCGTGCTGATGATGGGGCTCATGAACAGCGGCCAGGCCTGTGTCGCAGGCACCCGCATTCTTGTACCGGAAAGCCTGATGGCCGAGACCCTGCCGCGGCTGAAATCGGGCATCGAAGCGATCAAGACTGGCAACCCCGATGATCCCGAGGTCAAGGTCGGACCGATGGTGAGCCAGAAGCAATATGACCGGGTGCAATCCTATATCCGGCTTGGCGAGGAGGAAGGTGCCGAGATCCTCACCGGCGGCATCGGCCGTCCTGAAGGTCTGGAGCGCGGCTGGTTCGTGCGCCCGACGATCTTTGCCAATGTGCATAACGGCATGCGGATCGCCCGCGAGGAAATCTTCGGGCCGGTGCTCTCGGCCATCCCCTACAAGGACGAGGCGGATGCCATCCGCATTGCCAACGACACGAGCTATGGGCTGCAGGCCTATATCCATTCCGGCGACATCGACCGCGCCAGGCGGGTCGCCGAGCAGATGGAATCCGGCCGCGTGGTGATCAACGGCGCGCCGCACGAGCCGCTTGCGCCCTTCGGCGGTTTCAAGCAATCGGGCATGGGCCGTGAGTTCGGAACCTTCGGGCTTGAGGCGTTTCTCGAGCCGCGAGCCATTCTGGCTTAGGCGCAGACGCCGACATCCCGCCCGCAAGGCTGCGGGCGGCGTGGCGCAACAGGCAATCGGCAGCCTTAGTTTGTGCGGTCCGGGCAGGCCGCGTTGACGGTGCCGTCGCCGCGCGTCTGATGCGTGCTGTCGCGCTCGCACGGCGCTCTCCAGCTCGATGGACGCAGGATGGTGATGCCGCCGGTTTCGATCGGGTCGAGCGGTATTTCCAGACCGCTCTGCTGCGCGTCATAGGCCGGCGACGTGCCGGGAGGCGGGCTGCCATCAAAACGGCCGTTGGTATCGACACCCATGCTCGACTGGGCAAAGGCCGGGGCTGCAATGAGAAGCACTATGGATGTGATTGAAATGAGCCTGCGCATGATCGTTATCCTTCCGGTGTGATCATCGCGGCTGAAACAGCCGACGGGATGGTTTTGTTCCCTGCGTCAGCGGCGTCTGGCGATCAATATTTGGCGATTGGAAATGTGAGGTTAAGCGAGCCTGCGGCTGTGTCATTCCGGGGCTTGGTGCGGGTGAATGGCTGCGTTGTGAAGAAAGTGATTCAAGGCGTTTGAGCAGGATGCGACGAATGGCGGGGATGCGATTGAAAATGCGCTGCTTTCTCTGAGCGTTGACGGTGGAAGCTGCGGCCCGCGGCCCCCTCATCCGGCCCTACCGGGCCACCTTCTCCCCGTTGGGGCGAAGGGGAGTGGAGAAGTTCGCGCCAGCACCCCTTCTCCCCTCGGGGAGAAGGTGGCCCGACAGGGCCGGATGAGGGGGCCACGAATACAGGCTGTCACCACCCAAAAGCCCACCGCTGCACGCCACGCTTCGCTCCCCCGAAACGGCGCCGTCCGGCAAGGCTTGCGCCGCGCACGGAAAGCAGTATCGGTAGCCACGCCCCCAGCCGCAAATCCCACGACATGGAGACGCCTTGACCTCACCTCTCAAAATTGCCGTCGGCGGCGCGCAGGGCCGGATGGGCCGGGCGATCGTTTCGGCGCTCTCCGGTGATCCGGCATTCCTGCATGCCGGCAGTTTTGGCCGTCAGGGCAGCAGCGGCGGCGGCCTGATCGACCGGTCGGCGGCGATCGAAGCGGCCGATGTGATCGTGGATTTCTCGACGGCAGCTGCTGCCGTCGAACTGGCGGAACTCTGTGCCACAAGAAACGGGCCGGCCCTGGTGATCGGGGCGACGGGGTTCGAGCCGGAGGAGCTTGCCCGGATCCGCAAGGCGGCAGACCGCATTGCGATCGTCCGCTCGGGTAATTTCTCGATCGGCCTCAGCATGCTTCTCGGCCTCGTCGCCCAGGCGGCGGCTGCCCTGCCTGCCGAAACCTGGGACATCGAAATTCTGGAAGCCCATCACCGGCGGAAGATCGACGCGCCGTCCGGCACGGCGCTGATGCTGGGGGACGCCGCCGCAGACGGCCGTGGCGTGCCGCTGGCATCGGTCGAGCGCCGCGGCCGGGACGGCATCACCGGCGAGCGTCCGGTTGGCGAGATCGGCTTTTCGGTCGTCAGGGGTGGCGGGATCGTCGGGGAACACAGCGTTCTCTTTGCCGCCGCCGAGGAAGTGGTGACGATCTCGCATTCCGCACTTGATCGCGGCATGTTTGCGCGCGGCGCATTGGCTGCCGCCCGCTTCGCCGCCGGCCGGGCGCCGGGCGAATATGACATGCAGGACGTGCTCGGATTGTCGCGGCGATCCTGAGGCCGCGGCACAAACAAAAAGCCCCGCGCCAAGGCGCGAGGCTTCGATCTCCAGAATGACCTTCGTCTCAGACGAACTGGCTCAAGCCCGGAACGGAAGCGACGACCTGATCGACGACTTCCTCGCCGGCATATTGCTTCGCGATGCCGATCGTTTCCTTGGCGAGCGCGGTGATTTCGCCCATGCCGAGGCCTTCGCTCATCAGCTGCTGTCCAAGGCCCATGATGCCGCCACCGCCGCCGAGCGCGCTCATCAGCCCGCCGAGCAGACCGCCGCCGCTGGCGCCTTCGCCGTTGAACTGGGCCACGAGATCGGAGCCGCCGGGGATCGCTTCGATCATCTTGGCAACCGGGCCGTCATCGGCCTCGCGCTGCAGGAAACCGAGCATCATACCGAGCGCCTTTTCGGCGAGGTCGGGCGAGATGCCCACGCGGTCAGCGATCTGGGTCACAACTTCATTCATCGTCAGGCCTCCTTTTATTTGACGTTAACGTCAACGTTAATCGACTTTCTCCGGCAACTCAAGCGGCCTTTCGCAAGGCGGCACTTTGTCCAGAATTGCTTTTAATGCAAACAGTTGCCGGTATCACGCTCCCTGCTTATAACAGGTACACTATAGGAGAATGAATGCGGCTGATCTTCGCATTCCAGCTCTAGCGGCGGCCTTGGCCCAAGGGAGAATTCGCAATGCTCGAAGACGGCAAGATTTTCATCGGCGCCAGCCGCAATCCTGACGATAGCATCAACAAGCCGGAATATCTCGACCTGAAATTCGGCAACCGCCACGGCCTCGTCACCGGCGCCACCGGCACCGGCAAGACCGTGACGCTGCAGGTGCTGGCCGAAGGCTTCTCGAAGGCCGGCGTGCCTGTGTTCTGCGGCGACATCAAGGGCGACCTTTCGGGCATCGCCGCCAGGGGCGAAGCGAAGGATTTCCTCACCAAGCGCGCCGAGCAGATCGGCTTTACCGATTACGAATACGATCTCTTCCCTGTTATCTTCTGGGATCTCTTCGGCGAAAAGGGCCACCGCGTCCGCACCACGATCGCCGAGATGGGACCGCTGCTGCTGGCACGCCTGATGGATGCTTCCGAGCCGCAGGAAGGCGTCATCAACATCGCCTTCAAGATCGCCGACAAGGCCGGGCTGCCGCTGCTCGACCTCAAGGATTTTTCGGCGCTGCTGAACTACATGGCCGAGAATGCCAGCGAGCTGTCCAACCAGTTCGGGCTGATTTCCAAGACCTCCGTCGGCTCGATCCAGCGCGCCATGCTGGTCCTGGAGCAGCAGGGTGCGGAACATTTCTTCGGCGAACCGGCGCTGAAGATCTCCGATATCATGCGCACCGACAATCGCGGCTACGGCCAGATTTCGGTGCTCGCCGCCGACAAGCTGATGATGAACCCCAGGCTTTACGCCACCTTCCTCCTCTGGCTGCTGTCCGAGCTCTTCGAGGAGCTTCCTGAGGTCGGCGACCCCGACAAGCCGAAGCTGGTGTTCTTCTTCGACGAGGCGCATCTGCTCTTCAACGACGCACCGAAGGTGCTGACCGAGCGTGTCGAGCAGGTGGTCCGCCTGATCCGCTCCAAGGGCGTCGGCGTCTATTTCGTGACGCAGAACCCGCTCGACGTGCCGGAAACCGTGCTCGCCCAGCTCGGCAACCGCGTGCAGCATGCGCTGCGCGCCTATTCGCCGCGCGAGCAGAAGGCGGTGAAGACGGCGGCCGACACCTTCCGCCCCAACCCGGCCTTCGATTGCGCCACCGTGATCACCACGCTCGGCACCGGCGAGGCGCTGGTCTCGACGCTGGAGGCCAAGGGCGCGCCGTCGATCGTCGAACGCACGCTGATCCGCCCGCCATCCGGCCGCGTCGGCCCGCTAACCGATGCCGAGCGCCAGCAAGTGATGGATCACAGCCCGGTTCTCGGTGTCTATGACGAAGACCTCGACCGCGAATCCGCCTTCGAAATCCTCGCCGCCCGCGCCAAGAAAGCGGCCGAGTCGGAGGCCGCCAAGCAGGCGCAGGAGGCACAGCCGACCGAAGCCGGCACCACCTCCGGCTGGAGCCTGCCGGGCTTCGGCGGCGGCGATGACGACAACAAGCAGAGCGGCCAGGGTCGCGGGCGTTCGGGATACCAGCGCGAGACCGTGGTGGAAGCGGCGATGAAGAGCGTGGCGCGGACGGTTGCGACGCAGGTCGGCCGTGCGCTGGTGCGGGGGATCTTGGGGAGTTTGAAGCGGTAGCTTAGGCGTTGACGGTTGGAGGTTACGCTAGGGGAAGATTGGCTAGTGCATCACTCGCCACATCGCGATACGGCGCTCAAGCTCGCATCTATAGTGAGGGAGCCACATCTTAAGGAGGCTATTATGGATGACGCAGTCAAACACAGTGTGATTGTTGCCGCTAGCGCTGGAACCTGGACGGTAACAACATACGATGGCGGATCAAAACCAACCTCTAAGACTTTCAAATCGAAAGTCGAGGCAGAAAATCATGCTGTGTTCGAGCGCAAGAGACTGGGCATTGGAGGTTAGAGCAGCCTCGACTACCGCCCAAGTTCGACGGCCAAGACGCAAAATGATGAGTAAGCGTCCATGCCGCGATAAGATGCAGCCGGCCGAACCGACGCTAGATGCCAACTATGTGCGAAAGGAGCGGCGCTGCAGAGTTATGAAGCCCTAGGCAAGCCACACACCCTCACCGCTTCCGCACAAATTCCGTCCGCAGCACCAGCCCCTTGATCGCATCGTGCTTGCAATCGATCTCTTCTGGATTGTCCGTCAACCGGATCGAGCGGATCACCGTCCCCTGCTTCAGCGTCTGGCCGGCGCCCTTGACCTTCAGGTCCTTGATGAGCGTCACGCTGTCACCATCCTGCAGCAGGTTGCCGGCTGCGTCGCGGACCTCGGCAGCTTTTGCCGCAGCGGCGGCGAGTTCGGATGCCGGGCGCCATTCGCCTGAAGCTTCGTCATAGATATAGTCGTCATCGGCAGCCATCGGCGCGTCTCCTCAAAGGAATTTCAATATGAGACCGGCGCTTATAGTAGCCGGCCGGCCGCGGCAAGACCGGGGCCGCAGCGTGCGGTTGCGCCGCAGCCCGCTCGATGCTATCCAATAGACGTTCGCTCAAAGAGAAAGGAGGGTCACGTGCAGAATTTCTATTTCCGGTATTACCGGCAGCGTGGCCCCGTCAACGCCCTGCAAATGCGTTTGCAGGGCTGACCAGAGACCGTTTCTCGCGACACCTCTTCCTGGTCTGCCCTTCGTGGCCCGCAGCACCTGTCCCATGGGATCTGTGCTGCCGATATTCCTATCCGCCGCTACAGTGCCTTCATCGATGATGGCCGATGCCCTCGATGACTGCGCCATGCGGCAAAGACCAGAGACCGACCATGACACTGATCAATATCCGCAATCTCGGCATCGCCCTGTCGCAGCCGCTGTTTTCAAAACTGAACCTCGTCGTCAATGCCGGCGACCGCATCGGTCTGGTAGCCGCCAACGGACGCGGGAAATCGACGCTGTTCCGCTGCATCGCCGGCGCCCTGGAGGCGACCGAAGGCGAGATCACCAAGGCGCGCGGGCTGACCATCGGCTATGTCGAGCAGAACGTGCCGCCCGCTCTCTTCGGCCACAGCTTCTACGACGCCGTGCTCGATGCTCTCCCGGCCGAACAGGCGGAGACCGAAAGCTGGCGTGTCGATGTGGTGCTTGAATCTCTCGAAGTACCGGAGGAATTCCGGCAGCGGCCGCTCAATGCGCTCAGCGGCGGCTGGCAGCGGCTGGCGATGCTGGCGCGCGTCTGGGTGACGGAACCCGATGTGCTGATGCTGGACGAGCCGACCAACCATCTCGACCTCGGCAAGATCGCGCTGATGGAAAACTGGCTGAACGCCCTGCCCCGCGACGTGCCCGTCATTCTGGCCAGCCACGACCGCGCCTTTCTGGATGCTGTCGCCAACCGGACGCTGTTTCTGCGGCCGGAGAATTCGCAGCTCTTCTCGCTTCCCTATTCGCAGGCGCGCGCCGCACTTGACGAGGCGGATGCCGCCGATGCGAAGCGCTACGAGCGCGACATGAAGACGGCCGAGCAGCTGCGCAAGCAGGCGGCCAAGCTCAACAATATCGGCATCAACTCCGGCAGCGACCTGCTGGTCGTCAAGACCAAGCAATTGAAGCAGCGGGCCGACAAGCTGGAGGATGCGGCAAAGCCTGCGCATCTGGAGCGCTCGGCCGGCGCCATCAAGCTCGGCAATCGCGGCACCCATGCCAAGGTGCTTGTTAGCCTGGATGATGCCGAGGTGCGCACGCCTGACGGAACCGTGCTGTTCAAGACCGGCAAGCAGTTCATCTGCCAGGGCGACAGGATCGTGCTGCTTGGCGAAAACGGCGCCGGAAAATCGCGGTTCATCGCCATGCTGCGCAAGGCGATCGGCAATCCGGATGGCACTCTTGACGGCATCAAGGCAACGCCTTCGCTGGTCCTCGGCTATGCTGATCAGGCCCTCGCCGATCTCCGGGATGCCGATACGCCGATGGAGACGATCATCCGCCGCTTCGATATCGGCGATCAGCGGGCACGTTCGCTGCTCGCCGGGGCCGGGATGACGATCGACATGCAGGCAAAGCCGGTCGGCCGCCTTTCCGGCGGCCAGAAGGCGCGGCTCGGCATGCTGGTGCTGAGGCTGACCGAGCCGAACTTCTACCTCCTGGACGAGCCGACAAACCATCTGGATATCGACGGCCAGGAGGCGCTGGAAACAGAGCTGATGGCGCATCAGGCAAGCTGCCTGCTGGTCTCCCACGACCGCAGCTTCGTGCGCGCCACCGGCAACCGCTTCTGGCAGATCGAGCGGAAGCGGCTGGTCGAGGTGGAGAGCCCCGAAGGGTTCTTTGCCGCTGCCGCGGAAGGCAGGGGCTAAGAGACAGCGCAGCCGCGGCGTATCGATGCCGCGGCTGCGCGAAAATGCTACGGCAGCGCTTTGGCGCCCGGGCCGAAATACGGCTGGCGTTCCGTTTCGCTTGCCCGGAGCGAATGGCGCAGGCGCAGCAGATCCTTGCGGGCGATGAGGCCGACGAGCTGACCGCTCTCGGGATCGACGATCGGGATGCGGCCGGCATCGGTTGCCAGCATCAGATCGGCGACATAGCCGGCCGTGTCATCGGGGTGAGCGAGCGGCACGGAGCTGTCGGAGACCAGATCGGCGAGCGGCTGGCTGCGCTCGACGCGTTCCTGCTGCCAGCGCAGAGCGTCGCCGCGCGACATCAGCCCCTTGAGGATGCCGAGGTCATCGATGACAGGATAGACCCGGTGCGTCTTCGGCTGCGTGGTGAAGAGGTCGATCGCCTCCCCCGCGGTCATGCCGGCGTTCAGGCTATCGACCCTGGAGATCATGATGTCGCGGGCGCGGGCGAATTCGAAGGGGTCGATGCCATATTCGCGGGTGATATGCTGGCCGCGGCGGGCGATCTTTTCGGTGAGGATCGAGCGGCGCAGCAAGAGAACGGTGACAGCGTAGGCGGCCACGGTTGCCGCCAGCAGCGGCAGCAGCGCCTGGACATCGCCGGTCAGTTCGACGGCGAAGAAGGTGCCGGTCAGCGGCGCGCGCATCGTGCCGCCCATCATCGCCGCCATGCCGAGCAGCGCCCAGAAGCCGGGATCGCCGGGAAGGACAAGCCCGACAAGCCAGCCGAGCGCACCGCCGAAAATCAACAGCGGCGCCAGCACGCCTCCTGATGTACCCGATGACAGCGCCACGAGCCAGATAGCCGCCTTGACCAACAGGACGGTAAGCACCGCCTGCGGCAGCAGGCTGCCGTTCAGGAGGCCATCGATGATGTCGTAGCCGACGCCGAGGACGCGCGGTTCGATCAGGCCGCCAAGACCGATGATCAGTCCGCCGAGTGCCGGGCACCACATCCAATGGATGGGCAGCGCTTCGAAGAGATCCTCGATCTTGTAAAGCAGCGTCGTCAGGATGCCGGACTGCAGGCCGGAGAGAATGCCCATGCCGGCGCAGAGCAGGATGCCCCACCAAGGGAGATCCATGTGGAATTGCTTCGGAAACAACGGCCCTGCCTCGAACAGGAACGGGCGCCAGCAGATCGACACGCAGGCGGCGACGGCAACGGGAATGAAGCTGCGCGGCTTCCATTCGAACAGCAGCAGTTCGACGGCGAGCATGATGGCGGCGATCGGCGAACCGAAGATCGCGGTCATCCCCGCCGCGGCACCGGCCACCAGCAGCGTTTTGCGCTCGGCCGAACTCAGGTGAAAGCATTGGGCAAACAGCGAACCGATCGCCCCGCCAGTCATGATGATCGGGCCTTCGGCGCCAAATGGGCCGCCGGTTCCGATCGAGATCGCCGAAGAAATCGGCTTCAGGATCGCCACCTTCGGCGACATCCGGCTGCCGCCGATCAAGATCGCCTCAATCGCCTCAGGGATACCGTGGCCGCGGATCTTCTCCGAGCCGAAACGGGCCATCAGGCCGATGACGAGACCGCCGAGAACCGGGATCACAACCATCCAGACCGAGCGCGGGGCGGCAGCCAGCGAGACGGCATGGATGCTGAAGCGGCCGAACCAGACGAGATTGGTCACCAGCGAGATGAGGCTGACCAGCACCCAGGCAGCAAGGGCGCCGCCGGTGCCGACGATCAGCGCCATGCCGATCAGGGCGATGACGCGCTTGTCGGTGGTGAAGTCTCCGGCCTCGCGCCGGGAAAGGCCGCCCATGAAATCATGCGGCCGGTGGGTGTTTTGTGAGGACATAGGGGTTCCTGTTGACAGGCTGGCAATGAAGCGCGAAATATATCGTATTACGATATAAATCAAGTCATGCTTTGAGGAGCAGTCCGATGCCCAAGGAAAGCCTTTCGGAGATCGAATATGAGGCGCTTGCCAACCTGAGATACCGGATCCGCAAATTCCGCCAGTTCAGCGCCGATGCAGCCACCCGTCTCGGCCTTGCGCCGCCGGAACATCAGGCGCTTCTCGCCATCAAGGGGCTGGGGATCGATGGCGAAATGAGCGTTTCCAGCCTGGCAGAGACGCTGTTTCTGGCGCCTGCCGCAGCCATGGAGCTGACCGAAGGATTGAGAGACCGCGGCTTTCTGACGATCGCCACCAAGCCGAAGCACCGCATCGTTGTCCGATTGACAGATCAGGCGGAAGAGCTATTGCGTCGGCTGACGCCTGCCCATCTTTATGAGATCCGGGAAATGGCGCCGGAACTGATGCAGGCGCTGCGGGCGCTGCAGGATCACCGGCGGATGGAGATGGCGGCATGGATGCAATGATCTTGCCGACGGCAAGCGAATGACGGCAGGGGATTGATGGCCAGGAAGCCGATAGACGATCTGACGGATGCCGATTACGAGGCGCTGTCCAACCTGCGCTATACGCTGCGCCAGTTCATGGATTTCAGCGCCTCGGCCGCCCACGAGGAAGGTTTGCCGGCACAGCAGCATCAGGCGCTGCTCGCCATCAAGGGCCACCGCGGCGAAGAGGCGATGTCGGTCGGCCTGCTTGCCGAGCGTCTGCTGATCGCGCCGCATTCGGCAACCGAACTTGTCGGCCGGCTGGTCGCCGCCGGCTATGTGTCGCGCAATGCCGACCCGAACGACAAGCGCCGCCAGACCCTGGCGCTGACCGCAAAGGCGGAATCGGCGCTAAAGCGGCTGACCGCCATTCATCTGAGCGAGATTCGTGAGCTCGCCCCACGGCTGATCGCCATCCTGCATAGCCTGCAGGACGGCGTGGCGCTGCAGGACGATCCCTGGGCGGATTAAGGGCAAGGGCCCGGGCGCTTCAAGCGTCTTCGCCAATCTCCTTCGCCACCTCCGATATCAGCGACCGCAGCCAGCGGTGGGCAGGGTCGTGACGGTAGCGGACATGCCAGGCGATCTCGACGGGGAAAGTGCCGAGATCGGCGGGAGCGGGCAGGATTTTCAGGCGGGGGTCGCGGGCGAGCCGCCGGCAAATCTGGCTGGGCAGCGTGGTGCAGTAGTCCGTTGCCGCGATCATTTCGGGCACGGCGAGGAAATGGGTGACGGAGACCGCCACCTCGCGGCGCAGGCCGCGCTGTTCCAGCGCCTGGAACAGACCGGCGCGCAGGCGGCCGGGCGGCAGGACATTGACGTGTTTCAGCCGCTCGTACTGTTCCTTCGAGATACTGTCGCCGATATCGGGATGACCGGCGCGAACGACGCAGGCGAGGCCATCGTCCATCAGGTGCTGCACGACCATATTGTCGGGCGGATCTGTGAAGCGGCCGATCACCATCTCGGTCGATCCCGATACCGCGCCGGTTTCGGCGAGATCGCTGCCGAAGGGGATGAGGCGGAGCTTGATGCCATCGGCACGTTCGCGCAGGCGGGCAACCACCTCCGGCATCAGCACGAATTCGGCATAGCTGTTCGGTGCAAGCGTGAAGAGCCTTGAGGCTTCCGCGGGATCGAACTGCTGCTGGCCGAGGATCAGCTCGTCGAACTGAGCCAGCGCGTTGCGCACCACCGGCGCCATCTCTTCGGCGAGCTGCGTCGGGCGCATGCCGTAGCGCTCGCGGATGAACAGCGGATCGCGCAGCGTGTCGCGCAGGCGGTTCAACGCATTCGAGAGCGCCGGCTGGGTGATGCCCAGCCGTTCGGCGGCGCGGGTGACGTTGCGCTCATCCATGAGCGCCAGGAACACCGGCATCAGATTCAGGTCATATCGCATTCAGTTATAATGCCATGTGAATATCTGGAATAGAACAAATAAATTTCCGAAATACGTCGGCGGAGAGCATCATCCAGTCATCGAAACGAGGCCAGAGGCCAAGGAGATGACAATGAGCAAGGGTAAAGTTCTCGTCGTGGGTTCGAACGCAACGCGCATCGAAACCAAAGGCGGCCGCAGCGGCGCAACCGGCCAGTATCTGAATGAGACCGTGATCCCGGTGATGGCAGTGATCGCTGCCGGTTACGATGTCGTACTCGCCACCCCCAACGGCACCAAACCGCATATCGATGAGGTCTCCGACAAGGTGGATCACTTCGGCGGCGACGAAGAAGCATACCGCAAGGCCAAGGCCTTCTATGCCGAGGACCCATCGATGAACGAGGTGAAGACCTTGGCGACGGTTATCGCCGAGGGTCTGGACGGCTACGCCGGCGTCTTCGTGCCCGGCGGCCAGGCGCCTGGGGTCGATCTGATGCAGGATGCCGATCTCGGCGAAATCCTGCGCCACTTCCATGAGAAGGCGAAGCCGACCGCCCTGCTCTGCCATGGTCCGATCGCTGTCGCCTCGGCCATGCCGAATGCCCGCGAATTCCGCGCGGCGCTGATCGCCGGCGCGCCAGAAAAGGCTGCCGAATGGGCCAAGGGCTGGCAATATGCCGGGTACAACATGACCGTCTTCTCCAATAGCGAAGAAAAGGTTGTCGAGGACTACATTTTGCACGCTAAGCTCTATTTCAACGTGGTCGATGCGCTGCAGATTGCCGGGGGCAACGTGACGACCGGTGACATCGATTTCGAACCGAATGTCGTTGTCGATCGCGAACTGATCACCGGCCAGAACCCGCGTTCGGACCATCCGCTTGCCGCCAAGCTGGTCGAGGCGCTGAACCGCGCAACGGCCGCCTGAAACGAAGGACGATAGCCATGCCGCATTCCGTGAAGATCATGGCAATCCTCGCCGCCCGGCCCGGCAAGGCAGGCGAACTCGAAGCGCTTCTGTCCGGCATGGCACCCGCCTGCCGGGCGGAGCCGGGCAACCTGCGCTGGCATATCTGGCGCGATCAGGCCGACGCCGCGCGCTTCGTGCTCGATGAACTCTATCAGGACAATGACGCGGTGGCCGCCCACCGCCAGACCCCGCATTTCAAGGCCTATCTTGCGAAGATCAATGATCTCGCCGAACGCACCGCGCTCGTGCTCGACGCGGCCGATATCGGCTGACACCCAACACTGGAGAGGACAGTTCAATGGCACTCAAGGACATCCTGCCGAGCAAGCTTGGCTTCGGCGCAGCCCCGCTCGGCAACATGTTTCGCGATATTCCGGAAGCCGAGGCGCTTTCGACTGTCGAAGCCGCGTGGAACGACGGCATCCGTTATTTCGATAACGCGCCCTTCTACGGCGCTGGCCTTGCGGAGATCCGCATGGGCGAGGCGCTGGCGGCCAAACCGCGCGATCAGTATGTGATCAGCACCAAGGTCGGCCGGGTGATCCTCGACGAGCTCGAGGATGTCAGCGCCCGCGATCTCGGCGAGAAGGGTGATGTGTTCAAGTATGGACGGCCGAACAAGATCGTCGACGACTACTCGGAAGATGCAACGTTGCGCTCGATCGAGGACAGCCTGAAGCGGCTGAAGACAGACCGCATCGATATCGCCTTCGTCCATGACGTCGCTCAGGACTTTTATGGCGACGAGTGGCTCGATGTCTTCGAGACCGCCCGCAAGGGCGCCTTCAGGGCGCTTGACCGGCTGCGCGACGAGGGCGTGATCAAGGCCTGGGGCCTCGGTGTCAACCGCGTCGAGCCGATCGAATTGCTGCTCGGTCTGGATACACCGCGGCCCGATGGCTTTCTGCTGGCCGGGCGCTACACGCTGCTCGACCATGACCGGGCGCTGCAGCGGGTGATGCCTCTGGTCGCCGAGCGCGGTCTCGGCATCGTCGCCGGTGGCCCCTACAGCTCGGGCGCGCTGGTCGGCGGGCCGAACTTCGAATATGCGCCGGCAACGCCCGCAATCCTCGACAAGGTGGCGCGGATCAAGGCGCTGGCTGACCGCCATGGCATCAGCATAAAGGCTGCAGGCCTGCAATTCTCGCTGGCACATCCGGCCGTCGCCGCCGTGATCCCCGGCGCCAGCAAGCCCGAACGCATCGCCGAGGACGGGGCGGCATTGAACGAGACGATCCCGGCGGAGTTCTGGCGTGATCTGCGTAAGGCGGGTCTGGTGAACCCCGAGGCGCCGCTGCCGCTCTAGGGAAGACGAGGCTCTCCCACACGATGTGCCCTCCATCCTTAACTGTTGATGGGGGGCATATTTGATTGCGATAGTCATATTTATTTCATAAAACCCTCTCCCTTGAAGAGGTACAGATGAAATGACTACCACCCTGCCCTTCCGGCTCGTGGCCTTCGCCTTTTTCCTCCTGGCATATCCGCTGTCTTTCGTTCTGCCGGCCTGGTGGAGTTGGGAAAACGCACCGCTCGAGCTCCTCGACAATCTCGTTCTCGCCATCGGCACCGTTCAGGCAATCGTACTGGCGAGCCGCAGCCAGGCGCCATGGAAATGGCTCTGGCTGGCGCTCGTACCGGTCTGGATCATCTGCCTGGGACGTGAAATCAGCTGGGGTGCGGTGTTCTATCCGCCATCCGGCATGTCAGAGGACGGGCCGGAATTTTCCGGCAAGCTGCTCTGGTTCAACCCGGCCGTAAAGCCGCTCGTCATCCTGCTGGTGCTGGTGACGCTGACGGTGACGGCACGTTTCAAGCTCTGGCGATTGCTGGATCCGGTGATGAAGGCGCGGCAGTTTCCGGCGCTCGAACTGGTGATGGCCGGCCTGTCGCTGATCCTGATGACGGCGGCCGAGCGCCATATGGGAATGTCGCTCGACGCCTTTGTCGGCGTGCCCGAAGTGTTTGAGGAAACCGTCGAGCTCGCAGGCTACATGTTCCTGCTCGCCGCCCAGCAGCGCATCCTGATGGCCGCGGCGGCGGCCTTTGACACGTCCGGCCTGGCACTCGCCAGGCACTGATTTATCGAGCCAGCGACCCGATGGCCTCAAAAGGCCTTCGGCGCCGCCACGAACAGGTTCGGCTTGCCGCCGGTGATGGTGAAGAGGCTGAGCTTGCGTTCGACGCCGCCTGATACATTCAGGCGGAAGAGCCCGGTGATGCCGCGGAAGCCCGTCTTGCTGGTCAGGTTTTCGGCCGTCAGAGCCTTCGGATCCTTGGTGCGGATGATGCCCGAGGCGATTGCCACCGCGTCATAGCCATAGGCCGCATTGGCGGTCAGCGGACGCCGGTAGTGGCGCTGGTAGCGCTCCGATATCATCGAGGCACCTTCCGGATCGACCATCGCGATCAGCGCACCTGATACAGCCGGGCTGGTATAGGCCTGCTGCGGCCAGCCGCTGGTGCCGACAAGCGTGATGTTGGTGAAGCCCGCAGCCTTGATCGCACCGGCAACCGTGGTGACGATAGTGGATTTGCCAAGCACGACGATGGTGTCGGCGCCCTGCATCTGCACCTTGCTCTTGGTCACCGCATCGGCGGCCGAAGCATCCGAAAGCGCATAGCGGGCCGAACCGAGATAGGTACCGCCTGAAGCGCGCACTCCATCGGCGATGCGGGCTTCGCCGATCGCCGTCAGCTCCGTCGTGGCGAAAACGAAGACCTTCTTATGGCCGCTGGAGACGGATGTGCGGGCGCCTTCGACGGCGCTGTCCACCTCGTCGGAGGTGAAGTTGTAGACATTACCCGACGTTGCCGGGACCGGCGCACCGAGATTGATCAGCGGCAGGCGCTCGGCCGAAGGGATAGCTGCGACGGCAGCGGTGGTCGCCTGCGGCGCGAAGCTGACGAGGAGGGCGGAATTGCGCGCCTTGGCGGCCGAAACGGCAGCGGCAACCGATGCCAGGCCGCCGGAGACATCGACAACCTTGACGAAGACCTGCCCGTTGCCGACTTCGCCGACGCCGAGCGCTGCGCCATCGCGGATATCGCGTGCCTCGCCCTCATAAAGGCCGGTGGAGCCCTTCGGCAGCAGCAGAGTGATCTCCGTTCCGGTTTCGCCGAAGCTTTCCTCGACAGTGCTGGAGGGCGCCTTGATATCGGTGTTCTTGACGCTGTTCGACAGACTGTCGCCATCCGCCTGGCAACCGGCCAGCAGGCCGCCGGCGATCAGCACAAGGGCGGGAACGACGCGGCTGATGGCAGCAGGCGTCTTCAACACTCTGTTGCGTAAACCATGCAGGCGCGCGATCTTCGAATTCAAATGCGGCGTCACTGTTTCCCCCGAGGATGCGATGTCGCGGCCGTTTGCGGCCTTTTTAGAATGCGCTCATTTCTGCACCGTGCGGGCGCGAAAATCAAACCATTCCCCCAAACTTGGTTGACGTGAACGCTAAAGTTTTATGCGTCTTTGACCGGAATATTTATACTTGCGTTTTCCAAGCTTACACACGGCATATTTATAGCTCATCGGTACATTCCTCTCAAACAGAGAGAGAAAATCCGATGAAGCGCAGCACAAAATCAAAAATACTTGCAGCTTTTACTTTAGCATCTTTCGCATCGTTTCTTGGCACCGCACCGTCGAACGCCACTGAAATCCCCACAGCGCAGATTTCACTGACGTCTTACGCGAGCATGATCTCTGCCAATACTGCACTTTCTTTTGCGGAGACGGCAGGTATATCCGGCCTCTATAGTCTGGCGAAGACGGCGTTTACAGGCGTTGCGGGCACCGTTCAGCGCATTGATCTTGCCGCCATTGCACGGCCGCAACAGGTTACCTCGCCCGAGATCACGGCGTCGATCAGGCCCGACAAGCCGGCAAAGCTTACCACCTCCAACGAAGCGGTGTTCGGCTCGGTCGCCATTCCCTTCAAGCGGCTGGCGGCGCTTAAGCGCTTTGCGCCGTCGCTTGCCGAAATGCAGAGCGGCGCGGCCATCACCTGCGGCGCCAAGGGCTGCACCAATGCGGCGCAAGTCATCAAGACGGCGCTTGGCCAGACCGCGCAAGCGTCGATCCGCGACAAGCTGAACACCGTCAATGCCGCCGTCAACCACGCCATCCGCTACCGCAAGGACATCGAGACCTATCAGGTGGCCGATTACTGGGCGACGCCTTCCGAGACGCTGTCACGCCAGCAGGGCGACTGCGAGGATTTCGCGATCCTAAAGATGGCGGCGCTGAAGGCCGAGGGCGTCGACATGAAAGACATGTCGATCGTCGTTCTCTTCGACCAGAAGCGCCATTTCTACCACGCCGTTCTGTCGGTCGCGGTCAACGGCAACTTCTTCATCCTCGACAACATGCGCGACCAGGTTCTGACCGACAGCCGCCTGCCCGACTACCAGCCGCTCTACTCGATCAACGCCGGCAAGGGCTACCTCCATGGCGTCAAGGCCGGCAACAAGCAGGTGGCATCCGCTATGCCGCTCGAAAAGGTCGCTCCAGGCGAAGGTGTCCCCTACTGAGCGTGGCGATTTCGAGCGAAGTACAAGAGCCGGCCAGGTGGGCCGGCTTTTTTGTTTTCAATTCTGCGGCATCGGCGCCGGGATAAGCGGGCTGCAGGCACGACGTTTCCTGATTGCACCCCGCCCCCACCCCCGTCATGATGCGCCGACACTCAATACATACAGGCCGACATGCGCATCTTTCTCGTTCGACACGGCGAATCCCTTGGCAATATCAGCGAAGGCGCCTACCGGCAGTTCGGCGATCACAATGTTCCGCTGACGGAATGGGGCTACCGGCAGGCGCTTGCGGCCGGGCGCGGCATTGCGGCCTATCTGGCGGCGCTGCCGGATGCCGCCCCACGGGCCAGCATCTGGTATTCGCCCTATCTGCGCACGCGCCAGACGATGGATGCGATCATCGAGGCGCTTCCAAAGGGCGCTGTCGGCGAGGTCCATGAGGATTATCTGCTACGCGAGCAGGATTTCGGGCTATTTACCGAGATCTACGACCGCGCCGAGCAGCGGCGGAAGTTTCCCGAGGAGTTCGAGAAATGGGCGCGCCTGCGCAACAATAGCGGCAAGTTCTATGCGCGGCCGCCCGATGGAGAAAGCCGGGCCGATGTGGCGCAGCGGGTACGGCTCTTCCTGCTGACCGTGATGCACGATATCGGCGGTGGCAACGATACGGCCATTATCGTCGGCCATGGCGTCACCAACCGCGCCTTCGAGATGAACTTCCTGCATCACAGCGTCGAGTGGTTCGAACGCTCCGACAATCCTGGGAATGCCGACGTGACGCTGATCGAGGGCACGCATGCGGAGGGTTACAGCGCGACGCTGCTGCACAAGGCCGACGACCGCAATCCGGCAGAAGCGACGGATATGCGCGGCGCCTATGGCTCGGCGCTGACGATCGCGCCGAAGACCGGCGGCTGAAATTTCTCAGTAGCGGGAGATGTAGCCGACCAGCATCGGCTTTTCGTGGGTCGGCGCCAGCGCCAGATTGATCTGGCCTTTCATCGTCTGCGAACCCGCAGCGATGGTAAAGCCGGTATTCAGGGTCTTGCCCTTGTTCATGGCGAGCGTCGCCATGGCCTCCTCGATCTGCGTATCGATCGAAAAGCGCAGGCTCTTCGTCAATTGCGCCGCATCGCCCATTGGCAGGCGGTGGCGCAGCATCGACAGGAAGGCGTCGTTGAACAGCTGGATCTTCTTCTCCAGGGTGAGAAGGATGGTCGGCGACGGCGAAGCCTGGATCAGCGCATTCAGATTGGCCATCGAGGAGACATCCTCGACCGTATCCAGCCGCTTCAGCGCCCATTTGAAGCTGAGGACGCGGAGCAGCGAAGCGAGATTGCCGGTCTCCGGCATCTGGGCAGCCGTATGATGCACCAGATCAGCCGTCGTCATCTTGCCGGCCGACGACATGCGGCCGAGGCCATCCCAGTAGATGCGTTCCAGGCGGATACCGCGGCGCTCTCCGCCCCGGCCGGCAACGGCGCGGAACTTCGGCTCGATCTCATCGGCGCCGATGACAGGCAGCGCATCGTCGAGCGGCTCGGCGCTCGTCAGATCGGTTGCGGCAGCCTTGCTGATCAGCATTCTCAGCGCTCCGTCAGCGCTTCCGAGCGCGCCTTGTTGATCGGCTTCAGAAGGTAACCACCAAGATATAGCCGATTATGCTTCCACCCAAAAATGTTCAGGGACGGTTAACCTTGGAACGGCCTTTTGGGGTGAGAACGCTAAAATTTGAATAAAATTAAGGAAGTAGCAAGGGGTTCTCGACCCCGAAACGGTTAACGGCGGCCCGTTTTTTTCAGGGGCCGCCGTTAACCTTTAAGGGCGCGATTCGGAGTTGTCAGGGGCTGCCGGACACCCCGTTTTCGGAGGTCAGCGCCGGGGCGCCGCAAGGCAGAAAAATGCGCCCTGCGGATCGATGCCGTTGACCACCCAGCTGCCGCCCGGAACCTCCATCGGACCGAAGACGATCTTGCCGCCGCCTGCGTTTACCCGCTCGACGGCGCTGTCGATCTCCGGCACGTTGAAGTAATAGGCCCAGTACGTCATCGGCACGTCGGCAGGCTTGGTCATCATGCCGCCGGTCTGTTTTCCGTGCTCGGCGAAGATGCGGTAGGTGCCCATCTCGCCCATGTCGAAGTCATGGTCCTTGGTCCAGCCGAAGATCTTTTCATAGAAATCGAAGGCCTGCTGCCAGTCGCCGGACATCAGCTCGTGCCACCCGACATGGCCTGGCGTCCCCATTTCCGGCTCCCAGCCATCGTCGTTTTCCATCGGCAGCGGCGTCATGATGCAGAGCACGGCGCCGCTCGGATCGGCGACGACGGCGAAGCGGCCGACGGTCGGGATATCCTCGGGCGGGCGGCGCACGCTGCCGCCATTGGCGGCAAAGTCGCGGGCGGACTGATCGACGTCATCGACGGCGACATAACCCGTCCAGTTGGGCGGAATGCCCTGCCCTTCGAGCTCGGCCGGAAAGGTCATCATGCCGCCGACGCCGCGGCCGTTGGCCTCGAAGATCGTATAGACACCCATGTCTCCCATGGGCATTTCCTTGGTTGTCCAGCCGTTGACCGAGCCGTAGAACTTCGCGGCGGCGGCGGTATCGGGCGTCATCAGCTCGCACCAGATGAACTTGCCATGCGTATTCGAAACCATGATCTTTCCCTTTCAAGAGTGTCGGATGTCATTTCCGTCTGGCGCCCTGATGGGGACGCCGCGATCACGGCTTGCGTGCGTAGCGCGCTTCCATGAGTTGCTTCCAGCTGCCGTCGGGCTGTTTCGCCGAGGAGGCGAAGGTGCGGTGGTCGGCGTCGATGAAGGAGATCTGTTCGCGGTAATCCTGTTCACCACCGCCGCCCATGCAATCGGGACCGCGCGTATAGAGGCTGAGCACCTTGCCATCGGGCGAGACTTCGCCCTCATAGACCCACATATGGTCCATCATCGAGCCGATCCAGGTGCCGACATATTTGCCCTTCGAAGGCGAGTAGCCGAGGGTCAGCACCGTCGTTGCGGCGCCACTGCCGTCAGGCATCTGGCCGTTTCCTTCGGCCACGAACCAGGCGCCGTGAAGCGAGCGGACGACCTCTGTCCATTGCCCGTTTTCTTTCATGTCGTCGGACGTGACGTTCCAGGTGCCGACGAGCTTTTCGAGGAAACGTTGCTCCTCGATCGCTTTTGCAGGTTCCATCATCCTTCCTCCCTCGGCTGATGTTTGCAGATCTCAGTGACAGCAGGACTGCGTCTTCGCATCCTCGTATTCGTCGTGACGCTTGACGAAGCTCATGGTGCTGTCCTCATTGCGGCCCTTCGGCGCGTAGTCGAGGATCATGAGCGTGCCCAGCACCTCTTCGCCGCCGCGGGCATAGTTCGAGTACGTGTGGAAGATCTCGCCCTTCTCGTTCTTGTAGAAGGCGCTCATGCCCGGCAGTTCGTCATTGGCGTCCTCGGGCTTCATCTCGGTGAAGTTGTAGAAGACCTTGTCCTTCTTCAGATCCTCGGGCGTGAAGGAGACGTGGTAGTCGAAGTTGAAATCATTCCCGACGGAAGAGACCCAGGGGAATTTCCAGCCCATGCGCTTTTTGTAGGCTTCGATCTTGTCGACCGGCGCGCGGGAGACCGCCACCCAGGTGACGTCGTGATTGTTGAGATGCGGCAGCGTGCCGTCGATATGATCGGACAGGAAAGAGCAGCCCGGGCAGCCTGCCTCCCATTCCGGCCCCATCATGAAATGATAGATCATCAGCTGGCTGCGGCCTTCGAAGAGGTCGGCAAGCGACTTTTTGCCATCCGGCGTGTCGAAGACGTAGTTTTTATCGACCTTCACCCAGGGGAGCGCCTGGCGCTCGGCGCGCAGCGCATCACGCTGGCGGGTATGGGCCTTTTCCTTGGCCAGAAACGCGCGGCGGGTCTCGAGCCATTCTTCGCGGGAAACGACAGCATTCTGCATGATCGCACGCCCTCCCCCGGCGTGGCCGGCAAGGACCGGCATCTCGTTCTGCTTTGCTTGACTAAATACATTGATATCAATAGAATTTGGCCATGTCAAATTCGGTCGAGATTCCCTATTCCACGACGCTGCTCGTGCGCGACACCTGCCTCTGCCTGCATGTGCAGCGGGCGGCCCGGGCCTTGGCGCGGCTGTTCGACGACGCGCTTCGTCCTGTCGGGCTCACCAACGGGCAGTTCTCGCTGATGATGTCGCTCAACCGGCCGGAGCCGCCGCCGATGGGGCCGGTCGCCAACCTGCTCGCCATGGACCAGACGACGCTGACAGCCGCGCTGAAACCACTGCAGCGCCGTGGATGGGTAAATGTAACGCCCGGGGCCAAAGACAAGCGCTCGCGGCTGCTCAGCCTCACGGCCGAGGGGAAATCCGTACTGGCCGCCGCCGTGCCGATCTGGCAGAGCACCCATGCCGCACTGGAAGACAAGCTGCCTGATGCCAATGGCGACGGGCTGCGCAGCATGCTGCTGGCACTTTGCTGATCAGTTTCCGATACGCGGATCGGCGCCGAAATCGCTGCGCGCAAAGCCGATGCGCTGTTTCGGAAATTCGCACAGAGCCTGAACGCCGGATGCCGACAGCCGGATGCGCCATGTCTGCCGTTCGGCGGGCTCGCGGACGCTGAAGGCCTTGGCGGTCAAAAGCGCCAGATTGCGGCCATGGCGCGGATCGCGGACGGATTCATAGAGGATGGCCTCCGTATCCGCCGCGCGGGCGGCCTCGGCAAGCGCCTGGCATGCTTCGTAGTTTAGAGGGTCGGTCCATATCGCCCGGTCGCGATCGAGCGGCGGGAGCGTCAGGTCGAGCGCTGCGGATGTCGCGACGGGCGCTGCAAAGGCGGTGTATTCGGCAGCATTGGCGGGCAGCGGAGTGGCGGGCGAGTCCGCATAGAACAGCAGCCGGTAGAAGGCCATTTCCGACAACGCCGTCTCCACCTTCTCCGAGGCATAGAACACACCCAGCGTCCGTCCTGCCCGGCGGAAGCGGGAACCATGCGGATAGACGGCGCCGTATCGGAACGGCGTCGCCAGCAGATAATCCAGCCCCGCGCATTCCGGCGGCAATGCCGGCTTGCTCTCTTCCAGCAGATTTTCGAGAAGCGCCTGCTCCTCCAGCGTATCGACGAGTTTCAGCGTCGAGATCTGGTGCTGCGCCTCCACCAGCCGCCAGAAACGGCCGGAGACGGCGCGCAGTTCAGACGACAGCGCGGCGGGCGTCCAGATAGGCAAGGACATCGGTCAAACCTGAAATGCTGACGATCTTTTCGAGCGGGGTGGCGCCGAGCGCCGTGTTGGCATTGCGCAACCAATGCTTGGCAACCGCCTCATCGCCGCCGGCGATGGCGTCGAGCGACCGGAACAGGCGGACGAGAAGAATGGCGAGCTCGAAGGATTTGCTGCTGCGATCCAGCAGGTGATCCTGCCGTTTCATGCGCGACACGGTGGCTTCCGAGACACCGAGAACGGCGGACAGCGTGCGGGCGCTGATGCCCAGGCGATCTGCTGCGTTGACCGCGGCCTTGGTGATGACGGCGGCTTCCTGGGTGGAGCGCGCTTGAGCGGGCGATGGTACGGGCATCGGATATCCTTTCCTTAGAAAGAATATAGCGATTTTATTTCATATGAAAAGATGTGGTTTGTGCACAGGGAGGCAAACCAACTCTCCGCCCTCATCCCTGTGCCTGTCACAGGGATGAGGGAACACGTGGAGGCGTTCCTCGGGCTTCCCTTCTCCCCTCGGGTAGAAGGGAAGCTCAATCAGGCAACCGTCACCGGAACTTCGGTCGAGGTGCGCATCGCGTGGCTGTAGGGGCAGACGATATGGGCAGCAGCGGCGAGCTTTTCGGCTTCAGCCTTGTCGAGGCCCGGGATATTGACCGTCAGGGCCACTTCGATGCCGAAGCCGCCGCCGTCTTCGCGCGGGCCGATGCCGACCTTGGCGGATACGGTCGTGTCTTCAGGAATCTTGACCTTCTGCTGGCCTGCGACAAATTTCAGGGCACCCAGGAAGCAGGCCGAGTAGCCGGCGGCGAAGAGCTGCTCGGGATTGGTGCCGGTTGCGCCGTCGCCGCCGAGTTCCTTCGGGACGGTGAGGGTGACGTCGAGAACGCCGTTATCGGAAACGGCGCGGCCTGCGCGGCCACCGGTGGCGGATGCTTGGGTCGTGTAGAGAATAGGCATGTCAGTCTCCTTTGCGTTGGGGTTGCGATTTATATAATGCGCAATTAAATTGTACGCAAGTGAATTTTGCAAATTGCATTCGGAATCTGAAAAGAGGACAATCGCGCCTCGAAGGAACAGGATCATGACAGCGCGGACGGCAGAGACAATGAAAATACCGGCAGAGGAAAAGAAGCTGGAACGGCAGCTCTGTTTCGCGGTCTATTCGACGGCGCATGCCTTTACCCGCGCCTACAAGCCGATCCTCGACAAGGTGGGCCTGACCTATCCGCAATATCTCGTGATGCTGGTGCTGTGGGACAAGGCCGAACTGCCGGTGAAGACGATCGGTGAAAAGCTCGATCTCGATTCCGGCACGCTCTCGCCGCTGCTGAAGCGTCTTGAGCAGAACGGCCTTATCAAGCGCATCCGCGATTCCCGCGACGAGCGTCAGGTTCTGGTGTCGCTGACACCGAAAGGCGATGCGATGCGCGGCGAGGTCGACACGATCATGGGCTCGATCGGCCAGGCGATCGGCTGTACGCTCGAGGAGATGGCGGAGATCCGCACCCTGCTCCAGGGCCTGCGGTCGAATCTGAACGAAGCGGATTAACGCCCCGGGACTTGATATACGTACTATATGATAGTACGTTCTATTTGATGATCACAAGCTTCAAGGATAGCGACACCGAAGCTCTTTACAGAGGGAAGCGCCCGAGGCGCATACCCGCGGATGTGGCGTCTCGTGCTGTCCGAAAGCTATTCCTGATCGATACGGTGACAAGACTTGACGACCTCAGGGTACCGCCTGGCAACCGGCTGGAAGCGCTAACTGGAAATCGGCAAGGCCAATATTCGATCCGAGTGAATGATCAGTGGCGCATCTGCTTCGAGTGGGCTGATGGCGATGCAATGAATGTCGAATTTACGGACTATCACTAGAAAGGAACCCTGACATGGCGAGAGAAATTCCTCTTCCCCACCCGGGGATCGTGCTCAAGGAAGAATTCCTGGAGCCTATGGGCATCAGTGTTTATGCCGCCGCCAAGGCGACCGGCATTGCGCGCAGTCAGCTCAATCGGGTCTGCCACGGCGGCCTCAACATCACGGCGCCTATGGCGTTGCGGCTTGGCAAATATCTGAATGTCGATCCGAAGTGGTTCATGAACATGCAGGTCACCTTCGATCTCGTCTCGTCCAGCGAGAGCCTGACACGCGAGCTGCAGGCGATCGATCCGGTCAGATCGGCAGCATAGGGAGACCCGCGCCAATGGCGCGGGCCGGAGTGCACTACTCGGCGGCCTGATAGGCAGCCGGGGCCGAAGCGCGCGAACCGCGCGGGCCTAGTGCTGCGAAGAGGACCACCAGCACTGAGAGGATGGCGACGAAGGTGACGCCTGCGGTGTAGGCGTCGTAGCCCATCGACGGCGCGGCGCTGAAGATGGCGGAGGCGGCCGCGAGAACAATGCCGCCGCCGATCTGGAAGGCGGCGAAGAGCAGGCCCGAGGCGAGACCCGACTTGTCTTCCTCGACATCCGCGAGAGCCGCGACCTGCACCGACGGGTAGGTCATAGCATAGCCGACGCCGAGCGGAATCTGCGACAGGGCGACGAGCAGCACCGGATTGACATGGCCGGCGGCCAGCACCCAGAAGATATAGCTCGATGCCTGCAGCGCGACACCCAGCGTCATCAGGCCCGTCGTGCCGCGGTTCTGCGCGATGGTTGCGAAGCGCGGTGCGAGGAACATGACGCAGACGCCGCCGAAGGCGAAGCAGAAGCCCGTGACGAAAGCCGACCAGCCGAGTTCATCCTGATAATAGAGCGTGGCGATGAACTGGAAGCCGACATAGACGCCCTGGAACAACGCCGCCAGCAGGTTGGCATGGCTGAGCTTCGCCTTGCGGAAGATACCGAGCGGCACCATCGGATCGTGATGCCGGGATTCGACCACCAGAAAGAGGCCGATCAGCAGCACCGCGGCCACCAGGGAACCCCAGGTCGGCAGGGCGTTCCAGCCCTCGGCGGCGGCATTGGTGATGCCGAAGACGAAGAGCAGCAGGCCGGGCGTGATGGTCAGCGCTCCGGCCCAGTCGAAGGACGGACGCTTGCCGCCGAGCTTGACGTCGCGCGGCAGAACATAGGGCGCGGCGATCAGGGCGAGGATGGCGACCGGCGCGCCCATGACCAGCGTTGCCCGCCAGCTGATGATGGTGGCGGCACCGCCGAGCACCATGCCGAGCACGAAGCCGGTTGCCCCCGTCGAGGCAAAGACACCGAGCGCCTTGGCGCGCGCCGCTCCCTCGCCGAAGACGGAGAGCAGCAGGGCGAGTGCTGCCGGCGCGGTGAAGGCGGCGGCGATGCCCTTGATCAGGCGGGCGGCGATCAGGGTCGGACCGCTATCCACGAAGCCGCCGGCAATGCTGGCGGCCGCGAAGACGGCAAGCGACCACAGGAAGACGCGGCGGTGACCGAAGACATCGGCAACACGGCCGCCAAGAAGCAGGAAGCCGCCATAGCCCAGCACATAGGCGCTGACGGCCCATTGCAGCGAGGTGGCAGGCATCCCGAGTTCAGCCTGGATAGCGGGCAATGCGACGCCGATGGTCGAGACGTCCATTGCATCGAGGAAATTGGCGGCACAGAGCAGCAGCAATGCCAGCCCTGCCGCGCTTCTGGATTGGGAGAGTGTCATCGAAATCGTTCCTTTCGGCTGCCGCGGTTTGGGAGAAAGCGGCAGGGAACGAGAAAATGTACATGTCCTCATCCTATTGCAAATTGATAGTACCCATGCCAGGTATTACTGACGATGATAAATGATACGACCCTTCGAAAGATCGACCTGAACCTGCTCGTCGCCTTCTCGGTGCTGATGCAGGAGCGCAATGTCAGCCGCGCTGCCGAGCGGCTGCTGCTCGGGCAGCCGGGTCTTTCGGCAGCGTTGAAGCGGCTGCGCGAGGCGCTCGGCGATGAGCTTTTCGTGCGCGTCGGGCGCGGTTTGCAGCCGACGCCGCGCGCACTTGCCATCGCGCCTGCCGTCGAGGAGGCGCTGACCTGCATCGAAAAGGCCATCCGCCCGCCTGATGCCTTCGACCCGGCGCTTTACGAAGGCGAATTCCGCATCAGCATGTGCGACAATCTCGAGACCGCCTTCTTCGGACCGCTGGCCGCGCGCCTGCGGCAGTTGGCGCCGAATGCAAAACTGATCGGCGTCGCATCCGAAAAGCGCGAGGCAACCCGGCTGCTCGATGACGGCGCTTTCGACTTCAGCGTCGCCGTCCACGACGAGCCCGCCTCCTGGCATGTCCGTGAACCGCTTTTCGAACAATGCTCGATGTCGATCTATGACCCGTTACAGCTGCGCCTGAAGGCGCCGCTCGGGCTCGCCGATTTCACCGGCAATCCACATATCGTCATCTCCTACGAAAGCGGCGATACGGCCACCAATCTGGATCTCGCCCTGACGCGGATCGGCCAGAAGCGGACGATTGCCGCCAGCGTGCCGCGCTTCTCGGCGCTGCCGACCGCACTGAAGGCGATGCCGGCGATTGCCACCGTTCCGGAGGCCATTGCCCGCTGCATGGCGCAGCTGCATGGGCTGTCGATCTCGCGCCTCCCCTTCGACCTTCCGGCCGATCCCGTGACCATGCTCTACCGCCGCGTCGACCAGGCGGACGGGCGCGCCGTGTGGTTGCGCAAACTGTTCATCGAGGTCGCATCGGCAGCGCTTGAGGCATCCGGATGCACGATGAGCATCTCGAAAGCAGCGGCTTAACCACTTCTTTGCCAAGCTGGGTTAAATGGCCGTTCACGAAATGTGTTTGGCATAATCGGTAACGTGAGGTACAAAGTCTCGCCGAGTGATTTGGGGCTGGACCGAAAAAACTGGGAGGCACTGCCGTTGAGGGGCAAAACCATCTCCGCGATTTTCATCGCAGGACTGGCCGTCACGGGTTGCAGCACGGCCAACGAGCCGGATGCGCTCGATGCCAAAGCGACGCCAAAGGCGAAGACCGTTGCCGCCACTCCAGGCAAGGTCACCTATAATTACACCGCCAAGGACCGCGAGTGCCTGAAGCGCGCGATGTATTTCGAGTCCGAGCATTCGGATCGCAATGGCTATCTCGCCGTCGGCACCGTCGTCATGAACCGGCTGACCTCGCAGGCCTATTCCGATTCCATCTGCGGCGTCGTCGGACAGAAGAAGCAGTTCGCACCCGGCGTCCTCACCCGAACGGTCGAGCCGGTTGCCGAGCCGCAGCTTGATGCCGCCGCCGACGACATCCTGCGCGGCGCGCGCCATCCGGGCGTCAAGGAAGCGATGTTCTTCCACACCGAAGGCCTGAAATTCCCCTACGGCAACATGCACTACGTGACGGCTGCCGGCGGCAACGTCTTCTACGAGAAGCGTGGCCGCGACGGCGAATTGCAGACGCCCGCCCCGATGCCGTCCTATGAAGTGGCGATGAATTACGTCGCGAACGACCAGCGCTCCGGCGCCGTCCAGTTCGCCGGCGTCGAGCAGTACACTGCTGCGGCGCAGCCTGCCCCTGCAGCCCCCGCCGTCGGCGCGCCGCAGCCATCCTCGACACAGGTCGCCTATACGCAGGTTGCTTCCGCCGATCCGGATTCGCCGGCGCCGTTCGAAATCCTGCTGCCGGAAACTGGCCCGGTCCCAGCCGCTATGCCGGGCGAGGCTGCACCCGCCTTGGCCGTCCAGCCCGCCTCCACAGGGTCGCTGCCGCAGGCATCGCAGATGCAGATGCAATTCCAGGCACAGCCGGCGCCCCAGACCCTACAGCCACCATCGCTGCAGCCCGCCGCCGATGTGCTGACCCCGCCAACCCGCGTCGTCCTGCCGACGCCGCGCCCGGCATATAAAAGCGCATCGCTCAATCTCGGGCCGTTACGTTCGGGTGGTTGAGGCGAACGATTGAAAAAGCTCCCGTTTTGGGAGCTTTTTTGTAGGCGCGGCGTCATCAGACCACCCTCATTCCTGTGCCCGTCACAGATATCCAGTGCGCCACAGTCATGGGGCGCGGGAGACTTCTTCAAAAGGCAAATGAGTCATTCACCGCGCGGACGCGCGGTGGCTGGATTCCTGTGATAGGCACAGGAATGAGGGAGATGTGGGTGCGGCCAAAAGAAAAAGGCACCCTTGTGGGGTGCCTTTTCAAGTATATCGCGCCAGCTTTGCGCTTGCGCGTCGACCGTTTGGCCTACTGCCAGACGACGATCGGGCTCTTCTGGGGAACGCGGTCGTAGAGGTCGATGATGTCCTGGTTCAGCAGGCGGACGCAGCCGGAGGATACGGCCTTGCCGATCGAACGCCAGTCGGGATTGCCGTGCAGGCGGTAGAGCGAGTCTTCGCCATTGGAGAAGATGTAGAGCGCGCGGGCGCCGAGCGGGTTCTTGAGGCCCGGCTCCATACCGCCATTGGCGATCGAATATTTGGTGAGCTCCGGCTGGCGGGCGACCATCTCATTCGGTGGCTTCCAGCGCGGCCATTTCTGCTTCCACTGGATGACGCCGTTGCCAGACCAGGCAAAGCCCTCGCGGCCGATACCGACGCCGTAGCGCATCGCCGTGCCACCCGGCTGAACGACATAGAGGAAACGCGAGGGCGTATCGACGACGATCGTGCCTGGCGCCTGGCCAGTGGGGTCGATGACCTGCTGGCGGTAGAAGCGCGGATCGATCTGCTTGTAGGGCACCGGCGGGATCAGGAAGCCACCGTCTTCGATCGGGCCATACATGACTTCCAGTTCGGCATCGGTGGGAGCCGGCGTCGTCTGGAAGAGCCTGGGAACGCGGAAGGCTACGGGCTGAACGCCCGGGGCGCTGGATGTGGATGCGCAGCCGGCAAGCGCGGAGGCCGCGGTCAATGCCGAGAAAGACAGAAAGCTGCGGCGGGAAATGGGGTTTTCGAAGCTCATGGCCTGGGAGGGACTTCCTTCTGACGCGGAACCGGCCCGTAACGGCAGGCCGGTCCCCGTTTGATTCATTCGACGCAATGAACGTCTCTCAGAAATCTATCGGCCCCAGCTAAATAAACCATAGCTTCACGAAGTCTTGTCCAGCAGTGAGCGCACGATATCGGTGGCGCTGTTGCGCTGCTACATCACAACGATCTCAGCCTTGGCGGAAACCCGGTCGTAGAGATCGACGACATCCTGGTTCAGCATGCGCACGCAGCCCGACGAGGTGGCCTTGCCGATCGACTGCCATTCGGGCGTGCCGTGGATACGGTAGAGCGTATCCTTGCCGTCATGGAAGATATACATGGCGCGGGCGCCGAGCGGATTGCCGAGGCCGGGGTTCATGCCGCCGTTCTCGGCGGAGAAGGAGCGTACGTCCGGCTGGCGCTGAACCATTTCATCGGGCGGCGTCCAGCGCGGCCATTTCTGCTTCCACTGGATCACGCCGCGGCCCGACCAGGCATAGCCCTCGCGGCCGAGACCGACGCCGTAGCGCATGGCCTTGCCATTGGGCTCGATGAGATAGAGGTGCTTGGTCCGGGTATCGACGACGATGGTCCCGGGCTTTTCGTTGCTCGGATAGTCGACTTCCTGGCGCAGGTACTCGGAACTGACGCGGCTGACGGGAATTGCCGGCAGCCGGAAATCGCCATCCTGCTTTTCGGCATACATCGCGACGCTGACCGGATTGCTGACCGGCAGGCCGTAAGTCCGGCTGGATGCAGCACTTGGGATGCCGTAGGTGACGCCCGGATCGGCGGCGCCCAAGGTCCGGCCGGGGATGCCGTAGCTCTGATTGTAGATCGTAGCCGGAACGCCGGGCCGCTGCGGCACCGGCGCATCGATCGGCCGGACGCGATTGGGATTGGTGCCCGGCTGATAGAAGACCGGCGCGGTCTCCTGGACGAAACGGACAGGATCGGTTGCGCCGGTATCGGGGATCAGCACGTTGCAGCCGGCAAGAGACATGGCAGCAACAACAAGCCCGGCAAGAGGGAGCACCCGGCGCAAGAATTCCATAAATCCACCCTTATCGAAATCGGCAGAGAAACATATCTGCCGGGAGGATGGCATTTGCGGCTGGCGTGAAGCTGGTGTCGGGGTGCCCTTACGCTGCCACGCCCTGGAAGAAATGGATGCTCTGGGCGATCTCGGCGGGGAGTGCCGAGGTGTGGTTGCCGGCCACCGTATCGGTTTCGATGCGGATACCGGCGCGGCGCGCGCGGCGGGCGAGCAGGTCGGCGCGGTCGTTGAAGTGGTCTTCCTCGGTGCCGTGCATGACGCGCAGCGGGCATTTGAAGCTTTCGGCATAGCAGAGCGCCGTGCGAACCTCGAATTCACGCTCGTTGCTGTCGTCGAAACGGATGTCCTGCGGATAGCGATTGAAGAAGCGGAAGGCATCCGGATTGCCCGAGATCGGGGCTGCGGCGCGGAACTTGTGGGTGGACATCGACGCCAGCATGGTCAGCGTGCCGCCGATGCTGTGGCCGGCGATGAAGAGGCGATTCTGATCGACGCCCGGCAGATGCGCCATGCGATCGGCGGCGGCGAGCACGTCATCCACCTCGTCGTAGAAGCCGGAGAAATTGCCCATCTGGCCGTTCTCACCGCGCACCGACGGCATCATCACCACAAAACCGGCATCCATATAGGGCTTCATCAGGTTCCAGTGGCCCATGCCCATGGCGTTGCCGCCGTGGAGGAAGAGCACAGCCGGTTTCGGCTGGCGGGTGCGCTTGTATTTGCTGACCCAGGCGACGAGCTCAAGTTCGCTGCCGGCGCCCGAGCGGTAGAAAATCTGATCGCCATCTGCGGGGGCAACGAGGTTCTCGTATTTGTCCGGGGCCGGTCCCTTCTGCAGCAGCTTGGTGCGGAAATGAGTGCGGACCTTGGCGTAGTCGTGCGCGATCAGCTTCGGTTTCAGGGGAACATCGAAAGCGCGGGCCATCCCCGGCAGCAGCAGGCTTCCAGCAAGACCCGCAAGAACCGAGCGGCGCTGACGGAAGAAGGCATTCTGGTCATCGGTCATTGTTCAGCACTCTATGTACCCGGCTCTCAAAATGTGCCTGCAAACTCTGTTGCGGCCAATACACATTGTGTTGAAAATGTGATCCTGCGGCATTTTGCGCACAGCCGCTATTCCGCCGCCTTCGCATCGATCATCGCCACCAGCGTTTCGAGCCGGTCAGCCTCATAACTCGGCTTGTCCGGACGCAGGCGCGAAATGCGCGGGAAGCGCATGGCGACGCCGGATTTGTGGCGGGTCGAACGGTTGATTCCCTCGAAGGCGACCTCGACGACGAAGCCGAACTCCTTATCGGCGCGGACGGCGCGGACGGGGCCGAAACGTTCGGTCGTGTTGTTGCGCACGAACTTGTCCAGCACTTCGAGTTCCTGGTCGGTGAAGCCGAAATAGGCCTTGCCGACGGGTACCAGCTGCTCGCCATCGGGCATCTCGGCCCAGACGCCGAAGGTGAAATCGGAATAATAGCTGGAGCGCTTGCCGTGGCCGCGCTGCGCGTACATCAGCACGGCATCGACATTGTAGGGATTGCGCTTCCACTTGAACCAGGGGCCCTTCATGCGGCCAGCCTGGTAGATACTGTCGCGGCGCTTGATCATCACGCCTTCGATGACGGGATCGGGCGGCGTGGAGCGCAACTCGTCGAGCTCGTCCCAGGTCGTGAAATCAACCAGCGGCGAGAGGTCGAACCGGTCGTGCGGCGCCTGTTCGATGATCTCGGAGAGGCGATCCCGGCGCTCGGTGTAGACGCTGCCACGCACATCCTCCTCGCCATCGAAGAGCAGGTCGTAGGCGCGGATGAAGGCCGGGTATTCCTCTAGCATCTTGCCCGAGACAGTCTTGCGGTTCAGCCGCTGCTGCAGGTCGGAGAAGGTGCGGGTCGGATTGTTGGAACGCGCCGTGCCGCCGACCAAGAGTTCGCCATCGACCACGCCGTTGAAGCTGATCGCGTCGAGAATATCAGGGAAGGCGCCGGAAATATCGTCGCCGGAGCGGGAATAGATCTTTCGCGTGTCACCAGAGCGGGAGAGCTGCACGCGGATGCCGTCCCATTTCCATTCCGCGGCGTAATGCTTGGGGTCGAGATTGGCGAGGTCGCCTTCTTCGACGGGATTGGCGAGCATGACGGAATGGAAGATCGCCGGCGTTGCCAGGATCGGCTTGCCGCCCCTGCCCTCCAGCCATTCGAAAAGGGACTCGTAGGGTGGCTCCAGACCATGCCAGAGCGTCTCGATCTCGGTGACGTCCTTTGCCCCAAGCTCTGCGAGCGCCTGTTTGGCGAGGCGGGCCGAGACGCCGATGCGCAGGGCGCCGGTGGCGAGCTTGATGAAGGCGAAGCGGCCGGAAGAGTCCAGCCGGTCGAGGAGATCGCGGACATAGCTGCGGACTTCGGTGCGGCCGAGCGCATTCATCTGGCTGATCACCTCGCCGAGATGCGGCTGGGCGAGCGCGGAGCGTTCGATGTCCTTTTCGTTGTCCCAGACGAGCGAAATGGTTTCGGCGAGATCGCCAACATAGTCGTAGGAATAGCGGAAAAGCACCTCGTCCATGCGCTCCAGCACCAGTTCGCGGAGCATGGCGGGCTTGACGTTACGACCCTCCAGCGTGCCGGCGATGGCGGCGAGACCGTAGCCGCGGTCGGGATCCGGCGTGTCTCGAAAATAGTCGGTGAGGAGTTTGAGCTTGCCGTTGCGGCTGGGGGTGAGGACCAGGCGATCGAGGAGGTCGGCGAAGGGTTTCATGGGCGGGCTCCCACCTGTGAAGAAAACCCCTCCCCAACCCCTCCCCACAAGGGGGAGGGACTAACCTGCGGCTCCTTGCGGCGGATAAAGACAGGTGTTCCACATTCGGAGGCGTCACGATGCGCGCAGAGGGCGCGGCGTCGTAGCCCCTCCCCCTTGTGGGGAGGGGTTGGGGAGGGGTTTTCTTGACCAGCACTTTCCCCCATCAATCCCCCTCATCCTCATAGCCCACCAGATGCAGCGGCCGGGCTTTCACGCCCTGCAACTCGCACCAGCGCACCAGCGCCTCCTCGCGCCCATGCGTCACCCAGACTTCCGCAGGGTGCAGCTCTGTGATCGTTTCGGTCAGTTCCGGCCAGTCGCAATGGTCGGAGATGACGAGCGGCAGTTCGACGCCGTTTTGCTTGGCGCGCTGGCGCACCATCATCCAGCCCGAAGCGAAGGCCGGGAGCGGTTCGTGGAAGCGGCGCGCCCAGCGGTCGGCGAAGGCAGAAGACGGGCCGACGACGATGGCGCCCTTGAAGGCGGACTTGTCGCGGCCTTCGACGGTGGCGGGAAGCAGTTCGCCGAGGTCGATCCCCTGCCCTTGGTAATAGTCGCAGAGCCGCTCCATGGCGCCGTGGATATAGATGGGTTGATCATATCCGGCATCGCGCAACAGGCGGATGACGCGCTGCGCCTTGCCGAGCGCATAGGCGCCGATCAGATGGGTGCGCTCGGGAAATTGGCGGAGCGAGGCGAAGACCTTGCGGATCTCGTCCATCGGATCGGGGTGGTGGAAAACGGGAAGACCGAAGGTCGCCTCGGTGATGAAGACGTCGCAGGGCACCGGCTCGTAGGGGGCGCAGGTCGGGTCCGGACGGCGCTTGTAGTCACCGGAGGCAACGATGCGAGTGCCGTTCTTCTCGACGGCGATCTGCGCCGATCCGAGCACATGCCCGGCCGGATGGAAGCTCACCTTGACGCCGTTGACATCGATCTCTTCGCCGAAGGCGGCGGCCTGCTCGCTGCCGGCGAAATCGTCGCCATAGCGCAGCCGCATGATATCGAGCGTCTGGCGCGTCGCCAGCACATGGCGGTGGCCGGGCCGTGCGTGATCGGAATGTCCATGGGTGACGAGCGCCCGATCGACCGGCCTGACCGGATCGATATAGAATCCGCCCTCCGGGCAGAAAAGGCCTTCGGGGGCCGGATACAGCAAGGCGTCGGGTCGCATCATCCACTTGAAGATAGCGGGAATGATGCGAAGAGCCAGAGGCAGGCAGAAATTGGCCGGATGCCGCCTATTTCAAGAGCTTCACCACCTCATCGACAGGCAGCGGCTTGGCGAACCTATAGCCCTGTGCTTCCTCGCATTTGGCCCAGCGCAGGAATTCCAGCTGGGCGTCGCTTTCGACACCTTCGGCGACGACCGTGAGCTTCAGGGTCTTGGCGAGCGAGATGACGGCGGAGGCGATGGCGACGGCGGTCTTGTCGGCCGGGAGCGCTTCCACCAGCGAGCGGTCCATCTTCAGGCGATCGAAGGGGAAGGTCTTCAGGGCCGCGAGGCTGGAATAGCCGGAGCCGAAATCGTCGATCGACAGGCGTACGCCCAGCCGGTGCAGGCGCGCCATGATGCCGAGTGCCTTGTCGACATCCTGCATGACGGTGCTCTCCGTCAGTTCGAGCTCCAGCCAGCGCGGATCGAGGCGGTGGCGCTCGAGCGCCTCATGGACATGGCAGGCAAAGTCGGGATCGGCGAACTGCCTGGCCGAAACGTTGACGGCGACGGTGACTGGGTTCAACCCCTGATCCTGCCAGTCGCGGGCCTGGCGACAGGCCTCGTTCAGAACCCAGAGACCAAGCTGGATGATCAGCCCGGTTTCTTCGGCGAGCGGGATGAAATTGCCGGGCGGCACCAAGCCGCGCTGCGGATGCTGCCAGCGCACCAGCGCCTCCAGCCCGGCGGTTCGGCCAGAGGCAACCTCGACCTGCAGCTGATAATGCAGACGCAGCTGATCGCCGACGATCGCCTGACGCAGCTCCTCTTCTTCGCTGAGAGGAATATCGACGGCGTTTTCACCGTCGCCGCTATGATATTGCAGCGTGTTGCGGCCGAGTTCCTTGGCGCGGTACATCGCCTGATCGGCATTGGCGAGCAGCTCTTCCGGCGTGCTGCCGCCTGAGGGAAAGGCTGCGACACCGATGCTGCTGGTGACCAGCAACTCCTCGCCGTCCAGCGATACCGGCCGGGTGATCGCCTTCTGCAGCTCCCGAAGGCGGCGCAGGATACCGGCGTCGTGGCTGGACTGGTGGACGAGCACGACGAGAAATTCATCGCCGCCGAGGCGGACAACCATGTCGGAGGCGCGGACGCAATTGGCCATGCGCGCGGCCAGTTCCTTCAGCACCTCGTCGCCTGCGGCATGGCCGCGGCTGTCGTTGATGTCCTTGAAATTATCGAGGTCGATATAGGCGACGGTGACCTTGCGGTTGTTGCGCCCGGCCTGAAACAGCGTCTTGGCCATGCGCTCCTTCAGGAAGGCACGGTTCGGCAGGCCGGTCAGATCGTCGTGATGGGCCATGAAATAGATGCGTTCGTCGCCGCGCTTGCGCTCGATGGCGATGCCGGCGATGTGGGTAGCGAGCGCCACCATCTCCATCTCGTGAGCGGTCGGCTCACGGACAGTATTCGAATAGAGCGCGAAGGTGCCGAGCACATTGTTCTGCGAGGTCAGAACCGGTGCCGACCAGCATGAACGAAGACCGAATTCGGCGGCCACGCCACGGAAATCCTCCCAGAGCGGATCAATAGTAACATCGGAGACGATGACCGGCTTGCCGCGCCAGGCGGCCGTGCCGCAGGAGCCGACCTTGGGGCCGATCGGGGTGCCGTCGATCAGCCTGCTATAGGCGCCGGGCATGCTGGGTGCAGCACCGTGCAGGAGACGCGTACCATCACGATCGAGAAGCAGGATCGAGCCGGCAATCCCGTCAAGCTCCGCCTCGACCAGCAGCACCAGTGCTTCCAGGATCATTTCCAGCGGCTCGTTACGGGCGATCATTTCCAGGAGCGCCGACTGGCCGCGGCGGAGGTCTTCCTGGCGCTTGCGCTCGGTAATATCACGCGAGACGCCGATCAGGCCGACAACCTCGCCGCGGTCGTTGCGAAGCGGGATCTTCGAAGTCAGGCGGCACATGGGCTTGCCGCCGGCCACGGGAATGATTTCCTCCATGTCCAGTGCCGGGACGCCCGTCGACATGATCTCCTGCTCGACATCGAAGTATTTGCGGGCGAGATCGAAATCGAAGAGATCGAAGTCGCGCTTGCCGGCGATGTCGGCGGCATTGTCGAAATTGTGGCTGCGGGCAACGACGGCATTGGCAAAGACGAAACGGCTGTCGCGATCCTTGACGTAGAGAAAATCGGGAAGTTCGTGGACGATCGCCTTGAGACGCAGGTTCTCGATGCCATCAGAGTGATGGCGGGCGTTGGCGGCCATCATGGTTTCCGTCGCAGCGACCAGCCGCCTCGTCTCTTCTGCCAGCTCGCCGTCAGACTGCCATTGCGTGGCACTCATTTCATTCATGACGACACTCCGGCCGGCCTGGCGCCGGTGCGCTTGAAAAGTGACAATTGAAACTATGGGCAAGCTAACCGGGATTTCCTTCGGCTTGCTTAAATGGAAAGGTGAACGGGCGCCAAATAATTACCCGCAAGAGTTTGGCATCCGGCGCCCCGGTTACTACAGCGCAAGGTTTTTGTGCCAAAAGCAGGCATGCGCCAATGCGCCGATATCTGTTTCAGGGGCAACGCGCGAAAGGTCTGACATGTACAACCGCCGGGCTATACTTGGTCTCTTCGTATCCAGCCTTGCCCTGATTTCCACAAGCCGCGCCTCGGCGGCCAGCAAAGCGCCAGCGCTGCGCGGCGCACTCGACGCTTCAAGCCTGCCGAAGGGCAGCCTGCAGGCGATGATCGACGAGGCGGCGAGAAGCGGCACACCGCTCTACCTGCCGCCCGGCACCTACAAGGCGGCAAACCTGGCGTTGCCCGACGGGACGCGGATAACAGGCGTATCCGGCGCCTCACGCATCCTGCACCGGGGATCGGTGAATTCAGCCGCGGCTGCCACGCGCATCGAACTGTCAGGCATCGTCATCGAGAGCGACGGCGGCACCAGCGGCGAGCTGAACGGCGGGATGGTGCAGCTGACCGGGATCAGCGCGCTCTCGATCGACAATTGCGAATTCCGCGGCGGGGCCAAGCATGGCCTGAGACTGGAAGGCTGCGCCGGGCGGGTTGAGCGCTCGCGCTTTTCCGGCGCCGGGCAGGCAGGCATCTTCGCCGTCAATTCGACGGGGCTGACCATCGACGGCAATACCGTTAGCGATTGCGGCAATGGCGGCATTCTCGTGCACCGATACGACAAGGGCGAGGACAACAGCGTGGTGACGGGCAACCGGATCAGCCGCATCCGCGCCGATGACGGCGGAACCGGCGAGAACGGCAACGGCATCAACGTGTTCCGGGCCGGCGGGGCGATGATCGCCAACAATCATATTTCCGACTGCGCCTTCACCGCGGTCCGCGCCAATTCCGGCGACAACGTGCAGATCAGCAACAACCAGTGCCTGCGCTCCGGCGAAACGGCCATCTATGTCGAATTCGCGTTTCAGGGCGCCGTCGTGTCCGGCAATCTCGTCGATGGCGCGGCGAACGGCATCTCGATCGCCAATTTCAACGAAGGCGGCCGGCTGGTCAGCGTCACCGGCAACGTGGTGCGCAATCTGACGCTCGACGGTCCCTACAAGCCCGACGTCGCTTTCGGCACCGGCATTGCCGCCGAGGCGGATACGGTCATCTCGGGCAACGTCATCGAGGGCGCGCCCTACTGGGCCCTGCAGCTCGGCTGGGGACCATACTTGCGCAATCTGGTGGTCACCGGAAACGTCATCCGGCAATCGGCCGTTGGCTGCGCGGTGTCGGTAGCGGATGGTGCGGGAACGGCGGTGATCGCCGACAACATCTTCGAAGCCATGAAAGACGGGGCTGTGTTCGGTTATGCCTGGGAAAAGAAGGTTTCGGGCGATCTGACGAAATCAGGCGGCAGCGCCTATCCGCATCTGACGGTCGAGCGCAATCGCGTCCTCTGACATCGATCACAAACTTTCATCGATTCATCAGGGGCACCCCCTTCCCGGCGCGCCGGGGCAACCGTAGTTTCGCGGCAGCAAATCAGGGGACATCGACATGCTGAAGATCTACGGCGTTTACCGCTCCCGCGCATCGCGCGTCTATTGGATGGCCGAGGAGCTCGGCATTCCATTCGAATACATCCCGGTGCTGCAGTCCTACATGCTTGCCGACCCGGCAGCGGCGGGCGCACCGCTGAACACGCGCTCGCCAGAATTTCTCGCCATCAATCCGATGGCACTGATCCCGAGCATCAAGGACGGCGATCTTGTCATGCACGAGTCGCTGGCGATCACGGAATATCTCGCCAAGAAGCATGGCGGCCCGCTGGCGCCGAAGACGCTGGAGGAAGATGCGCTGATCAACATGTGGACCATCTGGGCCGCATCCGAGGTCGAGGTGCAAACCTTCCAGCTCGTCAAGACCTATGACAATGCGCTGGAGAAAACCGAAGGCGGCAAGTCGGTGATCGCGGTCGCATCACGCCAGCTGAAGCGGCCGCTCGACGTGCTCGAACTGCATCTTACCGGGCGGGAATGGATTGCGGCTGATCGCTTCACGGCCGCTGACCTCAACGTCGCCGAAGTGCTGCGCTATGCGCAGAGCGAGCAGGCGCTCTTCGATGCGCGCCCGAACATCGACGCCTGGATCAAGCGCTGCCAGTCGCGGCCGGCTTACCTGAAGATGCAGGCCGGGCGCACCAACGAGCCTGTCTGATCAGGCAAACAGCGCCAGTGTTTCCCGCATTTCAGAGCGGATCCAATCCTTGAAGGCGCGAACCTTTTTCGGTTCGCGCGTTCCTTCCGCAGTGATGAAATAGTGGCCGAAGCCGGTCCTGGCGCGGATGCCGAACGGGGCGACCAGCTGCCCGGCCTGCAGCGAATAGCCCGCCAGCGTCTGCCAGGCGAGCATGACGCCCTGCCCGGCCATGGCGGCATCGAGGCAGAGCGAGGCGTCGTTGAAGACATGGCGCGTCGTCAGTGTCGAGCCCGAGAGACCCGCTTCACGCATCCAGACTTCCCAGGTGAACATCGCCTTGCCGTCGATGATGGCCGGAACCTCCAGGATATCGCGCGGGTCGCGAAGGCCTTCGGCGATCCGTGGCGCGCAGACGGGAAACACCTCCTGCTCCAGCAGCAATTCGGCCCTGACGCCGGGCCACTGGCCATTGCCGACGCGGATACCGAGATCGACATCCGAGGCCGCCGGATTGACGAGCTTGGTCGTGGCGTCGATCCGCAGGTTGATATCGGGGAACTGCTCGGCAAAGCGATCGATGCGGTAGACCAGCCATCGCGCAGCAAAGACCGGCGCCACCGAAATGGTCAGCGTCGTTTCGTCCGTCTTCTGCGCCATCGACACGGCTTCGGAGAGGCGCGACAGCCCTTCGCTCAGCGCCGCCAGCACCGGCGCACCGGCCTCTGTCACTACCATGCCCTTCGGCGTGCGCTCGAAGATCAACTGATCCAGCTGCGCCTCGGCCTTGATCACCTGCTGGCTGACGGCACCAACGGAGACACCGAGCTCATCGGCCGCCGACTGCAGCGAGCCGAGACGGCCAACTGCCTCCAGCGCGCGCAGGCCATTCAGATGAACGGAATTCAGGTTTCTCATATAGTTTTTCTATAGCGAACTGCGGGTAAACTCAATTGAAATGAGGACAGATGGGGTTGATACTCGGGGCATAACTTCTACCGGATCTCAACATGAGCAGCGCCTCCCAAGCATGCTATCGTGAGAAGCCGGCAATAGAGAAAGTGAGGCAAGCCATGTCATTGCTGAAGTTTTTCTGGAGCGACAGAGACTCCAAGCACGAACGGGAGATCAACGAGCCGGCCGCCGATCGCGCGATTGCCGCGATGTCTCAGCGCGAACTCGCCGATCTCCCGTCAACCTTCCCGGCGCCGCAGCCGACACGCTACGAGCTGCCACGGCTTTCAAGGTGTGCGTGAGTTTTGGCTGCAGTTGTGGCATTAGGAAGGGAGGAGCGTGTGCGCCCATCTAGCGCTTCAGGCAATCTGACAGGCTCCGTGCACGGTGACCCGCGGATAGGGAGCAGCCATGACGGCCGACACAATGGACAGTCTCTTTAACCGCCTGATCCGGCTTGCGGCCGAAGCGGGATTGCCGGGCGTGGAAGAAAGCACGTCCTTTGGCAACCCTGCCCTCAAGGTCGCGGGCAAGGCCTTCGTTTCGGTGAAGAACAACGAGACGCTCGTGCTGTCGATAGCCATTCCCGACAAGGAGCACCTGATCGAGATGGCGCCGGAGATCTATTTCCAGACGGACCATTACAAGGGATGGCCGTCGCTGCCGGTACGCGCCGCCAATATCGGCGACGGCGAATTGCGGCAGCGGCTGATCAATGCCTGGCTGTTCCGGGCACCGAAGAGGCTCGCGGCCACCTTTAGCCGTCAGGCCTGATCGGCAGCCAGCGCCGCCCTGACCGCCGGACGCTCCAGCATCCGCGCATGATGAGCGGAGACCTTGGGGAACCGCGCCATGTCCACACCGTCGCCGGGCAGCCACCTGGCCATGGTGAAGAGATAGGGATCGGCCACGCTATATTGCCCGCCCATCACCCAGGGGCCTTCGAGCATCTTGTCTTCGATCATCTGGAAGCTCTCGGCCATGGTCTGCGGCACCTTGGCGGCCATGGCCGCAATGGCGGCGGGATCATCGGCCCAGCGGCTGCCGCGGCGGCTATGCGCGTGGTTTATGTGCACGGTCGAGGCGATATAGCTGTTGAAAGCCTGCAGGCGGGCAAATTCGAAGGGATCGTCAACAGGCGCAAGCTTCGCCTGCGGCGCGATCTGGGCGATGTAGACGAGAATGGCGACGGTTTCGGTCAGCACGCCGCGATCGGTGACCAGTGCCGGAACCCGGCCCTTCGGATTGATCTTCAGGTACTCAGGCGCGCGCTGCTCGCTGTCCTTGAGGCTGAGCTTTCTCGGCTCATAGGCAAGGCCCGCTTCTTCCAGCGCAATCAGCGTTGCCAGCGCGCAGGTACTCTGGCCGAAATAGAATGTCAGCATTGTGATCTCCCTTTTGGGGAGATGATATATCGCGGCGGCGCGGGGGCAGCCATGGGGAAATTGGACGCATTTGAAATGCGCCCTCACCCCATCCTTGTCGCTGGGATGAGGGGCAAGCGGGTCACGCCGCCGCAGCGCAGCCCGGCACATCCTCGAGCCGGTACCAGACGGGAATGCCCCGCTCCCGGGCAATCCGTACGTCGTTATCGGCGCCCTTGGATGCACCGGGAAGGCGCAGCACGCCCTCGCAAAGCTCAAGCAGGCGATGGGCGACGGGATAGAAGATTTCCTCGTGCAGCGCATCGCCGATCGTCTTGCCGCCCGCAGCATGCCAGACCGGCAGCGCCACCCATTCGCCGATCATCGGGACATGGCCCGCCTTGAACAGGGCATAGGACGGCGCTTCCAATGCCTTCAGGTTCGCCGCCATTTTCACCGGGTCGTCACCCGTTCCCGACCGGTAGGGACCGGCAATCAAAATCAACATGACCAAACTCCACAACTCCCGGCGTCATGCACGGGATTTCACGATAATGCGCGAAATTGCTTGCATGTCGAGTCATATTGGGCATTATCACGGAGTTTCGTAAATTTTCGTGCAGGACAATGCTGACCACACAACGCAAATCCCTGATCCTCGATATCCTGCGCCGGGACGGCCAGGTGATTGCCAAGCGCGTTGCCGAGGAGTTCTCGCTGTCCGAGGACACGATCCGCCGTGACCTCAGGGAGATGGCGGGCGAAGGATTGCTGAGGCGGGTGCATGGCGGAGCGCTACCGGTTTCGCCCGATCTGCCTGATCTTTCAGCCCGGCGCGCCGTTGCTTCGGAGACCAAGCAGCGGCTCGGCGCCAGGGCCGCGGCGATGGTGAAGGCCGGACAGATGATCTTTCTCGATGGCGGCACGACGACGGCGGAGATCGCCAGGCGGCTGCCGCGCGACATCGCCTTCACGGTCGCGACCCACAGCCCGACGATCGCCGCCGAGCTGGAGCATCACCCGACGGCCGAGGTCATCCTCACCGGCGGGCGGCTTTACAAGCATTCGATGGTGGCAACGGGAGCAGCCGCGATGAGTGCGATCGCGCAACTCAGGCCCGACGTCTTCTTTCTCGGGGTCACCGCCGCCCATCCCGTGCACGGACTGTCGACCGGCGATTTCGAGGAGGCGGCGATCAAGCGGCATATCGCCCGCTGTTCGGTGGAGACCTATGTGATGCTGACGGAAGACAAGCTCGACCGCGCCTCGCCCTGCCCTGTGCTCGGCATCGGCGACGTCTCCGGAATGGTCATCCCCGAAGGGATCGGCGAGGAGCGGCTGGCGCCCTACCGCGCGCTCAACGGCGCGATCCTCGAAGCGTGAACGGCTCCAGCAGGCGCTCGCGCAGGACCGCCGCATCCTGCGGCAGCAGCGTCGCGCCAAGCCCGGCAGCGAACATCGCCAGCACCGCGTAGGCAGGGACCATGCTGCCGGTGCCGAGATCGAGCACCGCTTCCAGCGGCGCCTGCAGCCCGGCGAGCGTCTCAGCGAGCCAGGGCATGCCAATCAGGCGGGCGGGCGTGGCGCCGAAGCCCGATGTTCCGGCGAAAGCAGTCAGCGTGCCATAGGCGACGCAGAACCAGAGAAGCCCGCGCAGCCACCGCCATTCGCCGAACGGAACGGTGCGCCCCTCCTCGAAGGGGATCGCCAGATAGGCGCAGAGCACATTGATGAACAGGAAGGCGGCAGGCAGGCTTTCTGCCACCATTTCCGGCCGCAGCTGGCCAGTCCAGCCGGCAGCAAGGATTCCGGGAAAGGCCGTCGAGGCATAGAACCAAACGAGTGCCGCTGCGGCCCAACCCCATCCGCAGCGCAGATAGCGCAGCCGTCCCACGGTGCAGATCACCATGATCAGGCTCGCCAGGCCCATGCCGGCAGGTTTCATGGCGCCCGACATGCTGACGACGATCGGCCCGCAGGAGCCGGCGACTTCAGCGCAACCGGAGACGGCGACGACGATCCAGGTGACGTAATCGAAGCACATGGAGAAGAACAGGAAGATCGCCACGGCGATCAGCATCCACCAGATATAGCGGCCTGCAAACATATCCTGCCCTCAAGGCATCGAGATCGAAACCCCACGTTTCGAAAGCCGCGCCATTGTAGGACAAATCCCGGCGGCCGCACGCGCCGTCGCCGGAATTGGTTTAATCCATATTAGTATTTGCTGTTTTTTGCAGGACTGATGTGCCGCAACGGCACGGATCGTCAGGCGAACGCAGCCGTTGCGCGCACCTCGCCCACCGCTGCGCCATTGCGATTGTGGATCGGCCGGGTGGCAATCGCCATCAAGGCCGCGTGCGTTTCGCCGCCCTTCTCGAAAAAGCGGGCGAGCGTGGCGGCGACCATGGCTTCGGCGGCGCGCGTTGTGCCGTCCTCGCATTTCAGCGCGACAGCAATTCCCTGCTCCGGAAGCGTGGCGCAGAAGACGCCCTCGGCGCCGGTCTTGGCGAAAATCTTGCCAGGGGCGATCTGCATCAGCGCCGTGCAGGTGCCGCCGGTCCCGGAGACATAGAAGGGCTCGGCCATGCAGGCCTCCGTCAACCGCTTCGAGGCCTTGGCGCGGATCGGCTCGAGACCATTGCCCGTCGTCATCTTTGCGAAACCATGGGCAAGCCGCTTCAGCGGCACGGCATAGGTCGGGATGGCGCAGCCGTCGATGCCGCAATTGTCATGGGCGAGCACGGCGCCCGTCAGGCTTTCCATTGTGCCGCGGATTTGTTGCTGCAGCGGATGATCGTAGCCGACATAGCCCTTCAGCTCTATGCCCTGATGAACACAGGTGCAGACGAAGCCGGAATGCTTGCCGGAGCAATTGTTGTGCAGCGGGTTTGGCCTGTCGAGCGTGCGGGCCTGATGGATCAGCGTATCCTGATTGGACGACCAGTGTGTGCCGCATTCGAGCACGCTTTCATCGCGTCCGGCGCGCGCCAGCATAGAGGCCGCCAGCGCCACATGCGCATCCTCGCCGTAATGCGAGGCGCAGGACAGCGACAGCTCCTTGTCGCCAAACCCAAAGGCATCGGCCGCACCGCTTTCGACCAGTGGCAGCGCCTGCATCGCCTTGCAGGCCGAACGCGGGAAAACGGCGGCATCCGCATCACCCAGCGAAAACACCACCTTGCCATCGCCATCGACCGCTACGACCATGCCGCGATGACGGCTTTCGACGAGCGAACCACGGGTGACTTCGACGGTGACGGGATTGGACATGGGGGATATTCCGGGTGGTTGACAGGGATGCTGAAGGCATAGCGCCGTCCGCCGATAAAGCAACGCCTTTCAGCCCGCCGTTAGGCGCAATTGCGCCATCATGATCGGGAATATCGTCCTATCGTTGCTGTTCGGGGGCTTTGGCGACTATGCGGTTTTTGAAGCGGCTGTTTCTGGCGATACTCGTCATCTACCTGCTTCCGGCGCTGGCTTCGGCCGGATGGTGGGCGCTGAAGGAGCGGCCGAAGAGCTGGCGGGAGGCGAAGTGGACGTCATCGGGCGTGCTGCCCAAACCGGATGCCGATGGCGAGGCAGCGATCTACGTCCTTTCGGCAGCGACCGGCGGGATGAAGGGTGCTGTGGCCAGCCATTCGTGGATCGTCACGAAGGGAACCGGCGACACGGCCTATAACCGCTACGACAAGGTCGGCTGGGGCTCGCCGATCCGCCGCAACAACTATCAGCCGGATGCCTACTGGTATTCCAACACGCCTCATATCGTGCAGGCGCTGAAGGGACCGGAAGCGGCAGCGCTGATCCCGGCGGTCGAGGCGGCGATCCAGTCCTACCCCTTCGCCGCGACCGGCGATTACCGGATCTATCCGGGCCCGAACTCCAACAGCTTCGTCGCCCACGTGCTTCGAGCCGTGCCGCAACTCGGCACCGTGCTGCCACCCGATGCCGTCGGCCGGGATTTCCTGACCGACGGGCGCTTCTTCGAGATAGACCCTGACGGACGCGACATGCATGCGACGCTCTATGGCCTCATCGGCTTTGCCGCTGGCGTGCGCAGCGGCTTCGAGGTGCATTTCATGGGACTGGTGGCGGGCGTCGATATCGCCAATCCGGGGGTTAAGGTTCCGGCGTTCGGACGGGTTGGGATCTGAGGCCGTCTCGTCTCACTTCATCGATACGATGCCTAACTGTTTCAGAAGCGCCAGATTGTCCTCGATATGCCAGTTGTCGGTGACCTTGCCCTTGGTGACTTTCAACAGATCGGTAGCGATGAACTCGATGGCCTGCCCGGAGCCCTTGGTTGTGCCGAATGCGCCGGTGAAATGGCCGCGGAAGATCATGTGTACGGTGACGTAGTCGCCAGCGATGATCATCTTGCGGACCTCGACCGAAAGGTCGGGAACGGCAGCTCGGAAATTTTTGGACGCGAAGGCTGGCCCTTCAGGACCTTGCGGCCTGCCTTCCGGCAAGGTGTGATCGGTGAAGGCGGGTGCGATCGCCTGCTTGAGATCGGCCTCGTCGCCGGTGTTCCAGAAAGCATAGAAATGCCGGGCGGCAGCTTCCGTGCTCTTTTCGGCATGCCCCGGTTTCGGCGAATGCACGATCTCGTCGATCTTCAGCGGCGCGGATGCGCTTGCCGGGAAAGCCACCGATGTTGCGATGGCAATGGCGGCAAGGCCGGCCTTGAGGGTTGCAGTGATCATCGTCTTGTTCCCTTTTCTATCGCTCAATTGATCTTGGCGTCTTCGCGGAAGACGAGTTCGAGGAGGATGCCGCCGGGCGTGCGGACGAAAAGGCGCCGCTCGCCAAGCGCGGGTAGGTCCATGGTGGAATAGGGTGTCACGGCATCGTCAAGCTTCTTGCGGAACACCTGATAGCCTTGGAGGCGGAACCCGACATGATCGATGGTCTCCGCATCCCTGCCAACGGTAGCGCCAGCGCCGGGAATGAGATGAACGACAGGTTCGCCTTCGTCATAAAGCCAGTAGCCCGGGAAACCGAAGTCCGGACGGGCGCCAACCGTCAATCCAAGAAGATCCTCAAGAAAGACCTTTGTGCCTTCCAGATCCGCAGTGCGCAGCGTGACGTGATCGATCAGCATGGCATCACCCGATCGCGCCGCCGCCATCGACACGCACGGTCGAACCGGTGGCAAAAGGCGTCATCATCAGGAACAGCACCGCATTGGCGATATCGGATGGCTGCCCGATCGTCTTTGCGGGCAGATTGCCGGCAATGCGCTCGAACATGGCATTTCGGTTTGCCTCGTCCATCTTCGACCAGAGCGGCGTATCGATGACACCCGGCGAGACGGCATTGACCCGGACGGGCGACAATTCAAGCGCAAGACCGCGGGCCAGCGATTCAAGCGCGGCGTTGATGGCGCCCTGCAGGACCGAGGATGCCGAAGGGCGTTCGCTCAGGAAGCCGGAGATGAAGGTCAGCGATCCGCGTTCGGCGAACTGCGCGGCCCTGGCGATGCGGTAGGCGCCCCAGAACTTGCTTTCCATGGCGCGCTTCGCATCGTCGAGCGAGAGCTTGCGCACGGGCCCCGATGGGGTCTGCGCTGCGGAAATGACGATATGATCCCATGCGCCGCCTGCCGCGAGGAAGGCCTCGACGCTGCCGGCGTCGCCGGTATCGAGAACCGCCGTCGCCACGCCGCCTCCGATCAAACGCGCTGCTTCGGCAAGCTTGTCTGCGGAACGTGAAGCGATGGTGACTGCGGCGCCTGCGGCAGCAGCCTGCTCTGCGACGGCAAGACCGATGCCGGAGCTACCGCCTACGACGAGAACGCGCTGTTTTTCCAGGGATGTCATCTGTTGCTCTCCTCATGCGGCAACACCGTGCCGCGGTTTCGATGGAGGGACTGTAGCCCGGTCTCGCTGTTGTCAGAATGGATATTGTTGTCGATAGTCTCTTGCGATATCAGCAATAATATGAGCGACAATTTTCTCGACATGCTGGTCTTTGTGCGGGTCGTGCAGGCGAAGAGCCTCTCCGGCGCGGCCCGCGAGCTTAGTTTTTCGCTGACGGTTGTCAGCCGGAAACTCTCGCGGCTTGAAGAGCGGCTCGGTGTGCGGCTGGTCAACAGGACGACCCGCTCGCTGGCTTTGACCGAAGAAGGCGCGCGCTTCTACGAGCGTTGCGTCCAGATCCTGGCCGAGATCGACGATGCCGAGACCGAGGCTTCGAGCGGAAGCGACAGGGCGAGCGGGGTCTTGAAGGTCACCTCGACCTTTGCTTTCGGTTGCCGGTGGCTGGCGCCGATCCTTTGGGACTTCCAGCAGGCCCATCCAGACCTGCATGTGCATCTGGACACCAATGACGGCGTCGAGAATATCGTCGATGCCGGATACGATCTCGCCATCCGTTTCGGATCGCTCTCCGACTCCAGCCTGATCGCCCGCCAGATCGCGCCCAATCGGCGCGTCATCTGCGCGGCGCCGGCCTATCTCGACCGCCGGGGACGGCCGCAGACGGTCGACGATCTTCCCGGCCACGACATCGTCGCCTTCGGAGAGCCGCCGAACACCCATTGGGCTTTTGCCGACGGCCGCAGCGCCAATGTCACCAGCAGTCTCACGACCAACAACGGCGAGCTTGCCCACCGCTGGGCGCTTTCCGGCGCGGGACTGGTGCTGAAATCGATATGGGATGTCCGCGACGACATCGATAGCGGCAGGCTTGAGGTGGTGCTGCCCGAGGCACGGCTTGCCGCCGCGCCGATCCATGCGGTCTTCCCCCATAGCCGTCTCGCCGCCGCCAAGGTCAGGCTCTGCATAGACTATCTCTCGGTGACGCTGCGCAAGGCATTCCGGGCCGAGACGCAGTAGGCGGATCACGCCAGTTCGCAGCCCATCACACGAATTGACACCGGTATCACAAACAATCGTTTTTCGATGGCAGCAGGCAGGATTAGAGGTAGCGCATCAGGAATCACAGTCATGCCCTCTGCCTTCTCCGTCATCCTCCGCGAACCAAAAATCCGCATTCCGGCCGTCACGCTGGTGGCGCTCGCCTTCACCTATGCCTCGACGCTGCCTTATCAGTCGATCATCGGCATCAACGAGCTCGGGATGAGCGACGGCGCCTACTCGGCGCTGGTGTTCTTCTCGGCGCTGGCCAATGTGGCGACCAGCCTGACGCTGGGGATATGGTCGGACCGGATGGCAGACCGGCGGCCGCTGGTGCTGGCGTTATCTGTCTGCGGCATGATCGGCTTCGGCTCGGTCTTCGTCTTTCATACCGCGCCGGTGTTCATTCTCTGCGTGCTGCTGCTCATCCCGGCGAGCAACTCGACCTATTCGATCCTGTTTGCCAGCATTCGTGCGACGACCAACAGGATGGATCGCGGGCTGGCGGGATCGATCTCCTCGACGGTGCGGGCGCTCTATTCGGGATCCTGGGCGCTGGCGCCGGGGGTGATCGGGCTTTATCTGGCGACCGCGCAGTCGATGACGCCGGCCTATGGGATTGCCGGGGCGGCAAGCCTCACCTGCTTCTGCCTGTATTTCTTCTTTGCCGGGAAGACGCCGAAATCGTCGGGGCCGCTTGCCGATGCGCCGGGTTTCTTGCCATCGCTGAAACGGATCGCCCAGCCCTATATCCTCAAGCGCATCATCGCCATGTCGCTGCTGCTCGGCTTGCAGCGGCTGAACACCATGCTGTCGCCGCTGATCATCACCCATCCGGCCGGCGGCACGGTGGTCGATGTCGGCTTCATGGCGGGGCTGGTCGCCTTCCTCGAAATGCCGTTCATGATGATGTGGGGCGCGCTGCAGAAGCGCTTCCGCAATGTCCATATCCTGGCCGCGGGCAGCCTGATCTACTGTCTCTACCTGACGCTGGCAGGCTTCGCCTCGGCGCCGTGGCATATCTATTCGCTGGTGCTGATCAATGCCTGCGGGGCAGCCGCGATCCTCAGCGTGCCGATCACCTATCTGCAGGACCTGATCGCCGACCGGCCGGGGCTCGGCAGCTCGCTGATCTCGGTCAGCGTCTTCATCAGCAATGGTGTTGCCGCAACGATCTTCGCCATCGGCACGACGCTGACGGATTATTCGGGAACGGCGCAGATCGCCGCCCTTGCCGGTCTCGGGGCGATCGCCTTCCTGCTGGTGCTGGAAAGCGGCAAGCGGCAGCTGAGCCCAGCCTAGACCGATATCCGGTAGGCACAGCGGCGGGCGCCGAGCAGGATATGTTCGGAGCGCTCGACCTTGGCGCCAAGCACGCTGCGGAAAGTTTCGATCTCCGAGCGGCAGAAGCCGGCGCAGACAGCGGCGGCAGCGCAGATCGGGCAGTGGTTTTCGACGAGCATGAAGGAGCCGTCCTCCTCCTGCCAGCTATCGGCCATGTAGCCCTCGCGGCTTCTGATGGCGGCGAGCTCGCTGACGCGATCGGCAAGCGCCGGAGCCGAGACATCATGCCGGTAGCGGGCGAGCGTCTCTGTTTCGCGGGCCGAGATGACGGCATCGAGCGCGCCGGGGCCGAGCTCAGCGGTGATTATTCCGAGCAGGCCGGCGGTGAGTTCGGCATGGCCATCCGGGAAGGTCTGATGGCCGGCGGCGGTGAGCTGCCAGAGCTGTTTCGGGCGGCCGCGGCCGGAAGACGGTTCGCTCACCGGCTCGGTGAGCCCTTCCTCGGCAAGCTTGGTCAGCTGCTGGCGGGCGGCCTCCGCGGTGATGCCGAGATGGTCGCCGACATCGGTGCCGAGCTGCGGGCCTTCGGTCTTGAGCAGAAGCAGGATACGGTTGGCAGGCGATTGGCGCATTTATTTTTCCAAGTCCACGCTTGTTTTAATAACACAAGCATGCAATTTTCCAACTTATAAATTGGAAAATAATCTTCCGCCAGAGAAAACACATCAAGGCATACAGCATGACCAGCATAGATCAGGGCGCCGCGCCCAAATCCTCCGTCCTCCAGCTTTTCACCCCTCGCCTGCTTCCGGCCACGCTGATGCTCGGCGGCGGGGTGACGCTTTATGCGGTCGAGAGTTACATCATGGCGACGATCGCGCCGTCGATCGTGCGCGATATCGGCGGGCTGCCGTTGCTCTCCTGGGTGACGACGCTCTATGTCGCGGCGGCCGTCCTCGGATCGATCTCGGTGGCGATGCGGCCGCGCGGCATGGGGCTCAGGATTGCCTATGTGTTCGGCGCCGTGCTGTTCGGCGCGGGCAGCCTCGTCTGCGCCGCCGCACCGGTGATGGAAGTCGTGCTCGTGGGACGGACGATCCAGGGCTATGGCGCCGGGATTCTGGCAGCGCTTGCCTATGCCTTCGTGCGCTTTGCCTTTCCCGAGCCGCTCTGGCCCAAGGCTTCGACGCTTTATGCGGCGATCTGGGGTGTCGCGACGCTGCTTGGTCCGAGCGCCGGGGGATTGTTCGCCGATGGCAGCAACTGGCGGCATGCCTTTATCGTCCTGGTGCCGCTCGGCGTGCTGATGGCCGTGCTGGCGCCGTGGCTCCTGCCGAAGGCCACAGATGATCGTGCCGAGGGACGCATACCCTTCGTGCAGATCGGCCTTCTGATCGGCGCCGTGCTCCTTGTCAGCATTGCCGGAACGCTCGAGCACACAGGCGGCAAGGCAGTGCTCGTTGCGCTTGCGGTCATCGCCATCGCGCTGGTGCTCGTCGTCGAGCGGCAGGGGCGGACACGGCTGCTGCCCACCGGCGCGGTCACACTCGGCAAGCCGGTAGCGCGCGTCTATCTCACGATGTTCACGCTGCTGATCGTGCTGACCAGCGACATCTACATCCCCTATTTCCTGCAGGCGCTGCATGGCGTGACGCCGCTGATCTCCGGCTATCTGACGGCGCTGGTGGCGCTCGGCTGGACCTTTGCCGCCTTCTTCAGCGGCAATCTCAAGGGTCCGGCTGCCATCAAGGCGATCATCGCCGGATGCGTGATCGAGGCACTCTCGACGGCAGCCCTGGCGCTGCTTCTCGCCCGCGAAAACCAGACGGCCGAGATCCTGATCCTCGCGCCGGCTGCCTTCGCGATGCTGATGATGGGCTTCGGCGTCGGTCTTGGCTGGGCGCATCTGGTCACCAAGGTGCTGCAGCTGGTGCAGAATTCCGAACAGGACAAGGCGTCCGCGGCAATCTCCACCGTGCAGTCGCTCGGCAGCGCCTTCGGCGCGGCCATCGCCGGCGTGATCGCCAACAGCACTGGGCTGGTTCACCCCGGTGGGATCGCAGGCGATATTGCGGCGGCGCATTGGCTGTATGCGGCGATGGCTTTGCCGGGGATTGTGACGGTGATCACGGCGCTGTCGTTGCGGGACAAGGCGGCCTGAGCCTCTCGCGGCCATCCTCGGCTGAGTAGCTGCCATTGTCGTAGGGCGTCGTTGGATCCTCGGGACAAGCCCGAGGATAACGGCCAGATGATATCGTCTTCGCCTGCAACGAGAGCCCAACCCAACTTCGTCATCCTCGGGCTTGTCCCGAGGATTTAACGAACCCTACGTCAGCCGGTGCAGATGCAGGCCCGAGCATGACACGAGTCGGGTGACACTCAGACCTTCAGCATGATCTTGCCGATGTGAGAACTCGTCTCCATCAGTCGATGCGCCTCGACGACATCGTCGAACGAGAAAACCTTGTCGATCACCGGCGAAACGGTGCCGGCTTCAAGCAGCGGCCAGACCTGGGAGAGGAGATCGTCGCGGATGGCGCGTTTTTCTTCGGCGGTGCGCGGGCGCATGGTCGAGCCGGTGACCGTCAGGCGCTTGACCATGATGGGTGCCAGGTTGACCTTTTCGGCCACCGCGCCGCCGAGGAAAGCGATGATCGACAGGCAGCCGTCTTTCGCCAGTGAGGCGATGTTCTTCTCGAAATAGGCGGCGCCGATCATGTCGAGGACGATATCGACGCCCTCGCCCGCGGTTTCCGCCTTGATGACTTCGGCAAAATCCTCGGTCTTGTAGTTGATCGCCCTTGTGGCTCCGAGCCTGACGCAGGCGTCGCATTTATCGGCCGAACCGGCGGTCGCGTAAACGGTGGCGCCGAAGGCTTTGGCGAGCTGGATCGCCGTCGTGCCGATGCCGCTTGAGCCGCCGTGGATGAGCACGCTCTCGCCTTCGGTCAGGCCCGCCATCTGGAAGAGATTGGCCCAGACGGTGAAAAAGGCTTCCGGCAGGGCGGCGGCCTTGGCGGCGTCGTAGCCCTTGGGGAACGGCAGTGTCTGGCCTGCGGGCAGCAGGCAATATTCGGCATAGGCACCGCCATTGGCGAGGCCGCAGACCTTGTCGCCGACGGTGTAGCCGGTGACACCGGGGCCGATGGCGGCGACTTCGCCTGCAAGCTCGAGGCCGAGGATCGGGCTGGCGCCCTTCGGCGCCGGATAGGTGCCCTGGCGCTGCGCCACGTCAGGGCGGTTGACGCCGATGGCCTGCGTCTTCACCAGGATTTGCCCCTCGCCCGGAACCGGCAGCGGACCGCTGGCGATCTTCATTGCCTCAGGGGCGCCGAAGCTCGGCAGATCGACGTAACGCATGGTCGGCGGCAGGGGCATATCCGGTCTCCTCATTCCGAAAGCACAGGAGATAATTCAGCCCTGCCGCCTTGGAAAGGCGGGAAGTGGCAATGGCGTCAATTCGCCTCGCCCAGAAGGTGGAAGACGAGACCGTCGGCGCTTTCCTTGGCGGCGGCCTTCACATGGGCGATCTCGGTGCCGACACGGTTGATGTCGTCGATGACCAGCCCGTCCGACAGTTCGAGAACCCCGATCGAGCAGCGCATCAGCGGGAACAGCGCTTCGGCACCCGAGCGGTCGTGGCCGCGAATGCTGCCCTTGGCGCGGTCCTGATCCGAATAGAGGGCCAGCACGTCCTCATGGAAATCGCTGATCAGCCGGTCGAGGATTTCGCTGAGCTCGGCCTGCGTCCAGCCGACGACGCCGATGAAGAAATCGTCGCCGCCGACATGACCGAGGAAGTGGCGCTCGGCGAAGAAGTAGCGGCGCATCAAAGCGGCAAACAGCGAGATCGCGTGGTCGCCGAGATGGAAGCCATAGGCATCGTTGAACGGCTTGAAATTGTCGAAGTCGCAATAGCAGAAATGCCTGACGCCATCGCCGTCGCGGCCGGACTGGCGCATGAAATCGCGGATCGCATGATTGCCCGGCAGGCCGGTCAGCGGGTTCTGGTCCTGGGCGATCTTCAGCTGCTTCTCGTTGATCACCTTGATCAGTGCGGCGGCGGAGACAACACCGGCATAGCGCATGTTGTCGGTCAGGATCAGGCAGTTGCTGCCTTCCATATTGGCGAAGATCGCCATCAGCCGCTCGGCATCGCTGTCGAGGCTGACGATCGGGGCGATCTCGACGAATTGCGAGATGGTGCGCTCGTACATCTTGTTCTTCAAGAGATCGCGCCCGAACGGGTGGTAGATATACTGCTTCAGATGATGTTCGTGGATGATGCCGCGCGGCTCGCCATTGGCGTTCAGCACCGGGAAAAAACCCTGGCGCGGATTGCGGCGGAAGAGTTCGAACACCGTATCGATGCTGTCGTTTTCGAACACCGTCGGCAGCATCTCGACCTGCTTGCGGATCAGGATTTCGTCGAGCGACTGGGTGTTGCGCTTGTTCTGGCCGAGTTCCTGCAGATGCGGGAAGGCCGGAACGAGCTCGGAAATATGCGTGGTCGGGCGGGCGATGAACCAGCCCTGGACGAGATCGACGCCATATTCGCGGCAAGCCAGAAATTCGGCTTCGGTCTCGATACCCTCGGCGATGACGCGGGTGCCGAGAACATGGGCGATGTTGACGATGTTCTTCAGGAGATGGCGCTTGCGCGGCTTGCTGTCGATATCGGCGACGAAATGCCGGTCGATCTTCAGGTAGTCGACGGCATAGTCGCAGAGCAGCTTCATCTCGCCGTGGCCGACGCCGAAATCGTCGATCGCCAGCTTGAAGCCGGTGCGGCGCAGCTTGGACACCAGCGCCTCGAATTCCGGCACGCTGGTGTTGTCGAAACGCTCGGAAAACTCGAAGCAGACGGAGGACGGCGGCAGGTTTGCAGCCTTCAGCTGCTGCAGCAGGTTTTCGATCAGCCGGTCGCCATGCGGGATCAGGCGGACATCGAGATTGAGGAAGAGCGTCGAGGTGGCGTAGTTGCCGAGGGTGGCGAACTTGGCAAGCGCACGGCTGGCGACCATCTGTTCCAGCGGCAGAAGCTGGTTGGCGCGAAAGGCTTCGTCGAGGATTTCAATCGGGGAATCGAAGCCGATCCGCTCCTGCCCGCGCATGAGGGATTCATAGCCGAATACCGTTCCGGTTCCGGCCTCTACGATCGGCTGGAAGGCGTTTTCTACGACAAGCTTTGCAAGCGTCACGATCTGATCGCTGGCATAGCGACGAACGACGCCGGGCGCGACGGCGGCAGTCAAAGACATGCCAATCTCCACTGTGAAGTCTTCTTTTTCACAGCGAAGATGGGGGAGAAGGGTCAACGAACCCTTTCCCCAATGTGAAAGTTTTGTGAAAGCTGCGGGCACCTGTGGCGCCCGCCCCACAATTCAGATTCTTCTTATTTTATCAACTACTTGACTAAGCCGTGCGGCGGCGGACCGCTTCATGATCGGCGAACATGTCGGCCACGCAGCGGCCGCTGCGGGCATGGCTTTCGCCAGCGAGAACTTCGTCCTTGTATTCGCCGAGCTTGCGGGCGGCGTCCCAGAGGCGGAGCGCCTCACGGACCACTTCGCTGCTCGATGCATAACCGCCGCTATCGACGGCATCACGGATGCCTGCTGCCTGTACCGGTGATATGGAAACTGTGACCATCGGCATGAAATTCCTCCCTTCGTTTTGCCGGGCAGAACCTGCCCAACGGGGGACGCATGACCATTCTTGGCATTCTTTCCGGCTGTCCAATCGCCGCTGCCTTGGTATGCGTTAATTTTAGACCTGCGCCATATGCTTGTCAAAAAAAGAAATAATCCGTGATCGGGCCTGTGGATTACGGTCATAAACTCCGCCGCAACGCCAGGCCGAAAGCGAGCATGGTGGAGCCCTGCAGCAAAAGGTCGGCGGCGAGGAAAAGCCCGAGGATCCAGAGGCTGTTGACCGGCCAGCCGAGGGCGATGACGAAGCCGGCCAGCGCGGTGACGACACCGCTGGCGACGATCCAGCCCCAGCCCTTCACCGGCTTCATGCGGCGGCCGATGAAGACGCGGAAAACCCCGGCAATGATGAGGGCGACGGCGAGAAACAGCGTCAGCGCCGCCGATGCCAGGATCGGGTTGATGAAGGCGAAGACGCCGGCCAGCACATAGAGAAGGCCGCTCAGTATCCAGAAGAGAATGTGATCCCAGCCCCGCACCTGAAAGGCATGGGCGAGATAGACGATGCCGCCTGCCAGCATCAGCATGCCGACATAGTAGACCGAGGCGACGGTGGCGACAAACAGGTTTGCGAAGGCGATGACGCCGCAGATCATCAGCAGGACGCCGAGCCCGGCGAACCACATCCATTTCGGCTGCAGGGACGAAGACGGAATTCCGTTTGCGACACTTGCCATGGCACACCTCCTGTTCCGGTTGATATGCTGCAGAATTGCAATCCGGAAAGGGCTGAGTTTCGAGGCGGGAGCACGAAAGATTTTTATTGATTGGTCAGTCAATCAAAAATAAGGTGCTGCCAATCTGGAAAGATGGACATCATGCCGAAGGTCGGAATGGAACCCGTGCGCCGCAAGGCGCTTGTCGATGCCGCGCTGCGCGTGATCGGGGATCACGGCTCGCTGACCGTCACCATGTCCGAAATCGCCCGGCAGGCCGGTGTGTCCCCCGCCCTTGCCCATCACTATTTCGGCAGCAAGGAACAGCTGCTGATCGAGACCGTCCGCTCGCTTCTACGCCAGTTGCGCAACGACGCGGTGACAGCGCTGAAGGCGGCCGCTACGCCACGCGAAAAACTCTCCGCCGTCATCCGTGTCAGCTTCCAGGCCGATCAGTTCGCGCCGGAGACGATTGCCGCCTGGCTGGCCTTCTATGCCGAGGCGCAGAGTTCGGAGGAGACGCGCCGGTTCCTCGTCATCTATGCCCGGCGGCTGCGCTCCAACCTGCTCGCCAACCTGAAGCCCCTCTGCCCTGCCGATGCCGCAGAACGCATCGCCGAAGGCGCTGCGGCGATGATCGACGGGCTCTATATCCGCCAAAGTCTGAGATCGGCACCGATCAGTATCGAGGCTTCGATCGGGCTGACGGAGGATTATGTGACGATGCAACTGAAGGGGATGGAGCGATGACAGCACTCAATATCTCCCTCATTCCTGTGCTCGTCACAGGAATGCAGTGCGCCCAAGTCCTTGGGCGCGGAAGAACCAATTCAGACGCAGGAAAGTCTCTCACGGCGCGGACGCGCCGTGGCTGGATTCCTGTGACAAGCACAGGAATGAGGGCATCTTGTTCCCCGTGCCGCCAACCGTACAAAGGATAGACCATGAAAGCCCAGCCGAAAGCATCGCATTTCATCGACGGCGAATATGTCGAGGATGACGCGGGCAGCGTGATCGAGAGCATCTATCCGGCGACCGGCGAAGTGATCGCCCGGCTGCATGCTGCAACGCCTGCGATCGTCGAGAGGGCAATCGCCGCGGCCAAGCGCGCCCAACCTGAATGGGCAGCGATGAGTCCGACGGCGCGCGGCCGTATCCTGAAGCGGGCGGCCGAGATCATGCGCGAGCGCAACCGCGAGCTCTCCGAACTCGAGACGCTCGACACCGGCAAGCCGATCCAGGAAACCATCGTTGCCGACCCGACCTCGGGCGCCGACAGCTTCGAGTTCTTCGGCGGCATTGCGGCGACGGCGCTGAACGGCTCCTATATCCCGCTCGGCGGCGACTTCGCCTATACCAAGCGCGTGCCGCTCGGCGTCTGCGTCGGCATCGGCGCCTGGAACTATCCGCAGCAGATCGCCTGCTGGAAGGGCGCGCCGGCGCTGATCGCCGGTAACGCGATGGTCTTCAAGCCATCGGAGAACACCCCGCTCGGCGCGCTGAAGATCGCCGAAATCCTGCTGGAAGCCGGGCTTCCAAAAGGGCTCTACAACGTCATCCAGGGTGACCGCGACACCGGTCCGCTGCTGGTCAATCACCCTGACGTCGCCAAGGTTTCGCTGACGGGCTCGGTGCCGACGGGCCGCAAGGTCGCGGCATCGGCGGCCAGCCATTTGAAGCATGTGACGATGGAGCTCGGCGGCAAATCGCCGATCATCGTCTTCGACGACGCCGATATCGACAGCGCCATCGGCGGCGCCATGCTCGGCAATTTCTATTCGACCGGCCAGGTCTGCTCGAACGGCACGCGCGTCTTCGTGCATAAGAAGATCAAGGGCGAATTCCTGGCGCGGCTGAAGAGCCGCACCGAGGCGATCGTGATCGGCGACCCGATGGATGAAGCCACGCAATTCGGACCGATGGTCTCTTGGGCACAGCGCGAGAAGGTGCTCGACTATATCGAGAAGGGCAAGGCCGAGGGTGCGACGCTGCTCAGCGGCGGCGGCATTCCGAACAACGTCTCCGGCGAAGGCTATTACGTGCAGCCGACCGTGTTTGCCGATGTCACTGACGGCATGACGATCGCCCGCGAGGAGATCTTCGGACCTGTGATGTGCGTGCTCGATTTCGACGACGAGGCCGAGGTACTCGCCCGCGCCAACGCCACCGAGTTCGGCCTCTCCGGCGGCGTGTTCACCGCTGACATGACCCGCGCCCATCGCGTCGTCGACCAGCTGGAAGCCGGCACATTGTGGATCAACACCTACAACCTCTGCCCGGTCGAAATCCCCTTCGGCGGCTCCAAGCAATCCGGCTTCGGCCGCGAGAACTCGGCAGCGGCGCTGGAGCACTATTCCGAACTGAAGACCGTCTATGTCGGCATGGGGCCGGTGCAGGCGCCTTATTGAGACACTAACCGCCAGCCCCTGAGCAAGTTCACCCCCTCTGGCCTGCCGGCCATCTCCCCTCAAGGGGGGAGATCGGCAAGTGGCTGGCTTCCCGCCAAGCCGGAGAGGTCGAGCGAGCGGCTGCGCCCAGCCGATCTCCCCACCCGTGGGGGAGATGGGCGGCAGGCCAGAGGGGGGCGGCCACGGCACAACCTGAATATTGCAGCTGGAGCATATTGAGATGCAGCAAGCAGATTTCGTCATTATCGGCTCCGGCTCGGCAGGCTCGGCGCTTGCCTATCGTCTCTCCGAAGACGGCAAGAATACCGTCATCGTCATTGAGGCAGGCGGATCGGATTTCGGGCCGTTCATCCAGATGCCGGCAGCCCTTGCCTGGCCGATGAGCATGAAGCGCTATAACTGGGGCTATCTCTCCGAGCCCGAGCCGAACCTCAACAACCGGCGCATCACCGCGCCGCGCGGCAAGGTGATCGGTGGCTCCTCCTCGATCAACGGCATGGTCTATGTCCGCGGCCACGCCGAGGACTATAACCGCTGGGAAGAGCTTGGCGCTCGGGGATGGGCCTATGCCGACGTGCTCCCCTACTTCAAGCGCATGGAACACAGCCATGGCGGCGAGGAAGGCTGGCGCGGGACGGACGGGCCGCTGCATGTGCAGCGCGGCGTCTTCCGCAACCCGCTGTTCCAGGCCTTCGTCGAGGCCGGCAAGCAGGCGGGCTTCGAGACGACGGAGGATTACAACGGCTCGAAGCAGGAAGGCTTCGGGCTGATGGAACAGACGATCTTCCAGGGCCGCCGCTGGTCGGCTGCATCAGCCTATCTGAAACCGGCGCTGAAGCGGCCGAACGTCAAGCTGGTCTATGGTCTCGCCCGCAAGGTGGTGATCGAGAACGGCCGGGCTACCGGCGTCGAGATCGAGCGTGGCAATACGGTCGAGGTGATCAAGGCGAACCGCGAAGTGATCGTCTCGGCCTCGTCCTTCAATTCGCCGAAGCTGCTCATGCTCTCCGGCATCGGCCCGGGCGCGCATCTGCAGGAGATGGGCATCGAGGTGAAGGCCGACCGGCCCGGCGTCGGCGCCAATCTGCAGGACCATATGGAATTCTATTTCCAGCAGGTCTCGACCAAACCGGTGTCGCTCTATTCCTGGCTGCCTTGGTTCTGGCAGGGAGTTGCGGGCGCGCAGTGGATGTTCACCAAGTCGGGCCTGGGCACGTCGAACCAGTTCGAGGCCTGCGCCTTCCTGCGCTCAGGCCCGGGCGTCAAGCAGCCCGACATCCAGTATCACTTCCTGCCTGTCGCCATCAGCTATGACGGCAAGGCGGCGGCCAAGAGCCATGGTTTCCAGGTACATGTCGGCTACAATCTCTCGAAGTCGCGCGGTAACGTGACGCTGCGCTCATCCGATCCGAAGGCCGACCCGGTCATCCAGTTCAACTATATGAGTCACGCCGAGGACTGGGAGAAATTCCGCCACTGCGTGCGCCTGACCCGCGAGATCTTCGGTCAGCAGGCCTTCGACCAGTATCGCGGTCCGGAGATCCAGCCGGGCGAGAGCGTGCAGACCGATGATGAGATCGACGCCTTCCTGCGCGAGCACCTGGAAAGCGCCTACCACCCCTGCGGCACCTGCAAGATGGGCGCCAAGGACGACCCGATGGCCGTCGTCGACGCCGAAACCCGCGTCATCGGCGTCGATGGCCTGCGCGTCGCCGACAGTTCGATCTTCCCGCATGTGACCTACGGCAACCTCAACGGCCCGTCGATCATGACCGGCGAAAAGGCGGCCGATCATATTCTCGGCAAGCAGCCCTTGCCCCGCTCCAATCAAGAGCCGTGGATCAATCCGCGCTGGGAAGTGAGCGACCGATAGACGGTCAGTGGTAGTCGTCTTCGCGCTGGTGGCGGATGGCGGCTACCGTGACTGTTTTGCTGTTATCGATCCTGAACAGGATAATGTAACCCGCTGATCCAAACGGCACCAATAGTTCGCGCAACAGAGAGTTTTCGCCGGGTGCCTTGCGGCATGAAAAGGGAAACTCTTCGATGACGCCCATGGAAGATGTTATGGTCTGTAGCGCTCGCATGGCGGCTTCTTCGTCTCTATCCAACATATAGGCGTAGAGACGCTTCAGATCGGCTCGGGCTTTTGCGGTAAGCCGAACCTTGTAGCTCAAGCGGAAGGCTTTCCAGAGCGCTTGGCATCGAGCATGTCCTTCAGCTCACCGAGAACCTCCTCGGCGCTATAGTAGATGCCCGTCCGTTCGGCCTCGGCCAGCGACGCCAGCCCCCGCGCGATAAACTCCGCCTGCGTCTTGCGATAGTGAACCTGACGCCGCAGTGAATCTTCCATCAGCGCCGAAAGGGTCTCCCCCTCCTTCAACACGCTCTCGGCGGCTGCCCGCAGCTCGGGGTCGACGCGAAGGGATGGCAGTGTTGCGGTTTTCATGGCTCGCTCCATGCGTTGCAATTGCGATGCATGATGCTCTCAAACTGTGCTGCTTTCAAGCCTGCGCTAGCGCTGGTAAGGCACGCGGATGCCCGGATTGCCTGCCGGGAAATCCTTGGTGTTGCGGGTAACGAGCAGCATGGCGTGAACGTCTGCGCTGGCCCAAATGATGGCGTCGGGCAGCTTGATGCGATGCTTCTGGCGGAGTGCGACGGCGCTTTCGGCGATGCTGCCGTCAAGCGCTATGACATCGAAGCTGTTCAGGAAGCCGCGAGTGGCGGTTGCGTGTTCGGGCCGGGCGCCGATCAAAACCTCCATCCAGGTGATGATGCTGATTGCCTGCTGCTCATAGCGCAATAGTTCATCACGGGCCTCCGGCACCGCGTTCAAATAATCGATCAGGATGTTGGTGTCGAAGAGCGCCTTCACCATTCGCTGCGAAGCTTTTCCTGGTAGGCCAAACCATCGGCAGCCTGATCGCCCCAGAGACCGAAGGCCTCCTCATCCTTCAGCCGGTCGCGGCGTTTCAGGAAGTCGTCCACAGCCTCGCGGATCAACGATGAGCGGGAAACCTTTTCCTCGCGGGCGATCTCATCCAATGCTTTCAGCTCGGCCTCGCCGATGTCGATCAGTGCGCGCATCAGTCTCTCCGCGATATCATATATGTATATCGTATCGCGAACTGCGGCTCAAATCGATGCCGAACTTCAAGTTCAGAATCAACTAGAGGAAGCCGATCCAACGTCCTGCGAGCAGACTCGCAATCCAGGCGGCGGCGGAGATGGCGGCGGCGATGCGGATGCGTGTTGGCGCGATCTCGTCGGCGAGTGTCTTGTGCCAGCCCCTCCCCGCGTGGACGAGCGCCGCGTTGGCAATGCCGAGGGCGATGATCGAAAGCTTGGCGAGGAGGGCGGGGTTTTCGGCGTACTCGGCGGGGCGGACGCTGAAGAGGAGCGTGCCAGTGACGATCGCCAGCGCGAGGCCGGTGGCTGCCGCGGCGGAGAGGAACGGGCCGATGACGGCGAGCGGCACCGATGGGAACCAGCCCATGAGCCGGAGATCGAGCGGCAGGATCGCGCCGATCAGCAGCGCGATCGAAAGAATGTGGGCGGCATTGACGACGATGTAGAGCAGCGCCGAGCGCCTGAGGGCGACGGCAGGCGGCGCTGCGGCGATCCATTCGAAGAGCTCTGCGGCCATCCGTCAGTTCGTCTGGATGCGTTCGGGATAGATGTCGTAGCGCTTGCCTGATACCGTGATGCGCACGGCCTTCATGCGTTTCTCACTGGCGTCCTGCGAACGGTTGCCGAGTGCGACGATCGCATCGCCGTTCCTGGCCGAACCCTCGACGAAGCCGGATCGCTCCGTCTGGCGCGGATTGCCGAGCTCGACCCGCCAGACGCCATCGGCCGCGGCGACATAAAGCGACGGATGCGGGCCGCCCATCGAGATCTGCTGGATCGTGCCCTTCAGCTCCATCTGCTCGGCTTCGGCCCAGGACCAGCCGTGATGTGCGGCAGCGCCGGTTGCGAAGATCGCCGCGAGTGCTGCGGCAGCGATCGATTTTTGGATCAAGGATATGCGCATATGAGGTCTCCCTACCCTGTTGCGGCAAAGGGCAAGTGGCGCAGCACCCGGGCTTCGGAAGGTATTTCACCGAATGTTGAAACAAGGGGTGATCTTTCCCGCCGATTGGGACTAGAAGATTAAGCCCCCATCACGTGCCAGAGTCCCCCATGCCTGCCTTCTATCGCAATTCCAAGCTGCTCCGCCGCTCCCGTATCTTCTGGGGATCCTTCTCGCTCTGGCGGCCGCGGCTGGTGTTCTGGTGCGGTGCCTTGGCGATCGGGGTGATCAGCGTCGCCTTCGCAAAGCTCGCCGATCTGGCGCAGAAAGCGTTTGGCAGCCTGACATCCTCGGGCGAATGGGCCTTCCTGCTGCCGCTGATCCTGACACCCACGGTCTTCATGCTGTCGGCCTATCTGGCGGCGACGCTGTTTCCGAATTCGCAGGGCAGCGGTATTCCGCAAGCGATTGCCGCGCGGCATCTGCGCGAAGAGGAAGACCGGACGCGGCTGCTGTCGCTCCGGATCGCCTTCGGCAAGATCGTGCTGACGGTACTCGGGCTGTTTTCCGGCGCCTCGATCGGCCGCGAGGGGCCGACGGTGCAGGTGGGCGCCTCGATCATGCTTGCGGTTGCCCGCTTCGGCGGCATGGCGCAGGCGCGCGGGCTGATCCTTGCCGGTTCGGCGGCAGGCATTGCTGCCGCGTTCAATACGCCGCTTGCGGGTATCGTTTTCGCCATCGAGGAGATGAGCCGCACCTATGAAGCGCGGGCCAACGGGCTGGTGCTTACGGCCGTCATCCTCTCCGGTCTCGCGGCCCTCGGGCTGGCAGGCAGCTACACCTATTTCGGCGAAGCCTCTGTTGCGCCAACGCAATTGCGCGACTGGGGCCTCGTGCTCGTCTGCGGCATCGGCGGCGGCGCGCTGGGTGCGGCCTTCAGCGGCTTTGCCCTGCATTTCGGCCAGAAGATTCGCCGCTGGGCGCAGCCGCAACCCTTGAAGCGCATGCTCGTGCTGGCCGGTACCTGCGGACTGGCGATCGCCGTCATCGGCGTTCTCTCCGGCGGCACCACCTTCGGCACCGGCTACGAGCAGGCCCGCGGCGCCGTCGAGGGACATGCGCTGCCGCTGCTGTTCTTCGTCGAGAAACTGGCCGCCAGCTTCCTGTCGATGCTTTCAGGCATTCCGGGCGGCATCTTCGCGCCGTCGCTTGCGGTCGGCGCCGGTTTCGGCAGCACGGTCGGATCGGCTCTCGGCACCAGCATCGCGCTGGCGGCGATCCTTGGCATGGCCGGATATTTCGCCGGCGTCGTGCAGGCGCCGATGACAGCCTTCGTCATCATTCTCGAAATGACCGGCGACCACCAGGCCGTGATCCCGATCATGGCGGTCTCGATGATCGGCTACGTGACCTCGCGCATCCTCTCGCGCGAACCGCTCTATCACGGCCTGTCACGGGTGTTCATCGCCGCCGCCATTCGGGCGCGGCGGGCAGTCGAGAGGGAAGAAGCGGCTAGCTAGGCCAGCATCCGCGTGACCACAGCGCCCTTGGCGGGCGCGACGGCGTCGGCGATTGTTGTCGAGAACAGCACCTTGCGGGTGGCGTCGGCGACCTTGGCGAAGACGTGGCGGATTTCGCAGTTTTGTTCGCCGTCGCAGTCGTCGCATTTGCGGTAGGCGGTGATCGACAGGCAGGGGAGCGGCGCGATCGGGCCGTCGATGATGCGCAGGATTTCGCCGAAGGTGATCATGTCGGCGGGCTTCAAGAGCAGATAGCCGCCTGCCTTGCCGCGGCGGCTGGCGACGATGCCCTGGTGCTTGAGGTCGAGAAGGATCTGCTCGAGAAACTTTTTCGGGATTTTCTGCTGTGCAGCAATGTCCGAGATCATCACCGGTTCGCGGGCGTCGGCCTCGGCCAGCACCGTCAGCGCCCGGAGCGCATATTTTGCTTTCTGCGTAATCATTTTAGACCGTCACACACACCAGCGGCCCTTCAGCCCTGCCGCTTTTCAAGCTTTGCTTATCCCCTATGGCACAGCCAGCATGAACGGAATTTGAACGTGCCGGCAAAAGCCTTGAGATACAAGCATTTTGGCCTTGTTTTTGAACCTCGGCCAATGGGCGCAATTCTACGTCAAAATTGCGCCTTTCGCACGTTTTCGCGCATCACTTCAGATTTCGAATTGACAGGCGCCGTGTAACTCTACTAAATCACTAGAGATTGAGTTGCCTGACGGAGTTTTGACGCCGGGGCGGCTGCTTTTCTGCATTGCGGCAGCTTAGGAGAGATATTTGCTCCTGCTTATGCTGCTTTCGAAATCCCTTTTTCTGTCCGACCCATCCTGTTGCTGCGATACTCCGGCCAACTTGAGGACAGGATTGCCATGACTGTTATCCATACAATCGAAGAGGCCGAGGCGCTGAATGCGAAGCTCTCGTCTCTCGACCTTGCCGGAAGGCTGGCCTTTGTTGCCGGCCTCGGCGGCCGCGTGGTCTTCACGACCTCGCTCGGCATCGAAGACCAGGTGATCACCGCCGAAATCGGCAATCACCGCCTGCCGATCGACGTCGTGACGCTGCAGACCGGACGCCTCTTTCCGGAAACGCTTTCGCTGATCGACGAGACCGAGAGCCAGTACGACATCAAGATTTCCCGCTACGAGCCTGAACAGGCGGATATCGACGCCTATGCGGCGAAATACGGCCTGAACGGCTTCTACGAGAGCGTCGAAGCCAGGCATGCCTGTTGTGGCGTGCGCAAGCTGAAGCCGCTTGCGCGCGCACTCAATGGGGCAACCATCTGGATCACCGGCCTGCGCCGCGGCCAATCCAACAATCGCGCCGATACGCCTTTTGCCGAATATGACGCCGAGCGTCATCTCCTGAAGGTCAATCCGCTGGCCGATTGGGATATCGACGTGATCAAGGCCTATGTCGCCGACAACAGCGTGCCGGTGAACCCGCTGCATGCGCGCGGCTATCCCTCGATCGGCTGCGAGCCCTGCACCCGCGCCATCAAGCCCGGCGAGCCCGAGCGCGCCGGCCGCTGGTGGTGGGAACAGGACGAAAAGCGCGAATGCGGCCTGCATGTTGCCGAAGAGGCATCGGCGATCCCGGCCCAACAATAACCTGCCGGTTTCCGGATCAAATGCGGCCACCGCCGCCAACCGGAAACCAGCTGTCACAAGATTTCATTGCGGCAACCTCCCGTCCGGCAATGAGTGAGAAGTCTGGAGTAACACATGCCCGATACCCGTCAGGATACGGAACTCAGCAATCCGCAGAGCAGCAAGCCGCCGCTCGATCCGCATCTGAAGGCACTGGAAAACGAAGCGATCCATATCTTCCGTGAGGTTGCCGCCGAGTTCGAACGCCCCGTCATGCTGTATTCGATCGGCAAGGACTCATCCGTCCTGCTGCATCTGGCGCGCAAGGCCTTCTATCCGGGCCGCGTCCCCTTCCCGCTGCTGCACGTCAATACCGGCTGGAAGTTTGCGGAGATGATCACCTTCCGCGACAAGATCGTGAAGGAATATGATCTCGACCTGATCGAGCACATCAATCCGCGCGGTGCGGCCGAAAACATCACGCCGTTCACTTATGGATCGGCCCGCTATACCGACATCATGAAGACGGAAGCGCTGCGCAATGCGCTCGACGCCGGCAAGTTCGACGCTGCCTTCGGCGGCGCGCGCCGCGACGAGGAAGCCAGCCGCGCCAAGGAACGCATCTATTCGTTCCGCACGCCCGACCACCGCTGGGACCCGCGCAACCAGCGCCCCGAGCTCTGGAACATCTATAATGGCCAGATCCGCCAGGGCGAAAGCGTTCGCGCCTTCCCGCTGTCGAACTGGACCGAAGTCGATATCTGGCGCTACATCCAGGCCGAGCAGATTCCGATCGTGCCGCTCTATTTCGCCGCCAGGCGCCCGTTCGTCGAGCGCGACGGCATGATGATCGATGCGACCGATCCGCGCCTCGAGCTTTTGCCCGGCGAAGTCAAGCAGGAGGATTCGATCCGTTTCCGCACGCTCGGCTGCTTCCCGCTGACGGGCGCGATCCGCTCGACGGCCACCACCCTTGAAGACATCATCGCGGAGCTGGAGATCGCCACGGTTTCCGAGCGCCAGGGCCGCGCCATCGACCGGGATCAATCCGGCTCCATGGAAAAGAAGAAGCGTGAAGGATATTTCTGAGATGACCGCAGCAAACCTCGCCAACGCCGTCGCCCCTGCAGCCGAGCCTGTTGCGGCCGTGCGCGATACGCGGCCGTTGCGCCTCATCACCTGCGGCTCTGTCGATGACGGAAAGTCAACGCTGATCGGCCGTCTGCTTTGGGACACCAAGGCAGTCAAGGAAGACCAGGCGGCAACGCTGCAGCGCGATTCCACCGGCAAGCAGAACGATCTCGGCCTGCCCGATTTCGCATTGCTGCTCGACGGCCTGCAGGCCGAGCGCGAACAGGGCATCACCATCGATGTCGCCTATCGCTATTTCTCGACCGACAAGCGCTCGTTCATCGTGGCCGATACGCCCGGCCACGAGCAGTACACCCGCAACATGGCGACCGGCGCCTCTACCGCCGATCTCGCCGTTTTGCTGGTCGATGCCCGCGCCGGCATTCTGGAACAGACCCGCCGCCACGCCACCATCGCGTCGCTGATGGGCATCCGGCAGTTCGTGCTGGCGATCAACAAGATCGACCTGACCAACTACGACCGCGCTGGCTTCGACAAGATCGTCCACGAATTCAAGGAATTCGCGCTGTCGCTGGGCGTCAAGCAGATCACCGCGATCCCGATGTCGGCGCTGAAGGGCGAGAACGTCGTCTATTCCGGCCAGGCCGCCATGCCCTGGTACAACGGCCCGACGCTGGTCGAGACGCTGGAACTGGCGAGCGTCCGCTCCGGCCAGTCAACCGGATTCCGCTTCTCGGTGCAGCGCGTGTCGCGCCCGGGTGAAAGCTTCCGCGGCTATCAGGGCACGGTTGCCGGCGGCTCGGTGAAGCCGGGTGACAGCGTCATGATCCTGCCGTCGGGCATGGTTGCCAATGTCTCCAAGATCGTCACTTTCGATCTGGTGCGCAATGCGGCTGTTGCAGGCGATGCGATCACTCTGGTGCTCGATCGCCAGGTGGACGTTGCCCGCGGTGACATGATCGTCTCGATCGATGCGCAGCCGCAGACGGGTGTGAACTTCGACGCCCAGATCGTGGCGCTCCAGCCCGAAGGCATCGAATCAGGCAAGCGCTACTGGCTGAAGAGCGGCAGCCGCCGCCAGCGCGTCCAGGTGCAGCCGATCGCCCAGCTGGAGCTGAAGAGCGGCGCCTGGGCTCCGGCCGAGCGTCTCTACATGAACGCCATCGGCAAGGTGCGGCTGATCTTCGACGAAACGGCGATCTTCGATCCCTATGAGCTGAACCGCGCATCGGGCTCCTTCATCCTGATCGATCCGGAGACCAACAACACGATCGCCGGCGGCATGGTCAGCGGCAAGCGCAGCGATGTCAGCGGCCTGCATGGCAACGAGGCTCGCGTCATCCTCTCGCTCCCGGCCGATCTCGCCGAGCAAATCATGGCAAGCGAGCTCTTCGCCAGCCGCCGTGACGAGGCGCATGTGCAGCGGATGACGGCAGCGGAAGCCGCCGATCTCTGGAAGAACGCCGCCAGCGACATCTGAGACGAAAAAAGGGGCCGAAAGGCCCCTTTGCTTTACCGGGTCGAGCCGCGCTCGATGACCTGGAAGCCGAAGTCGATATGGGCGATGCCGGGCTCCTCCTCACGGACCGCGTTCAGCAGCATATCGGCAACGCGATGGCCCATCTGATAGCGCGGAATACTGACGGTCGTCAGCGCCGGCTCGCAGTGAATGGCGTAGTCGAGATCGTTGAAGCCGCAGATGCCGATATCGTCGGGAACGCGCAGGCCGCGGGTCCAGCATTCAAGAAGCGCACCGACGGCAAGATCGTCGTTCTGGCAGAACACCGCATCCACATCGGGTGCAGCTTCCACCAGATTGCTGAAGAGTTCGCGTCCGGCGCCAATGCCGTTCATCCCGAGGCAGCTTGCAACGAGCGCCTCGTCAAAATACCCGGCCTGGCGCATCACATCCGCATAGCCTTCGAAACGGCGGCGCGGACGGGTATCGCGGCGGCATCCGACAAAGGCGATGCGGCGGTAATTCTTCGACAGAAGCATGCGGGTGGCGGCGGCGCCGGCCTCGTAGTGATCGACAGCGGCCACCAGTCCCTCTGCCTTCTGGCTGACATCGACGATATGAGCAACCGGACAGGCGGCGGCGCTGAGCAGCGGCGCCAGGGCATCGTAATATTCTGCACCGGCAACAATGATACCCGCCGGTTTCTGCGCCAGGAAAGATTTCAGCTGGCTCACTTCCTGATCGGGATCATAGAGCGTATTGGCATATTGCACGCGCAGATCCGTCGCCCGCAGGCGATCCTCGATGCCGGTCATGATATCGGTAAAGGCGTGCTGATGAAGCGCAGGCGTAATGACGCCGACAACGCCGCTGTGGCGGCTGGCAAGCGCCCGGGCGGCCAGGTTGGGCACGTAGCCCATTTCATCGACGGTGCGCAGGATAAGCTGGCGCAAATCTTCGGAAACGATTTCGGGATTGCGGAGTGCCCGGGAAATGGTGATAGGGCTGACCCCCACCTTCTTGGCAACGTCACTCAATCTCACATGCGCAAAGCGCTTACTGTCCCTACCAGGCACTGCATTCCCCATTCCGGCATTACACGCTGCGAACCTGCCTCCCCTTCGACTCGCCATACCTTTGTGAAGAGAAATTAAATTAGAGTCCACTAACCCTTCTCCGTTTTGCGACGAAAGGTGTAGCAAAACCGGGCAGGCGGAATTCGCGCTGAAATGCTTCTACGCGGGATATCCTATGACGGATCACCGCAGGCGGAAATTGACTGCAAAATAGCCTTTTGTCATCCGGCGTTTCGAGGGAACGAGCGCGGCGCGCTATTCCATGACGACCAGCAGCTCGCCGCTATCGACGACTTCGAACATCGAGCTGTCGATGAGACGCACCGCAGCGCCCTCGCCCGTGCACCAGAAGCGGGCGCCGGGATAGCGGCGCATACCGGCGGCGGTATTCGTGACGATCAGATGGCGGCGCTCGTAAAGCCTGACCGGCAGGCCATTGCTGTCGATGCAGGCGCGCTCGCCCAGCGTCTCGACCGATGTCTCGCCATCCATTTTCATCGTCTATGCACCTGCGATGCCGCAAAAGAAAAAAGCCCACTTGCGCGGGCTTTTCGGCTGGTCGGAGTGGCAAGATTCGAACTTGCGACCCCCACGTCCCGAACGTGGTGCGCTACCAGACTGCGCTACACTCCGTGACCAGCGGCGCCTCTATAGAACGGCGCCTGTTATTGCGCAAGCGCCAAATTTCAAAAAACTGACGCATTCAGCAGCACCTTGCGCGGCACCCGCAAGGCCTTGCGAACCTGCAACAAAAAGACACACCTGCAGCAAATTTCGCAAACGCGAAGGCGGGGCAATTTTCTTTTGCCGGGTTCCGCGCTAAAGCGCTTTCCGGGACAAGCGGAAACCGCTCCATTGCAGCGATTCCCGCCGTCGAATGCGCGACAATTCAGGGACGATACATATGAAACTCCGCACCTTTGCCGCGGCCGGGCTTGCCATTGCGCTTGCCGGCTGCACGACCATTCCTTCTGCCGGCGATCCCGTTTCCGCACGCTGGAACGGCCAGTCGGCCGGCAAGTTCTTTGCCGCCTACGGCCCGCCGCTCAGCGACGCCGAAAATGGCTCCTCCGTCGTCTACACCTGGAAGGGCGGCTACAAGACCGTGCGCGTTCCAGCAAAATATGCCGAAGGCGAAAACGGCAAGCGCGGCAAGCAGACGGCCCCTGCCCGCACGCTCTACCTGCGCTGCCAGGCCGAAATCACCACCAATTCCGACTACACGATCCGCAACATCCGCACGGTCAACGATATCCCGGGCGAAAGCGGCAAGTCCTATTGCGCCGAATTCCTGGCCCCGGCCCAGCCGGCTGGCTGATCGGACTCAGCGTTCGAGATTTATGGCAGGCGGTCGAGAGGCCGCCTGTTTTCGTTTGTGGATATGTGTCGCGTGGAGGAAATGAATACGTCGCGCGGAAAAGCCGAGCGACGCGAATGAACGCGTTCTGGCATCCTATGCAAAGACGCTGAAGAGATAGTGGCTGGGGCGCCAGGATTCGAACCTGGGAATGCCGGTACCAAAAACCGGTGCCTTACCGCTTGGCGACGCCCCACCAGGCATTGAGCGGAAACCGCTGTGCCGAAGCGAGGCCTGATTAGCAAAGGTGCCGCCTCGTCACAATCACTAAGTTCGGCGCAGCCGCATATTTCTGTGCGATGCGGCGGGAGGCATGATAGGTCTTTGATCAGACGAGAACGCCTTTCTGGAGTAGTGATGAGCCAGTACCGTGCCCGCCCGCCTGCCCTCGCAACGCTGCTGCTCGATGACGCCGTGGTGCGGATCACCCGCTGGGATTTCGAGCCGGGCGCGGATACCGGCGTGCATACGCATGGTTACGGATATGTCGTGGTGCCGATGACCGATTGCCGGTTTCTGATCGAGGAAGGGGCCGAGAGCCGCCGCGTCGATATTGCCAAGGGTGCGGCCTACCGGCGCGAAGCGGGGACAGAGCACAATGTCGTCAACGCCGGCGACGAGCCGATGTCCTTCATCGAGATCGAATACAAGTAAGCCATGCCGAGCCCGCGTTTCGACCTGACATTCGTGCCTTCCCATGGCATGCCGGTGACGGTGGCGCCCGGCATCCAGCGGCTGACGGTGAACAATCCGAGCCCCTTCACATTTCACGGCACCAACAGCTATATCGTCGGCGCCGGATCCTCTGTTGCGGTCATCGATCCGGGGCCCGAGGGCGATGCGCATTTCGAGGCGCTGATGGCAGCCCTTTCCGGGCGCCGCGTCTCGCATATCCTGATCACCCATACACATCGCGACCACTCGCCGCTTGCCGCCCGGCTGAAAGCCGCAACCGGGGCGCTGACGGCGGGCGAAGGCCCGCACCGTGCCTCGCGGCCGCTGCATGCCGGCGAGATCAATCCCTTTGCCGAGAGCTCGGATACCGGCTTCGTGCCCGATATCACGCTTTTAGATGGCGACGTGATCGAAGGCGAAGGATTTGCACTCCGCGCCGTGCTGACGCCCGGGCATGCGGCGAACCATGCGGCCTTCGCGCTCGAGGGCACGGAGATCCTGTTTTCAGGCGACCATGTCATGGCATGGGCGACGTCTATCGTTGCACCGCCCGACGGCTCGATGCGTGATTACATGGCGTCGCTCGACAAGCTGATTGCAAGGCGCGACCATCTGCTGCTGCCCGGCCATGGCGGGCCGGTGAAGCATCCGCTGACATTCCTGCGCGCGCTGAAAACGCACCGGCGCATGCGCGAACGGGCGATCCTGGAACGCATCAAGGGCGGCGACCGGCGGATCCCCGACATGGTCAAGGCGATCTACCGCGATACCGATCCGCGGCTGCATGGAGCCGCCGGCCTTTCGGTGCTGGCGCATATCGAGGATCTGGTGGAGCGCGGCAAGGTGAAGACCCACGGACCACCGGCACTGATGGGCGAATATTGGGCGGCGGGATGATGACAAACGGGCAGGCAGCCTACAGCTACCGCATGGATGACAGCGTTCCGGCCTTTGCCGATGACGCGCCTGTCATCGTCTTTGACGGCGAATGCATCTTCTGCTCCGGCTGGGTGAAATTCGCACTGAAACACGACAGAACAGGGCGCTACCGCTTCCTGACCGCACAATCGCCACTCGGCGAGGCGCTTTACCGGCATTATGGGCTCGATGCCCGTGACTACGAGACCAACATCTTCATCGACGGCGGACGCGCCTATTTCAAGTCCGAGGGGTCGATCCGGATGATTGCCGGGCTTGGCTTCCCATGGTCTCTCATCTCGCTACTGCGCATCCTGCCGCGGCCGCTTGCCGACCGTCTCTACGAATTCATCGCCCGCAACCGGCTGCGTATCGCAGGCCGCAGCGCCAGTTGTTTTGTGCCGACGCCTGAGGTCAGGAGCCGCTTTCTCGGATGAGTACAAGCGGGCTTCGCGTGCTGATCATCGGCGGCTACGGCGCGTTCGGCAGCCGGCTGGCACGCTTGCTGGCCGGGGATCCGCGCTTCCATCTGCTTGTCGGAGGGCGGTCGGCGAAGAAGGCCGAGACGTTTGCCGCCGGGCTCGAGGGACGTGCAAAGGGCGTGGTCTTCGACCGCAATAGTGATGTGCAGGCCCAGCTTGCGTTGCTCAGGCCCGCGGTCGTCGCCGATCTCTCGGGACCGTTTCAGGAGATGGGCGAGGATCGCTATCGGGTCGCCCGCGCGGCGATAGCGCTCGGGATCGACTACATCGACGTTTCAGACAGCCGCGAGTTCGTCAGCGGCATCGACGCGCTCGACGTCGAGGCGAAGGTGCGCGGCGTCTTCGTGCTTTCCGGGCTCAGCAGCTTTCCGGCGCTCTCGTTTGCGGCGGCCGAAAAGCTCGCGATCGAATTTGCCGAGGTCCACAAGGTAAGCAGCGGAATTGCCCCCTCGCCGCGCGCCTCGATCGGGCTCAACGTCATCAGGGCGATCGCCAGCTATGCCGGAAAGCCGGTCAAGGTCACGCGGGGCGGCATCCCGGCAGAGAGTACGGGGCTTGCCGGAGGACCAGGCATGGTGATCGCGCCGCCCGGCTGCGTTCCGCTCCGCTGGCGCCGCTTTCTGCTGGCCGATACGCCAGATCTTTCGCTTCTGCCACAGCGGTTTCGCCATTTGCGGGAGGCCTTTACCGGGGCTGGTACGGAGCCGCAATGGCTGCAATCACTCCTGATCTTTGCCGCCCGCCTCGTTCGCTACCGGCTGCTGCCGTCGCTTGCGCCATTTGCGCCGCTGATCCATGCCGCGAGCCGCCGCCTTGCATCCGGCGAAGCCCGCGGCGGCATGTTCGTGCGCCTGGAAGGCTTGGGGCATGACAGGCAAGCGTTTGCCGCCACCTGGCATCTGGTTGCCGAAGGCGATGATCCCTTCATTCCGGCGATGGGTGCAGCCGTGCTGTTGCGCGCGCTGGCAGACGGGAAGCGGCCGGGCAGCGGGGCGCGCGCGGCGATAGCGGAGCTTCCGCTTGGCGCCTTCGAGGATGGGTTTCGGCCCCTGGCGATCCGCACAGGCATCCGCCGGCAACGTGCTGGCGATCGGCGCCTTTCGCTTTATCAGCGGGTGTTGGGCGATGAAGAATGGCGGATGCTGCCGCCGGCGGTGGCGGCGATGCATGCGTTAAACGATGGCGAGATGCGTGTTTGCGGCCGGGCGCGAGTGGAGCGCGGGAGCGGCCTGCTTGCCGGCCTCGTCGCGGCAATCATCGGCTTTCCGCGTGCCGCTGACGATATCCCTGTCAGCGTGACGTTCAAGGAAAAGCATGGGCGGGAGACGTGGACGCGGAACTTCGGCGGCCGGCGTTTCCGCAGCCGTCAATCGGAAGCGTCGGGACACCACGCGCACCTGCTAGCGGAGGACTTCGGACCGGTCCGTGTGTTTATCGCGCTAGTGCCCGAGGGCGAACGGCTACACCTCATCATCCGCGGCTGGCGGATCTTCGGCCTGCCCCTACCACTGTTTCTGGCGCCTGACGGCAATACATTCGAAGAGCAGCGCGACGGGCGCTTCCACTTCCACGTCGAGATCGGCGGGCGGCTGACAGGACTGATCGTGCGCTATACCGGCTGGCTCGAGCCGGATCAGCCGGCGATGCCGAGCAGCTCGACATCGAGCGCTTCGAGAAACTGATCGGCGATACCGGCGCTGAAACCGAGGTCGTTCTGGCCATAGCGCGAGGCGACCCGGATATCGACGAAGGTGGTTTCGGCTTCTTCGCGCAGGCGGATGACGATGTCGAAGCGCAGGCCGAGGATCAGCGTGCGGCGTTCGCCCTGCAGCGTCACGCCATTGGCGCCGCGGATCAGTTTGGCGACGTCATCATCGAAGGGGCGCGGCGTCGGCACGGGCACCTGGTCCGGGGCCTCGGCGACCGCATCGCCATTCGGCTGCGGCGGCTTGGCCGGAGCATCTTCCAGATCGCGAGCCGGTTCGCTTTCGCCCTTGCTTTTGGTGATGGTGATGCCGTTCTGGCGCGCGACCTTCTTCACCGCATCGAGAACACGGTCTATGGCGCCCTCATAGCGGCGGCCGGTCAGTTCGGGATAGGCTTCCAGCTGCTTTTCGCGATCGGTACCGGCAATCTCCGTGCTGCGCTTCATCCAGATCTGGTCGGCATGCGGCGGAGACAGCCATTCCGGCGCCGAGACGAGATCGGTCGAGACGTCGTAGATAGCAGGGAGGGTGAAATAGCGCTCGGCTGCCAGACCGCCGAAAGCCAGCGGGGCGGCGGCGAAAATGATGGCCTTCATGGCATCGAGGCCGCCTTCGGCACCCGATATCCAGAGGCTTCTCAGACCCGCGAAGGCAAGCAGGAAGGCGAGCAGCGAAAATCCCGTCGATACCAGGACGAGCAGGACCATATAGGGCGTCGCCAGCCCGCCGAAGCGGTGCGCCAGAAGCACGGCAGCCCAAAGCACCAGCGCAAACGCCCCGAAGCGCCGCGCGAAGCGGGCCGAACTGGAAACGGGGCGGTCGAAACGGATGGCCATCAAACTTACCAGTTACAGGCGGGCACACGCCCGGCGCGGACGCACGAAGCACCCGCACCTTGTTTATGGCAAGATTCGCCTAGATTTTGAAACTGTTGTCTCTCGCGGGAGGCCTCAATCCACCAAAAGGCGGAGATGGCCTGCATGAGCAATGTCTGATATGCCGTAAAAAGGCCATTCTGGCGGGTTTTCCTGCCGATTGGGAGGTTGTGGGGCATGTTTCGTCAGCGAGGCATGCGCGTTTCAGGAGAAGAGCCATGCTTTCACCGGAAATGACAGAACGACATAAGGCGCCGGCGCTGGGTGCGGTCGATACATCCGAGCCTTTCCTGCCGATGGAGCTTCTGGAATTGGAGCTCTCGCTGGAAGGCTATACCGGCGGCGAGGCAGGCTTCTGCGAAGCGGTGCGGACGGCTGCCGGAAAGGCCGGCGGCGAATTCCTGTTCGATCTTCCGGCTGCCGGGCTGATCGACGATTGCCGCCGTATCGCGGTGCTGCGCGTTCCGACGTCCGGGTCGGACACGCGGGTGGTGCTTGCCGTTCTCGATCGCGACGGCATCGAGATCCGCATGCAGGCACCGGACGACGAGACCGTGCATCTGGTGCGGTTCGCCGATGCGTTCATCGAGGTTCTGGAACGAATCTGATGCACCGCGCGTTTTCCGCTGCGGATTGATGTGGAGTTGACGCGGCCCGGCAAATCGCCTCATGTCCGCAGCACCGCTTCCCGCACCGGAGACTGTACCATGCGTTTTTCCGCCCTTCCCTTCACGCTCGCAGCGCTGGCGATCGGCCTTTCGGCCTGCCAGACGATGACGCCTGAAGAGCGGCGCGCCGCCGACGAGCGGCAGTGCCTGAGCTACGGTTTCAAACCCAGCACCAGCGCTTTTGCCACCTGCCTGCAGCGCATCGATCTCGACCGGCGTGCCGATGCCCGCGCCTTCCGTATCCAGGCCGACGAAAACTTCGACGACTTCATGGCCGGGCCGCGCTACTATCCGCGTTACTACTATCGCCGCTAGTACCGGTCTCAGTGGCCGCCGTTGATGGCGGCCTGCGCTGCCGCCAGCCGGGCGATCGGCACGCGGAAGGGCGAGCAGGAGACATAGTCGAGGCCGATCCGTTCGCAGAAATGGATCGAGGCGGGATCGCCGCCATGTTCGCCGCAGATGCCGAGCTTCATGTCATTGCGGGTGCGCCTGCCGCGCTCGGCGGCGATGCTGATCAATTCACCGACACCATCAAAATCCAGCGAGATGAAGGGATCATGCTCGATGATGCCCTTGCGCTGATAGGTCGGGATAAAGGCCGAGGCGTCGTCGCGCGAGATGCCGAAGGTGGTCTGCGTCAGGTCATTGGTGCCGAAAGAGAAGAATTCGGCGGCTTCGGCGATGGTGTGAGCCCTGAGAGCTGCGCGCGGCAGCTCGATCATCGTGCCGACCAGGTAGTCGATCTTGATATCCGCTTCCGCCATGACCGCCTTGGCGATCGTATCGATCCGCTCCTTGACGTAGTCGAGCTCAGAGCGGAGGCCGACGAGCGGCACCATGATTTCAGGAACGACAGCGGCGCCGGTTTCGTGGGCCGCCGCGATCGCCGCCTCGAAGATGGCACGGGCCTGCATCTCGACGATTTCGGGATAGGAGATGGCGAGACGGCAGCCGCGGTGGCCGAGCATCGGATTGAACTCGTGCAGCGCATCGACGCGCTGGCGAAGCGCCAGGGGCTCCATGCCCATGGCCGCCGCCACATCGGCGATTTCCTCATCCGTCTTCGGCAGGAATTCGTGCAGCGGCGGATCGAGCAGGCGGATGGTGACCGGCAGGCCATGCATGACGTTGAACAGGCTGGTGAAATCCAGCCGCTGCATCGGCAGAAGCTTGTCGAGCGCGAGGCGGCGGCCCTTCTCGTCTTCGGCGAGGATCATCTCGCGCATCACATGGATACGGTCGCCTTCGAAGAACATGTGCTCGGTACGGCAGAGCCCGATGCCTTCGGCGCCAAACGAGCGGGCCGCGCGGGCATCCGCCGGGGTGTCGGCATTGGTGCGCACGGTCATGCGGCGGACGCGATCGGCCCAGCCCATGATGCGGCCGAAATCGCCGGAGAGCTCCGGCTGGATCATCGGCACTTCGCCCTTCAGCACCTGGCCGGCTGAGCCGTCGATGGTGATGATGTCGCCCTTCTTCAGCGTCACGCCGACGCCGATCAAGCGTTCGTTGCGCAGATCGATGCGCATGGTGCCGGCGCCGACGACGCAGGGGATGCCCATGCCGCGGGCGACGACAGCCGCGTGGCTGGTCATGCCGCCGCGTGTCGTCAGGATGCCTTCGGCGGCGTGCATGCCATGAATATCTTCGGGGCTTGTCTCGACGCGCAGCAGGATGACCTTGCGCCCCTCCTCCTCGGCCGCCACGGCCTCTTCGGCGGTGAAGACGATGGCCCCCGTCGCAGCCCCGGGCGAAGCCGGCAGGCCGCTGCCGATCACCTGGCGCTGGACGCGCGGATCGATCGTCGGGTGCAGCAGCTGGTCGAGCGTCGAGGGCTCGATGCGCAGCACCGCTTCCTCCTCGGTGATCAGCTTTTCGTCTACCATATCGACGGCGATCCGCATGGCGGCACGTGTCGAGCGCTTGCCGGAACGGGTCTGCAGCATCCAGAGCTTGCCGCACTCGATGGTGAACTCGATATCCTGCATGTCGCGGTAATGGGCTTCGAGCTCGGAACAGATACGGGTGAGCTCGGCAAAAGCCTCCGGCATCAGTTTTTCGAGCGACGGACGCTCGGAGCCTGAGTTCAGGCGTCCATCCTCGGTGATGCTCTGCGGCGTGCGGATGCCGGCGACGACATCCTCGCCCTGCGCATTGACCAGGAACTCGCCATAGAAGGACTTCTCGCCGGTCGAGGGATTGCGGGTGAAGGCGACGCCGGTGGCCGAGGCATTGCCGAGATTGCCGAAGACCATGGCCTGAATGTTGATCGCCGTGCCCCATACTTCGGGGATATTGTGCAGCATCCGGTACGTGACGGCACGGGCGCTCATCCAGCTAGCGAAGACAGCGCCGACAGCACCCCAGAGCTGGACTTCCGGCTCCTGCGGGAAGGCTTCGCCAAGCTCTTCCTCGATCATGTCCTTGTAGAGCGAGACGACATGCTGCCAGTCGCCGGCCGAAAGCTCGGTATCGTATTCGTGGCCGAGACGTGCCTTTTCGTCTTCGAGGATTTCCTCGAAGACCTCATTGTCGAGGCCCATGACGACATCGGCATACATCTGGATGAAGCGGCGATAGCTATCCCAGGCAAAACGGGCGTCGCCGGCATCATGGCCGAGCGCCTGCACCGTCTCGTCGTTGAGACCAAGGTTGAGGACAGTGTCCATCATGCCCGGCATCGAGACGCGGGCGCCGGAGCGCACGGAGAGAAGCAACGGATGATCAGTGGCGCCGAAACGGCGGCCGGTGGCCTTTTCAATGCCTTCCACGCCGGCGCGGATCTGTGTCTTCAGATCATCGTCGAGCTTGCGGGAGTTCTTGTAATAAGTGGCGCAGGCATCGGCGACGATCGTTAGACCGGGCGGGACCGGCAGCCCCAATGCGCACATTTCGGCAAGGTTGGCGCCCTTGCCGCCCAGCACGTCACGATCACGCGCACGGCCTTCCGCCTGCCCGTTTCCGAACGTATAGACCAGCTTGGACATATTTCCCCCGCCTCATTCTCCGGGACCACCTTAATCCCTTGGTCCGGAAATGAAAATCGACAAATACGGCAAAATGTTGCACCGCACAATCAATGCAGCACATCAAACCGTTTGAATGTGGGGAACGCATAAAAAAGCTTTGCGGGACTGCAACAACGGTCCCGCAAAGCCTTATTTCCGTCCAGCCAGGAAAACTGGACGGGGGGTCCACCTATGCCATCAAGCCCGGTTTTGCCCTCGTCCCGGAGTTGTCAGCATTATCCAACATGCGCGACAGAAATCGTTTTTCGGCGATCTCCTCATTCGCTAAGGACAACTTCTAATGCAAAAACAAGGGGAAAGCATCACCCAATTGGGTTAACGTATGAGCAAGACCCTAACTTTTTTGGGGTTTTCTCGAAACGCCTTTGTTTTCAAGCGGTTTCGCGCAGGCGCTCAGCCGTCTGCAGGTCGACGGATACAAGCTGCGAGACACCCTGTTCGGCCATCGTTACACCAAAGAGGCGATTCATGCGGGCCATCGTGATCGGATTGTGAGTGATGATCACGAATCGAGTTTCGGTCGAAGCGGCCATTTCATCCATCAGGTTGCAATAGCGCTCGACGTTGTGATCGTCGAGCGGCGCATCCACTTCGTCGAGCACGCAGATCGGCGCCGGATTGGTGAGGAAGACCGCAAAGATCAGTGCCATCGCCGTCAGCGCCTGCTCGCCGCCTGAGAGCAGCGTCATGGTCTGCGGCTTCTTGCCGGGAGGGCGGGCGAGGATTTCGAGGCCGGCTTCCAGGGGGTCGTCGGATTCGATCAGCTGCAGCTCGGCCGTGCCGCCGCCGAAGAGATGGGTGAAGAGCCGCTGGAACTGGGCGTTGACGACATCGAAGGCGGCAATCAGGCGTTCGCGGCCTTCGCGGTTGAGGCTCTGGATCGCGCCGCGCAGCTTGCGGATCGCATCGATGACGTCGTCGCGTTCCTTGATCAGCGCCTCCAGCTTGTCGCTGAGCTCCTTCTGCTCTTCCTCGGCGCGCAGGTTGACGGCGCCGAGACGCTCGCGCTCGATCTTCAGCCGTTCCAGGTCACGCTCGACTTCGCGCGGATCGGGGATCGACTGCATCGGCTGAAGGCCGGTCAGGCGGAAGGCTTCGTGGGGCGCGACATTCAGCGCCTCGCGGATGCGGCTTTCGCTTTCCTGGCGTTTTTCGCGGGCGGAGACCAGGCGCTCCTCGGCGCGGCCGCGGCGCTCGCGGCTTTCGGCAAGTTCGGACAGTGCGGTGGCCGCCTTGTGGTCGGCGTCGCGCTGAACAAGTTCGGCGGCGGCCAGAAGATCGGCTGCGGCGCGGCGGGCCTCGTCGGCCTTCTGCAATTCGGTCAGCAGCGCGCGGCGCTTGTCGTCGAATTCGTCCGGCGCCATTTCCAGCTCTGAGGCCTCGTCGCGCGCTTCCTCTTCGCGGTCGCGCAGCGTGGCAATATGGTCTTCGGCGCTTGAGGCGCGCTGGCGCCAGGTTTCACGCTCCTGGCCGATGGCGACGATCCGGCGCTGGCGGGCATCATTTTCGCGGTTCAGGCTGTCATGGCGGGCGCGGGCTTCGGCAGCGAGACCGCGATCGGTCGCGACTTCCATCTGCTGCAGGCGCAGGCGCTCGTCGATCGCCGTCAGATCCGGCGCGTCCTCGAGCTCGATGCGGGCATTCTCTTCCTGGATGGCGATGTCTTCCTGCTGCGACTGCAGCTGGCTGACGGCCTCTGCCACCACGTCACGGCGGCGGACGAGATCACCGGAGGCCCGCTCGGCCGCGGCCAGCGCCTCGCGCGCTTCGGCCAGATGACGGGCGGACAGGCGGCTCATGTCGCGGGCGTCGTTCAGCCGGCGCTCCTCGCCGCGGATCGCTTCAGCGGCAACGGCAAGCTGCTCTTCGGCTTCGGCAAGCACATCGCGGGCGATCGAGACTTCGCTTTCGAGCTCCGCCAGACGGTTCTTCTGGGCGAGCCGCAGTGCCGCAGCACTTGGGGCATCGGCACCGGTGACATGGCCATCCCAACGGTAGACGGCGCCCTCACGGGTCACCAGACGCTGGCCGGGCTTCAAGTCGCGCACCAGACGATGGGCATCGGCGGCGGCGACAAGGCCGATCTGCTTCAGGCGGCGGGTAAGTGCCGATGGCGCCCGCACATGGTTCAACAGCGGGACAGCGCCTGACGGCAGTGCCGGATCGGCCGATCCGTCGCCATTCTCCGACCAGTGCGCCGGCGCCTTCGGATCGAGTGGGGATTCCAGATCGTCACCAAGCGCGGCGCCGAGCGCCGTTTCGAAGCCGCGATCGACCCGCAGCTCTTCGGCAACCGGCGGAAACTCGCCTGCGGCGGCACCGGCTGCCAGCATCCGCTGGATGGTGCGGGCCTCGGTTTCCAGGCCGTTCAGCTTCGAACGCGCCTCATCGACAGGCGCGCGCGACAGGGCTTCGGTACGGCGGGCCTCGGCAAGCGCCTGCTCGACGGCCTGAATGCCTGCCTCGGCTTCGGCAAGGGCGATCTCGCCTGCCTCGACCATGGCGCGCTTCTCTTCCGGATCCGCCAAAGCCGAGACCTTTTCGGCGATCGCCGTCAGTTCGCGGTTCGCCTCGTCCATCTGGCGTTCCAGGCGCATCTTGCGATCCGTGAGGTCGCGGATGGCGCGTTCCAGCTGGTTGCGGCCGGCAGCGGCTTCGGCGCGCTCGGCGGTCACAGATGTGAAGATACGCTCGCTATCGGCAAGCTTGGCCGCGGCTTCCTCGAAGGCTTCGCGCAGTTCTTCGGCATGGCGGCCGGAATCGGCGAGGATATCGTTGATCTCGGCCTCTTCGGCATCGAGGCGCGCGAGGATTTCGGCGTTGTCGGAGACCAGCCGCTCTTCGCGGCGGATGTCTTCGGCAAGCTGGGCCAGACGGCGGGTCAGCTCGTCGCGGCGGCGCAGGATGCGGTTGGCATCCTCTTCCAGCTGCGTCTTGGCAATCTGCAGGCGCTGCAGCGCGGCGGCGACCCGGGCTTCCCCTTCGCGCAGTTCCGGCAGCTTCAGGCTGGCGATCCCTTGCGTCTTCGCCGCTTCCATCTGCATCTGCGCCTTTTCGGCGACGACGACGGTTGCCTGGTTCAGCGCACTGTCGGCCTCGGCTTCGGTCTCCTTCGCCTGCACCCAGCGGATATGCAGCAGCATCGCTTCGCGGGCACGGATATCGGCAGACAGCGTCTTGAAGCGGTTGGCCTGACGGGCCTGACGCTTGAGGCTTTCGATCTGGCTTTCAAGCTGCGAGGTGACGTCGTCGAGACGCTCAAGATTGCCTTCGGCGGCGCGCAGGCGAAGCTCGGCTTCGTGGCGGCGCGAATGCAGGCCGGAGATGCCGGCGGCCTCTTCGAGCAGCTGGCGGCGGGCCTGAGGCTTTGCCGAGATCAGCTCGCCGATGCGGCCCTGCCCGACCATCGACGGCGACCGGGCGCCGGTGGAGGCATCGGCAAACAAGAGCTGCACATCCTTGGCGCGGCTTTCCTTGCCGTTGATGCGGTAGACCGATCCCTGCTCCCGCTCGATGCGGCGCGTCACCTGGATTTCGTCGCTGTCGTTGAAGGCGGCAGGCGCGGTGCGATCGGCATTGTCGAGATAGAGCGCGACTTCGGCGGTGTTGCGCGCCGGGCGGTTGCCGGAGCCCGAGAAGATCACGTCATCCATGCCGGATGCGCGCATGTTCTTGTAGGAATTCTCGCCCATCACCCAGCGGAGCGCTTCCACGAGATTGGACTTGCCGCAGCCATTCGGACCGACGACGCCGGTCAGCCCGCGCTCGATGACGAATTCCGCCGGTTCGACGAAGGATTTGAAGCCGACAAGGCGCAGCTTGTTGAACTTCATGCGGCCCTCTCCCCGACGGGGAAAAGAAGAGGCGCAAAATAAAAGACGGGCAGCCCGAGAGGGCCGCCCGTCAGATTAGAACGGTACGGTTCAGAGCAGGCTGTCGATAAGTGCCGACATGGAGTCAACCGTCATGTCCCCAGCGTAACGCTTGCCGTTGATCAGGAAAGTAGGCGTCGCGTTGACGCCGAACTCCTTAGAGCCCCTTTCCCGCGTAGCGTTCACTTCATCCAGAAGCTTCTGGTTCGTCAAGCACTTCGTAAAGCTATCCTCACTAAATCCAGCAAGTTTGGACATCTGCAGAAGGGCAGCGCGGCGATCGTCGGCTGCGGCCCAGGTTTCCTGCTGCTTGAAGAGCATCGAGACCATCGGGAAATACTGTTCCGGCGTGCTGAGCTTCGTCGGATCGGAAGCGTTGCAACGGGCCAGCATGAAGGCTGCAGCAGCGGCCGGATCGAACGGGAATTCGCGGATGATGAAGCGGACCTTGCCGGTCTCGACATACTTCTTCTTGATCTCGTCGAAGGTGGTGTTGTGGAAGTGGGCGCAGTGCGGGCAGGTCATCGACATATATTCGACGATCTTGACCTTGGCATCTTCCGGACCGAGCGCCATCTCCGGCAGTTCACCGGGCTTGAGCACCGCTTCCATGTCGACATCGCCTTCGGGCTGCGGAATTTCGACCGCCGCCTGCGCTGCCGTGGAGAGCGCCAAAGTCGCGCCTGCAGCGGCGACACCGCTCAGGAGCTGGCGTTTCGTCATTTGCATTTCAGAGATGTGCATGGATTCCCCATAAGCAAGAGTAGCGGCTGAATGTGCGATATAACGGCTAAAGGCCGCGAACAAGGCACGCTTCGCCAACTTTCTTCAAAGAATTGTGACCTTGCAAAGGCTAAGGGATGAATTGTTCTTCATCTGACATGGTCAGAAGTGGAAATCCGCTTCGCGTGATGCGATCGAAGACGGTTTCGGCGTCGATATCGATACCCGAGTCATTGATCGACTCCTGGATGCTTCGACGCATCGCCTCGTCCGGCGCCTCACGTTCACTGTCAATCGACTTGTCTTTACACATCGCCTGCTCCTCGCCTGAAAACCAACCCAGAAGCTTCCAATCGCAAACAGCGGCTACCGCCGCTTCCCCAGCACCGCGGTGCCCAGCCGTTTCACCGCCTCGCGCAGCTTGTCGCCCTCGATGCCCTCCAGCATGCCTTCGAGCTTGCGGGCCGCCTCGCCTTTCAGCGGTGGCGGGGTGCGGGAGCGTTTGCTGGCCTGGGAGACCGGTTTCTGGACGATGCGGATCTGGTGGACGGCGGAGAAGCCGAAGAAGCTGTTGATGCGCTGGATCAGTTCGCCCTGGGCGTGGGTGAGGAAGAGGGCGCGGGCGCCTTCGCAGGCGATCGTCAAGACGCCGGGCTTGTAGGTGCCGTCCTCGCCGCCGCGGGCCCAGGCGATCTTTTCGGGCCGCGTGCAATCGGCAAAATCCTCGCCGGCGATCTCGTCCCAGGAACCGAGCAGCGCGGTGTTGATGCCGGCACGCTTGGCGAGCACCGGATCGATCAGGCCGTTGGCCAGTTCGGAGATCTGCTTCTCACCTTTGCGTGGATAACTCATCGAAACCTTCTGATGCTGCCACCAATCGGCAGGGCCGCCTTGATCCGCGGCAATGCTTCGCCAATTATAGGCCACTCCCCTGCCTCCGGTAAACGATGACTTCAAAGACATTGACCGCGCCCAGCGCAAAGCCCCTGCTCGAATGGTACGACCGCCACCATCGCGATCTGCCCTGGCGCATCTCGCCGCCGATGGCGGCGCGCGGCGTCAAGGCCGATCCCTATCGCATCTGGCTGTCCGAGGTCATGCTGCAGCAGACGACGGTGCAGGCGGTAAAGCCCTATTTCGCCAATTTCCTGGCGCGCTGGCCGACGGTGAACGATCTGGCGGCGGCGCCGAGCGACGATGTCATGGCCGCCTGGGCAGGACTCGGCTATTACGCCCGCGCCCGCAATCTGAAGAAATGCGCCGAAGCGGTCGCCGCCGGGTATGGCGGCATCTTCCCGGATAGTGAAGAGGGCCTGAAATCGCTACCCGGTATCGGCGACTACACAGCGGCGGCCGTTGCGGCGATCGCCTTCAACCGGCAGGCGGCGGTGATGGATGGCAATGTCGAGCGGGTGATTTCCAGGCTCTATGCCATTTCCACGCCGCTGCCCACGGGCAAGCCGCTGATGAAGCAGAAGGTAGTGCTGCTGACGCCCGCTGACCGGCCCGGCGATTTCGCCCAGGCGATGATGGATCTGGGCGCCACGATCTGCACGCCGAAGCGTCCTGCCTGTTCGCTCTGTCCGTTCAATGGATCGTGCGAGGCGTTGCGGCTGCACGATCCCGAGCTGTTTCCGGTCAAGGCGGCGAAGAAAGAGAAGCCGGTGCGGCACGGTGCGGCATTCGTCGCGGTCACCGGAGAGGGCGCGATCCTGCTGCGGCGGCGCATCGAAAGCGGGCTGCTCGGCGGTATGACGGAGGTTCCGACAACGGGGTGGACGGCGCGGATCGACGGGGCGACGAGCACGGATGCCGCGCCCTTCCCGGCGGAATGGCAGCCCTGCGGCACCGTCATTCACGTCTTCACCCATTTTGAACTCAGGCTGCAGATCTTTCGCGTGGCGATCTCCGATCCCGTTGAAATCAATGACGGATGGTGGGAACCGGTTACAAATCTTGAAGCCCAGGCGCTGCCGACGATCATGAAAAAAGCGATCGCAGCGGCTATTCCTCTCGCGTTCAAATCAGTCAAGGAATGATAGATGCCCATCAATCATATTGTCTTCGATATCGGTAAAGTGCTGATCCACTACGATCCGAGCCTGCCCTACCAGCGGCTGATCCCCGATGCCGGAGAGCGCAAGTGGTTCTTCGACAATGTCTGCACCCATGACTGGAACATCGAGCAGGACCGCGGCCGCTCCTGGGAAGAAGCCGAGGCGCTGCTGATCGGCGCGCATCCGGAGCGCGAAGAGCAGATCCGGCACTTCCGCAAATACTGGCACGAAATGGTGCCGCATGCCTATGACGACAGCGTCGTCGTGATGGAAGAGCTGATCGCGCGCGGCCATGATGTGACGATGCTGACGAATTTCGCTTCCGACACGTTTCGCGAGGCGCAGGTTCGCTATCCCTTCCTGACGAAGACGCGCGGCGTTACCGTCTCGGGCGATGTGAAGCTGATCAAGCCGGATGTGGCGATCTACGAGATGCATGCCGAGAGCTTCGGCCTCGATCCGGCAACATCCATCTTCATCGACGACACCATCGTCAATGTCGAAGGTGCGCGGAAGGCAGGCTGGCAGGCCGTGCATTTCACCGGTGCGGACAAGCTGCGCGCCGACCTCAGAGCGTATGGCGTGGAGATCTGATCATGGCATTCGATCCGGTCGAAGAGATCAAGCTTTTCCATGGCGCGATCAATGCGCTCGATTTCCAGACGATCGAGAACTATTTCGCCGATGACGCGACCTATGTCTCGAACGGCGTCGGCAGCCTTGCTGGGCGCGAGCAGATCATGACGGCGTTCCGCAAGTATTTTGACGATTACCCGGATCAGACGGCGATCGACATGCTGGTGGAAAAGGTGAGCCCGCGGGCCGGGCGCGCGGTCTGGTCGGTCCGGGCAACGCATAGCGGCACCGGCAAGCCGCTGATCCGCGAGGGCGAGGAAACCATCACCTTCAACGAGGATGGCCGCGTCACGCATGTGCAGGTAACCGATTATCAGGCATTCTGACCAGAAGGGCGGCAGCGATGCCGCCCTTTGCGCAACAATTTCTGCAAATCGCACAACCAGCTGAAAGACTTCAGGAACATTCTTCTTTTCCGGTTGTTTTGATCTCAGCCGCTTCACTTGCGGCAGGCATCAATCAGCAGCCCGGCAGAGCCGGCAGGAGGAATAGGATGGGTAGAGGTATTTTGCTTTGGTTTCTCGGGGTTCCGATTCCGCTGATCCTGATCATCCTTCTTTTCTGGCACTAGGAGATCACGATGTCGCAACCCGTATCGAGCGTCGTTACCGGCGCTCCGCAGGAATCGTCGTCCTCGGCCGTCAGCTGGGGGCCGATTCTCGCCGGCACGCTGGCCGCCACGGCGATCACCCTGATCTTCATGCTGATCGGCTCCGGACTTGGGCTGACGATGATTTCGCCCTTCGCCAACAGCAGCAGCTCGCTGGCGACGATCGGGGCGACGGCGGCTGTGTGGCTGATCGTTGTGCAATGGGCGTCGTCGGCGCTCGGCGGCTATATCACCGGCCGGCTTCGCTCAAAGTGGGTCGGGGTTCACACCTATGAGGTGTTCTTCCGCGATACGGCGCATGGCTTTCTGGCCTGGGCGCTGGCAACGCTTATTGTTATCGGCCTGCTGGGCTCGGCGGTATCCTCGCTCGTCAGTGCCGGTGCCAGTGCGACCGCGACTGCGGTTGGAGCAACAGCGGCAGTGGGTGGCGCGGGAGCAGCGGCTGCAGTGTCCGGTTCAGACAATACGGGCGGCTTCTCGACATCCTACTTCACCGATGCGCTGCTGCGCCCGGCTGATGGCAGAGCTGCGCCTGAGAACCAGAGCAACGAAGCGGTCAGCGCCGAGATTTCCCGCGTGCTGATCAGCGGTGCGGCGCAGGGCGAAATCTCCGCCGACGATCGTGCCTATCTCGACCAGGTGGTTGCCTCGCGCACCGGGCTTTCCGAAGCCGATGCAAAAACCCGCGTCGATGGTGTGCTGAAGCGTATCGATGATGCGAAGGTAGCGGCGCAGAAGGCCGCCGATACGGCCCGCAAGACGGCATCGGGTGTTGCGCTGATCGGCGCCATGTCGCTGCTCGTCGGCGCCTTCATCGCCAGCGTTTCGGCGGCGATCGGTGGACGCCAGCGGGACGACGATGAAGAGCGCGAGGCGCTTCTGAGGCGCTGACAGCCCGACCTGCGATCAAACTCGACGCCCGGATCAGTTCCGGGCGTTTTTCTGTTTGCCTGACGCGACGCGTTTCTACGCTGCGAAAGTCAGGGCGCGGGCGACGAGATAGATGGCAAGCACGGCAGAGATGCCGATGTCGGAGAGCATGGCAATGGTCTCGCTTCTGTTCCTCGACGGCTGCGTAAGGTGTTTCAGCCCAGCCAGACCGAAGAAAATGCAGCCGACCAGTGCAGCCGGCACTACCCAGTTCGGCTGGAAAAGGCTCGCTGCACCCAGCAATCCGATCGAAAGATTGCCGAAGCCGATCTCCTGGACCAGCGGAAATGCTTTCTCGTCAGTGACGCCGAAGATCTTTTCAGCCGTAAAGGACGGCTGGGCGACCTGCTTGAGACCAGCGAGCAGAAGGCGCAGGCCGACGCCCCAGAACACGAACCACTTGCCGACGAGAAAAAACAGATCGGCATTGGCGGCGAAGACAGCTTCCGAAACTACGGAAACGATGGGCAATACCAGCATCAACAAAAGCACTGTTGCGAAATACATGACAGCCCCCAAGATCACGCATTGGCTGCCAGTTAACGATGGGACGCGACAAGTTAGCAAGATCAAAAGAAAGGCGCCCAGGGTGTTGATCCCGGGCGCCATGAGCCTTCTTCCGTAACTGGAGGTACAAACACCGGAAGAAGGTAGTCTCGATCGGTAAAGGCTTACGTTATTCGGCCTTCGCCAGATCACTGCGGATGACGGCCCGGAGATCGTCGATCGGGCGAAGGGTCTGCCCGTCTTCGAAATGCCAGAAGGTCCATCCGTTGCATGCATCAAGACCCTGGACCTTCGCGCCCAGGCGATGAATGGAGCCGGCGTCGCCGCCGGAGGCCACGGTGCCATCGGCGCGGACGATCGCGCTGTAGCGGCGGCGTGCATCGTAGAGCACCTGGCCGGGCTTGATCAGACCGCTTTCGACGAGCACATTGAAGGCGACGCGCACTTCCTGCTTCTTGCCGGTCATCACAGTCAGTTCCGCCTTGCCGAGCGGCTCGACGGCGGCGATGCGGGCCGAGGCTGCATCGATGTAATCCTGCTCGCGCTCGATGCCGACGAAGTGACGGCCGAGGCGCTTGGCGACGGCGCCCGTCGTGCCCGAACCGAAGAACGGATCGAGGATCACGTCACCCGGCTTCGAGGAGGCCATGATGACGCGGGCGAGCAGTGCTTCCGGCTTCTGGGTCGGGTGAACCTTCTTGCCGTCGTCACCCTTCAGGCGCTCGCCGCCGCTGCAGATGGGGAACAGCCAGTCCGAGCGCATCTGCACATCGTCGTTCGATGCCTTCAGGGCATCGTAGTTGAAGGTGTAGCCCTTGGCCTTGGCGTCCGGGCTTGCCCAGATCATCGTCTCATGGGCGTTCTGGAAACGGCGGCCCTTGAAGTTGGGCATCGGGTTGGTCTTGCGCCAGACGATGTCGTTGAGGATCCAGAAATTCAGATCCTGCAGCGTGGCGCCGACGCGGAAGATGTTGTGATAGGAGCCGATGACCCAGATCGTGCCCGTCGGCTTCAGAACGCGGCGGCAAGCCAGCAGCCAGGCGCGCGTGAAGGCATCGTAGGCCTCGAAGGAAGCGAACTGATCCCACTCGTCATCGACCGCATCGACCAGCGACTGATCGGGACGGTGCAGCGTGCCGCCGAGCTGCAGGTTATAGGGCGGGTCGGCAAAGATCACATCGACGGAATTGGTCGGCAGGGCCTCGAGGGCAGCGACACAATCACCCTTGATGATCGTGTCGATCCAGGAATCCGGCTTAACGGAGGTCTTAAGATCGGCAAGCGGAAAGACAGACGCCATTATGTTACTCGCTCATACACTTACGCTTTTAACTGACCGTTATGGTTACCCAGTTTGGTTACCAAAGCCTGAAGCGGTGAGCGATTTCGGGAAATTATCGAACTATACACGCAGAAAATGAAAAGGCGGGCACCTGGCCCGCCTCCCCTCAATTCGTCAGCCTGAGGCCGCTCGTGGCACTCGCCGCCTTGCTGAACAGGGCCGACATCGAGGCGGCCATGTCGTCGGTGGGTTTGACCTCGAAGAACAACCCCTCGGTGGCGCAGGCTTTCAGGTTCGGTCCGATATTTTTGGCAAAGACCGGATTGATCGCCTGGTTCCAGATCGGATCGGTGGGGATCGGCAGGTAGGTGGTGTAGAGCACGGCGACCTTGATACCGCGATCCTTCAGCGCCGAGCAGAGCTTCGGGTCGATCGGCTGCAGGCAGCGGTCCGGATTGGACCACCAGGAGCCGCCGGTGCAACTGCTCTTGCGGCTATCGCCCAGGCCGTCGGTCACGAAGAACACCACTTCCTGGCGGTCGCCGGTGCTGGCGCCGGTGCCGCCATCGGTCTTGATTTCCTTGCCGATGCTGGTCAGCGCCGTGTCGAAACTCGTCAGCGCATCCTCGTTGAACTGATGATGCTGCGTCGTCATCAGGTTGATCTGGCCAATGGCGTTGCGCATGGTCGAGAGATCGCCGGTCAGGGTTGCGATCCGCTGGATACCGTAATAGGGCGCCGTTTCAGAGGCCGCGGCGCCGAACGTATAGGCGGCGAAGCGGTACTGGTTCGGCTGGGTTTCCCCGGCCGCATCGTCCATCAGCCCCTTGACGGCCTCGGTCACCACGTCGATCCGCAGCGTTATATCGTTGGCGCGGGCAATGAGATAGTTGCTGTCCGTGTTTTCAACGCCGCTGCCCCAGACCATATGGCAGGCGAAGGCACAGTTGCGGCCCGCGGCATCCGGGGCATTTGCGGTCGCCTTTACAAGCGCGTCGATATCGGCCTGCGTCGCGCCGATGCCCATCGACGGCGTATTGTCGAGCAGCAGGTAGAAGTCGGTGTAGCTGGCGCTCGACATGCCGCCGCTGGAGGCGGTCGCCGTGCCGCTGACAGGCATGGAATTGATGCCCAGGATCTTCATGAACGTGGTCGGCGCCTGCGTGCCGAAATTGACGGTGGCGGTGACGACACCGCTTTGCTTGGCAACCTTTATCGAGACGTTGATAGGCAGCGAGCCGGCAGTCTGGCTAAGGCCGCTTGAGCGCTGCGCCATGAACATCTGTTGCGCATCCTGCTCGGCAATACTGACCTCACCGTCGCCAGTCATCGACTGGATCGCCTTGTAACCTGACGACTGCGGGGATATGGCGCCGAGGGCTGCAGCATCGGCTGCCTCCATCAGCTCGGTCCGAAGCTCGCTCTGGTCGCTGTAGTCGACAGCAAGACCTGCAGCGCCGAGCAGCGGCACCATCAGGATTGCGGTCATGACACCGAAATTGCCGCGCCGGTCCTTGAGAAAGGGACGTAAAGAACGCATTTTGAGTATGCCTCGGAGCTAAAATATAGTGCCGTTATGCACACCATTCGATAATATAGAGTAAGCATGGAAGCGTTTTCACGGCTTCGTGACTGAAATAGAAAGGCGATAAATACTTTAGATAGAAGTGATATTTCAATTTTATTCTATCACTGGTGGCATGCCGGAGTTGACGCCGGCACGCCTTCGTTGTCTTGGCCCTTTCAAGCCCCGGCGGTGTCGTGGACCTTGCGGCTGTCATCCGGCGCCTCGTCGCGCTCGAACATGCCGTAATCGCGGACGATGTGGCCGATACGCAAGCGGTAATCGGCAAAGACGCCGTTGCGGCCGGCGGCTTGGGCGTTGCGATGCGCCTCGCGATTGCGCCAGCCCTTGACGGCGTCCTCATCGCGCCAGAAGGAGAGCGACAGGATCTTGCCGCGCATCGTCAGGCTTTCGAAGCGCTCGATGGATATGAAGCCATCCATGCTCTCCAGTTCGGCGCGCAGCTCTCCCGCCAGATCGAGATATTTGTGGCGCTCGCCCAGAAAGGGCACGACCTCGAAGATGACGGCGATCATGGCAGCACCAGCTTGGCATGGGGTGCGGAGACATTCTTCAGGAAGATCCGGTCCTCCCTGAGGATGAAGCGCTCGCGCTTGGCGAATTCATAGTTCTCGCGGCCGCGCGGATCAGCGGCGAGCCTCGCACGGTAGGCCTCGTATGCGGCAAGGCTTTCGATGTTGTAGACACCGTAGGCCGTCGTCAGCGAGCCCTCGTGCGGGGCGAAATAGCCGATCAGGTCGGCGCCGTTCTGCGGGATCGCCTGTCCCCAGTTACGGGCATATTCGGCGAAGGCGTCCTTCTTGAACGGATCGATCTCGTAGCGGATGAAGCAGGTGAGCATCTCTTTCTCCTGTTGTCGTGAGAAGAGTTTTGCCATGTTGCGGCACCGGCATGCTTCGGTTACGATCGAAGTATGAAAGAAGGACCAGACATCGCACAGATCGGCTCGCTCATCGGCGATCCCGCCCGCGCCAATATGCTGACGGCGCTGATGGGTGGCAAGGCGCTGACGGCGACGGAGCTTGCGGCCGCCGGCGGCATCACGCTGCAGACGGCAAGCACGCATCTTGCCAAGCTTGAGGCCGGCAGCCTGCTTTCGCAGCGCAAGCAGGGACGCCACCGCTATTTCACGCTTGCCGATGACGGCGTCGGTAAGCTGCTGGAAAGCATCATGGGCTTTGCCGCCGGGCGCGGGCATCTGCGCCACCAGCCGGGACCGAAGGAACCGGCGCTGCGCAAGGCACGCATCTGCTACGATCATCTGGCCGGCGATTATGGCGTGCGGATGCTGGACAGCCTTGTCGGCTCAGGAGCGATCGACGCCATCGGCGATGGACTGGCGGTGACGGCAAAGGGCGAGGACCGGTTCCAGTGCATCGGCATAGACCTGCATGGCCTGAAATCGTCACGCCGTCCGCTCTGCCGCTCGTGTCTCGACTGGAGCGAGCGGCGTGCGCATCTGGCGGGCAGCCTCGGCAAGGCGCTGCTTTCCAACTTCTTCGACAAGGGCTGGGCGCGGCGCACGGCCGAAAGCCGCTCGGTGATCTTTTCGCCCGAAGGCGAGCGGCAGTTTCTGCAGCTCTTTCCGGTCGAGACCTGAGCCAATCAGCCGACGATGGCGAAGGCTTCCGGCTCGCCGGGCTTTCGCGCCGAGGGAGAACGGCCGATCCATTGCACATGTTTCTGCAGGATGACGGCCGCCTCATCGATGCGGCCCTGGCGTAGCGCCAGCAGGATGGCGCGGTGATCGTGGTCGGTGCGCTTTTCCCATCCGGAACGCCACGCCGAGTACAGGAAGCGAGCGCTTGCCGCATGCAGATCGTCGATCGCCGCCAACAGGCGGTTCATGTTGCAGGGCGCGAGGATCAGCCGGTGGAAGCGGCGGTTCGCCTCTTCCCAGGCATGCACGTCGGCGGCCGCATCGCCATCCCGGGTCGCCTGCTCGGCGGCATCGAGGATCGCCGATGTCAGGTGCTTGGCGGCGTGGCGGAGCGCCAGAACCTCAAGCGCCGCGCGCATTTCGGCGACTTCACGCACCTCTTCCAGATCGAAGGAGGCAACGCGCACACCGCGGCGCGGCTCGCTGATCGCCAGCCCCTGCGCTTCGAGGCGGCGGAAAGCTTCGCGCACCGGCACATGGCTGGTGCCGAATTCCTCGGCGATATGGTCCTGCCGAAGCCTGACGCCGGCGGCCAGTTCACCATGCACGATACGCTCCGCCAGGATGCGGCTGATGCGGCTTGCGATCGTGTCTTCGGGTTCCTTGGCCATGCTGTCCAATAATGCGCGGGAATCGGCTTGGCGAGGCTATCCTGCGGTGCCTTCCGGCGCAAATGGCATTCGGCGGCGACAAGCCGCCCACAGCGCGCATCGCTGCCATGTCAACGCCCCCGTTGAGCTTTGGAACGCCATCGTGTAAACCGCCGCCATCCCCAACAAGGCTGGACGAACATGCAGGGCTTCGACCTCATTATCTTCGACTGTGACGGCGTTCTGGTCGATTCCGAAATCATCGCGGCGCAAGTCGAATCCGCCCTTCTCACCGAGGCCGGTTACCCGATCAGCCCGGAAGAAATGGCCGAGCGCTTCGCAGGCCTGACCTGGAAGAACATTCTTCTGCAGGTCGAGCGTGATGCCAGCATCCCGCTTTCGGCCTCGCTGCTCGACAAGTCCGAGAAGCTGCTCGATCTCAAGCTCCAGCAGGATGTCGAGGCGATCGCCGGTGTCGCCGCTGCTATCGCCAAGCTCGATCTGCAGCGCTGCATCTGCTCCAATTCGAGCTCTGCACGCCTCGACATGATGCTCGGCAAGGTCGGCCTCAAGCCGCTGTTTGCGCCGAACATCTTTTCCGCCAAGGACCTTGGCCCCGACCGCACCAAGCCGAAGCCGGACATTTTCCTGCATGGCGCGGAGAAGATGGGCGTTTCGCCGTCGCGCACCGTTGTCGTCGAGGATTCGGTTCATGGCGTCCATGCGGCCCGCAGTGCCGGTATGCGCGTCATCGGCTTTACCGGTGCATCGCACAGCTATCCCTCGCATGCCGACCACCTGACGGATGCAGGTGCGGAAACCGTGATCTCGCGGATGAGCGATCTTCCTGGTGTCGTTGCCGCACTTTCCGAATGGGAAGGCGCGCTCTGATCAGACGAGCAGGTTAACGGCGCCGGGCAGTATCTCGAAACGTGCCGGAATATGCCCCGGCGCCTCGCCGTCGCTATCGACAGGTGCCGCCTCGCCGGCCGGCCAGACCTCGACCAGACGCGCCCGGTGGATGCTGACCAGCGGGCTTTTCACGTGATTGCCGCTGTAGATGCTGTTCATCAGCGTCAGCAGGCGCAGCCTCGCGGCACCTCTGATAATCACCACATCGAAGAGCCCGTCGGAAACATCGGCGCCGGGCGCCACCTTCATGCCGCCGCCGAACCAGGCGCCGTTGGCGACCGCAACGGCGGTGATCGGCCCGTCATAGACATCCTCGCCATCGAGCCGCAGGCGGATCTTGCAGGGCTTGTAGCGCAGGATCTGCATCAGGCTGTGATAGAAGAACACCATCGGGCCCGGCAGCCGCCTGCCCCGCCGTGCCTCGTTGACGGCGCTGACGATCTTTCCCGAAACGCCGAAGCTGGCGATATTGATGAAATGCCGGGTGCAGCTCACGCCGTCTTCGTTTTCGCAGGTCAGCAGCCCGGCATCGACGGAGCGCACCGGTGCGGTCAACAGATGTTCGGCGATCCTCGAGGGTTCACGGGGGATGGCGAAATTGCGGGCGAAATCGCAGCCGGTGCCCGTCGGAATGAAAGAGAAGACCGCGCCCGGACGCCTTGATCTGAGGATACCTCCCGCCACCTCGCCAACCGTGCCATCGCCACCGACGGCCAGCACCAGATCGCAGCCGTCTTCGGCGAGTTCCCGACCATGGCGCCCAGCATCGCCGAAACCCTTGGTTTCACGCAGGCTGATATCGGCCGAGCGGGCTTCGAGCGCACGCCGCAACGCGGACCAGAACAGCCGCCTGCCCCGCCTTCCCGACGCCGGATTGAGAACGATGCCGATTTTCATCGCGAAGAATCTCTCCCGCCATGACAGAAGCATGACGGGGAGGCCGAAACAAGCGGCGTATTAGGAGCTCTTGGCTTTCTTCTTGGTCTTCGGGGCGTTGCCCTGATCGAAGCCGATATTGACGCGAACCAGCGAACCCGAACCCACCGGCAGCTTGAAGCCGTCGTGGCGGAACAGGACCTGCGTCGACGTCTGGCCAGCCGGTATCTGCGCGGTGAAGGGCACGGTCTCGCTGTTGATTGCACCCTGGCTGTCGACAGCGCTGATGCGAATCGGCAGCGACACGGTACCAGGGCCGCCTGCCGGACCGGCGAGTACGCGAACCTGCGCAACGATGGTCATCGTCAGGTTCTGGTCGTTGAGCGTGCACTGGCGCGTATAGTCGCCGAATGCGGCCTGATAGACGATCTGGTCGGTCGGCTGCGCATCCTGCTGGCCTGCGGCGCTGTTGACGACAGCCTTCTTGCCGCCCTTGGCATAGGTGCGGAAGATAGCATCCTGATCGCGCATGTAGATCTGCGGGCAAGCGCCCTGAACGACCGGCTGCACGGCACCTGACGCATTGGTGGCGGTGCCGATCGGCTTGTCTGTCGAAGATGGATTCTGCGGGGCCATCGGCATGATCTGCGCGGTGCCACCGGTCTGCGCGGAAGCCTCTGCGGGCTTGCTGTCGCCGCCCATTCCGAGCGAGCTGCAGCCTGCGAGAAGAGCGGCCAACGATGCGGAAGCGATGAGACGCGGGACTTTGCCGAACACGATTATTCCACCCTCTTACAAAGTTTTTTGGCAGGCCCGAAGTCGCGTTTGCAAGGCCTTTCGTCACAGTTTGCGATGGTCTATATCAGCGGCGCAAACAAAAATCGATTGGGTAAGCGCCGTTTTGATGCACATTTCGGCTCGCAGCATTTCAGGCGCTTGCTTTCCTTCTCCGGATCGCTTCCGGCCATAACGTCAAGGATGAAGAACGTGGACTATATCTCGACCCGCGGCGAGGCCCCTTCTCTCGGCTTTTGCGATGCGCTTCTGACGGGTCTTGCCCGCGACGGCGGTCTCTACGTTCCGCGTCAATGGCCGCAGTTCTCCAAGAAGGAGATCCGGGCGCTGCGCGGCAAGAGCTATCAGGATATCGCGTTCACGATTCTCTCGCCCTTCACCAATGGCGAAATCCCGACCGAAACCTTCCGGGCGATGATCGACGAGGCCTATGGCACCTTCCGCCACCCGGCGATCGCGCCGCTGGTGCAGACCGGACCGAACAGCTTCGTCATGGAGCTGTTCCACGGCACGACGCTCGCCTTCAAGGATGTGGCGATGCAGCTGCTCGCCCGCCTGATGGACTATGCGCTGGAAAAGCGCGGCGAGCGCGCGACGATCGTCGGCGCCACCTCCGGCGATACCGGCGGCGCGGCGATCGACGCCTTTGCGGGACGCAAGCGGACCGACATCTTCATCCTCTTCCCGCATGGCAAGGTGTCGCCGGTGCAGCAGCGCCAGATGACCACCTCGACATCGCCGAACGTGCATGCGCTTGCCGTCAACGGCAATTTCGACGACTGCCAGAATCTGGTGAAGGCGATGTTCAACGACGGCGCCTTCCGCGACAAGGTGAAGCTCTCGGGCGTCAACTCGATCAACTGGGCCCGCATCATGGCTCAGATCGTCTATTACTTCACGACATCCGTGGCGCTTGGCGGACCGGACCGGAAGATTTCGTTCACCGTGCCGACGGGGAATTTCGGGGATATCTTTGCCGGTTATGCCGCCAAGAAGATGGGCCTGCCGATCGGCAAGCTGGTGATCGCCACCAACGAGAACGACATCCTGGCGCGGACGATGAAGACCGGCCGCTACGACATGAAGGAGGTCAAGGCGACCACCTCTCCGTCCATGGATATCCAGATCTCCTCCAACTTCGAAAGGCTGCTGTTCGAGGCCTATGACCGCGACGCTTCCAAGGTGCGCCACGCCATGGACAGCCTGAAGCAATCGAACGGTTTCGAGATCGCTCCGAAGGCGCTTGCCGCCATCAAGAAGGACTTCCGCGCCGGCCGCGCCAGCGAAAAGCAGGTGGCCCAGACGATCAAGGAAACGCTTGCCGAGACGGGCTATCTACTCGATCCGCATTCGGCGATCGGCGTCTTCGTTGCCGCCAAGCACGAGAAGCCGAATACGCCGATGGTGACGCTTGCCACCGCCCACCCGGCTAAGTTCCCGGCGGCCGTAAAATCGGCCTCCGGTATTGACCCGGCGCTCCCGACGTGGCTTGCTGATCTGATGCTTAAGGAGGAGCGCTTCCAAGTCATCGATCCGGAACTTAAGGCCGTTGAAAGCTTTATCGGCAAGCATGCCCGGACGTAATTCGGCAGCGCAGAAAGATAGCCAATGACAGTTGAGTGCACCCGGCTCAAATCCGGGCTGACAGTAGTGACACAGACCATGCCGCACCTTGAAAGTGCCGCACTCGGGGTCTGGATCAAATCAGGTTCGCGCAACGAAACGGAAGACGAGCATGGCATTGCCCACCTGCTCGAACACATGGCTTTCAAGGGAACCGCACGCCGCTCGGCACGCGATATCGCAGAGGAAATCGAGGATGTCGGCGGCGAAGTGAACGCCGCAACCTCGACCGAAACGACCTCCTATTATGCCCGCGTCCTCAAGGACCACGTGCCGCTCGCCATCGACATCCTCGCCGACATCCTGACGGAATCGGCCTTCGAGGAAGATGAGCTGGAGCGCGAAAAGCAGGTCATCCTGCAGGAAATCAACGCTGCCAACGATACGCCCGACGACGTCGTTTTCGACAAGTTTTCGGAGACCGCCTACAAGGACCAAACGCTCGGCCGCGCCATTCTCGGCACGCCGGAGACGGTCGTTTCATTCTCGCCGCAGCAGATCCGCACCTATCTCGGCCGCAACTACACGACCGACCGGATGTTCGTGGTCGCAGCCGGTGCCGTCGATCACGACGAGTTCGTCAAGATGGTGGAGCAGCGCTTCGCCGGCCTGCCGACAGCGCCGATCGCGACGCCCGTGATGGAGCCCGCGCGCTATATCGGCGGCAATATCCGCGAGACCCGCGATCTCATGGATGCGCAGATCCTGCTCGGCTTCGAAGGCAAGGCCTATCACGCCCGCGACTTCTACTGTTCGCAGATCCTCGCCAACATCCTCGGCGGTGGCATGTCTTCGCGGCTGTTCCAGGAAGTGCGCGAAATTCGCGGCCTCTGCTATTCGATCTATGCCTTCCACTGGGGCTTTTCCGACACCGGCATCTTCGGCATCCATGCTGCGACCGGCGGTGAGAACCTGCCGGAACTGGTGCCTGTCATCATCGACGAGCTGCACAAGTCTGCCGGCTCGATCGAGCAGAAGGAAATCGAGCGCGCCCGCGCCCAGATCCGCGCCCAGCTTTTGATGGGTCAGGAAAGCCCGGCCGCCCGCGCCGGCCAGATTGCCCGGCAGATGATGCTCTATGGCCGTCCGATCTCCAATCCGGAGATGATGGAGCGGCTAGAGGGCATCACCGTCGAGCGCCTGACCGACCTTGCCGGACGGCTGTTCTTCGACACCGTTCCGACGCTGTCGGCGATCGGACCGCTGGAGCAGCTTGCGCCGATGGAAGACATCACTGCTTCGCTGTCCGCCCATGTGCCGCAATCCAAACAGGCAAGCCGCTAGACCGCTTTCAGCCCGCCGGGAGTGATCGATGCCCAAATCGGTATTTCGGTTCCTGTCGCGGCAGCCGGAAGCAGTCGAGCTGGAGAACAGCCGCTATGCGTTGCGGCTGCCGCGCTATCAGGATTTCAACCAGTGGCACAAGCTGCGCTCGGAAAGCCGCAAGTTCCTGGAACCCTGGGAGCCGACCTGGCGGCGTGACGAACTGACGGAGGGCGCCTTTCGCGCCCGCGTCATCCGCGGCAAGCAGGAATATGCCTCCGGACAGGCGATCCCGCTCTTCCTGTTTTCCAAACCGAACATGGAACTGCTCGGCGGCATCACCATCGGCTATATCCGCCGCGGGGCGGCGCAGAGCTGCATGATCGGCTACTGGATGGGCGAGAAACACGCCGGTCAGGGCCATATGTTCGCCGCACTTCAGTTGGTTATACCCTATATCTTCGCAGGGCTTGAGTTGCACCGTATCGAAGCAGCCTGTATTCCAGACAACGCACGGAGCATTCGCCTGCTTGAGAAAGCCGGGTTTCAGCGGGAAGGCTATCTGCGCGGATACTTGAAAATCAACGGTCAGTGGCATGACCATGTGATGTTTTCACTGATCGCCACCGATACGGATACAGGCAGGAAAACCGACAGCCGATGACCACGAACCGCATGCTGCACACATCACCGTCCGGCCGATTGATCGCGGTGATCGCAGCTCTCTTCCTGTCGGTGCTTGCGCTGGCCGCCGGTACCGCACATGCGGCTGAGCCGGTGAAGATTTCGCGCGACGACACCGCGCTCGACCTCACCAAGACCACCGAGATTTACGCCAACCAGGGCGAAGCCTTCCAGGTGTCCACAGCAGCCGGTGCCGACGGCATCCGGCGCCGTATTGAGGTACGTGCCAGCTCCGACAATCACCAGGGCGACTGGGCGGTCTTCGCGCTCGCCAACGTTTCGGAAGAACAGCTGGAGCGCGTCATCGTCGCCCCGCATTTCCGTCTGGTGAATTCCAAGCTTTTCTGGCCTGACCTCGGCTCTCAGCGCATCATGGCGATCACGCCGAGCGAAGGCTTCGCGCTGGACCGGCAGCCGAGCGACGAGGCCGATGTCTTCCGCATCACGCTAAACCCAGGGGCCGTCATCACCTTCGTCGCCGAGCTTGCAAGCCCCGACCTGCCGCAGATCTATCTCTGGGAACCGGACGCCTACAAGGACACGATCAACGCCTTCACGCTCTACCGCGGCATCGTGCTCGGCATTGCCGGTCTGCTCGCCGTGTTCCTGACGATCCTGTTCGTCGTCAAGGGAACCTCGATGCTGCCGGCAACGGCAGCGCTCGCCTGGGCGGTACTCGGCTATATCTGCGTCGATTTCGGCTTCCTCGGCAAGCTGATCAGCATCGCTTCCGCGGACCAGCGAATATGGCGCGCCTGCGCGGAAGTGGCGCTGGCCTCGAGTTTCGTCATCTTCCTGTTCACTTACCTGAACCTCAATCGCTGGCACACGCATCTCGGCTACGCGACGCTCGCCTGGGTGCTAGGCCTCGCCCTGCTCTTCGGCGTGGCGATCTACGACCCGTCGATCGCCGCGGGTATCGCCCGGCTTTCCTTCGCGCTGACGGCGACGATGGGTCTGGTGCTGATCGTCTATCTCGGCCTCAACCGCTATGACCGCGCCATCCTGCTCGTGCCCGCCTGGGCGCTGATCCTTGTGTGGATCTTCGGGGCATGGCTGACGATCACCGGCCGGCTCGACAACGACATCATCCAGCCGGCGCTTGGCGGCGGTTTGGTTCTGATCGTGCTGCTGATCGGCTTTACCGTGATGCAGCACGCCTTTGCGGGCGGTGCGTTCCAGCAGGGTCTGTTTTCCGATCTCGAACGCCAGTCGCTGGCGCTGACCGGCTCCGGCGACATGGTCTGGGACTGGGACGTTGCGCGCGACCGCGTCGTCACCATTCCCGATGTTTCCGTGAAGCTTGGCCTGTCGCCCGGAACGATGCATGGCGCTGCGCGCAACTGGCTGCCGCGGCTGCATCCTGACGACCGCGACCGTTTCCGTGCCACGCTCGACGTGCTGCTCGAACATCGCCGCGGCCGCCTGAACCACGAGTTCCGCATCCGCGCCGAGGACGGCCATTTCCACTGGCTGCTGATCCGCGCCCGGCCGGTGCTCGGCTCCAACGGCGAAATCATCCGCTGCGTCGGCACGATCGTCGATGTGACGGAGCAGAAGAATTCCATCGAGCGGCTGCTGCACGACGCGCTGCACGACAACCTGACCGGCCTGCCGAACCGCCAGCTGTTCATCGACCGCCTGCAGTCGGTGCTGGCGCTGGCGCCTTCGGGCGATACGCTGCGCCCGACGGTGATGGTGATCGATATCGACCGCTACAAGCTGGTCAACGATGCACTCGGCGTTGCCGCGGGCGACAATATCCTGATCGCGCTGACCCGGCGCCTGCGCCGCCTGTTGAAGGCGCAGGACACGCTGGCGCGTCTGGCGGGCGACCAGTTCGGCCTGATCCTGGTTTCCGAGCGCGATCCGGCGAAGATCGCCGATTTTGCCGATGCGATCAGCAAGGCGATCATGGTGCCGATCAATTTCGCCAATCGCGAGATCGTCCTGACGGCGTCGATCGGCCTCTCCTCCTGGGTCGACCAGCAGGAGAATGCGGCCGGCATGCTGAGTGACGCCGAGCTGGCGATGTACCGCGCCAAGCGCGCCGGCGGCAATCGCGTCGAGCCATTCCGCCCGGCATTCCGCGATTTTGGGGCCGACCGGCTGCAGCTGGAATCGGATCTGCGCCGCGCCATCGAGCGCAAGGAACTGTCGATGGTCTATCAGCCGATCGCCCGGCTCGAGGATGTCGAGATCGCCGGTTTCGAGGCGCTGATGCGCTGGGAGCATCCGAAGCGCGGCAATATCCCGCCATCCGAGTTCATCCCGATCGCGGAAGCTTCCGACATCATCGGCCCGCTCGGGCTTTTTGCGCTGGAACAGGCGACCAACGACCTGATGGGCTGGCAGAACCAGACCGGCGAATTGCCGATCTTCGTGTCGATCAATCTCTCCAGCGTGCAGCTGCTCAACAACGAGCTCTATGACGATGTGCGCTCGGTACTGGCCAAGACCCATTGCGAACCCTCGCGCCTGAAGCTGGAGCTGACGGAATCGATGGTGATGGAAAACCCGGAACAGGCGCGCCTGGTGCTGCAGAAGCTGAAGGAAGCGGGCCTTGGCCTGGCGCTCGACGACTTCGGCACGGGCTATTCCTCCCTCTCCTACCTGACGCGCTTCCCGTTCGACACCATCAAGCTCGACAAGGCGCTGGTGCGCGACAATACCGACAAGAAGGCCACCATCCTGCGCTCGGTGATCAACATGGCCCGCGAACTCGACATGAAGGTCGTCGCCGAAGGCATCGAGTCCAACGAGGACGCGATCGAGCTTGCCAAGATGGGCTGCAGCTACGGCCAAAGCTACCTTTTCGGCCCGCCAATGCCTGCAGAATCGGTGCTGCGGCTGTTGAAGGAACGGTTTCCGCTGACGAAACGGGCGTAAGCTATTCCATTGCCTATGCGGGAAACGATCCCGCGCAGGCCATCCTTCCGATTGCAGATTGTGACAGGACGATGTGGCAAAGGCGTCACGTTTGTGGCGCTTTGCCACTTTTTTATACATATGCGTTTAGCATATAATTGACGAGCCCGTTCTCCGCGAGCTTACTGTTTCCGTTGCCAATCGGCGCGTTCCCTCTCCGGCGTCCCCCTCGCGGCACCGCACGCCTCGCGCCACATACGGGCCAGCCACAGTGCCGGTCTGCAAAACGGAGACACAGCATGAACATCAAGAGCCTACTTCTCGGCTCCGCTGCTGCATTTGCAGCAGTTTCCGGCGCTCAAGCTGCCGACGCCATCGTCGCCGCCGAGCCGGAATCCGTGGAATATGTCCGCGTCTGCGACGCGTACGGAACAGGCTACTTCTACATTCCAGGCACCGAAACCTGCCTGAAGATCGGCGGCTATCTGCGCTTCGAAGTCGGCTACGGCTTTGGGGACGGCTATGAGAACAACGGGCCGGGTGGCGCCGGCGGCGAGGACTGGGAAAGCCACACCCGCGCCCATGTGAGCGTCGATGCCAAGAGCGACACCGAATACGGCCCGCTGACGAGCCGCATCGTTCTCGAATCCAACTATTATGGCGGCGGCGGCCCTGCCACGCGTACCACCGAGTTTGTCGGCTGGTCGAATGCCGCCGCCTATGGCACGGACAATACGATCATCGACGAAGCCTATCTGGAGCTTGCCGGTATCCGCGCCGGCCGCTTCGCGAGCTGGTGGGACAACGACTTCTCCGGTGAATCCGATCTAATGACCGGTAACGACACCAAATGGAACGCGATCCGCTACGAATATGACAGCGACAGCTTCAATGCTGGCCTGTCGCTGGATGAACTCCCTGCGGACTTCGACGGAGCCGAGAGAGGTCTCGGCATAGACGCCATGGTCGGCGGCAAGGCTGGCGGGTTCACCTGGCAGGTCTATGGCGGCTATGACGCTGCCATGCAGGACGGTTCCGTCACAGCCCGCATGGGAGCGGAAATCGGCCCCGGCCTGTTCGAGCTTGCCGGCATCTATTCGAGCGGCCCGAATACCTATTACCAAGCCAGCGAATGGTCGGTGATTGCGCAATATGCCCTGAAGATCAACGACAAGTTCACCGTGACGCCGGAGGCGCAGTACAGCGGCAGGATCCGCGAGGCCGACGACGAATATCACAATGGCAGCATGTGGCGCGGCGGCGTGACGTTCGACTACAAGATCGTCGACGACCTGACCCTGCATACGGCTGCGACCTATGTGGCGGAGAACCACGACTTTCCGGGCACCGACGACTCGCATTATGTCGAAGGCTTCGTCCGGCTGGAGCGGGATTTCTGAACCTCTCGGCATCGCGACCAGAGAGACCCGGCTCGACGCCGGGTCTCTTGCTTTTGGGCCTTGCTCAGGCTGCCTGCGGAACCCTTGCGATCACCTTGATCTCGAAATCGAAGCCTGCCAGCCAGTTGACGCCGACGGCAGTCCAGTTCGGATAAGGCGGCTCGCCGATGATGCGGTTGCGCACCGCCATGATCGTTTCGAATTGATTTTGCGGGTCGGTGTGGAAGGTCGTGACGTCGATGACGTCATCGAGCGTCGCGCCCGCAGCCTTCAGGACGGCCTTCAGGTTCTCGAAGGCCAGTTCCACCTGGCGGGCGAAGTCGGGCTCCGGCGAGCCGTCGGCATGGCTGCCCACCTGCCCCGAGACGAACAGCAGATCACCGGAGCGGATCGCTGCGGAATAGCGGTGTTCGGCATAAAGCGCGTGGCGGCCGGCCGGGAAGATTGCTTCGCGTTTGGTCATGTTCACTCCTGATGACAATAGCGGACCCTCGGGCAGACGCGATCGCCTTCCCGTTCCATTTGCCGTGTTCTCCAGCGAGGTCCGCGCTTCACAATGCGGGGCGCAATTGATATACGCTCCGTATGTCCATATATTTGGCATACATTTCGTATGTCAATACGCATACGTGGCGTATGTGAACTTCGAGGAGAACGCCGTGGCTGGAAAACGCCGTGCGGAAATGATGGAAGAGACCCGGGCGAAGCTGATCCAGGCGGCCAGAAAGGCTTTTGCGACAAAGGGTTACTCCGGATCGTCGATGGATGATCTCACCGCGGAAGCGGGGCTTACGCGCGGCGCGCTCTATCACAATTTCGGTGACAAGAAAGGTCTGCTGCAGGCGGTGATCGACCAGATGGATGCCGAAATCCTCGTGCGGATGCGCGCGGCGCATGCAGCCGCGGCCACTCCCTGGGAAGGGTTCGTGGCCGAAGCCATCGCCTATATAGAAATGTCGCTGGAGCCCGAAATCCAGCGGATCATGCTGCTCGACGGGCCCGCCGTTCTCGGCGACCCCTCGCAATGGGAAAACCAGAACGCCTGCCTGCGCACGACGGCGCAGACGATCCAGGCGCTGATCGACGACGGAACGGTGAAGCCCGTGAATGCCGAAGCTGCGGCGCGGCTCGTCAATGGCGCCGCCCTCAATGCCGCCCTGTGGATTGCCGCAGCGGATGACCCGGAAACCGTGCTTGCCAATGTCGTCGATGCCTTTCGCCAGCTGACCGGCGGGCTGCTGAAAACCGCCTAGGCGGCAAAGCGCTGCGACGCCTCCGTGGCGCTCTGGATGAGCGCGTGGAGATATTCGAGCTTGGCAACGACCGGCGGTGACAGCACGAAGGGATAGGCATCCGGCTGCCCCATGCTGCGCTGAATGGCATTGATGGCAACGCTGAGCGGTATCCAGGCGCTGATCAGCTGTCCGGCGCTCTTTGCACGGTAGGGCTGAAAGTCCACCTCCGCCGCCATTTCCTCATGACCACGCGGATCGATGGCGATGCCGAAGGCGCGCGCCGTTTCCAGCGTGTCGACGATGTGGAGATAGTGCGCAAAACACTCGGCGAAATCCTCCCATGGGTGAGAGGCGGCATAGGCGCTGATATAGCTTTCCTGCCATCCGGCGGGCGCACCATTGGCATAGTGGCTCTGCAGGGCTGCGCCATAATCCTGACGCTCGTCGCCGAAGGTGGCGCGGAAGGCATCGAAGGCGCCGCGGTCGCGCACCAGCTTGTTCCAGATGAAGTGGCCAGTCTCGTGGCGGAAATGACCGAGCAGCGTGCGGTAATTCTCGTCCATGGCGCTGCGGGCGAGCTCGCGCGTCACATCATCGGCCTCGGCGGCGCGGATGGCGATCAGCCCCTCCTCGTGACCGGTCATCGCCGGAACGACATTGCCGTCGAACTGAACCGTGTCTTCGAGGAAATCGAAGACAAGGCCGCCCTGCGGATCCTGCTCGCGGTCGGGATGCGGCAGATTGAGACGCAACAGCGAGTAAAACAGATGGCGCTGCGCCTGGCTGATGCGCCGCCACCGGTCGATGCCGTCCTGCGTGTTGATGTTGGGTACCAGCCGGTTGTGACGGCAGGCGATGCAGAATGGGTTCTGATCGTCGGACGCGACAAGCCAGTTGCAGATATCGAGGCCAGCATTGGCGCAAAAGCGGACCGTGCGCTCCGGCCGGGCCACCAGCTGCCAGGCGGTCTCGTCCCGCGGCTCCAGCGCATGCATCGTCATGTCGCCGGGCAGGAAACCCAGCCGGTGATTGCAGCGAACACATTGGCGATTGTCGAAATGGACGACCTGATCGCAATTGTCGCAGTCGAAAAGCCTCATGGCACTACCCCAAGCATAGCGTACGGACTAAAAATGCCTGCCGCGCGGAGGCGCAACAGGCATTGTCATTGAAATCGTTGAAGGATCAGAGCCGATCGACGGCGCCCTTCAGCTTGTCCTTGGCCTTGCCTGCGGCGACCTGGGCTTTGCCCTTGCCTTCCTGCACGGCGCCCTTGGCCTGCAGGCTGTGATCGTCGGTGGCCTTGCCGATGGCCTGCTTGGCCTTGCCTGCAATTTCGTTGGTCTTGCCGGAAATCTTGTCGCTGGTGCTACCCATGTGAGATGCCTCCTAAATCGCACCGGGCAGGTTTGCCCGGGTTTGCGGAGAGGAAACGTCGCCTGTCAGATTTCGTTCCGAAGAAATTCAGGCGTGGCCGGCATCAGCGGAAAGCATCGCCGCCGTCACACCCATGCCCGCAAGAGCACGTTCATATTTGTCATCGAGGCCGCGATCGAAGATCAGCGTCTCGTTGGCGGCGCAGGTCAGCCAGCCGTTGTTTCCGACTTCGCTCTCGAGCTGTCCGGCCCCCCACGAAGAATAGCCGAGCAGCATAGTCGCCCGCTTCGGGCCGCCGCCCTTGGAGATGGCGCGAACGATATCGAGCGTTGCCGTCAGGCAGATATCGTCGCTGACCGGGATGCTGGAATCGCTCAGATAATCGTCGGAATGCAGCACGAAACCGCGGCCGCTCTCGACCGGGCCGCCGGTCTGGATCGGGAAATCGCGCGCGAAATCGGGCAGCACGATGGAATCGCTGTCCTTGATCATGTCGAGATGCAGCAGCACATCGGTAAATGTCAGGCTCTGCGGCCTGTTGATGACGAAACCCATGGCTCCGGCGTCGGAATGGGCGCAGATATAGACGACCGTGCGCGCAAAATTCCTGTCTTCCATGCCAGGCATGGCAATGAGGAACTGCCCGTCGAAAAAGCCACGTTCCCGTCTGTTCTTCAGCGTCGATAAGGACATAATTCCTCCTGCTGCCAGACCGGTGAAAAGGCCCCGACAGTGGAAACATGGGGCAATGTCACAAATCAATCAACCGAAAATGAAGAAATAGACCTGCTGTCCTTGTGGCAGGCTGGTGCAGTTTTCGATAAACCTTTGTTCCATGACGATTATTTCTTTCGCATCCGGCAGCGCCCGGCTCCTCTGTCTTTATGCCGCAGCCTCAGGCTGCCTGGCAGGCACCGCATGGGCGGAGATGAGCCCCTGGGTCGACAACGAAGGCGGCCGCATGCGGCTGATCGCGCTGCCGCCGGAGCGTGATGGAACGGTTCATGGCGGCCTGCAGATCGAGCCGAAAGCCGGCTGGATCACCTATTGGCGGGAACCCGGAAACAGCGGTATTCCGCCGCAGATCAGCGTTGCGCCCGGAAGCGGCATGACGCTGACGGAGGTGCGCTATCCGGTGCCGAAGCATATCAATGACGGCAAGGTGGACGACATCGCCTATGACGCGCCCGTCATCCTGCCGCTGACATTCAAGGCGGAAGACCAAGCCGCCGAAATCAAGGCGACAGCCTTCATCGGCATCTGCAAGGATCTTTGCGTGCCCTTCCAGGCGGCGTTTTCGCTGCTGCTGTCGAGTGCGAAGCAATCGCGGCCGGAGGAGGAAGCGTTGCTGAAGACGGCCGAGGCATCGCTGCCGGAAGCAGCATCCGCGGACTTCAAGGTGGTGTCGCATAGGCTTTCGCCCGACATGAAGGAACTCTGGCTCGACATCGCGCTGCCCGGCGGCGGCGACACGGCGCCGGCGGTGATCGTTACCGGGCCGAGCGGCTATGTCTTCACCAAGCAACTGATGAGCAAGCGCGACGGCAAGACCTTCTCGACCTCCGTGGCGATCGGCAAGCTGCCGAAGAACTACAGCATCTCGGGCAAGCGCTGGAGTGCGCTCGTCATCGACGGCGATCGCGCCATGGAGACACCGCTTGCCTTTGAATGAGCGGCTTTTATAGTCGCCGCCAGCCTGCGGCCTGTGCCGCTTGATCATCCGAACGAGGAGAGTTTCATGACCATCGCAATCGGCGACAGCCTTCCGGCCGCCACCTTCAAGGAAAAGACATCGGACGGCCCGGTCGAGACCTCGACCGAACAGCTGTTCAAGGGCAAGCGGGTCGTGCTCTTCGCCGTTCCCGGCGCCTTCACCCCCACCTGCTCGCTGAACCATCTGCCGGGCTATCTCGAAAATCGCGATACCATTCTCGGCAAGGGCGTCGACGATATCGCCGTGGTCGCCGTCAACGACTGGCACGTGATGGGCGCCTGGGCGCAGCAATCCGGCGGCCTCGGCAAGATCCACTTCCTTGCAGACTGGGATGCGGGTTTCACCAAGGCACTCGGCCTGGAAGCCGACCTCTCGGCTGGCGGCCTTGGCGTACGCTCGAAGCGCTATTCGATGCTTGTCGAGGATGGTGTCGTGAAATCGCTGAACGTCGAGGAAAGCCCCGGCCAGGCGACGGTCTCGGGCGCGGCTGCGATGATCGAGCAGCTGTAAGCTATTTCAGTTGGCGGCGGGCCGGTTCCGCCGCTTTCTTTTTGGAGATGCCGATCCACACTAGGGATGGGTGTCCCTTGGCAAGACATATCCCTCATGCCTGTGCTTGTCACAGGCATCCAGCCAGCCCAAGTCCTTGGGCTGAAAGACTCTCCCCACCGCGCCGACGCGCGGTGACTGGATTCCTGTGACGAGCACAGGAATGAGGGAGGATAGGTGCGAGCATCTGGTTAGCGTTGGGCTCTCAGGCAAGCGATCCGAGTTTCCAGCACTGCTCCCAGCTCGTCATCGCTGATGTCTCCGCCCGCAGCAATTGACGCATCGATGATCGCGTGCAAGCCATCGAGCCTAGCCTCTTGCTGAGCGACGAGGCTCAATCCCACGCTGACGACCTGTTCGGCTGAGTGGCAGCGCCCCTCGGCGACCAATCTCTCGACGAAATCTTCCCACTGCTTTTCGATCGATACCTTCATGGCGAAGCTCCCTTTCTGACAGGCTAATAGAAAGTCGTTGGCGCTACACCCTCCCGCTTGCATCCGCCGTGCTTTTGCCATACTCGTTATAACATAACTGTTATGTTATTACATTTTAGAAAGCGCTTCGATGCCCCGCCCCTTTCCCAACCTGCTCCGGCAATCCGCTGCCGTGCGTGCCGGTTTCGTGTTGTTGATGATCGCCGCGCTGTGGCTGGCGATCCATTGGGCGGTGATCCTGCCGTGAGTGCCGTTCTCATCGAGCTCGATAACCTGACAGTCAGCTACGACCGGCATCCGGCGGTACATCATGTGTCCGGCAGCCTTCGCGAGGGCAGCCTGACGGCGATTGCCGGGCCAAATGGGGCAGGTAAATCGACGTTGCTGAAGGCGCTCATCGGCGAGATCAGGCCGGCGGCGGGGCAGATTCGTCACCGGCTGGCACGGCTCGACTTCGGCTATCTGCCGCAGGCTGCCGATATCAACCGGCGCTTTCCAATCTCGGTTCTGGATACCGTGATGCTGGGCGCCTGGCGGCAGGCTGGGGCCTTCGGACGGGTGGCCGCGAACGAGCTGCAGAAGGCGCTCGAGGCGCTGTCAGCCGTCGGGCTCGACGGTTTCGAGAACCGGCATATCGGCGCGCTGTCGGCAGGGCAGTTCCAGCGCGTGCTGTTTGCCCGGCTGCTGCTGCAGGACGCCAAGGTTATCCTGCTCGACGAACCTTTCACGGCGATCGACGCGCGCACCACCCGCGACCTTCTCGACATCGTGGCGCGCTGGCATGGCGATGGGCGGACGGTGATCGCGGTGCTGCACGATTTCGAGCAGGTCCGGGCACATTTCCCCGAGACAATGCTGATCGCCCGCGAGCTGATCGGCTGGGGGCCGACGGCGGAGGTGATGTCGGCGGCGAATCTGATGACGGCGCGGGCGATGGCCGAACGCTGGGACGAAGACGCCGCTATCTGCGAGCCCGCCGCATGACCGCCTACGATATCTTTCTGGCGCCTTTCGCCGATTACGGTTTCATGCGACGCGCGCTCGCCGCCTGCCTCTGCCTCGGCCTCGGCTCCGGGCCGATCGGCGTGTTCCTGATGCTCCGGCGCATGAGCCTTGTCGGCGATGCGATGAGCCATGCGGTGCTGCCAGGGGCGGCGATCGGCTATCTCGTTGCCGGGTCCCTGTCGCTCACGGCGATGGGAATCGGCGGGCTCGTCGCCGGGCTTTCGGTGGCGCTGCTTTCAGGCGTCGTCAGCCGCGTGACGGTGCTGCAGGAGGACGCCAGTTTTGCGAGCTTCTACCTGATTTCGCTGGCGCTCGGCGTCCTCATCGTCTCGCTGCGTGGCTCGAACATCGATCTGCTGCATGTGCTGTTCGGCACAATCCTGGCGATAGACACCCCTGCCCTGACGCAGATCGGTGCGATCACGTCGGTGACGCTTTTGGCACTTGCGATCATCTATCGGCCGCTGGTCGCCGAGTGTTTCGATCCCGGCTATCTGCGCGCCGTCGGCGGGCGCGGTCTGCTCTATCACTTCCTTTTCCTGCTGCTCGTCGTGCTCAATCTCGTTGCGAGCTTCCAGGCACTCGGCACGCTGATGGCAGTAGGGCTGATGATGCTGCCGGCGGCGATCGCGCAGCTCTGGTCGCGCAGCCTGCCCCGGATGATGACCATTGCCGCGGTCAGCGCCACGGCATCCGGCTATCTCGGCCTTGTCGCCTCCTACCATCTCGAACTCGCCTCGGGGCCGACGATCATCATGACGGCGGCGGGCTTCTACGCGCTTTCGATCTTCTTCGCACCGTCCGGCCTTGCCCGGCGCTATTTTCCCCGCCCGCATCTCAAGGGCTGAACAAAGGAGACCATCATGAGATCCAAAACCCTGCTTCTGTCAGCCGCATTGCCCGCGCTGATTGCCGCTTCGGCGATGCCGGCTTCGGCGGAAACGCTGAAGACCGTTGCCTCCTTCACTGTGCTTGCCGACGTCGTTAAACAGGTCGGCGGCGATCATGTGACAGTGACCAGCCTGGTCGGCCCGAACGGCGACCCCCATGAATTCGAACCGTCGCCTGCCGATGCCAAGCACCTGAAGGCAGCGCAGGTCACCTTCGTCAGCGGCGAGGGCCTGGAAGGCTGGATGGACCGGCTGATCACCGCCTCCGGCTACAAGGGCACGCCAGTGACCGTCTCGGAAGGCATCGACACCCGCACCATGGAAGAGGACGGCAAGACCGTGACCGATCCGCATGTGTGGAACAGTCCGGTCAACGTGAAGATCTGGGTAAAGAACATCGAAAAGGCGCTATCGGATGCCGATCCTGCCGATGCCGCAGCCTTCAGGACCAATGCCGAGCGCTACACCAAGACGCTGGACGAGCTGAACAGCTATGCGCATGCGAAGTTCGACGCGATGCCTGAAGACCGGCGCAAGGTGCTGACCAGCCACGACGCCTTCGGCTATTTCGGCCGCGAATACAAGGTGAGCTTCCTGGCACCGCTCGGCGTCTCCACCGAAACAGAAGCGTCGGCCGCCGACGTTGCCAAGCTGATCGAACAGATCAAGACCGAGCATGTGAAGACGTATTTCTTCGAGAACTCCAACGATCCGCGTCTCGTCAAGCAGGTGGCCAAGGCAACCGGCGCAGAGCCGGGCGGCGAGCTCTATGTCGAGTCTCTCTCCGACGCCAAGGGACCGGCTCCGACCTACGAGAAGATGTTCCGGTACAATGTCGACCAGATCACCGCGGCGATCGCAAAGTCGAGCTGAGGAGCTTGGGCCGCGGAGCAATCCGCGGCCTTTCTTTCAGATATTCAGATCGAAGACCAGCAGGCCGCCAAGGCCGCCATCGACGGATTCGACGATGCGCTGGCCGACCGTCACATGCTCCGGATGGACGAGATAGGCATCGCGCGCCTCAGGGCTCTCGAATGTCACGGCAAAGCCATCGACGAAGCCGCCATGCAGCCCTTCGGGCGAGACGTTCGGCCCATGCTGGATGTCGATGATGCCGGGAATGACCTGCTTCAGCGCCACGACCGATTCGAACAGAGCCTGCTTCTCCTCGGCCGTCATCGCGGCCTTCAGCCGCAAGAATACGCAATGCAGGATCATATGGTGGCCTCCCTGTTTTCGTTGCGGCCAGAATAGTGGGAAAGCCACCGAGGGCAACCCCGTGCGGCACAAAGGCCAGCCATAGTCCCTCGCTTGCAGATGAACGGCATAAAAACACGCCAGGCGGGCGCCAAAACGGCCCGCTCCATCGCTGGATACATTTATTAGCGATATCTTGTTAACCATGGCCGGGGAGCGCAAAATGCGGCCCCGGCGGGGACGGGGCTTCCTGCCGCAGGGAGGACATCATGGACGACTTGAACCTCACGACCCTGCAACGGGGCCAAACCAGGGTGAAGGGCAGTACCATAGAGGCGTTCGCCGCCGCATTGCGCGGGCGGCTGATTACCAGGGACGATGCCGATTACGACGAGGCGCGAACGATCTGGAACAGTATGATCGACCGGCGTCCGGCAATGATCGTGCGCTGCGCCGGTGCTGGTGATGCCGTCAAGGCGGTGCGTTTTGCGCGTGACAACGGCCTGCTTCTGGCGATCCGCGGCGGCGGCCACAACATTGCCGGCAATGCGATCTGCGATGGCGGCGTCGTCATCGACCTGTCGGCGATGCGATCCGTCTGGGTCGATCCCGCGACGCGGCGCATGCGGGTGGAGCCCGGTGCGACACTGGCCGATGTCGATGCGGAGACGCAGGCCTTCGGACTTGTTCTGCCGACCGGCATCAACTCTACGACAGGCATTGCCGGGCTGACGCTCGGCGGCGGTTTCGGCTGGACGACCCGGAAATTCGGGCTGACGCTCGACAATCTGATCTCGGTGGACGTCGTGACCGCGGCAGGCGAACTGAAACGCGTCAGCGAAAAGGAAGAGCCGGAGCTGTTCTGGGCGCTGCGCGGCGGCGGCGGCAATTTCGGCGTGGTCACCTCGTTCGAATTCCGGCTGCATGATCTGCCGGGAGAGGTGCTGGCGGGGCTCGTCGTCCATCCTTTCGCGGATGCGGAGATGGTGCTCAGGCAATATCGCCAACAGTTGGAAACGGCGCCTGACGAACTGACCTGCTGGGCCGTGATGCGCAAGGCGCCGCCGTTGCCGTTCCTGCCTGCCGAGTGGCATGGCAAGGAGGTGCTGGTGCTTGCCATGTGCTATTGCGGCAATCTGCAGGCCGGTGAGACGGCGACCGCCGGGTTGCGGTCGATCGGCAAGCCGATTGCCGATGTCGTCGGACCGGCGCCTTTCGCCGCCTGGCAGCAGGCCTTCGATCCGCTTCTGACACCCGGAGCGCGCAATTACTGGAAGAGCCAGGATTTTGCGCGGCTTTCCGATCCTGCCATCTCCGTGCTGCTCGATGCCGTGCGCAAGCTGCCAGGGCCGGAATGCGAGATCTTCATCGGCCATGTCGGCGGCGCGGCAGGACGGATCGGCCACGAGGCCACGGCCTTCCCGCAGCGCAGCTCGCATTTCGTGATGAACGTCCACGCACGCTGGCGGGAAAAGGGGATGGACCAGACCTGTATCGGGTGGGCAAAGGGTCTGTTCGAGGCAACGAGGCCGCATGCGATCGGCACGGCCTATATCAATTTCATGCCAGAAGACGAGGCCGATCGCGTGGAAGCGGCTTATGGCATGAACTACCGGCGTCTCGCGGAAATCAAGAGACGCTATGATCCGCAGAATCTCTTCCGGATGAACCAGAATGTGAAACCTCTGGCGGAGATGCGGGCGGCCAGCTGAGGCGCGCTGGCGGCAGGTGCGCCCGAAACACACGGCTGGCGGCCGCGAACCGCCAGCCGCTTAAGCTTTGGGTAGCGCGAAGGGCCAGTCGATGACGCCTCCGGCATAAAGTGCCCACCAGACGAGGACAGGCTGAAAGGCAAGCCTCGGCACATGGTAAAGCCAGGCGTAGATGCTTGCGTCCACCGCCGACAACCCATCGATCGCATGCTTGATATTGGCTGGGTAGACGCAGACCGCGTAGGCGGCGAGCCCAATGCCGGCGGCAGCGCGATAGGGCGACGACAGCAGGCCGGCGGCGCCCGCAACCTCGCACGCGCCCGTCACGAAAATCACAGAGGCTGGAAACGGCACGAGGGCTGGCATGATCCGCAGAAATGGCCCCGGCAGCAGCATGTGCAGGACACCGGCGATCAGATAGATCGCCGACAGCGCGACGCGCCACCAAAGTCTCGGTTCCAGGGATGGCTCAAGCCAGGTTCCTGCATGCACAGCCATCTCATCCTCGGATCGTCGCTCAATAAAGATCGATACGAAAGCCGGCGGCTTCTGGATGTGTCCGTTTGGAACACAGCCGTTTCAGGCGTTTAAGTTTGACGCATGATTTTCTTGTATAGCCATCGCTAAGTTAAACCCGTTGAAAGGAAAAAGCCTTAGAAATGCGGGGATTGGCGCGTCTGGGTTCACTTGTACTGTATGAATACAACCTGGCAAATACTAACGGGCAATCTTGCCATCGTTGCATTGGTGATCTCGGTCTGGGCTCACATCTATTTCCGATTCCGTCAGCTCATCGATCTGCATACCAAGCTCGCCTTCGGCGCCGTCATGGGGGCCGGAACGATGGCCTCGATGATGATGTCGGTGCCGCTGAGCAACGGCGTGTTCATCGACCTGCGTTATTCGCTAGTGGCGATATCGGCGCTGTTCGGCGGCGCACCTTCGGCCATTCTGACGATCCCCATGGCCGTCGCCTTCCGGCTCTATATGGGTGGGTCGGGTGCGGTTGATGGCGTGATCAGCATTGCCTGCGCCGGTGCGGTCTCGCTGACGCTGCGCATATTGCAGAAGCGGCGCAAGGCGAAGCTCAGCGATATCTTCATTCTCGGCGCCACCGTCTCGCTGACGCTGCTGGCGACGATGCTGATCCTTCCCAATCAGGTCAGCGCCATGACGCTGCAGCTCGTCGGCATTCCCGCCATCGTCCTGAATTTCGGTGCTATCGCCGTTGCCGGTTCGCTGCTCCTGCAGTTCGAGAACATGGCGCAGGACCGTGATCTGCTGACCGCGGCGCTGACGCAGACGCCGGATTTCCAATACGTCAAGAACCGCGACAGCGTGTTCGTCGTGGTCAATCGCAATGTCGCCGAGCACCACCATTTCAGCTCGCCGGAAGCAATGATCGGCACCACGGATTTCCACATCGCCACACAACGCCGCGCCGAAGTGCTGTTTGCCGAAGAGCAGGACCTGATGCGCCGGGGCGAAGCGCAGATCAACAAAATCGAATCCCTGATGCAGGGCGAGCGGGAACACTGGTTCCGCACCTCGAAAGTGCCGCTGCGCGACCGCGACGGCGTCATCATCGGGCTTGCCGGCGTAACCCGCGATATTACGGAGGAGCGCCGCATCGAGCGGGAGCTGCGCGACAACCGCAACATGCTGTCGCATGCGATGTCCGGCATGTCGGACGGATTTGCGATGTATGATCCGCAGGGCAAGCTTGTTTATGCCAACCCGCAATATTCCAACCTCTTCCCGCTCTCAGGCGTCGTGCGCGTCGCCGGCTACAATATCCGCGATATCCTGCGGAAGGCCATCGAAACGCAGGAGCGCCGCAACTTTCCCGTTGCCGTCGATGAGCAATGGATCGAGACCGCCGCGCGCGACCTGCACCGCGACAAGGACGAGGAAATCGATCTCTATGACGGCCGCTGGCTGAGCCTGCGTACGCGCATGACGGCCGATGGCATGGCGCTTGTCGTCGTCTCCGACGTGACCGCCATGAAGCAGGCAGAGCATTCGCTGCGCGCCGTTGCTAACCGGATGAAGAGCCTCGCCGAAACCGACGGCCTGACGGGCATCGTCAACCGCCGCGCCTTCGACGAAGCCCTGGCGCTGGCGCTCGCCCGCAGTGTTCGCGAGCGCACGCCGCTCAGCCTGCTGATGATCGATGTCGACCGCTTCAAGGCCTATAACGATACCTACGGCCATCTGGCCGGGGACGAATGCCTGAAGGCGGTGACCGACTGCCTGCGCAAGGCGGCAAGACGCGACACCGATATTGTTGCCCGTTTCGGCGGCGAAGAGTTCGTGGTGCTGATGCCGGAGGCCGACGAAGCCGATGCCTGCCGTGTCGCCGGACAGTTCCGCGACGCGCTGCACGCGTTGAACCTGCCGCATACCGGCAGCGAATTCGACCGGGTGACGGCGAGCGTCGGCGTTGCCGTCAAGCAGAGCCGCGGCCGGGCGACCACGCCCTCCGAATTCATGCAGCATGCCGACGAGGCGCTTTACGATGCCAAGCGTGGCGGGCGCGACCGGGTGTCGGTGTGGGAATCGCCGAGCAGCGCGCGCGCCGTAAACGGCTAGGCGACCTCCAGCATCAGGGCGCAGTGATCGGAGACTTCGGGCGTGCTGACGACCTCGAAGCGGGTGACCTCGACATCTGCCGAGACCAGCATGTAGTCAGCAAACTTCCCCTCTTTCGGATAGAGAGACGTTCGCGTGCCCTGAAAGCCGCGGGAGGTCACGAGATCGGTGAGGCCGAGCCTGCCGAGGATCTCGAAGGTGGAGCTTTCGGGCAGGACATTGAAGTCGCCGCAGACAACGAGCGGATCGCCCTGCCGGTGGATGCGGCCGATCAGCGCCACCAGCGCTTCGGCCTGCGCTATCCTTTCAGGCGTGTCGCCCTTGCCCGCCATGTCACGCAGACCGTGCAGCTGCGCGATGGTCACGGTGCGGCCCGTGGCATAGTCGAAGAGCCTGACGACATGCGCGTTGCGCGCACGCGGATGGGCGCCGTATCCGTCCGGCGAGAAGCTGCCATGGACGAAATCCGCTGCCTGGCCGGTGATCGCCAGGGAGCGGTGGATGAAGGTGGCAAGGCCGAATTCCGAGGTGACGGCGCGATCGCCATCGAACAGCTCGCCGCGCGTTGACGGGGCGAAAAAGCCGTCATGCTCAGGCAGCACGGCCTTCAGATCATCGAAGAGATTGGGACGCTGCGGCAGGATATGGCTGCCGTCGCGATATTCCAGCCAATCCGCCGTGACACCTGACGAGCGGGTGATTTCCTGCAGGCAGAGCACATCCGCACCCGCGGTGGCGAGATACTCGATCAGCGGCTGGTAGATCTTGCCGCCCCAGGCATTCAACGAGATGATCCGCACGATGCCTCCCCCGCTCTGCCCGGCCTATTTCTTTTTGTAGGGGGCCATGCCCATGCGTGCCAGTTCGTCGGCGCGCTCGTTTTCCGGGTGGCCGGCATGGCCCTTGACCCAGTGCCACTTGACCTTGTGGCGCTGGTTGGCGGCATCGAGTGCCTGCCACAGCTCGCCGTTCTTCACCGGCTTCTTGTCGGCGGTCTTCCAGCCGTTCTTCTTCCAGCCGAAGATCCACTTGGAGATGCCGTCCATGACGTATTTGCTGTCGGTGTGGAGATCGACTTCGCAGGCGCTGTTGAGGGCCGAAAGCGCCGAGATCGCCGCCAGCAATTCCATACGGTTGTTGGTGGTCTCGGCTTCGCCGCCAGACAGTTCCTTCTCGACCTCGCCATAACGCAGGATCGCACCCCAGCCGCCGGGACCGGGATTGCCCGAGCAGGCGCCATCGGTGAAGATATCGACATGTTTCATTCGGAAAGCCCGTATTCTGCGGCAGACTTGATCTGGCGGTGGAAGCGCAGCTTGCGCAGATATTCGAGCGGATCCTTCTTGGTGACCATGGCGCCCTCGGGAGTCGTCAGCCAGTCGTAGAGGCGGGTCAGGAAGAAACGCAGCGCCGAGCCGCGCGACAGGATCGGCAGAGCGGCACGTTCGGCTTCGCTGAGCGGGCGGACACTCTGGTAGCCCTCCAGCATCGCCGTGCCCTTGGTGATGTTGTAGGCGCCGTCCTTTTCGAAGCACCAGGCATTGAGGATGATCGAGACGTCATAGGCCAGCAGGTCGTTGCAGGCGAAATAGAAGTCGATCAGACCCGAAAGCTGGTCGCCGAGGAAGAAGACGTTGTCGGGGAAGAGATCGGCATGGATGACGCCTGACGGCAGCTCCCGCGGCCAGTGGGCGGAGAGGAAATCCATCTCGCCGCGCACCTCAGCCGACAGCCCCTTTTCCACCTCGTCAGCGCGGGCCTCTGACTTGTCCCAAAGAACCTTCCAGCCATCGATCGACAACGCATTCGGGCGCTTCAACTCGAAGCCTTCGCCGGCAATGTGCATCTGCGCCAGGGCCCTGCCGACCTCGCGGCAGTGCCTGGATTCCGGCTTGCGCAGCCACATGCCTTCGAGGAAGGAGATCAGCGCCGCCGGGCGCTCCGACAGATGGCCGAGTAGCGCGCCATCCTTGCGCGGCAATGGCAGCGGGCAGGACAGGCCGCCGGCGGAGAGATGCTGCATCAGCCCGAGGAAGAACGGCAGATCGTTCTTTTCGACGCGCTTCTCATAGAGCGTCAGGATCAACGGATCCTTCGTGGTGTGCAGCAGGAAATTCGAATTCTCGACGCCCTCGGCAATCCCCTTGTAGGAGAGCAGCTCGCCAGCATCATATTCCGTCAGGAACCACTTCAGATCGTCTTCGGAGATATCGGTGTAAACGGCCAAGGTGGGGTCTCGTTTCGGGTTGGGTGGTCGCTCGGAGATGATACCCCCCTCTGCCCTGCCGGGCATCTCCCCCTCAAGGGGGGAGATCGGCAGATGGTGAGGGTTTCCCCAAACAATTGATGTCGAGCGAGCGATTTCTCCCAGCTGATCTCCCCCCTTGAGGGGGAGATGTCCGGCAGGACAGAGGGGGGTATCACGCCCTCCGACAGAACACTACCCATTCACAAACGCCATATCCGCCGATGTCAGCTCGATATTGCGCAGCTCGCGATTGACGAGGAAATGCTCGTTTTCCTGTACCGTCTCGGCCAGCTCCACCTGCGCATCGAAACGGGCGCGGAAGGCCTCGATGATTTCGTTGACGATGACTTCGGGGGCCGAAGCGCCTGCGGAGAGGCCGAGCGTCGAGATGTGGCCGATGTCGTCCCAGTTGAGCTCGGAGGCGCGCTGCACGAGGATCGATTTCTTCGCCCCTGCCCTCAGCGCCACTTCGACAAGCCGCTTGGAGTTGGAGGAATTCGGGGCGCCGACGATGATGAAGAGGTCGCAGCCGGGAGCCGCCTGCTTCACCACCTCCTGGCGGTTGGTCGTGGCATAGCAGATCGAATCGGCAGCAGGTGCAGTCAGGTTCGGGAAGCGCTGCTGCAGCCTTGCGATGACGCCAGCGGTATCGTCGACCGAGAGCGTCGTCTGCGTTACGTAGCCGAGATTATCGGGATCGGCGGGCTCGTAGGTGTCGGCGTCCTCGACGGTCTCGATCAGCGAGACCGAGCCCTCGGGCAGCTGGCCCATGGTGCCGATGACCTCGGGGTGTCCGGCATGGCCGATCAGGACGACATGGCGGCCGAGGCGGTTGTGGCGCATCGCCTGCTTGTGGACCTTGGAGACCAGCGGACATGTGGCATCGAGATAGAAGAGGTTGCGGCTGTTGGCATCTTCAGGGACCGACTTCGGAACGCCATGCGCGGAGAACACCACCGGCTGGGCGCGATGCTCTTCCGGGATCTCGTTCAGCTCCTCGACGAAGACGGCGCCCTTGGCTTCCAGGCCCTCGACGACGTAGCGGTTGTGAACGATCTCGTGACGGACGTAGACAGGTGCGCCGTAGGATTTCAGCGCCAGAACGACGATCTGGATGGCACGGTCGACGCCGGCACAGAAGCCACGCGGCCCGCAAAGCCTGATCGTCAGAGGAGGTTTCGCTGCTATGTTCATCTTGCGTCCGGTATCCATCGTCTCGGGTGTCTAGCCCAATATAGGAAGAAATTGAAGCGATACTATTGCGCCGGTGCGTTGCCGCCGCGCTTGCGGAACCAGGAAACGCCGACGATGCCGACGAGCACTGCCGCCAAGCCATACCAGGTGAAGGCATATTCAAGGTGGTTGTTCGGCAGATCGATTTCGGTGACGCCGCCGATCGGCATGCCTTTCGGGTTCGGCGTCGAGTCCGCATCGACGAAGAAGGGCACGACTTTCGCCGGATCGAAACCGTCGCTCGACGTCATCGCGTCGATGTCCTTCCAATAGAAGACATTCTTGGCGAGATCGTTTTCGGGCACGACCCAGGACGGCTTGCCGGGCAAGCGATTGCGGGCAAGACCGGTGACGGTCTGCTGGCCGGTCAGCTGGCCCTGCATGCGCATCTCCGGCTCCTTGTTCTCATAGGGAACGAAGCCGCGATTGACGAAGAGATAACGCCCGTCCGCCATTTCCAGCGGGGTATAGACGTAGAAGCCGGTCTGGCCGCGCCAGGTGGCGAAGAAGTGCCGTTCCTTGTTGTTGACGTAGCGGCCAGTGACGGTGACCGGGCGGTATTCGATATCGGTGCCACCGGCGTGCATCGCCTCGATGGCGGAGAGCTCGACGGGGGCCGAGGTTCGGCGCGAAGCGATGTCGGCGAGAAGGCCTTCCTTCCAGTGCAGCCGCTCGACCTGCCAGGTGCCGAGCGAAATCAGGATGGCGAGCGCAATCAGCACCACGATGCCGGTGAAAACAGGCAGCTTGCGGCGCGTGGCCGGAATGTTCATGTCAGTCACTCAGGCGTCCTTCGCGGGCATTGTGGCGGTATTGCATGGCGATCAGGATGCCCTTGCACCAGCGCAGGGTCAGCAGCGACAGGATGATCGTCAACGGACCGAAGAGCAGGATATGCAGCCAGATCGGCGGCGAATAGTTGACCTCCAGCCAGAGCACCGAGCCGATGACGATGAAGCCCACGATAAGGATGACGAAGACGGCCGGGCCATCGCCCGAATCAGCAAATGCATAATCCAGCCCGCAGGCGGCGCATCGCGGCTTCAGCGACAGCATGCCATCGAACAGCTTGCCGTTGCCGCAGCGCGGGCAGCAGCCCTTGATGCCGGTCTTCACCGGATCGACCGGTGGAAAAAGAGCTGTGTCTTCTTTCATACCCATTCCCGATAGCGGCGATCTCACCTAAAGCCGCCTTAACTCTCCCATAGAGTATCCGCAGGACGAAGGGAAATACCTGCGCGATTTCGCCTCAGCGATTCGCGCCAAACAGAAGAAGAAGACGCATGGACAACGACAACACCGCCGCGCAGATCGTCATTTTGAACGGCGCGCCGCGCAGCGGCAAAACCACGATCGCGAGGGCGATCCAGCAACAATTCGACGGCCCCTGGATGAATCTCGGGGTCGACGGCTACAATGCGATGACGCCGGCCGAGTATCTGCCGGGCATCGGCCTCAGGCCCGGCGGCGAGCGTCCCGATCTCGAGGAACTGGTGCCGTTTTTCTATGCGGCGCTCTACGAATCGATCGCCATCCATGCCGGGCTCGGGCTCAATGTCGTCGCCGATCTCGGCCATCACGACGCGTACTCGCAGCCGCTCGGCATTCTGGCCGATTGCGCCAGGCGTCTCGAAGGCTTTCCGGTACTGTTCGTCGGCGTACGCTGTCCGCTCGACGTCATCATGAAGCGGCGGGAGATCGACGAGCCCGGCCGCGAAGAACTCTATGCCAAGGCGACGGCCGAAACAGCGGTTCCCGAAGCCGTGCGCCGCTGGCAGGAAGAGGTTCACAAGCCCGGCATCTACGATCTCGAGCTCGATACGTCGGTGCTGACGCCCTATGAGTGCGCCGAGGCGATCCGCCATCAGCTCGACATCGGCATTCCCGAACCTTCCGCCTTCGAGCGGATCGCCGGGCTGCGATAGAGCAAAGAAAAAGGCGGGCGCCAGTGGCACCCGCCTTTTTCAATATCAGCCTTTCGGCCGGATCAGCCGTGGGCGACCGGTGCGCCCCATCCACCCCAGATGTAGATGGAGAAGAACAGGAACAGCCAGACGACGTCGACGAAGTGCCAGTACCAGGCCGCAGCCTCGAAGCCGAAATGCTGCTTCGGCGTGAAGTCGCCGCGGATGGCGCGGATCAGGCAGACGATCAGGAAGATCGTGCCGACCAGAACGTGGAAACCGTGGAAGCCGGTCGCCATGAAGAAGGTCGCGCCGTAGATCGATGCCTTGAAGGCGAACGGAGCGTGGGCGTATTCGTAGGCCTGGACGCAGGAGAACAGGATGCCGAGCAGAACGGTGAGCGTCAGGCCCTGGATGAGGCCCTTGCGGTCGTTGTGCAGCAGGGCGTGGTGTGCCCAGGTGACCGTCGTGCCCGAGAGAAGCAGGATGACGGTGTTGTAGATCGGCAGGTGCCAGGGATCGAGAACCTCTATGCCCTTCGGCGGCCATACGCCGCCGGTGAAGGCGAGGCGCGAGGCCTGAATGGCTTCATGCGGATAGAGGCTGGCGTCGAAATAGGCCCAGAACCAGGCAACGAAGAACATCACTTCGGAAGCGATGAACATGATCATGCCGTAGCGAAGGTGCAGCGAGACGACGCGGGTATGCGCGCCCTCGTGGGCTTCCTTCACCGTATCGGCCCACCAGCCGTACATGACGTAGAGGATCAGCGCGAGACCGATGAAGAACAGCCACGGATGCGCCCATTCGATGCCGAACAGGTGCAGCGATCCGCCGTTGATGTAGCGCATGAATCCGACGCCACCGAAGGTGATGATGAAGGCGCCGATCGAGGCGAGCAGCGGCCACGGGCTCGGATCAATGATATGGTAGTCGTGGTTTTTCTGATGCGCGTCGGCCATCTTGTATCCCCGGATCTCTTCCTCGCTCGTTCCCGGCATAGCCGGAAACGGACCTCAATCAAAGTTTCTTTTCAACCTTCTCCGCTCCACCCTCATTCGAAGCCACCGGCTTCGGTCCCTCTTTCGGGTAGAACGTATAGGATAGCGTGACCGTGTGAATGTCTTTCGATTCCACGGCCTTGGTAATTTCCGGATCGATGTAGAACACCACCGGCATTTCAAGCTTTTCGCCCGGCTTCAGATCCGTCTCGGTGAAGCAGAAGCACTGGACCTTGTTGAAATAGGCCCCGGCTTCGCCCGGCGTGACGTTGAACACCGCCTGGCCGCGCTGGGTCTCATTCGAGCGGTTCTCGGCAACGAAATTGACCTGGATCGTCTCGCCGATGCGCGGATTGACTTCGCGCTGGACCGGCTTGAATTCCCAGAACAGGCCGGGAGCGACATTGGCGTCGAAGGTGACGCGCATCTTGCGGTCGAGGATCACGGTCGATGCCTGCTCGACGCGCTGCGTCGTGCCATTATAGCCGGTGATCTGGCAGAACATGCGGTAGAGCGGAACGGCGGCATAGCTCATCGCGCCCATGCCGACGACGAAGCTCAGGCACATCATGACGACGGCGCCGTTGTTGCGGCCCTTCTTCTTCGGCGCGTCCACGGTCTCGCTCATTCGCTCAGCCTCCGTGCCCGGTGAACTTGACGATGGTGATCGCATAGAACAGCACGCAAAGGCCTGCCAGCACGAGGCCAAGCGCGACGTTGCGATTGCGGCGCGACTTGCGCTGCGCTTCGGTCAATTTGACGGTTTCGATCAAATCAAACCTCCTGCGTGGAACACCAGGATAGAGGCCACGCGATCGAACATGAGAGCAGAGAAGATGGCAAACAGATAGAAGATCGAGAAAGCGAACAGCTTCTTTGCCGGGATCATCTTCAGATCGCCATCCGGCATCCGCCAGACGGCGATGGAACAGCTTATGAAAATTGCGCCGAGCAGCGTCGCAACGAGGCCGTAGCCGAAGCTGGCAAAGCCGAGCAAGGACGGGACGACGCCGCAGACGGCCGTCAGCACCGCATAGGCAACGATCTGATGCTTGGTGGTGCGCTCGCCTGAGACGTTCGGCAGCATCGGCACGCCGACGGACTCGTAGTCGTGCATCTTAAAGAGCGCGAGAGCCCAGAAATGCGCCGGCGTCCACAGGAAAATGATCAGGAAGAGAACGGTGCTTTCGATGGTGACCGAATTGGTCACGCAGGCCCAGCCGATCATCGGCGGGAAAGCGCCTGCCGCGCCGCCGATGACGATGTTCTGCGGCGTCGAGCGCTTCAGCCACATCGTATAAACGACGGCATAGAAGAAGATGGTGAAGGCCAGGATTCCGGCCGAGAGCCAGTTGACGGCGAGGCCGAGGATCGAGACCGAGAAGCCTGAAAGAACGAGGCCGAAAGCCAGCGCTTCGCGCGGCTGGATGCGGCCGGCCGGGATCGGGCGCTGAGCAGTACGGGTCATGACAGCGTCGATATCGGCGTCATACCACATGTTCAGCGCGCCCGACGCGCCTGCGCCGACAGCAATGCAAAGGATCGAGATGAGGCCGAGGATCGGATTGATATGTCCGGGCGCCAGCACGAGGCCGGCAAAGGCCGTGAAAACCACCAGCGACATGACGCGGGGCTTCAGAAGCTCGAAATAATCGCGTGCGCCTGCTTCCGACAGGCGAAAGTCGCCTTCGTTTGCAAGTGCCTCGTGATTGTCGATGACCGTCATTATTCCGTCCTGCTTACATCAAGGCCGGACGCCGCATCTTGGTGCGGCGTCCGGTATTACAGCATCTTACTTGATGCGCGGAAGCTGTTCCCACTGGTGGTACGGCGGCGGCGAAGGCAGCTGCCATTCGAGCGTCGTTGCACCCTCACCCCACGGATTGTCACCAGCCAGGCGCTTCTTGGCGAAAGCTTCGAAGACACCGAAGAGGAAGATGAGAACCGCAAAGGCCGAGATGTAGGAGCCGATGGAGGACACGTAGTTCCAGCCGGCGAAGGCATCCGGATAGTCGATGTAGCGGCGCGGCATGCCGGCGAGGCCGAGGAAATGCTGCGGGAAGAACACCAGGTTCACGCCGATGAACATGACCCAGAAGTGCAGATTGCCGATCCACTCGCTGTACATGTAGCCCGACATCTTCGGGAACCAGTAGTACCACGCAGCGAAGATGGCGAACACGGCGCCGAGCGACAGAACGTAGTGGAAGTGAGCCACGACGTAGTAGGTGTCATGCAGCGAGCGGTCGAGACCGGCATTTGCCAGCTGAACGCCGGTGACGCCACCGACCGTGAACAGGAAGATGAAGCCGATTGCCCAGATCATCGGCGTGCGGAAGCTGATCGAGCCGCCCCACATCGTTGCGATCCAGGAGAAGATCTTCACGCCCGTCGGAACGGCGATGACCATCGTTGCGAACACGAAGTAGCGCTGTGCATCGAGCGACAGGCCGACCGTGTACATGTGGTGCGCCCAGACGACGAAGCCGACGGCACCGATGGCGACCATGGCGTAGGCCATGCCGAGGTAACCGAAAACCGGCTTCTTCGAGAAGGTCGAGATGATGTGGCTGACGATGCCGAAGCCCGGCAGAATCAGGATGTACACTTCCGGGTGACCGAAGAACCAGAACAGGTGCTGGTAGAGGATCGGGTCGCCGCCGCCTTCAGGTGCGAAGAAGGACGTGCCGAAGTTGCGGTCGGTGAGCAGCATGGTGATGCCGCCTGCCAGAACCGGCAGCGAGAGCAGCAGCAGGAAGGCCGTGATCAGAACGGCCCAGGCAAAGAGCGGCATCTTGTGCAGCGTCATGCCCGGAGCGCGCATGTTCAGGATTGTGGTGATAAAGTTAATCGCGCCGAGGATCGACGACGCACCGGCGATATGCAGCGAGAAGATCGCCAGATCGACGGCCGGGCCAGGCTGGCCTGCGGTTGCGAGCGGCGGATACATCGTCCAGCCGCCACCAGCGCCGTAAGCACCGGCCGGGCCTTCGACGAACATCGACAGCACGAGCAGCAGGAAGGCCGGAACGATCAGCCAGAACGAGATGTTGTTCAGACGCGGGAACGCCATATCAGGCGCACCGATCATGATCGGCACCATCCAGTTGGCGAAGCCGCCGATCATCGCCGGCATGACCATGAAGAAGATCATGATCAGGGCGTGAGCGGTGGTGAAGACGTTGAACATGTGCTTGGCGCCGTCGATCGCGGCGTCGCCTTCGAAGCCGTAAACCATCGAGGCCAGACCGTGGAAGATCTGGATGCCAGGCTCCTGAAGCTCCATGCGCATGGCAACGGAGAGCGCGCCGCCGATGATGCCGGCGAAGATCGCGAAGATCAGGTAGAGCGTGCCGATGTCCTTGTGGTTCGTCGAGAAGAACCAGCGATTGACGAAGCTCGGCGTATGCGAGTGATTGTGATGGTCGTCATGCGCATGCGCGTCATGGCCATGCTGATCATGAGAATGATCGTGAGCGGAAGGTCCAGCCATTGTCCCGAGTCCCTTCTAAATTACTGAGCGTTTTCGGCGACATCGACGGTCTTCGGACCATCGGTTGCTGCCATGAGGCTTTTGTAGGCCCCGGGAAGATCAGAAGCGGCGGCCGTCAGCCACTGCTTGTACTTGTCTTCGGAAACGACACGGATCGCGATCGGCATGAACGCATGGTCCTTGCCGCAGAGCTCGGAACACTGGCCGTAGAACAGGCCTTCGCGCTCGGTCTTGAACCAGGTTTCGTTGAGACGGCCCGGAACAGCATCGATCTTGACGCCGAAGGACGGCATCGCGAAAGCGTGGATGACGTCGGTCGGAGCAGCCGTCACCAGAACGCGGACCGTCTTGCCGACAGGCAGGACGACTTCGTTGTCGACGGCGAGCAGGCGCGGATAGGTGGAGAGGTCGGTCTTGCCGGCAGCGGCACGATCCGGATCCTTCAGCAGGTAGGAATCGAAAGCCAGCGGATTGTCGCCGGTGCCTTCATATTCGTAATTCCACTGCCACTGGGTCGCGGTTGCCTTCAGCGTCACATCCGGATTTTCCGGCAGCGTCAGCTGGGCGGTCAGAAGGTTGAACGACGGAACAGCGAGGAAGAGAAGGATCAGAACCGGCCCCACGGTCCAGATGACTTCGATAACCGTGTTGTGGCTGGTCTTCGACGGCACCGGATTGGCGCTGGCGCGGAACTTCCAACAGACGACGATGAGCAGGATCAGAACGAAGAGCGTGATCGGTACGATGAACCACAGCGTATATTGTTCGAACCAGCGGATTTCCCGCATAATCGGCGTCGCCGCCGGCTGCAGCGTTGCCTGCCACGGCATCGGCTGATCGGCATATGTGCCGGAAGCAAAAAGCAGACAGACCAGCGCGGTCAGAGCTGCATAAGCCTTCTTAATCACCTTAGTATCTCCCTCGAGCGCTTGACCTGCCATAAATCGAACGCAGAATCCTTGCCATCTTCTGCGCTTCAAACCACAGTTTGCCATGGACCGCAACTGGCCAAAGCAATTGTCTATGCGGCATTTTTGCGTAACGACAAATTCGCAAGCAGGCACAAAACATTACCGCCGATTTGCACCATCATACGGAAAAGCCTTACGCGGGCCAATCCAAAGCCCGAACATTCTTGCCGAAAGGTCCTATTTCTGCCGTAGTCCCCCGGTTTTCACGGGGCAGGTCTTTTCATTTTCGGTGACGGCCTTCAACAATACCGTCACCGATTCGAATCCAGAGGTTTTTATGGGTTTCCGTTCCCTTGCGCGGTCGCTTGCCGTGACCACCATACTTGCAGCAGCAGCGGCCACCCCCGTCTTCGCGCAGCAACAGCCGGCCGCCAAGCCGCCCGCACAGGCTGAACCCGCGCCCCCGGCACCCGGACAGCAGCAGGCCGTTCCCGGCCAGAGCCAGCCGCAGGCACCGGGCACGGTAAAATCCAACCACGGCGCCTGGTCCGTCGTCTGCGACAAGCCGGCCGGCGCGTCGGCCGAGCAGTGCGCGCTGATGCAGAACGTGATTGCCGAAGACCGTCCTGAAGTCGGCCTCTCGGTCGTCGTGCTGAAGACCGCCGACCGCAAGTCGAAGATCCTGCGCGTGCTGGCGCCCCTCGGCGTGCTGCTGCCGAACGGCCTCGGCCTCAATGTCGATGGCAAGGATATCGGCCGCGCCTATTTCGTCCGTTGCTTTGCCGATGGCTGCTATGCAGAAGTCGTGCTCGAGGATGAGCTGCTCAAGACCTTCCGCAGCGGCACCAGCGCCACCTTCATCGTCTTCCAGACACCGGAAGAAGGTATCGGCATTCCGGTCGATCTGAAGGGCTTTGCCGAAGGCTACGACGCACTACCCTGATAAGGGCCTGATTGGGGCTTGCTCGAACACCCGTCCGGACCTACATCGGCTTGAAGCATTACAGCTTTGAAGCGGAGCATACCATCATGAATACCGACCTCCTGACGCTCTTCGATGCCGACGAAGCGACGATGCGCAAGCTCGTGGCCGAAGCGCTTTCCGGCTCCGATGACGGCGAGCTCTACATCGAGCATGCGCAGGCGGAATCGCTGATGTTCGACAACGGCCGCCTCAAGGGCGGCAGCTTCAATACCGAGCAGGGTTTTGGCCTGCGCGCCGTGGCTGGCGAAGCGGTGGGTTACGCCCATGCCGGCGACCTCTCGGTTTCGGCGCTGAAGCGCGCTGCCGATGCGGTCGGCGCTGTCACGCGCGGCTATTCCGGCAGCTATGCCGCCGCCCCCCAGGGCACCAACAAGAAATTCTACAACGACGAGAACCCGATTGGCTCGCCCTCCTTCGAAGAGAAGGTGAAGGTGCTGACCGATATCGACGCCTATCTGCGCGGCAAGGACGACAAGGTGCGGCAGGTGACGGCTTCGGTTGCCGCCAGCTGGCAGGTCGTCGATATCCTGCGTGCCGATGGCCACCGCGTCCGCGACATCCGGCCGATGACCCGCATCAACATCTCGGTCATGGTGGGCGAAGGCGACCGGCAGGAGAGCGGCTCCTACGGATCCGGCGGGCGCATCGGCTTCGGCGACTTCATCACCGAGGGCAGCTGGCAGACCGGCGCCGACGAGGCGCTGCGCCAGGCGCTGGTCAATCTCGAAGCCATCGAAGCCCCCGCAGGCACGATGGATGTGGTGCTCGGCTCCGGCTGGCCCGGCGTCATGCTGCACGAGGCTGTCGGCCACGGTCTGGAAGGCGATTTCAACAGGAAGAAGACCTCGGCCTTTGCCGGCCTGCTCGGCCAGATGGTCGCCGCTCCCGGTGTCACCGTCGTCGACGACGGCACGATCGACAACCGCCGCGGCTCGATCACCATCGACGACGAAGGCACGCCTTCGGCTTACAACGTGCTGATCGAGAACGGCAAGCTCGTCGGCTACATGCAGGACCGGCAGAATGCCCGGCTGATGGGCATGAAGGCGACCGGCAACGGGCGCCGCCAGGGCTATGCCCATGTGCCGATGCCGCGCATGACCAACACCTATATGCTCGGCGGCGACAAGACGCCTGAGGAGATCATTTCCTCGGTCAAGAAGGGCATCTATGCCGTTTCCTTCGGCGGCGGCCAGGTGGATATCACTTCGGGCAAGTTCGTTTTCGGCTGCACCGAGGCCTACCTGATCGAAAACGGCAAGATCGGCGCGCCGATCAAGGGCGCGATGCTGATCGGCAATGGCCCTGACGCGATGAAGCGCATCTCCATGGTCGGCAACGACATGAAACTCGATACCGGCATCGGCAATTGCGGTAAGGCCGGACAATGGGTGCCCGTCGGCGTCGGCCAGCCGCACCTGCGCATGGACCAGGTTACCGTTGGCGGTACGCAAACCTAACAACCTCAGGAGACGGCGATGAGCGAGATCCTGATACGGCCCTTTGCCATCGCCGACATCGACGGCGTCTTTTCGGTGATCCTGCCGATCCAGCGGGATGAGTTCGGCATCGCCATCACCGCCGACGACCAGCCGGATCTGGCGGTGATCCCCGACTTCTACCAGGCCCGCAAGGGGCAGTTCTGGGTCGCCGAACTCGACGGAACGATCGTCGGGACGCTCGGCCTCAAGGATATCGGCAATAACCAGACGGCGTTGCGCAAGATGTTCGTGGCGGCCGATGTGCGCGGCCGCGAGCACAATGTCGCCGTCCGCCTGCTCGAGGTGCTCCTTGCGCATGCCGGGGAGCATGAGATCACCGATATCTTCCTCGGCACCACTGACCGGTTCCTCGCCGCCCACCGGTTCTACGAAAAGAACGGGTTTAGCGAGATCAGCCGGAACGACCTCCCCCGCGCCTTCCCTGTCATGGGCGTCGACAGTAAATTCTACCGGCGGGCACTCGGCAAATAACTCCGCGCATTCACGGCCTAAACAGCCATTTCCGCTCGACGGAGGGTGCGAGGTCGATGCCGTTGTGGTGGGCGAAGAGGAGGATGTGGCCGAGGAGATCGGCGGTCTCGTCGGCGAGGTCCTGCTTCATCTCGGCGGATGTCCGGCCCTTGGCGCGTCCCCTCCCCGTCAGGCGGTTCCAGGCCTGGGTGAGTTCACCCATCTCTTCCTGAAGCTTGAGCAGAAACCAGTCGGGATCGCGCTCCACGCCGTTTGCCGTGGCATAGGCCTTTGAGGCCGCCTCGAATTTTCCGGTAAGATCTGACAGCATTTCGTTCTCCTTCCGTACTCATGAAGGAGAACCGTGATTCCTGGCTGTTGTCCAGTCTAGATCAGCCGTTGCCGCCGACCATCACGCAGTCATAGGAGCGCTTCTTCAGGGCATCGCAGGCAGCGGCGGCGGCATCGCGGCTGCCGAAACCGGTGAAGCGGGCGCGGTAGACGGCGCTCGCGCCGGTGCCGACGGCCTGGGTCAGCGGCGAGGCGGATTTCAGTGCCGCACCGCCTTCGGTCTTGGCCTGCGCGAGCAGTGCCTGTGCGGCCTCGGCGCTTGGTGCTGCGGAGATCTGGATCTGCCAGCCGCTGGCCGATGCCTGCAGCTTGCCGCCCTTGCCCATCTTGTCGAGCGCGGCCGGGCGGTCGAGCGGAACGGTGGTGCCGCTGTAGCCGAGCGCGAAGGGGATTGCCTCGGCATCGCCCTGGGCGCGCGGTGCGTTCACCGGAACCGGCAGATCGCCGTCATCCGCAGCGGAAGCGACTTCAACCGGAGCTGCCGGCTGCGGCTTGCTGCCGGCACTGGCAACCAGCTTGGCACCACCCGATGCGCGGTCGAGATACTTGTCGAGCAGTGCTGCCATCTGGGCATCGCGGCTGCGGGCCGTGCGGCCGCCGAGAACGACGCCGACGACGCGGCGGTTGCCATCGCGCACGGCGCTGACGAGATTGAAGCCGGAGGCGTTGGTATAGCCGGTCTTGATGCCGTCCATGCCTTCGTAGCGGTACATGAGATTGTTGTGGCCGCGGATCGTCTTGCCGCGGAAATTGAAGGAAGCCACCGAGAAGAGCTGGTATTCCTTCGGGAAATTGCGGATCAGCGCCACGCCGAGGGTCGACATGTCGCGGGCCGTCGTTACTTGGCGAGCGTCGGGAAGGCCCGAGGCATTGTAGAAGGTGGTGCGGCTCATGCCGAGCTGGCGGGCCTTCTGCGTCATCATCCGGGCAAAGTTGCTTTCCGAACCGCCGAGCTTCTCGCCCATGGCAGCGGCAGCGTCGTTGGCCGACTTGACGATCATGCCATAGACCGCTTCACGCACGGTGATCGTGCCGCCGGGGCGAACGCCGAGTTTCGTCGGCGGGCGGCTCGCGGCATATTTGGACATGACGATCTGGCTATCCCAGCTGAGCTTGCCGCGATTGATCGCTTCGAAGGCGAGATAGAGGGTCATCATCTTGGTCAGCGATGCCGGGTGATTCAGCACGTCGGCATTTTCAGAGGCGAGGACCTTGCCGGTGCGGGCATCGAGGATGAAAGAGGCGTTGCCGGCGATCGCCGCAACGGGTGCCGAAAAGGCAAGCGTCGCAGTCAAGAGTGTGGCCAACAGCCTGTTCATGGATTTCCCCTCTAGGTGCCACGCGCGCGCAGCATTGCCAAAATGTGTCCCGTTCTGTGACAGAAGCCCGCACTTTGGCGCGACTTTGAGGCAACGAACACTGGTTCTCTGAGTTTTTTCCACCCGTGGTGAAGGAAACGTAAAGATTTCAGTCCGAAAAGCAATCTTCAGCAAGGTTTAACACCAGAATTGGTAGGGTCCGGACCTTTCACGGAGCTGACATGCAGGGATTGTGGAAAAAAAGGGCGAAGAAGGCCGCCATCACCGCCGGCCTTGAAGCGGCGCATCTGATCAGCGCTACGCGGCTGATGCGCGGCGCGCGCGGCCGTGGCGCAATCTTCACCCTGCACCATGTCCGCCCTTACGAGGCGCATGACTTCGAACCCAATGCGCATCTCGAAATTACGCCGGAATTCCTCGATGCGGCGCTGTCGCGGCTTACGAAGGACGGATATCGCTTCGTGGCGCTTTCGGACGTCCCTGCCCTGCTCTCTGCGCCGGCAGGCGATGCGCCGTTTGCCGCCTTCACACTCGACGACGGTTATCGCAACAATCTCGTCCACGCCTATCCGATTTTCGAAAGGCACGAGGCGCCGTTCACGATCTTCGTGGCCAAGGGGCTGACCGAGCGCACGCACAGTATCTGGTGGGAAACGCTGACGCTGCTGTTGCGCCGCGCCGATCTGCTGCATTTCGATTTCGGCAGCGGCGACGAGATACTCAGGCTCGAAAATCCGGCCGATCAATACGCGGCATTCGCGAGATTTGCCGCCTTTCTCCATAGCACAGACGAAACGGCGGCGATCGCGCGGCTCGACGCCCTGGCGCGGCAGCACGAGATCGATCCGCTCGGCATCGTCGACGATCTGGTGATGGGAGAGGCCGAGCTCAATCTGCTGGAGGCGAGCCCCCTCGCTTCGCTCGGCGCGCATACGATCAGCCACCGGGCGCTCGCCCGGCTGCCGGAAGCCGACGCCCGCGAGGAGATGCTGATTTCGGCCGATCACGTAGAAGTGGTTACCGGCCATCGGCCCGTGACGATCGCTTTTCCTTACGGCACCCGGGAGGCGGCGACGCAACGCGAGGCGGCAATTGCCGCCGGCCTCGGCTTCACGGTGTCCGTGACGACGCAGCCCGGCGTTATAAAGACCGGGCTATCCGGCGGCACCCATTACCTGCCGCGTCTGTCGCTGAACGGTCTCTACCAGAAGCCTCGTTATGTTTCGGCGCTGGCCTCAGGCATTCCCCTGAAACTGATGGGGAAATAAGAGGTTACGGATACATCCGGACCTTTTCCCAATCGCCCTCAGGCTCCGCACGGCGGAACTCGATGCGGTCGTGGAGACGGAAATTCTGGTCTTTCCAGAACTCGATGCTGACGGGCTTGATGCGGAAACCGGACCAGTAGGACGGGCGGGGAATTTCACCGATCGCATAGCGGGCGGTATATTCGGCAACCGACTTCTCGAGTGCGAAACGGCTTTCGAGCGGACGGGACTGTTTCGAGGCCCAGGCACCGATGCGGCTGCCGCGGGCGCGCGATTTAAAATAGACGTCGGCCTCTTCGTCGGTTACGACTTCCACCGGACCACGCAAACGCACCTGGCGGCGCAGCGTCTTCCAATGGAAGCACATGGCCGCCTTTTGCTGTCCCAAGATTTCGCGACCTTTCTGGCTCTCGAAATTGGTGTAGAAGACGAAGCCTGCGGTATCGAAGCCCTTCAGGAGGACCATGCGGACATTGGGAAGACCAGCCTCATCGACGGTTGCCAGCGCGACGGCATTGGGATCGTTGACCTCCGAAGCCTCGGCTTCCTTCAGCCATTCCGCGAAAAGCTTGAATGGTTCGCCGCGTTCGGTAAAGTCACTGCTTGTTAACTCATTTGCCGACATATTAGCTCAAATGCCCCGGGTTATCAGGTTAAATGCCCAGCTATTCACGACTGGACAGGACACAGGGTGGAAGTCATAGCAAAGTCAACTCACCATACAAAGGGCTTCCTGCGCCGCAGTGGTTCGCTCCTTCTCATCGGCATGGCGACACTCTCGCTGTCAGGCTGCATGACCGGTGGTTTTGACTTCCTCAGCGATTCTAAGGTCGACCGCTCCGTCTCGACCGGTACCGTGCCGCAGAACCCGCCGAGCACCGATACGCTTTCAGACGAAATGACCGTGCGCAACGCCGTGACCTCTGCCGATGTCGGCAAGGTCGGCGCGCAACCGCTGGCCTGGGCCAATGCCTCGACCGGCAGTGCAGGCGTGATCGACACTATCGTCGAGAACAACGATTCCGGCCAGGTCTGCCGGCAGTTCCGCACCACCCGTCATTCGTATGACGGCATTGCCAAGTTCATGGGCAAGACCTGCCTCGTCGGCGGCGGCAACTGGCAGCTTCTGAGCTTCCAGCCGGAAGGCTGAACCTTTTCCACAGGAATGCTTAATGCGCGCGGCGGCGGCATGACAATGCTTAGCAGAACGATAACCATTTGCCGCGAAAGCCACCGACACCGGCGGCGAAAATAACAAGTGATTAGCAACTCTCCCGCACGATCCAGCCCATAAGCGCGAGGTCCGGTTGAACCGGATGGCGCGCAAAGAGTTGTTATTGGGCTTTCGGCTGCCAAAGGGTGGCAGCCGGATCGGACACCGGCGGATTACTATGCGCGATCCATATAAGGTTTTGGGCGTCCAGAGGGACGCAGGAGCTGACGAAATCAAGGCTGCTTGGCGCAATATGGCCAAGGCGGTCCATCCTGACCACAATCAGAGCGACCCGAACGCCACGGCGCGTTTTGCCGAGGTCGGCCGCGCCTATGAGACGCTGAAGGATCCGAAGAAGCGCAGCCTCTTCGACACGGCTGCGCGCATGGCGGCGGCAAAGGTTAGCGGCGAAACCATCATGCAGCAGCGCCAGGCCGCGCGCGAAGCGGCTATCCGTGCCAAGCAGGCGCAGGAGAATGCCGAGCGTGTGATGGAAGAACTCGCGCGCGCCAACGCCCAGAAAGCGGCGAAAGCAGCGGCGGAGGAAGCGCAGAAGCAGAAGGCAGCAGGCTCCGAAAGTGCAGAAGACGTCGTCGAGCGCATCTTCGGCGCGAACGCGCAGGCCAAGACTGCGGGCGCCGGCGCAACGGGCCAGGCCCAGCAGCAGGCACAATCGCAGGCAAAGGCAAGACCTGCCGAGCCCGAAGCCGCCAAGAGCGAGCCGGACGCGGCCAAGCCGGATGGCGACAATGCCGACGCGAATGCCGCTGCAGCAGCAGCCAACATATTGCAGCCTTTCAGCATTCTGACATCGCTGGTGCGCCGGTTCACCGGCGCTGCGCCGGCACCCGAAAAGGCGCCGGACCAGTTTGCCCAGGCGACAGTGACGATCGAAGACATCCTGAAAGGCAACCGTATCACCGTTCCGCTGGGCGAAGCCCAGGAGGCGAGCTTCACGCTTTCCTCAGGGACAACAGACGGACAGCAGGTTCGCCTTAAGGGACAGGGGCTGAAACTGCCGAACATGCAGCGCGGCGACGCCGTGATCAGCGTGCGCATCGCATCCGACCCGAAGTTTACCGTGCACGGCTACGACCTGCACACCGTTCTGCCGCTGACCATCGAGAACGCAGTGCTTGGCACGGAAGCCGAGATCGATGGTCCCGACGGCAAGGTCCGGGTCAGCGTTCCGGCCTGGTCCGGTTCGGACAAATCGATCCGCGTCCAGAACCAGGGACTGCCTGACGGCAACGGTGCGAAGGGCGATCTCGTCGTCGAGTTGCGCATTATTCTGTGGGAAAAACCGGACGATAAGGTCACCGACCTGATGAGAAGCATGCGCGAAGGGCTTTTCCTGTGAAATTTTCGTGACAAGAGCACCCTTTGTTACGATCCCTAACAGTTGATGATTGCTCGCAATCTTGAACCGATTAGCTGCCTATGCCATAGGCACGTTTGAATTGGTTCATTAGGGGGCAAAATATGGCTCAAGCAACAGGCCTCATGTCAGGCAAGCGCGGCGTCATCATGGGCGTTGCGAACAATCGCTCGATCGCGTGGGGCATTGCGAAGGCCATTCATGCACAGGGCGGCGAAATCGCCTTTACCTATCAGGGCGAAGCGCTGAAGAAGCGCGTCGAGCCGCTGGCTGCCGAACTCGGCGGCGTTCTGGCCGGCCACTGTGATGTCTCCGACGAATCCACTATCGATGAAGTCTTCGCCAATGTCGAAAAGATGTGGGGCAAGATCGATTTCGTCGTTCACGCCATCGGCTTCTCCGACAAGGACGAGCTGACCGGCCGCTATGTCGATACCTCTGCGGACAACTTCAACAAGACGATGCAGATCTCCGTCTTCTCCTTCACCTCGGTCGCGCGCCGCGCCGAGAAGCTGATGACGGATGGCGGTTCGCTGCTCACCCTCACCTACTACGGCGCCGAGAAGGTGATGCCGAACTACAACGTCATGGGCGTTGCCAAGGCCGCTCTCGAAGCCAGCGTCAAGTATCTGGCCGTCGACCTCGGACCGAAGAACATCCGCGTCAACGCGATCTCCGCTGGCCCGATCAAGACGCTCGCAGCCTCCGGCATCGGCGACTTCCGCTACATCCTGAAGTGGAACGAGTACAACGCTCCGCTGCGCCGCACGGTTACCATCGAAGAAGTCGGCGACGTCGGCCTCTACATGCTGTCCGATCTGTCGCGCTCGGTCACCGGTGAAGTTCACCACGCCGACAGCGGCTACCATGTCATCGGCATGAAGGCTGTGGACGCGCCGGATATTTCGGTTATCAAGGACTGACCGAACTCCAAGAAACGGGACATGCCGTGCTTATCTATGTGGTCCGACACGGCCAGACCGATTGGAATGCCGAACGCCGTCTCCAGGGACAGAAGGACATTCCGCTGAACCCCATCGGCCGCGAACAAGCGCGGCTGAACGGTATTGATCTCGCAGAGATCCTGAAGGTCGAAGGCATTGCCTTCGACTTCGTCGCCAGCCCCCTCACCCGCACCCGCCAGACGATGGAGATCATCCGCGAGGCCATGGGCGTCGATCCCAAGGCCTACCGCACCGACGAACGGCTGGTCGAGGTTTCCTTCGGCGATTGGGAAGGCTCGACGATCAAGGAATTGAAGGCGACGCAGCGTGATCGCGTCACCGAGCGCAACCTCAACAAATGGGATTTCATCCCCCCTGGCGACGACGCCGAGAGCTACGAGATCATGTCGTGGCGGATTGCGTCCTGGCTAAATTCCGTTGATAAACCAACAGTTTGCGTGACGCATGGTGGCGTCATTCGCAGTCTTTTCAAGATGATTGCCGATGTGCCGAAGCACGAAGCGGCCGAAGGCGACATTCCGCAGGACCGGATCTTGAAGATCGACAGGGCGGAACGGCTGATCGGCTGGATCTGATCCCGGTTACTGGACGATATCGAGGTCGTTGATGACGCGCTTGCCGTCGACCTCAGTATAGAAGATCACGACCTTCACGCCGGCCTTCAGACCATCGAAATTGAATTCTTCCGGCGCCTGATAGGTCTTGCCGTCGTCGAGCGTCAGGCTGAGATTGGCCGTATCGACCTTCTTGATCGTCGCCTCGACGTCGGCGCTTTCAGCAAAACCGCTGATCGGCGACAGGAAACTTGCGGTGGCCAACAGCGTGGCAACAAAAAAACGCATCGCGGCGACCCTCTTCACACTCGACTCAAAAATCTTATGGAACACAGATAACCCTCTGAATATGGCAAAAATTGCCCGGAACAATGGCTTTCACCGCCCAATTGATGAATAGCATTTTAACAATAATCAGCAGCAGTGATTAACCATTATCCCCGGGTTCTTTTGGCGCCCGAAATATAAAATTGCAGGAAATCGTAAATTAACAAGTTCCTCTTACAGTTGCCGTTAAACAAGGGAGACTGATTTTGCTTTTCCGGCTGGGCGGCAACAGGCAACTGCGGCGAATTTTCAAGAATACATGGCTTTCGCTGCTGGTCTCCGGCTTTGTAGCGTTCATGATCGTTGCTGTCGGCATCACCCTTGATCGCGCCAATACTGCCGCGCATCTGCGCGAGTTGCAGATCCGCACGGAAAACGAGACTAATCTGATTCGCGCCCGCATGGCTGCACAGATCAACATGGACATCACCATCGTCCGTGACCTCTCGAACATGATTTCGCTGAGCGCCCGCACGAATGCCGAGGAGATGGAGCGGCAGATCAACTGGCTGCTGATCCAGAACCCGCATTTCATCAACGTCGCCGTCGCCCCCGGCTTTATCGTCAGCAACGTCTACCCGCCGCAATCCAACAAGTCGCGGATTGGCAAGGATGTGCGCGAAGTGCTTTCCAGCATGCAATCGGTCGCCCGTAATACCGGCGACCAGCAGGCGCGCTTCTACGGGCCGATCAAGACATCCGAAGGCAAGGATGCGTTTGCGATCTTCTTCCCGATCTTCGTCAAGGAAGATGGGCAGCGGAAGATCTGGGGCGCTGTCGAGGTCACCATCGACCGCGACATGTTCTATGAGAATACCGGCCTGAAGCCGGCGCGCAACAGCGAGAACCAGGAGCGCTATCCGCATCTCGATCACCTGGCGATCGCGGTGCGCGATCTTGGGACGGCAGCGGCCGATTCGGCAGCGCCCTTCTTCGGCGACACCGATGTTTTCGACAAACAGCCGCTGCGCCGCAAGATCGCCTTTGCCGGCGGACGCTGGGAGCTGTCGGCCGTGCCGATGACCGGCTGGGAAGAGGCGCCGCCGAACCAGTCGCAGCTCAGGGTCATCATCATCACCGCCGGCTGCGTGATCATCATCCCGATCTTCTTCGCAACCCTGCTGCTCGGCGAGCGCAACCGCAACATCTCGCAGTTGGAACGCCGCGAGGTGAAGCTACTCGAGCTGTCGCAGCGCCTCAATCTGGCGCTCGATTCCTCCAATATCGGCATCTGGGAACTCGAGGACGGCGGCCACAGTCTCTATTGGGACGGCCGCGCTTCGGCGCTGCACGGCGAAGGGACCGGCGAAGGAAGCCACCCGCTGGAAAGCTGGCTTTCGAAGATCGCGGCCGAAGACCGGCCGATCGCCGAGGCGCATTTCTTCAATTGCAGCGTGGCGGGCACTTCCTGCACCGCGCAGTACCGCATCTTCCTCGCAGACGGCACGGTCCGCCATCTGCGCTCGGTCGGCTCGTTCTATACCGACGCCGGCGGTGTTGGCCGGACGATCGGCATCGTCGCCGATGTGACCGCCGATGCGGAAGCGGCCGATACGCTGCGCCGGGCAAAGAACACCAGCGATATCAAGAACGCCGAGCTGGAGCTGGCGCTCGACGAGATTTCACGCCGCGAGGCCGAGTTGACCGAAGTGTCCGGCAAGCTGGATCTGGCGCTCGATGCCTATCAGTGCGGCATCTGGGATGCCACGGTCGGCAACCAGGGTTCACTCTGGGACGAGCGCATGCACGAGCTCTACGGCCTGGCTCCGCGCAACGGCTTCGTCACCGAAGATCTCTGGCTCTCCTGCATCCATCCGGACGATCGCGCGGCTGCGGTCGAGGCGTCGCGCTTCTTCAACCAGCCGGGCGATACGCATACGCTGATTTGCCGCGTCCCCTGCCCCGACGGCGGCGTTCGCTACGTCCGGTCCACCGGCAAGGTGCACCAGACGCCCTCGGGCGCCACCAAGGTCATCGGCGTTGCATTCGACGTCACCGAGGACGCGCTGCTGACGGCCGAGCTCAAGGCCGCCAAAGACGAGGCGGTTGCCAAGAACATCGAGCTTGAACTTGCCAAGAACCGCATCGAGCACAATTCGCTGCATGACCCGCTGACCAGCCTCGCCAACCGCCGCAAGATCGATATCGCGCTGGAAAGCCTGACGATCGACGCGCGCTCGCAGCGCCAGAAATTCGCGATCCTGCATATCGACCTCGACCGCTTCAAGGAAATCAACGACACGCTCGGGCACGCGGCCGGCGATGCGATGCTGGTGCACGCTTCCAAGGTGCTGTCGAAGAATGTGCGCGGCAGCGATCTCGTGGCGCGCATCGGTGGCGACGAGTTCGTGATCCTGGCGCATGATGTCAGCGACGTCGATATGGCCGAGCTTGCAGGCCGCGTCATCGAGGAAATGCGCCAGCCGATCGACTTCCAGGGCTTCTCGTGCCGCTGCGGCGTATCGATCGGTATCGCGCTTGCCAACGGCATCCATGTCGATGCCCGCAAGATGCTGATCAATGCCGATATCGCGCTCTACCGCGCCAAGAGCATGGGCCGGAACCGCTACGAGTTCTTCAATCAGAACCTCCAGGCCGACATCATCAACAACAAGCGCACGGCCGACGAGATCCTCGCCGGTATCGACAACAACGAGTTCACCGCCTGGTATCAACCGCAGTTCTGCGCCCGCACGATGAAGCTGACCGGCGTCGAGGCGCTGGTTCGCTGGCACCATCCGACCCGCGGCGTGCTGACGCCGGACAAGTTCCTGCGGATTGCCGACGAGATCAACGTGGTGCAGACGCTTGACAGCATCGTCCTGGAAACCGCGCTGAAGGACAAGATGCGCTGGGCGGCCCATGGTCTCCTGGTGCCGCAGGTCTCGGTCAACGTTTCGGCGCGGCGCCTGCATGACGGCAGCCTCTTCGAGTCGCTCAGCCACCTGCATATTCGCCCGGGCGAACTGTCCTTCGAGCTGGTGGAATCGATCTTCCTCGACGAGAGCGAAGACGTCGCCGCCCAGAACCTCGACCGGATCAAGGCGCTCGGCATCGATATCGAGATCGACGATTTCGGCACCGGCCACACCTCGATCGTCTCGCTGCTGAAGCTGAAGCCGAAGCGGCTGAAGATCGACCGCCAGCTGGTGCAGCCGATCCTCCACTCCTCGCAGGAACGCACGCTGGTTCGCTCGATCATCGATATCGCCCGCTCGCTCGGCGTCGAGACTGTGGCCGAAGGCGTCGAGAGCATCGACCATGCCGACATGCTGCGCGATCTCGGCTGCGATATCCTTCAGGGCTACGCCTTCTCGCGGCCGCTCGCCTTCGAGGACTTCACGCAGGCCGCACTCGGCACCGCCTGGCGCCTCGCCTCGTAAAGCCCATCGTTTCCAAATTGCAGAAACATCATTCTCAGATTGCGCCGCTTTTCGGCAAAGAAAGGCGTTTGCCCGTTTTGCTTTTTGGCCTATGAGTGACCGCGAATTTCTGGAAGTCTGGCGCTGCCGGCGACGGCCTAGGCGGCGCCCATTGGTCGGTAACACATGTCGCACAACACATTCGGTCATCTTTTCCGCGTCACGACCTGGGGCGAAAGCCACGGTCCGGCACTCGGCTGCGTCGTCGATGGCACGCCGCCCGGCCTGCGCTTCAAGCTCGGGGACATTCAGGTCTGGCTCGACAAGCGCAAACCCGGCCAGTCGCGGTTCGTGACGCAACGCCGCGAGGACGATCTGGTCAAGGTTCTCTCCGGCGTGATGCTGGATGCCGATGGCGAGACGATGATCACCACGGGCACGCCGATCTCGATGCTGATCGAGAACACCGACCAGCGCTCCAAGGATTACGGCGAGATCGCCCGCCAATACCGGCCGGGCCACGCCGACTATACCTATGACGTGAAATACGGCATCCGCGACTATCGCGGCGGCGGGCGCTCCTCGGCGCGCGAGACTGCGGCCCGTGTGGCCGCCGGCGGCATTGCCCGCCTCGTTCTGCCCGAGATGAAGGTGCGTGCTGCGCTGATCCAGATCGGCAAGCACAAGATCAATCGGCAGAACTGGGACTGGGCTCAGGTCGATCAGAACCCGTTCTTCGCGCCCGATGCCGCTATCGTGCCTGTCTGGGAAGAATATCTCGATGGTATCCGCAAGAGCGGCTCATCCGTCGGCGCTGTCGTCGAGGTCATTGCCGAAGGCGTTCCCGCCGGTCTCGGCGCACCGATTTATGCCAAGCTCGATCAGGACATCGCCTCGCTGCTGATGTCGATCAATGCCGTCAAGGGCGTCGAGATCGGCAACGGCTTTGGTGCGGCCGAAATCACCGGCGAGGAGAATGCTGACGAGATGCGGATGGGCAATGACGGCAATCCGTTGTTCCTGTCCAATCACGCCGGCGGCATCCTGGGCGGCATTTCCACCGGCCAGCCGGTGATTGCCCGCTTCGCCATCAAGCCGACCTCGTCGATCCTGACCGAGCGCCAGTCGATCGATGCCGATGGCAAGAATGTCGATATCCGCACCAAGGGCCGTCACGACCCCTGCGTCGGCATCCGCGCCGTGCCGATCGGCGAGGCGATGGTTGCCTGCGCCATTGCAGATCATTACCTCCGCGACCGTGGCCAGACCGGCCGGCTGAAATAGGAATTGCTCCATGCCTTATGACCAGAAGCGCGTCGTCGATGCCATCCGGGCCTTCGAAGCCGGCGAAATCGTCGTTGTCATGGATGACGACGACCGTGAGAACGAAGGCGACCTGATCGTCGCCGCCGTCCACTGTACCCCGGAGAAAATGGCCTTCATCGTGCGCCACACCTCAGGCATCGTCTGCACGCCGATGCCGAAGGAAGAGGCCAAGCGCCTGAACCTCAATGCCATGGTCGCCGAAAACGACTCGGCGCATACGACCGCCTTCACGGTCTCGGTGGACTTCAAGCACGGCACGACGACGGGAATCTCTGCTGACGACCGGACGCTGACGGTGCGCAACCTCGCCAACCCGAATGTCGGTGCCGCCGATTTCGTCCGGCCGGGCCACATTTTCCCGCTGGTTGCCCGCGAGGGCGGCGTGCTGATGCGTTCCGGCCATACGGAAGCCGCCGTCGATCTCTGCAGGCTTGCCGGCCTGCCGCTGATCGGTGTGATCAGCGAGCTCGTCAACGACAACGGTACCGTCATGCGCGGCCCGCAGGTGAGCAGCTTTGCCGAGGAACACGGCCTCAAGCAGGTGTCGGTTGCCGATCTGATCGCCTACCGCCAGCGCAAGGAAACTTTGATCGAGCTCGGCCAGAGCTTCGATATCGAGACGCCGTTCGGCAAGGCCAAGGCGCATACCTACTCGCTGCCCTGGGATCCGATGCAGCATCTCGCCGTCGTCTTCGGCGATATCCGCGACGGCATCGACATTCCGGTGCGCCTGCATCCCGAGAATGTTGCCGAGGATCTGTTCGGCAAGAAGAGCCCTGTCGACCACTACATGCAGAAGATCGCTGAGGAAGGCCGCGGCATCATCGTTTATCTGCGCGAAGGCTCCGTCGGCGTCGGCCATATCGACAACGGCCGCAAGGCCCGCAGCCAGGGCCGCGAGGCGCATGCCGAAGCAGCTACGCGTGAAAGCGAATGGCTGGAAATCGGTCTCGGCGCACAGATCCTCAAGGATCTCGGCGTCACCTCGATCAAGCTTCTGACCAGCCGCGAGCGGCACTATGTCGGGCTTGAGGGTTTTGGGATCAAGATCACCAAGACTGAACTCGGCTGATCACAGCAAATGCGCCTATGCGGCCCGCGCTCAGGCGGCGATACGCTTGAAGCGGGGGCGGACGTTGCGCATGTAATATTTGCCCGGCGACTGCGAGGTGACCATGGCAATCACATGCGCCTCGTTGACGCCCTCGAAGGTCCGGTCCTCGCCATTGCTGAGGCATACCCGAAGCCGGCCATCCTCCTGGCTGAAATAGACCGCGTCGATCAGCGCCGACTTTACCGCGACCGGCTTCATCGGCTCTCGCTGTTCGCTCGGCGAGAGCGTTGAGGCCGCCGCGGCACGAGCGTCGCGGCGGTTGCGGATCAGAGCCCTAACCCTGCGGCCCAGGTCGTTCCAAGCCAACCATGCGGCGTATCTGATGGGGTGCGTTTTCATGCGCCAACCGTAGGGGAACGGTGCTTAACAAGTTTGGCATGGGCATGGTAAACCGGCGTCAAGATTAACATCGGGTAATTTCGAAAAAACTGCTTAAAATTCAAACGACTGGCATCAACTACCCGAGCCAGCCATCGGCAAGGATCACGCGCTCTACGCCGGCAAAGCGGGCGACGCGGTCGAGCTCCGCAGCGAGCCTGTCGAGACGTCCGGCGGACGCCCGCACACCCGGTTCCAGCCACAAACGCTTCACATCCAGCGTGCCCTTCTTCCTGTCAGCCTTCATGTCGATCCGGCCGATCAGCTTGTCACCTTCCAACAGCGGGAAGACGTAGTAGCCATATTCACGCTTCGGCTCGGGAACGAAGATCTCGATGCGGTAGAAGAAGCCGAAGAGGCGTTCGGTGCGGTTGCGGTCGCGGATCATCGGGTCGAAGGGGCTGAGCACCCGGATGCGCGGCGGCGCATCCGGGTAACCGTCTATCGTGGCCGGGAACTCCGCAAGCGCCCAGGATGGGCGCGGTTTGCCGCCGAGTGCCGGTTCGATGATCACTTCGGTGAGTTCGTCGCGATGGGAGACAACCCAGGCTTTGGCGGCTTCGGGGGAAATCAGGTTCCAGAAGGCGGCGATCTCGCCTGATGTGGCAAAGCCGAGGCGGGAGAGCGCGCTGCGGCAGGCCCAGTCGATGAACTCTTCGCGATCGACTTCGGGCTCGCGGAACTCGTCCGGGATGACCCTTTCCACGAGGTCGTAGATCTTCTGGAAGTTCGAGCGCCCGGCAATGGCGAACTTGCCGGTGTGCCAGAAATATTCGAGCGCCGTCTTGTTCGGATGCCAGTTCCACCAGCCGCCGGAGACATGGCCATCCGCCTTGATATCGCGGGCGAGGATGGCCCCGTTTGCGACGACGCGATCGTAGGTTTCCTCGAAGGCATCCTCAAAACCCTCGCCACGCCATTTGCGCCAGCGCTCGACCAGCACTTCCTCCTGATGGACGAACTTGTGTTTCCAGTATTTGAAGAAGGCGCTCGGCAGGATCGAGGCGTCATGCGTCCAGTGTTCGAACAGCGCGCCGTCCTTTTCCAGAAGCGAGGTCAGGTGTTCGCGCCGGTAGGTCTGGTTGCGGGAGAACAGGATCTGGTGATGGGCGCGCTCGACCGTCTGGATGCTGTCGACCTGCACGAAGCCGAGATCGTGGATGAGCTGCAAGAGCCCGTCCTTGGTCAAGGCGCGGTTCGGCGGTGCGCTCAGCCCCTGCTTGGCAATGAAGACGCGGCGGGCATCGGCATTCGAGAGCAGATTCGTCATGGCCTCATCATATGCCGGAAAATCTTCCTAGCCACCCGCTTTTGCACTTTCCGCGCCGTCGCTGTAGAAGCTTGCGCCTGATCTATGAGGGACTGAATTTGGACATCCGTTTCGAAGGCGCTGCGGTCAGCTACGGCGCGCGCCAGGCGCTGCAGCCACTCAGCCTGCTGCTTGCCGAAAACCGCATCGGCGTGATCGGGCTGAACGGCTCCGGCAAGACGACCTTCGCGCGGCTGATCAACGGACTTGCCAAGCCAACGGCCGGACGCGTGCTCGTCAACGGCCGCGACACGGCCGATGAGCGCGGCGCGCTTGGCGATGTCGGCTTCATCTTCCAGCAGCCGCAGAACCAGATCATCCTGCCGATCGTGAAGGATGATATCGCCTTCGGCCTGAAGAGCCGCGGCGTGCCGAAATCCGAGATCGAGGCAAAGGTCGAAGCCGTCCTGGCGCGCTTCGACGCGGCCCATCTCGGCAGCCGGCGGGCGCACGAGCTTTCCGGCGGCGAACTCCAGATCGCAGCGCTCGCCTCGGTGCTCGTCACCGGCCCCGATATCCTGATCCTCGACGAGCCGACCAACCAGCTGGATCTCAAGAACCGGGCGCTGGTGCAGCAGCTGATCGAGGGCCTGCCGGAGAATGCCGTCGTCATCACCCATGACCTGGAGCTGATTGCCGGTTTCGGCCGCGTGCTGGTTTTCCACGAGGGGGCACTTGCCGCCGACGCGCCGGCGGCAGAGGCGATCGGGCGCTACCGGGAGATCGCCGGCTGATGCAATCGCTTTATGTCGAGGGTAACAGCCTCATGCACCGGCTGCCGGCGCGCGCCAAGCTGCTCGTGCTGGCTATCCTCGGCATCATTCTTTTCACCACGCGCGATATTCCGCTGCTGTCATTTGCCGTGCTGGCAAGTGCCATGCTCTATTTCCGGCTCGGCATTCCCTTTGCCCAGGCACTGCAGCGGCTGAAGCCGGTGCTGCTGACGATCGGCATCGTCGCGCTGTTCAGTCTTGCCTTCAATCCCTGGCACGGCGCCGTCGTCGCGCTTCTCAGGCTGACGTCGCTGATGTTCTTTGCCGCCGCCGTGACGGCGACAACGACGATCGCCGAATTCATCGACGAGATCACGCTGCTTGCCCGCCCGCTCGAGCGGTTGGGGCTGGTGCAGGCCAACGATGTCGGGCTGGCGGTCGGGCTCGTCGTGCGTTTCGTGCCGGAGATTCTAGGCCGCTATCAGGCGATCAAGGAAGCGCATGCGGCGCGCGGCATCAGGGTCCGTCCGGTGACGATGCTGGCGCCGCTGATCATCCTGACGCTCAGAGATGCGGATAACATTGCCGCGGCAATTGACGCGCGCGGCATTCGGCGGCATGTCAGTTAACCGATCGTAAACACGGAGCCCGCAATGAGCACCCGCGACCTTGTCCTCTCTGCCCTTTTTGCCGCGATCATCGTGGCGCTCGGCATTCTGCCGCCGATCACGCTCGGCTTCATTCCAGTGCCGATCACCGCGCAATCGATGGGCGTGATGATGGCTGGCGTCGTGCTTGGCGCACGCCGCGGCGTGGTTGCCGTACTGATCGTCTGGGTGCTCGTCGCCATCGGCCTGCCGGTTCTCTCCGGTGGCCGCGGCGGACTTGCCGCCTTTGCTGCGCCGACGACGGGCTTCCTGATCGGCTGGCTGTTTGCCGCCTTCACCACCGGCTATCTCAGCGAGCGCCTGGTCAAGGCCGAGCAATCCGGCCTCGTGCAGACGGTCGGCTTCTTCCTGTCGGCGATGATCGGCGGGATCGTCGTGCTCTATGCCTTCGGCATCGGCTATCTGGCACTGGTCAGCGGCGTCAACCTCGAGCAGGCCTTTGTCGGCTCCATGGCCTTCGTGCCGGGTGACGTCGCCAAGGCCTTTGTCGCAGCGCTGGTCGGCCGCGCCGTGATGGTTGGTTATCCGCTGCTGCCGGTGCGCGCCTAATCGAGAAAACTGTAGAGCCAGTCGCGCGTCTCTTCCGGCAGCGCGACCGGCTCGCCACTTTCGCGCCCGCGCGCCTGCCAGGTCAGCTCCACTTCGGCGGCCCGGTCTGCCTTGGCATCGACGGAAATGATGAAGCCGACGGAGCGAAGGCCGATCTTGTCGACGGTCGCGGTAAAGATCGCCTCCTCGTCATAGGCAAGCGGGCGGTGCAGCGTGCAGGATACTTTGGCGGCCACATAGAGTGGTTCGTCATCAAGCTCCGGCCGCATCGACCAGAAGCCCGCAAGCACCGCTTCGGCGTGGGAAATATAGGACGCGAGGAACATCTGACCGTTCATGTCCACATCCCGGAACGGTATTCGTATCTGCGCCACATTGCTGCGTTTCGGCTTTGCCATCGAATTGTCTTCCCCCTGCCCCGCGCGGACACTAGGCGCCGCCAGAGATGAAGTAAACGCTTGCGATGATAGGCACGCGACGGTGCACACCTGTTGAAATAGCCATGCCCGGCACCATCTGCTGTGGATCATGACAGGCCCAGAGGATAAGAGTGTCGCCATGAGCACCCGCCTTTACGAACACCCGATCTTTCTTGAGCATGTCACGCCTGAAGGCCACCCCGAACGGCCGGACCGGATGCGCGCGATCAACGTCGCGCTCGGCCATCCGAACTTCGAGCGGCTGGACCGCAAGGAGGCACCGCAGGCCAACGAGGACGCGGTTCTGCTCGCCCATCCGGAAGAGCACCTGATCGCCGTCATGCGGCAGATTCCCGAGGAAGAAGGCGAGATCAACCAGCTGGAAGCTGACACCTATGCCAGCTCGAAGAGCCTGCAGGCGGTGCTGACCGGCGTCGGCGGCGCCATGGCTGCCATCGATGATGTGTTTACCGGCAAGGCAGACAACGTCTTCGTGGCCGCGCGGCCACCCGGCCACCATGCCGAGAAGAGCAAGGCAATGGGCTTCTGTTTCTTCAACAATGCCGCGATTGCCGCCCGCCATGCGCAGAAGCGTTACGGCGCCGAACGTGTCGCGATCGTCGACTGGGACGTGCACCACGGCAACGGCACGCAGGACATCTTCTGGGACGATCCCTCGGTGTTGTTCTGCTCGACGCACCAGATGCCGCTCTATCCCGGCTCCGGCGCCAAGGACGAAACCGGCAAGCACGGCACGATCGTCAATGCGCCGCTCTCGCCGAATGTCGGCAGCGACCACTTTCGCGAAGCCTTCAAGTCCCGCGTGCTGCCGGCGCTCAACGACTTCCGGCCGGACCTGATCATCATCTCTGCGGGCTTCGACGCGCATCACCGCGATCCGCTGGCGCAGATCAATCTGGTCGGCGAGGATTTCGACTGGGCGACGGGAAGATTGCTGGAGATAGCCGACAAAAGCGCCTCCAATCGGGTCGTCAGCCTGCTGGAAGGCGGATATGATCTCGAAGGCCTCGCCGAATCGGCAGGCCTGCATGTGCTTCGATTGATGAAGGGTTGAGTATGACTGACAGCGCCAAGCCTGAAGTTTCAGGTCTTTCCTTCGAAAAGGCCGTGGCCGAACTCGAAAGCATTGTTGCCCGCCTGGAACGCGGCGACGTGGCGCTGGATGAATCGATCGAAATCTACGAGCGCGGCGAAGCGCTGAAGAAGCATTGCGAGACCCTGCTTTCCGCAGCCGAAAACCGCATCGAGAAGATCCGCCTCGACCGCGCCGGCAAGCCGCAGGGCGTGGAGCCACTCGACGGGGCCTGATTGCTAGAGGGCGATGACTGTCCTGATTTCGTCGTACCCAGCGCGCAAACCAGTGCCGTCGCGCTCTATGAGACCGGCTTCGGAAAGAATCTCGACGTCTTCGTGCACCCGCCGGTAATCGCGCTTGAGGCTTTTCGCCAGCGCCGAGATGCTGGTCTGCGGATGCCGGTGCAGGTGGCGTAGCAGCTCAAGACGCTTGGCCGTCATGGTGCGCGAAAAAGCATCCCAGCCGACGAAGGTCAGATGATCTTCCGTTACGCTTTCACCCGCTTCTGCCCTGTGCCAGGCATCGGCAACGCGCTTCGCGGTGTCGGCAAAGGAGCCGCCGATATGCAGTTCGATATCCTTGCTCATATCCGTTCCCCTCTCAGCTTCTCGACATCACTTCCGAAATCTTCGAGTATTTGTTCGATCGACACAAACGTGTAGCGTTCCTCGCGATTGCCGTAATGCCGATGGTCGCCTTTTCCGCGCTCGTTGTCGTAACCTATCAGGCGCGAACCGGGCCTTCCGTAGAAAAGCGAGTATTTCAGCCAGTGCGTCGAACCCGGCACCTGCACCGGAACACGCCAGATCCTTATTTCAATTATCGCGCCGTCACCGAAAACGATGCGTTCACGAATGACGAGTTCCGCTTTCATATAGGAACTATGTCTTCATGCGCCATATGTCGTCAAGTGACATAGGAACTTTTGCTATCGCTCGCTGCCTTATGCGGCTAACTTGGCGCCTCAGTTTGGAGAGAACAGATGTCCTTCTTCCCCGGTAAAGATCCCCTGCCCGGCGACGCCTTCGCCTGTGATGCGATCGAGAATCTGATCATTCCGCGCACCAGCGATATCGGCGGTTTCCAGGTGCGGCGTGCGCTGCCGACGCGGCAGCGGCGGCTGGTCGGGCCGTTCATCTTCTTCGACCGGATGGGACCGGCGATCCTGAAGCCGGATGAGGCGCTGGATGTGAAGCCGCATCCGCATATCGGGCTTTCGACGGTTACTTATCTCTTCGACGGCGAAATCCGTCATCTCGACAGTCTCGGTACCGAAAAGGTGATCCGCCCGGGCGATATCAACCTGATGACGGCGGGGCGCGGCATCGTGCATTCGGAACGCACACCCGACAATCTGCGCGGTCATCCGCTGCTGATGTCCGGTTTGCAGACATGGCTGGCGCTGCCTGACGACAAGGAAGAGATCGATCCGGCCTTCGCCCATACCGAAAAGAGCGAGATGCCGCTCATCGAGGATACCGGCATTCGCGGCCGTGTCGTCATCGGTTCGTTCGAGGGCCTGAAATCGCCGGTCAAGGTGTTTTCCGATACGCTCTATGCCGACATCAACATCCAGCCGGGCGCCAAGTTTCCGTTTGCTGCAGCCCATGAAGAGCGTGCGGTCTATGTGCTCTCGGGCGAGGTCGTTATCGCGGGAGACCGGTTTGCAGCCGATCAGCTGCTGGTTTTCCGGCCGGGCGATCCGATCACGCTGGAGGCAGGAAGCGAGGGCTGTCACCTGATGCTCTTCGGGGGCGCGGCCCTGAATTCCAAGCGCTACATATGGTGGAATTTCGTCTCCTCCTCGAAAGAGCGCATCGAGAAGGCCAAGGAAGAATGGCGCACCGGCCGTTTCGACATCGTTCCGGGGGATGAAGAGGAATTCGTGCCTTTGCCTGAGGGCTGAACTTCTCTAGAATGGCGGGGTTGCGGTTCTTGAAACGCACTTGTTTTGCCGCAATTTAATCGGAATAAGCATAAGCCTAGAATGACAAGAAAGAGCGCCCGCCCGTGACAAACCCGCTGAAGACACCGCTGCTTGATCAGGTCACCTATCCCGCCGACCTGCGCAAGCTCGATGATCGCGAGCTGCCGCAGCTTGCGCGCGAGGTCCGCGACGAGATGATCGACGCTGTCTCGCGAACGGGCGGACATCTGGGTGCCGGCCTCGGCGTCGTCGAGCTGACGATCGCCATCCACAGCGTTTTCAACACGCCTGACGACCGGCTGATCTTCGACGTCGGCCACCAGTGTTACCCGCACAAGATCCTGACCGGCCGCCGCGACCGTATCCGCACGCTGCGCCAGGAAAACGGCCTGTCCGGCTTCACGCGCCGTGCCGAAAGCGAATACGATCCCTTCGGCGCCGCCCATTCCTCGACCTCGATCTCCGCAGGTCTCGGCATGGCTGTCGCCGCCGAGCTCGACAAGACCGACAAGCGGGTGATCGCCGTGATCGGCGACGGCGCGATGTCGGCCGGCATGGCCTATGAGGCGCTGAACAATGCCGGTGCGCTGGACGCCCGGCTGATCGTTATCCTCAACGACAACGACATGTCGATCGCCCCGCCGACCGGCGCGATGAGCGCCTATCTGGCGCGTCTCGCTTCCGGCCGCACCTATATGGGCTTCCGTGATTTCGGCAAGAAACTGACCGCCTATCTCGGCAAGAAGGTCGACCGCGCGATTACCCGCGCCGTCGAGCATGCCCGCGGCTACGTGACCGGCGGGACGATGTTCGAGGAAATGGGCTTCTACCATATCGGCCCGATCGACGGTCACTCGTTCGAGCACCTGCTGCCGGTTCTGCGCAATGTGCGCGACCATGCGGAAGGTCCGGTTCTCATCCATGTCGTGACCCAGAAGGGCAAGGGTTATCCGCCGGCCGAAGCTGCTGCCGACAAGTATCACGGCGTCAACAAGTTCGACGTCATCACCGGCGCGCAGGCGAAGGTGAAGCCGAATGCGCCGAGCTATACGAGCGTCTTCGCCGAAGCGCTGGCGCAGGAAGCCGAGCTCGACGACAAGATCGTCGGCATCACCGCCGCCATGCCGAACGGCACCGGCCTGGACAAGCTGGCAAGCCTTTATCCGGCACGCTGTTTCGATGTCGGCATCGCCGAGCAGCACGCGGTGACCTTCGCCGCCGGTCTCGCCGCCGAAGGCTACAAGCCGTTTGCCGCGCTCTATTCGACTTTCCTGCAGCGCGCCTATGACCAAGTCGTCCATGACGTCGCCATTCAGGGCCTGCCCGTCCGCTTCCCGATCGACCGCGCCGGTTTCGTCGGCGCCGACGGGCCGACGCATGCCGGTTCCTTCGATACGACCTTCCTCGCAGCCCTTCCCGGCTTCGTGGTGATGGCGGCTGCCGATGAGGCGGAACTGAAGCATATGGTGCGCACCGCCGCTGCCTATGATGCCGGCCCGATCTCCTTCCGCTATCCGCGCGGCGAAGGTGTCGGCATCGAAATGCCGGTGCGCGGCGAAATCCTGCAGATCGGCAAGGGCCGGATCGTCAAGGAAGGCACCAAGGTGGCGCTGCTCTCCTTTGGCACGCGTCTTGCGGACAGCCTGCTCGCCGCCGAAGATCTCGATGCGGCCGGTCTTTCGACCACCGTTGCCGATGCGCGCTTTGCCAAGCCGCTCGACCACGACCTGATCCGCCAGCTCGCCGCCCACCACGAAATCCTGATCACCATCGAGGAAGGCTCCGTCGGCGGCTTCGGCAGCCACGTGATGCAGTTCCTGGCCATGGAAGGCCTGCTCGACAACGGGCTCAAGGTGCGATCGCTGGTGATGCCTGACATCTGGATGGAGCAGGCGAAGCCCGAGGCGATGAATGCCCATGCAGGGCTGGATCGCGCCGGGATTGTCTCGACGGTATTCCGGGCGCTCGGTCGCAGTGCTGCGGTTGGGGTTGCGGGGTAAATCGCAAAACGCCTGACCCGGAGCCCCCTCACCCTACCCGAGGGAGAGGGGAAGCTCGAGTTTGGAGCGGGCCTTTCGTTCTCACTCGCTTGTCCCCTCGGGGAGAAGGTGCCCCAAGGTTTCAGGTGCAACTCGTTGCACCTGGGATTAAGGGCCACACTCGCAAACGCCCAAAAACAAAAAGGCCCCCGAAGTTTCCCTCGGAGGCCCTGTGTCAGACAATCAGGCTCGTCTCAAAACTCTTCCCAATCTTCCTGCACGGCCGCAGCGGCCGTTGCAGTCCTGCCGCCGAATGCGGAGGCGACGCGGTTGTTCAGAGCCCGGGCCGGTGAGGCGACCGGGCGGGAGGCCGGCTGGGCGACTGCCGCGCGCGGGGCGACGGCAACGGCTGCGGCGGCACCGAGCTTGAACTGATGCAGGAGCGCGTCGAGGGATGCGGCTTCCTGCGCCAGCGAATGGCTGGCGGCCGTCTGTTCCTCGACCATGGCGGCGTTCTGCTGCGTGCCCTGGTCCATGTTGTTGACGGCAGTGTTGATCTCCTGCAGGCCGATCGACTGTTCGCGGGTGGCGGTGACGATCGCGCCGACGTGGCGGTTGATCTCCTGGACCTCGTTGACGATTTCGGCCAGCGCCTTGCCAGTCTGGTCGACCAGCGAAACGCCGGTATTGACCTGTTCCCCTGACGTGTTGATCAGCGCCTTGATTTCCTTGGCAGCCTGCGCCGAGCGCTGGGCAAGCTCACGCACTTCCTGCGCGACAACCGCAAAGCCCTTGCCGGCTTCACCGGCACGCGCGGCTTCGACACCGGCATTCAGCGCCAGAAGGTTGGTCTGGAAGGCGATATCGTCGATGACGCCGATGATGTTGCTGATCTCGCCCGAGGACTTTTCGATCTGCTCCATGGCGGTGACGGCCTTGCGGACGACGTCGCCGGAGCGCTCGGCGCCGACACGGGCTCGCTCGACCAGATGGCCGACATCTTCGGCGCGCTTGGCGCTGTCGCGAACAGTGGTCGTGACCTCTTCGAGGGCTGCGGCGGTCTCTTCGACGGCTGCGGCCTGCTGCTCTGTGCGACGGGCGAGATCGTCGGCGGCCGAGCGGATTTCACCGGCACCGGCATTGATCGCCGAGGCGTTGCGGCCGACCGACTGCAGCGTTGCCTGCAGCTTGCCCGCGGCATTGTTGAAGTCGGTGCGCAGGCCGTCGAACTGTTGAGAGAACGGCGTGGTGATGCGGCTCGCGACATCGCCATTGGCGAGGTTCGAGAGGCCTGTTGCGAGACCTTCGATCGCCGAACGGATTTCGGCCGCTTCGCGGGCCTTGTCCTCATCGGAGAGCAGGCGCTGGCGTTCGGCTTCGCCGCGCATACGGTCGGTTTCGCCTGATAGCCGCAGCTTTTCGGCGGCAGCTTCCTTGAAGACCAGAACCGACTGGGCCATGCGACCGACTTCATCGCGGCGGTCGAGGGCCGGAACGTCGACGTCGTGGTGGCCGCTTGCGAGGCGGTCCATGGCAGCCGTCATACCGATGATCGGCTGAACGATGGCGCGCGACAGCAGCCATGCGAGAACGGCGGCGGCCAGCGAGGCACCGATGCCGCCGAAGAGCAGCGTGTTGTTCAGATCGCTATCGGCATCGGCCTGAATGGCGGCGAGCAAAGCAGACTTGTCGCGGGCGGCGGCCTTGATTTTGGCGGAGGCCTGACGGAAGCCGTCGAGCTGGCCCTTGGTGGCGTTGACGCCGATCTTGACGACGTCGGCGATCGGGGTTTCGGTTTCCTTGCGGGCCTTGGCCTGCGGCTCGGCGAGCTCGTGGAAATAGAGGTCAGCAGCCTTCTGCATGCCGTCGATCATGTCGAGCACGGCGGGTTCGTCTGCCGCACTTTCCTTGGCCGAGGCGATCGCCTTCAGCATGCGCTCACGGTTGGCGAAAATATCGCCATAGGTGCTGTCGGAGCGGAAGAGAATGAAGCCGCGCAGATTGACGGCCTGCTCGAGCATGGCCTGCAGCGCGTCGTCGATCTGGTTGACGAGCAGCTCGGATTTCTCCTGCTGGGCGGCGGCGGCGGATGAAGCGCCGGCCTTGACATAAACATAGGACGAGACGGCAACGAAAATGACGATGAGGGCTGCGAACGTCGCCGCGAGCTTCCCCTTGAGTGAGATATTGGCGAACACCGGTAATTCTCCTGGCAAATAATCGGCGCGGCAAAGGACGGGCCGCCGATGGGCAGCGGCGGCAGACGGAAAATCGGAAGGAACATGAACTGCGGGCAGGGAAATGCGTGCCATCATGGCGAAAGCGATTCAAGCGAACCGCTGCAATCGTCCCGAACCTATGGGGCGGGGCTTTAAAATTGTTTAAGTTTGCACCGCACAAATATTGGGTGTGCTATTCATCCGGTGCATTGAGGATCAGAATATCGAGGTCCTGTTCTGGCCAGAAATCGGTCGCCGTCATCTCGAAAGTGGTGGGGCCGGTCTTCTTCACACCGGTGCCGCAGAAGCTGATGAGGTTTTTGGCCTTGCCCTTGTCCAGCATCAGCTTGAAGTTCTTGATCGGGCCGTTCCAGTTGGCGCCGGTCTTGAGGATGTAGGAAATCCAGCTTTCGGTGTAGTTCGGGCCGCCATTTTCCTGCCCCTTGGCGAGCTTCTGCGCGGCCTTAACGAAGCCTTGGTCCATGCAGTAGCGCCTGATGTAGTCAGCATAGCGATCGCCCTTGGCCTCCCCTTCTTCCAGGAAGCTGATCGCCACAGTGCCGCCGACGCTCGGCGTGTAGCGGTGCGAAACCGTCACCTTCGCCTTGGCCGGAAAGACGGTTTTCCACCAATAGGTCGAGCGCAGCGTCCAGAGCGGTGTCATGTGGTGTTTCATGCCGTTGCCGTCGTTGTCATAGACATCGTCGTAGAGCAGACCGCGGGAAAGCCAGTCCTGCTTGACATCATCGGGCAGTTTTTCCAGCGCCGCATAGGTGCCATCGGCAAAAGGAAGCGGCGGGATGTTGCGTGCTTTCAGGTCGTCCGTCACGTCGATGCTGGCGGCGATCGCCCGCTGCTGCAGCGCCGGGGCGATCGGCTTGCCATCCTGCGTCACGATGAAATCGAGGAAGTTGTCGCTGCCGGAATTGGCAATGGCGATATCGCTTTCGACATGGCCGGGAAGATCCGGCATCGGGAAGGCGACGAGCGTCTCGACATCCTTGTCGGCGCTGTTTTCGAAGACATAGTCGACGCGAACCTCCTTCTCCGAGATGAAAAGCGCCTCGCTTTCCATGCTGACATCGGGGGATTCGATAAAGGTGAGGCCGCCGGTCTTCAGCTCGGCCATCGTATCGTTGGCGAGCGCCGGGGCGGCAAAGGCTGTGGCGGCAAGAATGGCCAAGCTTCTCGAAATTGCCATGCCGCTTCGCTCCCCTACCCCATGACCAAGGGCAGAATTATCGCCGAACGCGAAGAGGCGTCAACGGCAGCCGTGCAACAAAAGGCTTGCAAGCGCGGGCTTTGCCAGTCATGGACAGCCCATGTCCGAACAGAACAATACACAGCGTCTCGACCAGCTTCTCGTCAGCCTCGGCCTTTTCGCCAGCCGCTCGCGGGCGCGCGATGCCGTCAACCGCGGAACGGTGAAGGTGGGCGGCAAGGTCGTCACCAAGGCCGGAGCGCTCTTTGGCGACGACGCCGCGATCGAAATCGACGATCCGGCGCAGGATTATGTCTCGCGCGCAGCCCTGAAGCTGACGGCGGCGCTCGACCATTTCTCTCTCGATCCCGCGGGACACCACTGTCTCGATATCGGCGCCTCGACCGGCGGCTTCACCGAGGTGCTGCTGGAGCGCGGTGCGGCCCATGTGACGGCGATCGATGTCGGGCATGGGCAGATGCATCCGCGCATTGCCGCCGATCCGCGTGTCGCCAATATCGAAGGCTTCAACGCCCGCAACCTGACAGCCGACGATGTCGGCCATGACGTGACCTTCATCGTCTCCGACGTGTCGTTCATCTCGCTGCGGCTGGCGGTGGCGCCGTCCCTTGAGATCGCCGAAAGCGGTGCGACCGCGGTTCTGCTCGTCAAGCCGCAATTCGAGGCCGGGCGCGAGGCGATCGGCAAGGGCGGCATGCTCAAGGATCCCGCTTCGGCGCCCGATGTAGCGGCTTCGCTGGAACGCTGGTTCGTAGAGGAGATGGGCTGGAAGAGCCTTGGGCTCATCGCCTCCCCCATTGCCGGCGGCGATGGCAACCAGGAATATCTACTCGCAGGAACAAAGCCGTGAGCACCGAAACAGTCACCATCCAGAAACTCGGCGGACAGGGCGACGGCATTGCCAGTGGCAAGGACGGCCCGATCTATGTGCCGTTTGCGCTGCCCGGCGAAGAGGTGGCGATCGCCCGCGTGAAGAGACAGGGCACGATCATGTCGATCGCCAAGGCGTCGGCGGAGCGGCGGGAACCTGCCTGCCGCCACTTTGGCCCCGATGGCGTCAACGGCACCTGCGGCGGCTGCACGCTGCAGCATCTTGCGGATGCGCCCTACCGCGCCTTCAAGCGGCAGCTGGTGGTCAACGCGCTGAAATCGCAGGGCATCGAGGCCGAGGTCGGCGAGCTGGTTGCGGCCCATCCCGGCGAGCGCCGCCGCGTGGTGTTTGCGGCGCGCAAGACCGAGAAGGATATGCTTGTTGGATTCAATCAGGCCGAAAGCCACCACATCGTCGATATCGAGGAATGTCCCATCTCGTCGGCGGGGATCATGGCCCGGCTGCCGGCGATCAAGGCCATCGGCGCCTCCATGGCGGCCAATGCCGAAGCCTTCCGCATCTCCGTGCTGGAGACGGCGTCCGGGCTCGACCTTGCCGTCGACGGCATCAAGAAGCTTTCCGACCAGCAGCGCCGCAAGGCGGTGGAAACCGTGCTCGGGATGCGCGGCATCGCCCGCGTTTCGCTGAATGGTGAAATTCTGGTCGAACCTGCCAAGCCGGTCGTCGATTTCGGCGGCGTCCAGGTTTCGCCGCCATCAGGCGGCTTCACGCAGGCGACCAAGCCGGCGGAAGACGCAATGGCTGAGCTGGTCGTCGCCCATGTCGGCAAGGCCAAGCGCATCGCCGATCTTTTTGCCGGATCCGGCACCTTCTCGCTGAGGCTTGCCCGTATCGGCCGGGTGCATGCCGTGGAAGGCGAAGACAAGGCTCTCGCCGCGCTCGACCAGGCGGCACGCAAGGCGCAGGGGCTGAAGCCCGTCAGCATCGAAAAGCGCGACCTCTTCCGCCGCCCGCTGATGACGGCAGAATTCAAGCATTACGACGCTGTGGTCTTCGATCCGCCGCGCGCTGGCGCCGAATTCCAGAGCCAGGAGCTGGCGCGCTCCGCGGTCAAGAAGGTCGTCGCCGTCAGCTGCAACCCGCTGACACTGGCGCGCGATCTCGCCATTCTCATCGCCGGTGGCTATCGCCTCACCAGCGTCACGCCGATCGACCAGTTCCTCTGGACGGCGCATGTGGAAGTGGTGGCGACGCTGGAGAAGTAGGCCGCGGCTGGTCGGGCCGTGTATCTTTCTGTGAATCGCGTGGTCTCCATCCCTCATTCCTGTGCTTGTCACAGGAATGAGGGAGAGTCCCAAAACAAAAATGCCCGCGTCTCCGCGGGCATTTTCAGTTCACAGCAGGCCTTATCAAGCGACGCGGCGGTGACCCGACGAAGCGCCGGACTGGCCGCTGCCGAGATTGAACTGCGACAGCAGCTGCATCAGCTTGGCTGCCTCGGCGGCGAGGCCGTGGCTGGCGGCGGTCTGCTCCTCGACCATGGCGGCGTTCTGCTGCGTGCCCTGGTCCATGGTGTTAACAGCCGTGTTGATCTCGTGGAGACCGGTCGACTGTTCGCGGGTGGCGGTGACGATTGCGCCGACGTGACGGCTGATTTCCTGGACCTGCGTGACGATCGCTTCCAGCGCCTTGCCGGTTTCGCCGACCAGGGTCACGCCGGAGCGGACCTGGGCGTTCGAGGTGGTGATCAGCGCCTCGATTTCCTTCGCGGCCTTGGCGGAACGCTGGGCGAGTTCGCGGACTTCCTGGGCGACAACCGCAAAGCCCTTGCCGGCTTCACCGGCACGCGCTGCCTCGACGCCGGCATTCAGCGCCAGCAGGTTGGTCTGGAAGGCGATATCGTCGATGACGCTGATGATGCTGGAGATCTGCTCCGAGGACTGTTCGATGCCCGTCATGGCATCGACGGCCTTGCGGACGATCTGGCCGGATTTCTCGGCGCCGTTGCGGGTGTTGGAAACCAGGTTGCCGGCTTCTTCGGCGCGGCGGGCGGTATCCTTGACCGTCGTGGTGATCTCTTCCAGCGCCGCCGCGGTCTCTTCGACAGAAGCGGCCTGCTGCTCGGTGCGGCGGGCAAGGCCATCGGCGGCGGTGCGGATTTCGGTTGCACCGGCGTCGATCGCATTGGCGTTGCTGCCGACGGTCTGGAGAGCGCCATGTAGCTTGCCGACAGCGCTGTTGTAGTCACTGCGCAGGCGGTCGAGATGGGCGGCAAAGGGCGTCTCGATGCGGTGCGCGAGGTTGCCGTCCGACAGCGCGCCGAGTGCCCCGCCAAGGGCATCGACGGCGGTGCGGATTTCAGCGGCTTCGCGGGCCTTCTGTGCCTCGCGCTCCTGGCGCTCGCGCTCGGTCAGCGAGCGGCCTTCTTCGGCTTCGCCTTCGAGACGCTGGCGGTCGATCGCGTTCGACTTGAAGACCGCAACGGCCTCGGCCATCGAGCCGATCTGGTCGCGGCGCTCCTGGCCGGGAATGGCGGCCGAGAGATCACCTGCGGCAAGCTTCTGCATCGCGGCGGTCATCGCCGTGACCGGCTGGACGACGAGGCCGTGCAGCAGCCAGGCCATGGCAGCGATCATCAGGCCGACAGCAAGCAAAGTGGCAATGGTGGCGGCGATGCGGAATTCGTTGAGTGCGGCAAAGGCCTTGTCGCTATCGACGACGAAGCCGAGAGACCATTCGACCGTCGGCAGGCCGGCGACCGGCATGAAGCTGACGAGAACGGGCTTGCCTGCGAATTCAGTGGCGACGAGGCCAGTGCCGATCTTCGGGGTCTGCTTCGGGAAGGCATCGGCCAGCGTCTTGGTGACCAGCTTGGCATCGGGATGGATGAGGATCTGGCCGCTCTTGTTGACGAGGAAAGCCGTGCCCTGGCCGCCGAGATCGATCTCCTTGATCATCTTGACCATGGTTTCGAGCGAGAAGTCGGAGCCGACGACACCGGCGAGCTTGCCATCGCGCTGAACCGGAACGGCAGCGCTGATGATCAGGTCGCCGCTGGACGCATCGACATAAGGCTCGGTCATGACGCTGGCATTGGCCTTGACGGCGTCCTGATACCACGGACGCTTGCGCGGGTCATAGCCATCGGGCATCGGCAGCTTCGGCCACATCGTGAAGACGCCTTGTTCGTCACCGAAATAGGTGCTGACAAACTGGCTGGTGAGAACGTCGTTCTGCAGCACTGTTTCGATCCCGGCCTGATCGGACGCGCGGCCGATGGCGTTCGCGACCATGGCGGTCAGCGTCACGCGGCCGTTCATCCAGTTGGCGAGGCTGTGTGCGGCCTGCTCGCCAGAGGACTGGATATTGGCTTCGATCGAGGCGGTGGTAACGTCGCGCTGGACGGAGTTGATGTAAAAGGAGAAGGCGGCAAAGGCCGCCAGGACAACTGCGGACGCGGCGACGAGAATGCGCGTCATCAAATTCGTCTTCTTCAAGTGCGTTCTTTCGAAGTCTACCACCTTGCCGTTTGCGCGGATGGACTGCGCGGCGGAACGGATCGGGCGGATGGGGCTTGGGGGCAAAGCTGCACAAGGCGCGTCATGCGCCTGGACGAACGGGCAATTCGTCACTTCCTGATTAGTAGGGTCGCATTAAAACACACTTAAAATTTAGCTAAAACCCTATGTTTTTATATTAGCGCCGCATGAAAGCTTCGAAGGCTTTTCTTGCCTCGTCACTTTTCAACTGCGCGGTGAAGTAACGCGCTTCTTCATCTATACGTGCAATAATTTCTTCGCGCGGACCGCGAACCAGATCGCGCGCAATTCGCAGAGCGGTGGCAGGCTTGGCGGCGAGCTTGCCTGCGGTTGTCAGCGTCAGATGTTCCACTTCGCCCGGCGCGCAGACCTTCCAGATCAATCCGGCATCGCGTGCCTCGGCAGCCGTGAAAGCTTCACCTGCGGCCAGCAGCGCGAAGGCACGCTGGTGGCCCATGATGCGTGGGGCGAGCAGGCTGGAGGCGGCTTCCGGCACCAGCGCCAGATCGACGAAGGGGGTGCGGAACTGGCTGCGGAGGGAGGCGATCGTCAGATCGCAATGCATGTGCATGGTGGTGCCGATGCCGATCGCCAGACCATCGACGCCGGAGACCAGCGGCTTGCGGGAATTGACCAGCGCGTAGAGAAAATCGAGCAGTTCGTGGCCGAGGCTGCCGCCCATGGCGGCGGCGAGGAAATCGGCGATGTCGTTGCCGGCAGAAAACGCGCCTTCGGTGCCGAGGAAGGCGGTGGCGCGGATGGTATCATCGGCATCGGCGGCCTTCAGTGCTTCTGTCATCCGCACATACATGGCGCGGGTGATGGCGTTCTTCTTGTCCGGACGGTTGAAGCGGATGATCTGGACGCCCGGGTGCTCGGCGGATTGCTCGACGATGATGTGGTCGGTCATGGGGATCCTCAGGCCAGGATGGCGCGGGCTGCGGCAAGGCTTGCGGCACCGTTGACGGCGCGGTCCTTCAAGGCAGCGGTTTCGGACAGCAGGTTTTCGGCGGCAAAGCGACAGAGCGCGATGCGGCCCTCTTCAGCACCGTCGCCGGTCTTGGCGAGGCCGCCCTTGGCGAGATAGGCGCTGGTCAGCACCAGACCGAACAAACGCTGATAGGGCGTGGCGCCCGAGAGGGCTTCGGCGATCTTGCCTTCGGCCTGGGCTTTCATCAGCCACTCCGTCGCCTCCGTCAGGTCGGCGATGGCGGCGTCGAGGCGGGCGGCGGTTTCGCCGAAGCCGGAGAGGTTCGAACCGCGCACGGCGTCGGCGATATCGCTCAGCTCGGCGATGAAGCCTTTCACATGCTCACCATTCGAGAGCGGCAGCTTGCGGGTGACGAGGTCGATTGCCTGGATGCCGTTGGTGCCTTCGTAGATCGGGGCGATGCGGGCATCGCGCAGGAAGCGGGCAGCACCGGTTTCCTCGATGAAGCCCATTCCGCCATGCACCTGGATGCCGAGCGAGGCGACATCGACGCCGGCGTCGGTGGAGAAGGACTTGGCGATCGGGGTCAGCAGGGCGGCACGCTCCTGCCAGTGCTTGGTGTCGCCTCCGGCGTGATGCGACATGTCGATGGCGTGGGCGCAGGCATAGGAGATGGCGCGCGAGCCCTGGGTGAGCGCCTTCATGGTCAGCAGCATCCTGACGACATCGGGGTGCTCGATGATCGGGCTCATGCCGGAGCCGGTCCAGCCGGGCGCCTTGCCCTGGGTGCGCTCCCTGGCGAAGGCGATCGCCTTCTGGGTGGCGGCTTCGGCGATCGCCACGCCCTGCATGCCGACCGTCAGGCGGGCATTGTTCATCATCGTGAACATGCAGTTGAGGCCCTTGTTCTCCTCGCCGATCAGCCAGCCGATGGCGCCCTTTTCGACCCCGAACTTGCCGTCACCATAGATCATCGTGCAGGTCGGCGAGCCGTGGATGCCCATCTTGTGCTCGAGCGAATGGACGAAGACGTCGTTGCGGGCGCCGAGCGAACCGTCGTCGTTGACGAGGAATTTCGGCACCAGGAACAGCGAGATGCCGCGGGTTCCCGCCGGCGCATCCGGCAGACGGGCCAGAACGAGATGGATGATATTGTCGGTGGCGTCGTGTTCGCCCCAGGTGATGAATATCTTCTGGCCGAAGATGCGGTAGGTGCCGTCATCGCGGCGCTCGGCGCGGCTCTTGAGCGCGCCGACATCGGAGCCTGCCTGCGGCTCGGTGAGGTTCATCGTGCCGGTCCACTCGCCGGAGACGAGTTTCGGCAGATAGGTCTGTTGCAGATCCTTGGATCCGTGCGCGGTCAGCGCCTCGACGGCGCCCATGGTCAGCGTCGGGCAGAGCGCGAAGGCGGTGGCGCCGGAATTCCACATTTCGAGGGCAGCGACATTGAGGAGAACTGGGAGCCCCTGCCCGCCGAATTCCTCCGGTCCGGTCAGGCCGTTCCAGCCGCCGGCGATCCAGTCCTGATAGAGCTTCGCCCAGCCATCCGGCGTCTTGACCCCGCCATCGATCAGACGGGAGCCCTGCGTATCGCCGATCTCTCCGAGCGGCGCGACCTCATCCGTGGCGAAGCGACCGGCTTCCGTCAGGATCGCATCGACGAGATCTTCGCCGAGATCGCCGAACAGTCCCTTGTCCAACGCGTCCTTCAGGCCGGCGACATGCTTCAGCGTGAAAGCGATCTCTTCGACGGGCGCCTTGTACATATGGTCTCCTCACATATCCGGCCAGTGATCGGTACCGGCCATCCTCCAGCCTCAGGGCTAATTGATTTTTACGTAAACGTCAATTTCGATTTTGAAGCGTGTCAGGGCTGCGCCACGTTGTCTCGCCTCTTGCTTATTCGCAGCGTTGTGCAAACAAACGTCATGGAGAATCTCTAGAGCGGAATGCAAAAAAGAGAATGACGGCTTTGCGAAGGACCGGTGACTGATGGATACACTGCCTGCCAATATCCCCGGCCTCATCTGGGCATACCGTTTCCCGGCAGGTTCGAAGACCGCGATCCGGCTTGACAACAGCGCGATGGCGGCGGAGCTGACGGCCGGAGACGGTTTCTACTGGCTGCATCTGAACCTGGCCGATGCGCGCGTCCCGGCGCTGCTGGACACGCTTGAAGGCCTGACCGAGGATGCCAAGTCGGCGCTGACGACGCGCGATACCCATGCGGCGCTCACCGTCGACGAGCAGATGCTCTACGGCACGCTCATCGACTGCCAGCGCGAATTCGACCAGGATACCGCCGATCTCGGCTGGCTGCATTTTGCGATCTCCGGCCGCTTCATCGTCACCACCCGGCTGCAGCCGCTGCGCAGCGCCGACCGGGCGCGGATCATGATCGAAAAGAACCCGGCAAAGTTCGAACGGCCGGTCGATATCTTCGAGCTGCTGGTGATCGAATTCCAGCGCACGTTGATCTCCGTCGTCATGGAACTGACGGAAGAGCTGAACCTGATAGAGGACTTCGTCTACGACAACACGCCGCGCGACGAGCGGCGGCGGCTGGCGCCGGTGCGCCGCACGGTCGTGCGCCTCCACCGCCACCTCAGAAACGTGCTGGCGCTGATGCGCCGGGCTTCGGCATCCGACGAGGACGAGATGCCCTTCGGTTTCGACGACATCGCTGGGCGGCTGACCAGCCGACTGGAGACGGTCGATCACGACATCTACGCGCTGCAGGAACGCGCCCGGCTGCTGCACGAAGAAATCGACTCGAAGCTGTCGTCGGAGACCAACCGCCACCTCTACATCCTGTCGATCATGACCGCCTTCCTGCTGCCGCCGACGCTGGTCACCGGCTTCTTCGGCATGAACACCGCTAATCTGCCCTTCGCCCAGGGGTCGGGCGGAACGGAATATGCGGTGGCGCTGATCCTCGCCTCGATCGTATTTGCCTGGTGGCTGCTGAAACGCGTCAACATTCTCTGACAGCAAAAAGCCCGGCATCTCTGCCGGGCCTTTATCATCTCGATGCGCTTTGTATCAGTAGGGCGAGTAGCACTGCTGGCGCGGGCCGTTATACGGCTGGAAGGTGTTGTCGTAGGCACGATACGAGCGGTAGCGGTTCTCGCACCACGACACATGGGCGGCCGTCAGACGCGGTGCGGCGTAGCGGGGCGGCGGCGCATAGTAGCGCGGCTGCGAAGCGATGGCACCACCGATGATCGCACCGGCACCGAAGGCAGCCAACGGATACCAGTAGCCGTTGTAGTGGCGGTAGCCGTTGCGATAATACGGATAGCCACGATAGCCGCCATACCAGCCGGGGCCCCGGCGCGGATAATAGCGGCGATACTGGACGTCCTGAATGCTGGAAGCCTGTTCCTGCTGCTGAATGACCTTCGGCGCTGCTGCCAGCGGCATGGCCTCAGACGGCAGGAAGCTCGTCAGGACAACAGCGGCGGACAGCACAGCGGCCGAAATCTTCTTACTGAGACCAATCATTGTCGTTCTCCATCCCAAGAGCGGAATTTGCCTGTCAGCAAACGCGCAGGGACGGAAAAGGTTCCCGGCACCGTTTTCTTCAAGCACGGGTTGAAATTACGAAAGCGCCGATGAACCGGAGATTAACCGGCTCATCGGCGCTGGCAAGATCACGCAAATGTCAGGCGACGACTGAGAGCTTCGCCTGATCGCCCTGCAGGCGATTGACCATGAAGTTCGAGTACCATTCGAGGAACTGCATGACGCCGCCCTCGTGCAGCATCGAATAGGGACCGGGCTCATAGGCCGGCGAGTGAATGCCGAAAGCGTTCTCTTCGACGATGCGGCGGTCCTGGTCGTTGGTCTCGGTCCAGACATGCGTCAGTTCTTCGAGATCGTAATCGACGCCTTCGACGGCATCCTTGTGAACGATCCACTTGGTCGTCACCGCGGTCTCGTTGGCGCTGAGCGGGATCACGCGGAAGGAGATCGCGTGGTCACCGAGCAGGTGATTCCAGGTGGTCGGATAGTGGAAGAGCAGCATCGTGCCGATACGGTCGATGGTGACGTCCTCGGACAGCTTGCGCTTGACCGCCGGGCGGCCCGACATGGTGTAGCTTTCGGCGTCCTCGATCAGTGGCATGCGCGCGGTACGGAACTGGCCGTCAGGCGAGATCTGGAACTTGCTCGGCAGGCCGGCGGCCTCGCAGCGAGCCCAGTGGCCGGCGATCTCCGGGTCATCGACACCGCCATCGGTACCGGTGACGCTCGGGGCTTCCGGATAGGTGCGGCAGAGTTCCGGGTGGTTTGCGGCGCAGTGATAGCACTCGCGGTTGTTTTCCCAGACGAGCTTCCAGTTGCCCTTCTCGATGATGGTGCTCTGGAAGGCGATCTTCCCTTCGGCGAGGCGATGCGGCAGCATGTAAGGCGTCACCATGTCGCGAACCGGCTGGAAATCCGGCGCCTTGTCGGCGAGGCAGATGAAGATATAGCCGCCGAAGCTTTCGCAATGGATCGGCTTCAGGCTGAAACCGCTCTTGTCGAAATCGTCGCCCATGTGGCGGGCGAAGGCGAGCTTGCCATCGAGATCGTAGGCCCACTGGTGATAGGGACAGACGAGGCGGACCGACGAGCCATGCTCCTTGGTGCAGACGCGCGAGCCGCGGTGGCGGCAGGAATTGTGGAAGGCGCGGATGACATTGTCGCGGCCGCGAACGATTACGACGGGATACTGGCCGATCTGCACCGTGAAATAGGCGCCGGGCTTCGGCAGCTCGCAATCATGGCCCATGAAGAGCCAGTCGCGGTAATAGATCATTTCCATATCGAGCTTGAAATAATCCTCGTCGATATAGAAGGGCTGCTCAAGGCTGAAGCCTTCGCGCCGGTTTTTGAGCTGCCGCAAAACGTTGCTTCGAATGTCCATTTGCATATCCTCGTGCAATCGGCTCAGCCATCAAAGGCATGGCTTTTGGAAGCGATCGCTTCCCTCCCTTCCGGGAGCATTAGTCATGGGGGCATTTAAGCACCGGGCATCCCCGGTTCTTGGTTGTAAAGCGACATCGGCTTCGAAATTGACGACAGGATGACGAGCGGCTGCGAAAATCGGAGCCCCGATGGATTTTCCACTCTTTTCATTCGATTGCGACATCACAAGAAGAACTGCCGCCGCCCGCTTTCCGCTTTCTCAAAGGCAATATTATCCCAGATACGACACGATGGCACTGCAAGTTTTCGGGGGGCGATGCCATTGGCGGCCTTAAGGGCGCATTAAGCATGAACTCCTATTCTTGTGGCAGAGACAAACGCGGGAATGCGGATCATGGCGAAACTTCGCTATTTCGACGCCAAGGACGAAACCAGACCGGAGGAGGCTCCTGCGGCGCCCCATTCCGAGTTTCTGCGGACGGGAAAGATCACCCGTGACCGCGCTCACTGGCTGGCGGAAGAGCGCCGCTACCTGACGCATGACGAAGTTGCCGAGAAGACCGGCCGTAAACTGCAATCGGCCGGAAACCAGGCACATCAGCAGATCAACGGCTTTCATCGGGCTATCCAGTTCCCCAAGATGGTATTTCACCGGACGCTCAGCGACAGCCCGCATCTCGGCTACTGTCATGTGACGGCCTCGCGCACCAAGTTTGCGCGCTACGAGGAAGTCAGCTGGGCTTTCTATATCGCCAATTTCTATGCCGATATCGGCGACAACGACAACTTCTTCCACAAGATCAACATGCAATATTCGCGCATGTATTTCGCCGTGGCGATCAAGCCTGGCGAGCATACGGCCGAGAAGATGACGATCGACCGGTCGGTGCGCGGCAACGGCGTGCTATTCCGCACCGACGATCCGCAGGCTGCGATCCGCAACGTCCTGCTGCTTGGCGCACGCAACGAGCAGCTCCGGGAAATCATTCGCCAGCTCTGATATTGATCGCAGGCGCTCAAGAGCATAAGGGACTGCCTGAGATTATAGGCAGTTCATGGCACGTATCATCGACATTACCGCAAGCAGGGAAGACGCGCTCAGCGCAGCCTCTGCCGTGCTTGGCGAAGGCTATCCGGTGGCGATCCCGACCGAGACCGTTTACGGCCTTGCGGCCGATGCCACCAACCCCGCCGCCATTGCCCGGATCTATGAGACCAAGGGCCGCCCGCAGTTCAATCCGCTGATCTGCCATATGGCCGACCTTGCGATGGCGGAGGAATATGCGGTCTTCGATCCGCTCTCGCGGCTTCTGGCTGAGGCCTTCTGGCCCGGGCCGCTGTCCCTGGTGCTGCCGCTGAAAGAGCAGAGCGGCATTCATGCCCTGGCAACCGCTGGGCTCGACACCGTCGGGATCCGGATTCCGAAGGGTTTTGCCGGCGAGCTGATCCGCACCTTCGGAAAGCCGCTTGCCGCCCCCAGCGCAAACACGTCCGGCAAGATCAGCGCCACCAGCGCAGACCACGTCGCCGATGATCTCGGCGGCAAGATCCGTTTGATCCTCGACGCGGGGGCGAGTGACGTCGGCGTCGAGTCGACGATCGTCAAGGTCGAGAACGGCGAGATGACACTGCTGAGGCCCGGCGGGCTGGCAGCCGCGGACATCGAGCGCGTTGCGGGCAAGCGCCTGCGCCGCAGGAAGAAGGCCTCGGCAGCCATCGAAGCGCCGGGCATGCTTGCCTCGCATTATGCGCCGGGTGCCGCCGTGCGGCTCGATGCCGATGCCGTCCTGCCTGGCGAGGCACTGATCCTGTTCGGGCGAGCTGAAATCCGCGGCATTGCAGATGCAGCAATCCAGCTGAACCTCAGCCCCGCAGGCGACCTTGCCGAGGCAGCCACCAACCTGTTCGACTACATGAAGAAAGCCGATGCCAGCGGCGCGGCGACGATCGCGTTTTCACCAATCCCCGATGAGGGACTTGGCGAGGCGATCAACGACCGCCTGAGGCGCGCTGCCGCACCGCGCGAATAACAAGGACCGAGCCCCGATGAGCGTATCCCCGGAACTTCTCGACCGCTTCACCGCCATCGTCGGCGAAAAATATGCACTGCGCAGCGAGGCCGAACTTGCACCGCACCTGGTCGAGAACCGCGGCCTCTATCACGGCTCCTCCCCTCTCCTCCTGAAGCCTGCCAATGCCGGTGAAGTCTCAGCGATCCTGAAGCTTGCCACCGAGACCGGCACCGCAGTCGTGCCGCAGACAGGCAATACCGGGCTGGTCGGCGGGCAGACGCCACGCGAAGGCAAGTCCGACATCATCATCTCGCTGGAGCGCATGAACAAGATTCGCGATGTGGATCCGGTCGCCAACGTTCTGGTTGCTGACGGCGGCGCCATTCTGGCCGAAGTGCAGAAGGCGGCGGAGGCGCACGGGCGGCTGTTTCCGCTGTCGCTCGGCTCCGAGGGCTCCTGCCGTATCGGCGGCAACCTGTCGACCAATGCCGGCGGTACGGCGGTGCTGGCCTATGGCAATATGCGCCAGCTCTGCCTTGGCCTCGAGGTGGTGCTGCCGACCGGCGAGATCTGGGACGGACTGCGGCGGCTGAAGAAGGACAATACCGGATACGACCTCCGCGACCTGTTCATCGGGGCCGAAGGGACGCTCGGCATCATTACCGGGGCAGTGCTGAAGCTCTTCCCGCAGCCGCTCGGCAAGCAGGTGGCCTTTGCCGGGATCGGCAGCGTCGAGGACGCGCTGGCGCTCTTCAATCTGGCAGGCAGCCTTTGCGGCACCTCGCTGACCGGCTTCGAGCTGATGCCGCGCTTCGGTGTCGAGATCACCAGCAAGCATATCGACGGTGTACGCGATCCGTTGGAAAGCCCGCACCCCTGGTATGTGCTGATCGACATCTCGACCTCGGATTCGGCCGAAACCGCCGAGCGGATGATGAACGCGCTTCTGGAAAAAGGTTTTGAGGAAGGCCTGGTACAGGATGCGGCGATCGCCTCATCGGTTGCCCAGCAGCAGGCGCTCTGGCACATGCGCGAAAGCATGTCGGAGGCGCAGAAGCCCGAGGGCGGTTCGATCAAGCACGATGTCTCGGTGCCAGTTTCGCGGATCCCGCATTTCATGGCGGAAGCGGCCGAGGCCGTGATGGCGGCGATGCCCGGCGCGCGCATCTGCGCCTTCGGCCATATGGGCGACGGCAACATCCACTACAACATCTCGCAGCCCATCGGCGCCGACAAGAACGCCTTCATTGCCCGATGGCGTGAAATGAACGGGATCGTGCATGGAATCGTGCGCGCCCATGGCGGCTCGATCTCGGCCGAGCATGGTATCGGTCAGCTGAAGCGCGACGAGCTCGCCGCGATCCGCTCCGAAATCGAGATGGATCTGATGCGCCGCATCAAGCGCGCCTTCGACCCCGCCGGCATCATGAACCCCGGCAAGGTCGTCAACCTCGATTAACCGAGGACGCCGGCCGCCTTGGTGGTTCCGCCATTCGTCAGGATCTGCAAGGCGGGCGCCTGGGTGGTGCTGTTCTGGATGTCGTACATCGCCGTGAAGCGCTTCACCAGCTTGTCGACCTTCTTGGGATCGCCGAGATCCTTCAGATCCATGAACTTCTGCAGCATCGCCACCTGCTTGTCGACATCCATGCTGGAAACCTGGCTCGGCAAGTTGAAGGCCGTCTGGACGACCTGGAACAGCGCCTTGTCACCAAGGATCGTGTAGAGCGACGTAATGTTCGGCGCCTGGCGGGTGAAGTAGAGCGCAAGACGGGTGCCGTCGTTGTTCTGCCCCTGCTGCGTTTCCAGCGTCTGCGCCAGATAGCCCTGCTGCGTGCGGTCGAGCGCACCCTGGTCCTGGACCGCGCCAAGCTTGGAGCGCGTCAGATTGCCGTCCTTGTCGAAGTTGAAGTCGGCGACGACGTCCTTGAACTTGGTATCGGCCCTCGTGTTCAGGTAGCTCTTCGGATCGGCGGGGTCAGAGGTGAAGATCTTCTTCAGCGTATCCTTCTTGTAGTCCTTCGGGTCGAGACCGACGGACTTGAGGATGAAGTCGGTGAGCTTGGTGTTGCCCAGCAAGTCGTCCAGCGACTTCACATCGTCCATGCCCTTGGCGAACGCATCGACGTCCTTCGCCGCATCCTTCGATGCCTTGTCCTTGGCCGGCCCGTCAGCCATGAACATCAGCAGGTGCGACTTGTAGTTGGTCGCGTATTTCGCCATCGACGCGTCGGAGAGCGGCGCCAGATGCTGACCGATCTTGCCATCGCTGCCGAAGTTGAAGGCGCGGGCGAAATTGGTGATGCGCTCATCCTTCAAGGAAGCGACATAGCCCTTCGGATCGTAGGCATCGCTCGTCAGCACCTTGCGGGCCATCGACTTCGGGAGGTCCGCTTCCGTCAAGCCAAAGGCCTGCAGCGCGACATGATACATGTCGGGAAGGTCGTCGTTTCTCTTGCTGAAGTCGATCTGCTTGTTGTCGCGCAGGAAGTCGTTGATATTCTTGACGTCCGAGAACGTCCCTGTGCCGACGCTCGAGGTAATGAGGTTCTTGTAGTTCGTGGTGATGTCATCCATGAAGTCGTTGGCTTCATCGTCGTAGCGCTTCATGTACTGCGTCGAGGTCTGCGTGGTAGCTGCAGCGCTCTGGGCACCATCGGGCGACGTGACCGTCCCATCCGTATTGAAGTTAAAGGCGTCGTGAAGCTCTGTGAGGCCAAGCTGGCCGGCGAGGCCCGAATTGACCAACACCTGGCGCAGGCCGGTATTATCAAGCCCGTCGACAAGACCGCTACCATAGCCATGCCTGCCAAGGCTGTAGGCTGCCTTGATGTAAGACGTCATGCGGTCGTCGGCCATCAGCTGATCGACGTTGGTGATCGTCTTGATCGTCTTTTCGAAATAGGACTTGTTGAAGGCCGCCGCCGCTGGCGTGACGTAATAGACGTCGTCAGGCTCGCCTGGTGCGTCGTCGTAGTCCACGACCTTCTGCAGAGAATTCAGTGTGTACTTCTCGAGGATGCCGTTCTTCTGATCGGTCGTCTGCGCTGCGCCGACCGTCGAACCATCGGCATTGAAATTGAAAGCCGAGGGCGCATCGGGCGCGCCCACCGAGGCCGCGTAAGCAGGATCGGTCAGCAGCTTTGTGACATTCTCATCGGTCATCGACATCGGCACGCCGAAGGCGACCTTGACATAGGAGGATAGGCCGGGATCGGCGACGATATCGTCGGCACCGGTCACGGTTTCCATGATCCGCTTGTAGTAAGCCGTCGACTGATCGAAGCGGGTAGCGGCGGTCACCGTCTGCGCGGCGGTCTGCGCGCTGCCGTTCACACTGCCATCGGCATTGAAGCTGAAGGCCGAGTTGAGGGTCGTGTAACCTTTGGCCGCGGCTTCCGTCGGATCGGTCAGATAAGTCTTCAGGTCGGCATCCGAAACGGTGCTGCCGACATTGTAGACCGCGCGGACGAAATTGTTGAGCTTCTGGTCCGACAGCAACTGATCGACATTGGCAATGCTGCCGATCGCCGACTGGAAATAGTCCTTGCCGTTGGCATTGGCGCGGCTGACCAGATCGGTCTGCTGCGTGGCAGTCTGCGGCGGCTGCGGCGTCGCACCGGTCGTGCCGTCGGCAGCGAAATTGAAGTAGCTGGCCATATCCTGATACTTGGCGTTGGCCTGCGTATTGACGAAGCTGTTCGGATCGCTGACGTCGCTCGTCAGAACATTCTTCAGGAAGCTGTTCGAGACATAAGTGCCGTCGATGCCGAAGGTCTTGAACACGAAGTCCTTGAGACGCGGATCGCCGACCAGATCATCGACACTCGTCACATCGCGCATCGCCGATTTGAAATAGGCAGACTCGGTCGCGGCGTCCTTGCCGCTATCCTGATACGACTGCGTGTAGAGGCCGATCATGTCGTCCTCCTGAGAGGAGGTCTGAGCCTGTGGCGCTGCCGTGTGAAAATTAAAGGCGGCGGCGAATGTCTTGTAACGGGAATCGGCCAGCTTGTTGGCGAAGCTGTTGGCGTCGGTCAGATCGCTCTCCAAAACCTTCTTCATGAAGGCCTTGGCATAGGTCATATCGCTGAGACCGTAGGCGTCCATGGCATAGCTATAGAGCTTATAGTTGCCGAGAAAATCGTCTACGTCTTTGACCTTGTTGATGTTCGCCGCATAGTAATCGGCATTGCTCTTGACGGTCGACTGGGATGCGACACGATCGAGGCTCGTCTTCATATCTTTCGACAATATCGCGTAAGCAACGGAAGATGAAATCATCGAGAGCGCCCTTTTCGGGAAAATACCTAAAAGAATAACGGGATATCCTGTCTCGATTTTGCCACTTAAAGCTTACTTGAGGCTTACCGACGCGGGTGCCGTTATGGCACATGCTCTTATGAGACAACGTTCACATTCCAGAAACCCTGCCACATTCGATTTTGATAACCATCAGGAAAGGCAGCGTTTTCTTAACCGCAAATTTTAAGCGGTCCGGAAGAGGCCGCGCCTATTGTCGAGCCATAGAGGGCGAAAAAGCCCCGAGGAGAAGACCGGAAACCGGCTCTCAGGTAAGACAAGGGTAGAAATGAACATGAACAACACCGTTATGAAGCCCGCATGGGCTGGTACGACACTGCGCCTCGATCCGTCGCGCTTTCCCCAGCAGGTCAGCTACGCCATCCATGACGCCTCCGGTGACGTCAACATAACGATCGACGAACGTGGCGCCATCCTGCGCAAGGTTCTCCCCTCCAGCGGCCTGCCGCTCTCCATCGCCCTGCCGAAGCGCGCCTTCAAGGGTGTTGCAGCCCGGGCGATCGACCATGGTGACGGCGAAGTGACCGTGACCTTGGAACTCCACCACGAAGATCCCGATCTCTGCGTGCCGCTCCTCGTGGCCCACGATCTCGGCGATATCGCCGCCGACTGGCGCGGCTGGTCGGAAGCCTTCCGCATTCCGATGCTGATGGTCGAGGCCGATGGCGTTGCCCGCCCGCTGGAAGAACATCTCGGCGATCTGCGCACCAGCCACATGAAGCCGCGCCGCCGCCACTCCTATTTCGCCAACCGCCGCCCGCGCTTCCTGGTGCGCCGCACGACCGGCAAGCTCGGTGTCTCGATGAAGATCGAAGGCAAGGAAATCATCGCCCGCAACTGATCGCGGCGACAGAACGCAAACAGAAAACCCGGCCTTGCGCCGGGTTTTCTGTTTTGATCAGGGCATCGTCAGAAGCAACGAGACGAATAGACCGGCAAAGATGATCAGGCCGACCCGGTTGTTCGACTTGAAGAGATAGAGGCACTGGTCGCCATCGTTGATATCGAGCTTGACGATCTGCCAGGCAAACATGCCGGCAGCGATCGCGAGGCCGAGATAGGCGACAGGCCCGACGCCTGCCAGCCAGAAGGCAAGCAGCATCAGCACCAGCGTCGCCCCGTAAAGGCCGATCAGCCACTGGCGGGTGCGGTCGCCAAAGAGACGCGCCGTGGAACGGACGCCGATCAGCTCGTCATCTTCCTTGTCCTGATGCGCATAGATCGTGTCGTAACCGATCGTCCAGACGACGGAGGCGATATAGAGCGAGACGGCGGCGAGTGACAGCGTCCCGAAAATGCCCGCCCAGCCCATCAGCGCGCCCCAAGAGAAGGCAAGGCCGAGGAAGAATTGCGGCCAGTCGGTGAAGCGCTTTGCGAATGGGTAGAGCGCCACGATGGCGAGCGACAGGATGCCGAGAATGACGGAAAACCAGTTGAACTGCAGCAGAACGATCAGGCCAACGAGGGCTTGGAGAACGATGAAGATCTTCGTCTGCGTGCGGGTAACACGGCCCGATGGCAGCGGACGCGAGCGCGTGCGGGCCACTTCCATATCGATCTTGTGGTCGACGAGATCATTATAGGCACAGCCGGCACCGCGCATGGCGACCGAGCCGACGAAATAGAGGCACAGATGATAGACCGTGCGCCCGCCGGAAAAACTGCCGGCGGCAGCGGCTGCATTGGCGGCAAGCGCCACCGACCAGAAGCACGGCCACATCAGCAACTGCCAGCCGATTGGCCGGTCCCAGCGCGCCAGCTGCGCATAAGGCCACAGCCAGGGTGGCAGGATCCGGTAAACCCAATTGTCCGAAGGCGCGTCGGCGACTCGCCCGTTCAGTCCGTCGATCTTTTGCATGGGGTCATCTAGCGACGGTGAGCGCGGCGGGTCAAGCGGGCATGGTGGCAGACCGTCCCGCGTTCGGCTGGCCAGCAAGATAGACGTGCGCGAGAACAATGGCAGAATAACTCACGCTTACCGCCTGAGCGAAGGCGGCAACAGCGGACACCAGAAGCGTTAGCGCATAGGCGCTATTGCCAGAGATCAGCGACGGTGACTTTTCAAGCTCTGAAGCACCAATGACAAGAAGGAGAGTGAGAAGAAGCGGCAGGAAGATTGCCGCGATCAATCGGCCGAATGTTGGAAGAAATTGCGACACGCCCCGGCGAAAGGCGCTGGCAAACGAGGTTCCAATACCGGCGATGCCGGACGCAGGCCATGTGCCCAAGAGCGCCATAAGCAAAGCATACGCAACGAAAACGATGCATATAAAGGCGAGCAGACTGATGGGAAGCAGATCATCGCCCGGAGTTAAGGGGAATAGCACAAAGACGGGCAGGCAGACGATGACCGCACTCAAAATCAGCGCGATGGTCTTCAGGAAATACGGCAACGTCTTTCCAAAACCCATGCGTTTTCCGACGTCATTGAACGTAGTTGAATGAATGATCGCGCCCTGAACACACATAGCGACATACGACCAGACAAAGAAAGTCGCGCCGCCCGAGCTTCGCCTTCCGGAGAAGTCGTCCAATACGCCAAGTCCGACAAGACAACCCACCACAACCGCATACATCGTCCAGTTCTTGCGGATAACACTAAAAGTCTCGCTCAGCATTCTGCCCTCCCCTGCAGCCAATACAACCAATCAAACTGAGTCGTGGAGATCAGTCAAAAAAGAGGCCAGGCCTACCGCCCATTCCACCGCCGGATCACCGGCTCGGTCAGGTCGTGCTCGTAGCCGAGGACGCTGATGCTCGCCGTATCCAGCACGAATTTCGATCCGTCCTCAGGCGGCAGGCCGAGCCAGCGGGCGGCCAGCACGCGCAGGAAATGGGAGCTGGAGAAGATCAGGACCGGGGCGTTGAGCGCGCGCAGTTCGGCGATGATGCGGCCGGCGCGGGTGCCGGTGTCGGCCGCGGTTTCGCCGTTGGGGCAGCCGTCGCGGAAGAGCTGCCAGCCTGGGCGGGTTTTCAGGATTTCCTTTGTGGTGATGCCTTCATAGGCGCCGTAGTCCCATTCGGCGAGATCATCCTTGATGACGGCATTGGCTCCGAAGCCTGCGAGGCTGCAGGTGTTGCGGGCGCGTTGCGACGGGCTTGACCAGACGGCGGATGCCGGAACGCCCTGGAGACGGGCGGCGAGGCCGCGGGCGGCTTCTTCGCCCTTGGCGGTCAGCGGGATATCGCTGCGGCCGGTATGCTGGCCAGTCAGGCTCCATTCGGTTTCGCCGTGACGCACCAGGGTTATTTCGGGATGGGCGCTGGCCATGACAACAATGATCCTTGAAGCGAAAAGCGCGGCTCGATGGCCGCGCTCGATTGTCAGAAGCTAATCTTTTCCAAAGGCGGACGCACCGCCTCGAATTCCTTCAGCTTCGTTTCCGCCGCCGGAATGTAATTGCGGTTATCGGGCGTCGAATACTGGTTCTTGGTAATCTGGATCTGCATGATGAACAGCTCGTCCCAGCGGAAGCCGATCTCGGAACCGGCGAGATAGAACTCCCACATGCGGAAGAAGCGTTCGTCATAGAGCGCCACTGCCTCGGCCTTGTGGGCGACGAAGCGGTCGCGCCAGTGGCGCAGCGTGTAGGCGTAATGCAGCGGCAGGACTTCGACGTCGCGGACCAGCAGCCCTGCTTTCTCGATCGCCGGAATGGTTTCGCCGATCGAGGGGATATAGCCCTGCGGAAAGATATATTTTTCGATGAAGGCGTTGGTGGCGAAGCTCGGTTTCGGGCGCGCGATCGAATGCAGGAGCATGACGCCGTCATCAGCCAGAAGTTCGTGCACTTTACGGAAATAATTGGCGAAATTGCCGATGCCGACATGCTCGAACATGCCGACGGAGACGATGCGGTCGAAGGGCTTGGCCCGCATCGTCCGGTAATCCTGCAGCTCGAAGCGGACGCGATCGGCAAGGCCGCGCTTTTCGGCGCGGTCGCGCGAGATCTTCAGCTGCTCTTCGCTCAGCGTGATGCCGGTATGATCGAGACCCGGTGTCGCCTCGGCGATATAGAGGCCCATGCCGCCCCAGCCGGAGCCGATCTCCAGCACGCGCTGGTTCGGCTGCAGCAGCATCTTGGCGGCGATATGGCGCTTCTTGGCGACCTGCGCTTCCTCCAGGCTGATGCCCGGCGGATCGAAATAGGCGCAGGAATATTGCCAGTCCTCATCCAGGAACAGCTCGAACAGCCGCTCCGACAGATCATAGTGATGGGCGACGTTGCGCTTGTTGTGATTGACCGGCAGACGGCTCTTCAGCTGCTGCAGGGCGATGCGGCCGATGAGAAGCGCCGCCATCGGAATGTCAAAGATCTCGTTGGTGGTGTTCTGCTTCACCATGGCGAGGAAGTCGTAGATGTTGCCGTGTTCAAGAATGAACCGGCCATCCATATACATTTCGCCGAGCTTGAGGGTGGGGTCGCGGCGGATCAGCTTTTCCGCCTCTTCATCGGCGATGCGGACGGCGACCAGATCGCCGCTGCCATCACCGACCGTATGTGTCTCGCCGTTGGCGAGTGTAAGCTTCAAGTTACCCTTGCGGATGATTTTCTGGACAATCGACAGGAATCCCGACGCCATGATGAGGCCTCGCAATGTGACAGGACGGTCACATCAACTTAATAGCTCTCTCGTGTCTGACAAGCGCACAGTTTAGCACTTTGGCAACAACGCTGCCAAAGTGTGACATTTTTGCAAATATCAGCCCTAAGTGCTTATTTTCGCTTCATTGCTTCGGCCAGCGCGGCGCCAAAAGCGCCTTGGCTCTCGGGTTTTGACGGCGCAGGGCGGGAAGAATTCTGCGACCGGGGCGCGTTGTTCGTCCGCTGCTCGCCTCGCGGCGGGGGTGCTGTGCCATCGTCCTTGCGCATCGAAAGAGCGATGCGTTTGCGCTTGGCATCGACCTCGACGACGCGGACTTTCACGACATCACCGGCTTTGACGACCTCATGCGGATCCTTCACGAAGCGGTCGGCGAGCTGCGAAACGTGGACAAGGCCATCCTGATGCACGCCGATATCGACGAAAGCGCCGAAGGCCGCGACATTGGTGACCGTGCCCTCGAGCATCATGCCGGGCTTCAGGTCGGAGATCTCGTTGACGCCTTCGGCGAAGGTCGCGGTCTTGAAGCTCGGGCGCGGGTCGCGGCCGGGCTTTTCCAGCTCCGAGATGATGTCCTTGACGGTCGGCAGGCCGAACTGTTCGTCAATGAACTTGCGCGGATCGAGCCCCTTCAAGAGGACGCTGTCGCCCATCAGCGAGCGCAGATCGCGGCCGCAGGCGGCGACGATCTTCTTGGCGACGCCATAGGCTTCCGGATGGACCGAGGAAGCGTCGAGCGGCTCCTTGCCATCGCGGATACGCAGGAAGCCCGCCGCCTGTTCGAAGGTGCGGCCGCCAAGACGGGCGACCTTCAAGAGATCCTTGCGGCTTGCAAAGGGGCCGTTCTGATCGCGGTGGACGACGATGGAATCGGCGATCGAGCGGCTGAGGCCGGAAACGCGCGACAGCAGCGGCGCCGACGCGGTATTCAGATCGACGCCGACGGCATTGACGGCATCTTCGACGACGGCATCGAGCGAGCGGGAGAGTTTGCCCTGATCGACATCGTGCTGATACTGGCCGACGCCGATCGACTTCGGCTCGATCTTGACGAGTTCGGCCAGCGGATCCTGCAGGCGGCGGGCGATGGAGACGGCGCCGCGTAAGGAGACGTCGAGATCGGGGAATTCGGCGGCAGCGGTCGCCGATGCCGAATAGACGGAGGCCCCCGCTTCGGAGACGATGACCTTGGTGGGCTTCGTGCCCGGAAGCTCGGCCAGCATGTCGGCCACCAGCTTTTCGGTCTCGCGGCTGCCGGTGCCGTTGCCGATCGAGATCAGCTCGACATTGTGCTTGCGGATCAGCGAAGCGAGCTCGACCTGGGCGCCGCGCACATCGTTTCTCGGCTGGAACGGATAGACGGTGGAGGTGGCGACCACCTTGCCGGTGCCATCGACGACAGCGACCTTGACGCCGGTGCGGATGCCCGGGTCGAGGCCCATCGTGGCGCGGGATCCGGCGGGGGCCGCGAGCAGCAGATCCTTAAGATTGCGGGCGAAGACGTGGATCGCCTCTTCCTCGGCACGCTCGCGCAGCTCACGCATCAGGTCGAGCGACAGCGACATGGAGAGTTTGACGCGCCAGGTCCAGGTGGCGACATCGAGCAGCCAGCGGTCGCCCGGGCGGGAATCGCCGATCTCGTAGGCGATGGCGATCATCCGCTCGACCGGCTTGTTCGGCGATGCGGTCTCGGCATCGGCCTCGATCGTCAGCGTCAGCACTTCCTCGTTCCAGCCGCGCAGCATGGCGAGCACGCGGTGGCCGGAGGCGGTTGCCCAGCGTTCGGAATGGTCGAAATAGTCGGAGAACTTTTCGCCCGCCGCCTGCTTACCATCGACGACCTTGGCTTTCAGGAGTGCGGCACTGCGCATATGGGCGCGCAGCTTGCCGAGCAGATCGGCATTTTCGGCAATGCCTTCGGCGACGATATCGCGGGCGCCTTCCTGCGCCGTCTTCACATCGGGGACGTCGGCGGTGATGTAACCTTCGGCCAGCGTTGCCGGCTCCTTTGCCCGGTCGGCGAGGATCGCTTCGGCGAGCGGCCCGAGGCCGCGCTCGCGGGCAATCTCGGCGCGGGTGCGGCGCTTCGGCTTGTAGGGCAGATAGAGGTCTTCGAGCTCGGCCTTGGTGGCGGCGCCCGAAAGCTTGCCCATCAGCTCGTCGGTCATCTTGCCCTGCGAGTTGATGGATTCGACGATGGTGTCGCGGCGCGCTTCAAGTTCGCGCAGATAGACCAGGCGCTCGGCGAGGTTTCTAAGCTGCGTATCGTCGAGGCCGCCGGTCACTTCCTTGCGGTAGCGGGCGATGAAGGGAACCGTCGCGCCCTCGTCCAGCAACTCGATCGCCGCCTTGGCCTGATCCGGCCGGGCGTTGATTTCCGAGGCGATGACGGCGGAGAGCGAGCGAAGGTCTGCGGCCATGGGATTCCCTGATCGTTGACAAAAGTTGGCGGACCATAGCGGCGAAAAACGGCAAGGCAATGCCCGAGGGCGGTTTCCACAGTGGAAAGGCGACGTCAGCGTTTGTGGCGCCACCCCCTCTGCCCTGCCGGGCATCTCCCCCACAAGGAGGGAGATCGACTCGTTGCGCGCATCTCCCCAAACAATCAAGGTCGGAACGAGCGGGCGCGCCCAGCCAATCTCCCCACCTGTGGGGGGAGATGCCCGGCAGGGCAGAGGGGGCATCCACGGCACAACGTAGCGAAATGCCCCACCGCGCGGCGTTTTTGCGGTTGTGCAGATGCGGCATTCTTTGGTAGCAGAGGCGACCGTTTTGGACCGTCCCGGACCCGGTGACGCAAGGAAAAGTGACATGCCTGATCTGCTTCTAGAACTCCGCTCCGAGGAAATTCCGGCCCGTCTGCAGCGCAAGGCTGCCGGCGACCTGAAGAAGCTCGTTACCGATGCGCTTGTCGAAGCCGGTCTTTCCTATGAGGGTGCGCGCGAATACTGGACGCCGCGCCGCCTGACGCTCGATATCCGCGGCCTGACGGCGCGCTCCGCCGATGTGCGCGAGGAGAAGAAGGGCCCGCGCACCGACGCCAACGAAAAGGCGATCGAAGGCTTTCTGCGCAGCGCCGGGCTCTCTTCGATTTCGGAGGCACAGGTGCAGAGCGACCCGAAGAAGGGCGATTTCTATGTCGCCGTCATCTCGCGACCGGGCCGTGACGCTGAAGAGATCATCGCCGGCGTGATGCCCGGCATCATCCGCGACTTCCCGTGGCCGAAGCCGATGCGCTGGGGCAAGGCGTCCGCCAAGCCCGGCTCGCTGCGCTGGGTGCGCCCGCTGCAGTCGATCGTCTGCACTTTCGGCACCGAGCATGAAGAAACCACGGTCATTCCGTTCGAAATCGAAGGCATCGTCGCTTCGAACATCACCTATGGCCACCGCTTCCATGCGCCTGCCGCGATCACCGTCCGGCGCTTCGACGACTACGTCGCCAATCTGGAGAAGGCCAAGGTCATTCTCGATGCCGAGCGCCGCAAGGAGATCATCGCTTCCGACGCCGCCAATCTGGCCTTTGCCAGCGGCCTTGAACTGGTCGAGGACGAAGGCCTTCTGGAAGAAGTTTCCGGTCTCGTCGAATGGCCGCAGGTGCTGATGGGCGCCTTCGAGGAAGACTATCTGTCGATCCCTTCCGAGATCATCCGCCTGACGATCAAGACGAACCAGAAGTGCTTCGTCACCCGCAAACAGGGTGAGGAGACGCTTTCGAACAAGTTCATCCTGATTTCCAACATCGAGGCGACCGACGGCGGCAAGGAAATCATCCACGGCAACGCCAAGGTCGTGCGCGCCCGCCTCTCCGACGCGCTGCATTTCTGGAAGCGCGACCAGGGCAACCTGCCCGATCTTGAGACGCTGGAAGCCTCGGCCAAGGCGTTCGATCTCGACCTCAAGAAGCCGCTCGACCAGCGCATGGCGAAGCTCGATGCACTCAACGTCACCTTCCAGGCAAAGCTTGGGACGCAGGGCGAGCGGGTGCAGCGCATGCGGGCGATGGCTGCGAAGATCGCCTTTCCGCTCAGCGCCGACCACAAGCTCGTCGACCGGGCAGTCGTGCTCGCCAAGGCGGATCTGCGCACCGAAGCCGTCGGCGAGTTCCCGGAACTGCAGGGCGTCATGGGCCGCAAATATGCGGTGCTGCAGGGCGAAGACAGCGCTGTTTCGACCGCTATCGAGGACCACTACAAGCCGCAGGGCCCGTCCGACCGTGTGCCTGAAGACAAGATCGCCATCAGCGTGGCGCTGGCCGACAAGCTCGACACGCTGATCGGCTTCTGGGCGGTCGATGAGAAGCCGACCGGCTCCAAGGACCCGTTCGCGCTGCGCCGCGCCGCACTCGGCGTCATCCGCATCATTCTGGAGCGGAACGTCCGCCTGACGCTGCTGCCGCGCATCGTCAGCCATATGGGCCGGATCGATGACGACATCGCCGACAAGGCCGGCGTACCGAGGGCTGAGCAAGGCGTGGACCTGTCGCGTCAGCTCGACCTGCTGTCGTTCTTCCACGATCGCCTCAAGGTCTATCTGCGCGATCAGGGCGCGCGTTATGACCTGATCGATGCCGTGCTGACGCCGGAGACGGACGACATGTTGATGGTTGCCCGCCGCGTCGAGGCGCTGACCGCCTTCATCACCTCCGAGGACGGCAAGAACCTCTTGGCCGGCACCAAACGCGCTACCCAGCTGCTCGCCGCCGAAGAGAAGAAGGGCACCGTCGTTGCCAATGGAGTCTCGGAAGCGCTCCTGAAGCTCGATGCCGAGAAGGAACTCCATGCAGCCGTCGCCCATGCCTCTGCCGAGGCTTCGGCTGCGATCGTCAACGAGGACTTCCGCTCGGCGATGGCCGCGCTGTCGAAGCTGCGCTCCCCTGTCGACCGGTTCTTCGAGGACGTGCTGGTCAACGACGAGGACGCGGCGGTACGCGCCAACCGTCTGGCACTGCTACGCCTGATCCGCGAAGCGACCGGCACCGTGGCCGACTTCTCGAAGATTGCTGGATAACTCGGCGTCGAGCCGTCATCCTCGGGCCTGTCCCGATGATCTACCGAGCGAACCGGATCGTGAAACTGCAGATCCTCGGGACAAGCCCGAGGATGACGTTGGGAGAGACGGGTGAAGGCCTATAATATCGAAGTCCTCCCGCAATCGGTTTCGGAGGAAGGGCCGCGCGGCGGTGGCTGGTGTTTCGGCCTGCCGCCTGGAATCGTCGAGGAACAGTGGCCGCTGGATGCCAATACCGGCTATCCGCTGCAGCACGGCTTCACGCTGGTGCTGCCGCCTGAATATCGCGGCTTCGGGGCCGATATCGTTGCCCTCTCCTTCTTCGGCAGCGCTCATAACGAAGACGAGGGGCGTGTCGCCGAGATTGCGGCGCTGATTGCCGATCCTGATGCCAGCGAGCCTGGCGATGGCGATCTCTATCCCTTCTGGATGAGCGAGCGGCTTCGCCATCCCCGCCTTCACCGGATGGCGGATTTCCTCGGGCGCTCGCATGCGGTGATCCTGCTGACCGAGGAGGAATTCAACGCGCCCTTCTGCCAGCCGCCGCGTCTCCGGCCCAACGCATATCGTGACCGCATTCGGCGCCCCGAATGGCTGGCGCGGGGCGCGGCTGCGGTCTATCTCGACGATCAGACCGAGAATTACGGGTTGCTGCAGATGCTCGGCGACACCGAGCATGCCGACCTCGCCTATAACCGCGCCCTCGACATCACGCCGCGCGGCGAAGACCCGAATGCCGGTATCGCGCCGCGCGACGAGTGGGCGGCGGCCGAAACGGGATACCAGGCCTTCTATTACTGGGAAGGCGACGAGGTCGAGGAAGAGAATTACCGCGAGCATGCCTGGGCGGCGGATCACCTGCCCGATCATATCGGCGGCTCGATGCGCCCGGCGCAGAACATCCCCGATATCAGCCCTTACTACATCGAGTTCGAGGAATATCTGGGGGGATTCAACTTCGGCGGCGGCAATGCCTGGCTCGACCTGCAGACGCTGACGTTCGACTGGGCGCAGTAAACGCCGGCACAAATGTACAAGACGGTCTGTGAGCCCTGATCTACACTTGCCCCGGCAAGATGGAGATGAGCATGGACCAGCCGACCAAGACATATAGCGCTATCAATTTCGCAGAGAAGCTCACGAAATTCAGCGACCAATGGCAGCCGCGGGTGATTGCGGAACTCAACGACTACCAGTTCAAGATCGTCCGCATCGAGGGCGATTTCATCTGGCACGACCATCCGACGACCGACGAGGCGTTCATCGTGCTCGAGGGCGTGCTGCGGATCGATTTTCCCGATGGTGCCGTGTCGATCGGCCCCGGCGAGATGTATGTCGTGCCGAAGGGCCTGAAGCATAAGCCCTACGCCGCTTCCGAGGTGAAGATGCTGCTGATCGAGCCGCGCGGCACGCTGAACACCGGCGAGGAAGGCGGCGAGCGGACGGCGAAGAGCGACCTCTGGATTTGAGAAGGGTGGCTGGCGGCAACCCGCCAGCCTCACTGCGCTACTGCCGCTCCTTCTGCATCTTGGCGATGGTGAAGGTTTCGTCGGCGCGGCCATAGCCGCCATCGACCACTTCATCGACGAGAACCATCGTGTAGGGACGCACCCCTTCGCCGAAATAGCCGACGAAGATGGCTGTGGTCTTGTGGATGAGGTCTTCCTTCTGTTCGGCGCTCATGGTGCCCTGCGGGACCTTGAAATTGGCGAATGGCATGGTCGTCTCCCTGATTGGGTGGTTGGAATGACCATAAGCTATGCCGGGTGCCGCCATACTTGAAATCGATAGTCGATATATGCATTCATCCATGACATGGATTTACACGGCATCGATCTCAACCTGCTTGTCGCCTTCGACGCGCTGATGCAGGAACGCAGCGTCACCAAGGCAGGCATCCGTATCGGGCGGACGCAGCCGGCAATGAGCGCGGCGCTCTCGCGTTTGAGGGCGCTGTTTCAGGACGAGCTTTTCGTGCGCGGGCCGGCCGGACTGCAGCCGACGCCGCGGGCCACGGATCTGGCGGGACCGCTGCAGCAGGCGCTGGCCGAGATCCAGAAGACACTTGCCTTCACGCAGCGCTTCGAGCCGCGGGCCTCTACCCTCACCTTCACGCTCGGGCTGTCCGATCATCCGGCCTTCGTCCTCCTGCCGCAGTTGATACAGCAGCTTCCGGCACGCGCGCCTGGCATCACGCTGCAGGTCAGGAATTTCAGCGCCCGCGATGATGCGGTGGACATGCTGGATTCCGGCGAAGCGGATGTGACGATCGGCGTTCCCTCGGCATCGGCAGGGCGGATCCTGACGCAGCCGCTTTTCGAAGAGCGGTTCGTCTGCATATTGCGCAAGGATCATCCGCTGGCGAAGGCGCCGCTCGATCTCGATACCTTCCTGAGCCTAGGGCACCTGCTGGTGTCGCCTGAGAACGACCGTTTCGGTCATGTCGATATGGCTCTCGCCAAGCAGGGTCTGAAGCGGCGCTTGGCACTGACCCTGCCGCATATGTATGCGGTGCCACTGCTGGTCGCCCGGTCGGACATGATCGCGACATTGATGGAAGGTGTCGTCGAGGCCTCCGGCCAGGCGGATAATCTGATCGCCCGGGCGCCGCCTCTCGATCTGGCGCCCGTGCCCTTCGTCATGTCCTGGCACCGGCGGAATGACGCGCATCCGGCACAGCGCTGGTTTCGCGCGGTCATTGCCGACCTGCCCGTTGCGGCTGGCAGCTGATCGTGGCGAGAGAACGAGCACGGCCACCGGATTGCTCCGGCGGCCGCTAATGCTGGTCTTGATGAAAAGGTCTGTAATAAAAACTCAGGCTGCGCGGCGGTGGTGAACCGCCGGTGCGGCGTGCGCGACATTGCCGACGCGGAAGCCGCGGATCAGATCGAGCAACTCGTCGGTATCGGCAGCCAGTGTTTCTGCCGATGCCGTGGTCTCTTCGGCCATCGCAGCGTTCTGCTGGGTGGCGGCGTCGAGCTGGTTCATCGAGGACGAGATCGAGCGCAGCGTGGTGTCCTGTTCGGAGGCGCTGTGAGCGATCTTGGCGACGATTTCGTTGGCCGACTTGATCTGATCGGAAATGCGCTTCAGGGCTTCACCTGCTTCGCCGACAAGGCGGACGCCCTGGTCGACCTGGCTGGAGGAGCGGGCGATCTGATCCTTGATCTCCTTGGCGGCAGCGGCGGAACGTTGGGCCAGTTCGCGAACTTCCTGAGCGACGACCGCAAAGCCCTTACCGGATTCACCGGCACGTGCCGCTTCAACACCGGCGTTCAGAGCCAGCAGGTTGGTCTGGAAGGCGATCTCGTCGATGACGCCGATGATCTTGCCGATTTCATCCGACGACTTCTCGATGCCGCTCATGGCGGTGATCGCTTCGGTGACCACGGCATCGCTGCGCGAGGCTTCGGTGCTGACTTCGCGGACGCGCTGGCTGGCTTCGTGGGCGCCTTCCGCCGTCTGGCGAACGGCAACGGTGAGCTCGTCGAGAGCAGCCGAGGTTTCTTCCAGGCTGGCGGCCTGACGCTCGGTGCGCTGCGACAGTTCGTTCGATGCGCGGCGGATTTCTTCCTTGCTGACACCGATGTCGCTGCCCTTGGTGCTGACCTTGGCCATGGCGGCTTCGAGGTGCGACAGGGCGTCGTTGAAGTTGTCGCGCAGGGCTGCGTATTTCTGGCCGATATCGGCGCAACGGACGGTCAGGTCGCCGCGGGCGATCTGTTCCAGTGCCTGGCCAATGGTGGTGACGACGCGAGCCTGAACCGACGCTTCGTCCTGCTGACCGCGCAGGTTGGTCTCGCGCTCCGTTTCGAGCGCCAGTGCCTGAACCGCTTCGCGTTCGGCCATGGCGTGACGTTCGCGCACCTTTTCTTGCAGCGACTGCGTCGCCTTGGCCATCATGCCGATCTCGTTGTTCATGCCGGTATGCGGAATGGCAATCGACACATTCTCGTTGGCAACGGCCTCAAGAGCCTGGTGGACATCCTTCAGCGGCAGCGAGATGCCGCGGATGACCAGATAGGCCGCAACGATGGCGAGAAGCGAAAGGATCAGGCTGCCGGATAGAGCGCTGAGGATCTTGTCATTCACCTGGGCGTCGAGGTCATCCATATAGACGCCGGTGACGACCACCACCTTCCAGGGATCGAAAGCCAGCGCATAGGCCGTCTTGCGGAAATCGCCTGCCGGCTGACCGGGCTTGGCGGTCGAATAGTATTCGACAAGGCCGCCGCCCTGCTGGCCGAGCTTGACCAGCTCTTCGCGATAGAGCTTGCCCTTGCTGTCCGGCTGACCCTTGTTGATCTGCCCGACCTTCGAGGCGTCGTAGTGGAACATCATCTGGATGTCGTAGCTATAGCCGAAGAAATAGCCATCCGGATCGTATTTCATGGCGTTGAGCGTAGCGTAAGCCTGCTTCTGGGCGTCTTCCAGCTTCATCTCGCCGGCATCGACCTTCGCCTGGTATTGTTTGAGGACGGAAACGCCCGACTGGACCTCCGACCGGAGCATGTCATAACGCTCCTTGTAAATCGCATTGACCGAGGACCGGACCTGCAGAGTGGTTGCGATCGCAAAGGCGATCATCAATCCGGTAACCAGCAAAATCAGTTGTTTTGAAATCTTCAGCTTTTTCATGGTGCCCCACAGCGGAAAGGACGAAAGGGTTCCGGCGCGGTCTGATACCGCTTGTGCGAGCGAGTCCGTGAAGACCGCTTATACCGCTGCTTAAGAACATGCTGCGGCCGGCAAGAGGACAATGGCATAAAAACGACTAAAAAAGCCTTAAAAAGCAAGCCTCCCGAACAATAAAATCATTTTAAATCATATAGTTATGCAAAATCACCGGGCAATTGCCCGGTGATTTCAGATCATCTGTTATCGCGTATTTTGGAGCGCGGAAATCAGGCCGCGCGGCGTGTGCGGATCACGTCCTGCTGGGTGTTTCCGATGCGGAAGCCACGGATCAGGCCGAGCAGTTCGTCGGTATCGGCAGCGAGTGTTTCAGCCGAAGCGGTAGTCTCTTCGGCCATCGCAGCGTTCTGCTGGGTGGCGGCATCCAGCTGGTTCATCGAGGACGAGATCGAGCGCAGCGTGGAGTCCTGTTCGGAAGCGCTGTGAGCGATCTTGGCGACGATTTCGTTGGCCGACTTGATCTGATCGGAGATGCGCTTCAGGGCTTCGCCTGCTTCACCGACGAGGCGGACACCCTGGTCGACCTGGCTGGAGGAGCGGGCGATCTGATCCTTGATCTCCTTGGCGGCAGCGGCAGAGCGCTGGGCCAGTTCGCGAACTTCCTGAGCGACGACCGCAAAGCCCTTACCGGATTCACCGGCACGCGCTGCCTCGACACCGGCGTTCAGAGCCAGCAGGTTGGTCTGGAAGGCGATCTCGTCGATGACGCCGATGATCTTGCCGATCTCGTCGGAAGACTTCTCGATACCGCTCATCGCGCTGATCGCTTCTGTAACAACCGCGTCGCTGCGGCTGGCTTCGGTGCTGACGGCATGAACCCGTTTGCTGGCTTCGTGGGCGCCTTCCGCCGTCTGGCGAACGGCAACGGTGAGCTCGTCGAGAGCAGCCGAGGTTTCTTCCAGGCTGGCAGCCTGACGCTCAGTGCGCTGCGACAGTTCACCGGATGCACGGCGGATTTCTTCCTTCGCCATGCCGATATCGCCGCCCTTGGCACTGACCTTGGCCATGGCCGCCTCGAGGTGCGAGAGAGCCTCGTTGAAATTGTCGCGGAGGGCTGCGTATTTCTGACCGATGTCGCCGCAACGGACGGTCAGGTCACCCTGAGCGATCTGTTCCAGCGCCTGGCCGATGGTGGTGACGACACGCGTCTGTGCGAGAGCTTCATCGCGCTGGCTGCGCTGGTTGCTTTCGCGCTCGCTCTCGAGCTCGAGCTGCTGAACCGCTTCACGCTCGGTCATGGCGTGACGTTCGCGAACCTTTTCCTGCAGCGACCGCGTGGCGCGGGCCATCATGCCGACTTCGTTGTTGAGTTCGGTATGCGGGATCTTTGCATCGACGCGCTCGTTGGCAACGGCCTCAAGTGCTTCGTGGACATCCTTGAGCGGTTTGGAAATGCCGCGGATGAAGTAGAACGCCGCGCCGATGCCGGCGAGGAAGACGATGCCGCAAGCGATGAAGGCCTTCCACAGCGTCGCGTCGATCTGCGCCTGCAGGTCATCGAAATAGACACCACAGCCGACGACCAGCTGCCAGGGATCGAAGGCCTTGGAATAGGCACCCTTCAGGAATACTTCCGTCTCCGGCTGACCGGGCTTGCTCCAGAAATAGATCGTCTCGCCGCCGCCGGCCTTGCCCTTTTCGACCATTTCCTTGCTGAAATGGGTACCGCGCTTGTCGACCTGGCCGCTCATGTCCTTGCCGATATTGACCGGGCTTGGATGGAAGCGCTGGAAGACGTTGTAGTCGAAGCCGAAGAGATAGCCGTTCGGGTCGAACTTGACCTTGGAGAGAACCTTGAACGCCTCGGCCTGGGCGGCCTCATGCGTCATCTCGCCAGCCTTCTCACGCTCATAATAGGTGTTCAGGATGGAGATGCCGGACTCGACCTGCGTACGCAGCAGATCGAAGCGGTCTTCGTAGATGGATTCCGACGTTGTGCGGATCTGGAAATAGGTGGCAACCGCGAAGGCCGCCATGAGGACACCGACAAGAGCAAAAAGCTGATGGGCAATTTTAAGCTTTTTCATAATTGTCTCGCGAAAGTGGTGAAATTTATAAAACACCGGATCGGGAAACTCCCGTCCTTTGCACGTGTCACCACGCACTTTCAGCAAGCGCAATCATGCTCGCTCCGGCCTCCGGTGGCTAGAATTATGGTGAATGGTTAAACGATGCCTTAACGATATCGGCGCGCGGAACGGTCAATTATGAGTCCCGTTTTTTCGCATAAGCGCATGCGTTGTATGCGTAATTTATCATTCAATCAAAATAAAGAATGCGCCCCTGCTTCTCTCAGGAGCGCATTCAATCCGCGCTAAGCGGACCCCAGCGATCAAACCTTGACCGGGTCAGGGGCAGGGAACTTTTTGCTGCTACATGCGCAGCTTGAAGGAGGAAATGTCCAACGGCGCGGTTTGTTCCGTCTCTGCCGTCATACCTGCCGTGGCCGGCTTGGCGTCGAGGCCGATGACCGAGGTCGTGGCGGTAGGATCGATGCCTTCTGCGGGCGTGGCACTCTTGTCGAAAGCCTGCAGGACTTCGGGCGTTGCCTTGGTGACGAAGACCACGGGCGATCCGCCCATCCAGCCTTCGGTGCGGTAGAGCTTCTTTTCGCCGCCGACATCGCGCAGCTCGCTCGCCTGAAGCGAACCGGACGCCAGGGTCGGAACAGTGTAATCCTTCTTGCGTTCGGCGACGGCAAGCGGCGGGCAGCTGGTGCAGGTTTCCTTGAGAATGCTGCCATTGCCTTCAGGCGCGGTTGGCTTGATGACATCGATGGACGATGCCATTGCCGAACCGGCGATAAGGGCGATTGCCGCACCGAGGATGAACTGACGCATGAACGCTACTCCGCCTGACTATGAACAGGAGAATAGCGCGTCTTTATTTCCATCCGGTCAGGGGAAAGGGTAAAAATTTAGCGAACTGACCCGATTTCGAGCCAGCTCTTAAGTATTTTCGCGCTCGACCGCGCGCCAGCCGATATCACGGCGGCAGAAACCGTTGTCCCACTCGACCTGATCGAGCAGCGCATAGGCATGGCGCTTGGCATCGCTGACGCTGGTGCCCGTTGCCGTGACGTTGAGTACGCGGCCACCGGTGGCAACCAGCTGGCCGTCCTTCAGCGCCGTGCCGGCATGGAAGACCTTGGCCCCCTCGCCCGCTTCCGGGATTGAGGCGATCGGCGTGTTCTTGTCATAGGAACCCGGATAGCCCTTCGAGGCCATCACAACCGTGAGCGCCGGATCGTCGCTCCATTCGGCACTTGCCTGATCCAGCGTGCCGTCGGCGCAGGCCAGCAGCAACGGCAGCAGATCGCTCTTCAGGCGCATCATCAGCACCTGGCATTCCGGATCGCCGAAGCGGACGTTGTATTCGATCAGTTCCGGGCCCTTGGCGGTGATCATCAGACCGGCAAAGAAGACGCCCTGGAACGGATAGCCGCTTTCGGCCATGCCGCGCATGGTCGGCTCGATGATTTCCTTCATCGTGCGCTCGACCATCTCTTCGGTCATCACAGGTGCCGGAGAATAGGCACCCATGCCGCCGGTATTGATGCCGGTATCGCCCTCGCCGACGCGCTTGTGATCCTGGGCCGTCGCCAGCGCCAGCGCATGCTTGCCATCGGACAGGCAGAAGAAGCTCGCTTCCTCGCCATCGAGATAGGCCTCGACCACGACTTCCGCACCGGCAGCGCCGAAGGCGCCTTCGAAACAGTCGTCGACGGCGGCCAGCGCCTCATCGACGGTCATTGCCACGGTCACACCCTTGCCGGCTGCCAGGCCATCGGCCTTGACGACGATCGGGGCGCCCTGCTCGCGGATATAGGCCTTGGCCTTCGGCGCGTTGTTGAAACGCTGATAGGCGCCGGTCGGGATATCGTAGCGGGCACAGATATCCTTGGTGAAACCCTTGGATCCCTCGAGCTGGGCAGCGGCCGCGGACGGGCCAAAGACCTTGAAACCGGCAGCGCGGAGCGTACCGGCTAATCCGGCGACCAAGGGCGCTTCGGGGCCGACGACGACGAAATCGATCGCCTTGTCGCGGCAGAAGGCGATGACCGCGTCCTGGTCTTCGGTATTGATGGGGGCGAGGACCGCATGCTCGGCAATGCCGGGATTGCCGGGCGCTGCATGGAGTTCCGTCAGCAGTGGCGACTGCGCCAGCTTCCAGGCGAGAGCATGCTCGCGGCCGCCCGAACCGATCAACAGAACCTTCATGCGCGATCCCTTTCCGTTTTCCGCTTGGCGGTTAAGCGGAGCGGGGCGAAAGGTCAAGTGTTGGGGTGATTAATAGGCTCCTCTGTGCCGCGCGGCCCCCTCATCCGGCCCTACCGGGCCACCTTCTCCCCGCTGGGGAGAAGGGATCGGAGACGGTGCGGCAACTCCCCTTCTCCCGGGGAGAAGGTGCCCGAAGGGCGGATGAGGGGGCTACACTGTAGAACCTAAACGACTCTACCAGCCCCCACCACCACCGCCACCTCCGCCGCCACCGGACGAGCCGCCACCGCCGGAAAAGCCCGAGGACGAGCTCGAAGGCGGTGGGCTCGGGATCGTCGAGGCGATGGTGGAGGCCATCGAGGACGAGAAGCCGCCGATGCGATCCGAAAAACTGCCGCTGTTGAAATTGCCGGAATACCAGGCGGGCGCATAGGCGGCGGCAGCACCGGCTGCGGCGGCGGCCAGCCAGGTCTCGAAGGTCCGGCTCCAGGGCTTTTCGACCCCGAGCGCCACCGCATAGGGCAGGAGCTTTTCGAAATGCTGGGGCGACATCTCCGGCGCACCCGCCATGTTCATCCGGTCTTTCTCGGCGAGCGTCAGATACTGCCGGAGACCATCAATGCCATCCATCATCTTGGCGCCGAGCGCGGTCGGGGCGCCCATGATGAAGACATAGAGCATGTTGAGGAAGACGATGCCGCCGACCGCGAAGAGCATCGGCGTTTCGTGAAGCTCCATCAGCGAGGAGAATAGAGCAAGCGCCAACGAGGAAACGATGCTGAAGCCGACGAAACCGCCGATGCCGATCGCCACGACCGACATGATTTTCGAGCCGAGCGAATGGCCGCGCCGGAAAGATTTTGCGAAACCGGCAACGAAGAGTGAGAGGAAGGCGACGACGGCGATCGGGATGATCATCAGCGCGATCGTATCCGGCTGCAGCGAGCCGAAGACGAAGAGAATGATCAGCACCGCAACACTGAGCACGACGCCGCCGGTCACATAGCCGGTATTGGCGTTGTAATATTTGCCGCGATGCTCGCGCTCGATCGCCGAGCGGAAATTCTGGCCGACGGATTTCACTCGCTCGCCATTGGCCTTGTCGATGGTCAGCGATCCCCGGCTGCCAACGGCATTCAGCAGGCTTGCCTCCCCCGCCTCGAATTTTTGGCCGACATTGGGCTTGTCGGTGCGGCGGATGACGATCGACTGCTTGAGATCCTCAAGCACGACGAAGCCGCGCACCGCAAGGTTCAGCGCGCTCGCCGACAGCGCCGTCCAGCCCTGGCCGGAGAAGCCCTTGTTGTCGATGTAATTGACCAACGCAGGCGAGATATTGTCTGGCGCATCCCAGCGCGGCACGACGACACCGCGGGCCGGATCGCGCCCGACCCTCAGCCAGGAGCGGGTGTAATAGAGGAAGACCAGGATGAGGCCGCCGAAGCCGATGAAGTAATCGCGGTTATCCTTCAGCCACCACATGTTCTGATCGGATTCGCTCGGTGGATCGATGGCGCCCTTCGGGAACTTGACGGCAATCGTCAGTCCCTCCTCGGCGTTCAGCGGCTGCGTCGTGGAAAAGACCGGGCGCGTGTTGGTGCCGGAGACGCGTGCGTTCTTGTCCTTGGCGCCGAGCCGGCCGGTGAAGAAATTGGTGTCTGTAGCGCTGACACCATCAGGCAGATTGACCGTCGCGGTGGCGGCCATGATCGGGAAGATCCAGCCGTTGCCGGTGACGTTCCAGTAAAGCTCGTCATGATCGGGGAAATAGCGGATCTGCCGGTTCGTGCGGTAGGTGAAGACATATTGATGGCGGCCGGGCGAGAGCATCACGTCTTCGGAACCGGCATAGATGCGGATGCCGCCGGAGATCGATTCCGTCTTCCAGGGTTCGTCATTGCCGTCACGGGTCACCGAAACGACGTCGAAATCGACGCTGCGAAGGCGGCCGTTCTCATCGGTGAAGGTCAGCGGGAAATCGCGGAAGATGCCGCGGCGGATGCGATTGCCTTCGGCATTGACGGTGATGGTCTCGGCCACCGTCATCGCCCCGCTCTTCTCCAGCCGGATATCGGAATTGAAGGAGGAGATGATCTCCGCGCCGAGTGCCGTGCGCACCGTCAGCGCCATAAACAACGCCAGGCACACACCCAAAGACCGCAGGATCATTCCACCCCTCCCCGATCGCGGCAGATGCCGCTTTGCTATCTCAACTTTCGTTGGCGTAGGTCACGCCGAGTGCTGCCAGCATGCGCCAATAGGCCGGAACCGTCTTGCCGACGCAATCCGGATCCAGAATGGTGATGCCGTCGATCTTCAGCCCGGCCAGCGCAAAGCTCATGGCGATGCGGTGGTCGGCGAAGGTATCGATCGACGCCGGCAGGTGCTGACCGGCAAGCTTCGGATCGGCATTGACGATCAGGTCGTCGCCTTCCTCGCGTGCCAGATCGGCGCGGATCTGCGTCAGGCCCGTCGACAGCGCGCGGATGCGGTCACATTCCTTGACGCGCAGATTGGCGATGCCGACGAAACGGACGGGCGTGTTGTTGAAGGCGGCGAGGACGGCGAGCGTCGGCACCGCATCCTGCATCTGCGAGCCGTCGATTTCGGCCGGCAGGTTCGGGAACTTGGCTATGACGTCGTAGGCCTTCGCATCCGGCTGGGTGAAGGCGGCATTGGGAACGCCGAGATCGATCTTGCCCGAGGTCAGCACTTCGGCGGCCCAGAAATAGGTCGCAGCCGACGCATCCGGCTCGATGACGTAGTCGGCAGCCGTATAGCCGGTCGGCTCGACGCGCCAGGTGACCTCGCTGGTCTTCTCGACCTTGGCGCCGAAGGCGCGCATGGCCGAGGTCGTGAGGTCGATATAGCCAACGGCGCCGATATCCTCGCCGAGCAGCTCGATCGTGACGGGCTTGTCGCCGCCCGCCGCCATCATCAAGAGGGCCGAGACATACTGGCTGGACAGACCGCCATCGATCTCGATGCGGGTAGCATCGAACGTGCCGGTGCCGTTGACGGTCACCGGCGGGCAACCCGTTGCCGTGCTGGCATCGATGCCGAGCGTGCGCAGCGCATCGACCAGCGGGCCGATCGGCCGCTTGCGCATGTGCTGGTCGCCATCGACGACAACAGTGCCATCGACGAGCGCGGCGGCAGCCGTCAGAAAGCGGGTGGCGGTTCCGGCGTTGCCGAGAAACAGCGGCTCCTTCGGCGCCAGCAGCTTGCCGTTGCCAGTGACGACGAAGCTGGTGTCATCGGGCTCGTCGATCTGAACACCCATGGCGCGCAGGGCTTCGGCCATATAACGGGTATCGTCGCTTTTCAGCGCGCCGGTCAGCCGGCTGGTACCCTTGGCAAGACCGGCAAGCAGCAGCGCCCGGTTGGTGATCGACTTGGAACCGGGAGGCACCGCGCGGCCTTCGAGCGGCGCCTTGACCGGGATGATGGTGAGTTTCTTGTCTGTACCCATGACGATTGTATTCCGTCCATTACGCTTAAGCCGTGACCGGCCTGCTCATAGCAGCTTTTGCGCAAAGACAAACGTCAGAATTTGACCGTCGGGACGGCGCGATCGGCCTCGTTGGTGATCTCGAAATATTCCTTCTTCTGGAAACCGAACTGACCGGCAACCAGATTGGACGGGAAGCTCTCGACCTTGACGTTCAGATCCCGGGCGGCGCCGTTATAATAACGGCGGGCCATCTGGATTTCGCTTTCCATGGTTTCCAGCGAGGTCTGCAGCTCGGCGAAGTTCGTGTTCGCCTTCAGATCCGGATAGGCCTCGGCAAGCGCGATGACCCGGCCAAGTGCGGCCCCAAGCAGCCCTTCCGCCTGCGCCCTGCCGGCTACGTCACCGGCGGGAACCGCCTGCGCCTTGTTGCGCAGCGCGACGACCTCTTCCAGCGTGCTCTTTTCGTGGGTGGCGTAGCCCTTGACCGTCTCGATCAGGTTCGGGATCAGATCGGCACGGCGCTTCAGCTGAACATCGATGCCCGACCAGGCTTCTTCAGCCATCTGCCGGGCGCGGACGAGGCCGTTATAGATGAAAATGGCATAGAGGGCGATCAGGACGATCAGGCCAAGTATGATGTACATCAAGAATCCCCCGCAACGGAAATAGAGTTGCGGGGAGACTATGCATGTTGCGAAGAATTGTCATCCGGGAACTCACGCGATCGTGAGCTCCCCAAAGCCGTGATTTACGCGGCGTCTTTCGCGAGATTGACCCCACCGGCATCCGTCAGCAGAAACGCTTCGCCGCAGGCCTTGGCCAGCGTGCGGACGCGCAGGATGTAGCCCTGGCGTTCGGTGACCGAGATCACGCCGCGGGCATCGAGCAGGTTGAAGACGTGGGAGGCCTTGATGCACTGGTCGTAGGCCGGGAAGACACATTTGTGGAGGCGGTGATTGTCGCTGTCGCCGGGGGCGCCGGCGGCGAGCAGCGCCTGGCATTCCTTCTCGGCATCGATGAAGTGGCGGTGCAGCATCTCTGTATTGGCGAATTCGAAATTGTGGCGGGAATATTCCTGCTCGGCCTGCAGGAAGACGTCGCCATAGCTGATCTTCTCGTCGCCATCGCGGCCGTTGAAGTTCAGGTCGTAGACGTTGTCGACGCCCTGGACATACATGGCCAGGCGCTCGAGACCATAGGTCAGTTCGCCCGCGACCGGCGAGCATTCGAGACCGCAGACCTGCTGGAAATAGGTGAACTGCGAGACTTCCATGCCGTCGCACCAGCATTCCCAGCCGAGACCCCAGGCACCCAGCGTCGGGCTTTCCCAGTCATCCTCGACGAAACGGATATCGTGCAGCAGCGGATCGAGGCCGATCGCCGCCAGCGAACCGAGATAAAGCTCCTGCAGGTTCGGCGGGTTCGGCTTCAGGATGACCTGATACTGGTAGTAGTGCTGCAGGCGGTTCGGGTTTTCACCGTAGCGGCCATCGGACGGGCGGCGTGACGGCTGGACATAGGCAGCCTTCCACGGCTTCGGGCCGAGCGCGCGCAGCGTGGTTGCCGGATGGAAGGTACCGGCGCCGACTTCCATGTCGTAGGGCTGCAAGACCGCACAACCCTTGTCCGCCCAGTAGTTATGCAGGGTCAGGATCAGCGCCTGGAAGGAGCGCTTCGGGTTCATATGGTCGGGGATCGATGCAGACATGGGAAGTCACCGGTTGCTTATTTTGCCGGGACAGGTGCCACGGCGGGGGACAAGGGTCAATAGATAACGTATGATCGCAATGGTTTCGAACGGATGCAGGCCATGAACGTCAAGACGACCGTGACGCTATCGGATGAAGACCTCCGCTTTGCCGAGGAACTGGTCGAGGCTGGCCGCTTTCCGAGCGTGTCCGACGTCATCGGCGAAGGGCTGGCGCGGCTGCGGCTGGAGGAGAGCGACAGCGATCCGGTTGCGGGAATGGCGGATGAAATCCGGCGGCGGATGGAATTGCCGCGGGATCAGTTTCTGCCTTGGGATGGCGAGGTCATTGCCAAGCGGATCAAGGAGCGGCTCGCTCAGAAGCGCGGTGAATAGGCCGCATGGCATACACGATCACGCAGCATCCGCTCGTGGAAGGCGACCTTCTTGGCGTCGCCGAGCTTGTTGCCGATTACGCCGGGATTGAGGTTGCAAACCGCAAGGTCGACGAGATCGTCGATTTCATCGACCGGCTGGCGGATTATCCCCACATCGGGACGGTGCGAAGCGATCTTTACCCCGGGCTCAGGGCAATTCAGGCTTCACCGAAGTCCGTGGTCTGTTTTGCTGTCGATGACGAGACGAAGCAAGTGCACATCATCTGTGTCAGCTATGCCGGCTCGGATTGGCAAGCTGCGGTTCGCGAACGCCGCTAGATCCGAAGTCCTCCGGGAGTTGGCGTCGGAGCTATCCGAACTCACTCCTCCTCCCGCTTCACCCTGTACTCCCCCGTCACCGGATCCTTCACCAGCGTGCCGACAGCGCCCGTCTGGCGTTCCTTTTCAGCGCGGCGGGATTTTTCCTGCAGGCGTTGGGCGTCGGAGATGAAGCGGCGGTAGAGCCACCAGCCGGCGCATATCAGGATGATAACAGTAAAAAGCTGCGCCATTGCCCCTCGTTCCGCCCCTTCTTATAGTCCGAACCGGCTCCACAATGCCTTTTCTTCGGCTGCTTCGACAAGTCCCGTCGCGAGACCGGATGCCGCACCGTCGAGCGACATGCTGGAGATGCCGGGAACGCGGCGGCCAAAGAGACCGCGGGCAGCGGTGACGAGTTCCAGCTTGGTCTTGTGGCCGTAGCGCTTCTTCAGCTCCTGGCGCATGTCGCCGAGACCATCGATCAGGCCGAGTTCCAAGCCGCGGGTGCCGGTCCAGAACAGGCCGGAGAACACCGTCTCGTCATCCTTCAGCTTGCCGGCGCGGCGCTCGCGCACCATCGCGATGAAGACCTGATGAATCTCGAGCTGCAGGGTCTTCAGGTATTCGATGTCCTTTTCCTTCTCCGGCTGGAAGGGATCGAGGATCACCTTGTTCTCGCCGGCGGTATAGACGCGGCGCTCGACGCCGATCTTCTTCAACAGCTCCGGAAAGCCGAAGCCGCCGGAGACGACACCGATCGAGCCGACGATGGAGGTCGGGTCGGCGATGATCTCGTCACCCGCCAGCGCGATCATGTAGCCGCCAGAGGCCGCGACATCCTCGACGAAAACAAGCACCTTCTTCTGCTTCTCGCGGGCGAGCTCGCGGATGCGGGTGAAGATGAGGCGCGACTGCACCGGCGAGCCGCCCGGCGAATTGATGGTGATTGCGACAGCCGGTGCATCCTTCACGGAGAAAGCCTTTTCCAGCATCGGCGCGACCGAGGCCAGATTGAGTGCCGGGCGGAACTGGTTGCCGCCGCTCATGATGGCGCCCTGCAGCCTGACGACGGGAATAACCACCCCTTCCTTGCGGAAGCGCTTCGGCATCAGCTTTCTCAAAAATCCGGCCATTTCAAATCCTTCTTCGCGTTTCGGCGTCGCAATCCATGTATGCAGCGGAACGGCAAACGCAATGGGTGCGTTCCGAAAAGACCCGGAATGCAGGCGAATGACCGTTGTTGCGATTTCTTGTTGCGAATGACTTGCATTATCATTCTAATCGGTCATAGTGCGAGAATAGGAAACAGGTGGAAATGACATGGATGTTTTGAATCCGCAGAGAAAAGGCGGCTGGCGGTTCGACCGCGAGGAGGCTTCGCTCTCCGACGTCTATCGCAGCGTCAACACGAGACGCGACGGATCGAAACTCCGCAGGATCGCCGCCTTCGCCGGTCCGGGCTACATGGTCGCGGTCGGCTATATGGACCCCGGCAACTGGGCGACGTCGCTCGCCGGCGGCTCGAAGTTCGGCTATGCGCTGCTGACGGTGGCGCTGCTTTCGAACCTGATGGCGATCGTGCTGCAATCGCTCTGCGCGCGTCTTGCCATCGCTTCCGGCCGCGACCTGGCGCAGGCCTGTCGCGATGCGTTTCCGAAGTGGGTATCCATTCCGCTCTGGGCCTTTGCCGAAATCGCCATTATCGCCACCGATATCGCCGAGGTCATCGGCACGGCGATCGGCCTCAACCTGATCTTCGGCGTTCCGCTGGAACTCGGCGTGCTCATCACCGCGCTCGACGTCTTCCTGATCCTCTATCTACAGAAGATGGGTTTCCGCTGGGTCGAGGCCTTCATCATCACCCTGCTCGGCGTCATCGCCGTCTGCTTCGGCGTACAGATCCTGCTCGCCGATCCGCAATGGGGCGCCGTGCTGACCGGCTTCTTCCCGACGACCGAGATCGTCACCAATCCGGAGATGCTCTATCTGGCGCTCGGCATTCTCGGCGCCACGGTGATGCCGCATAATCTCTACCTGCATTCCGGCATCGTGCAGACCCGCGACTTCGGCCACACGCTGCCGGAAAAGCGGGAGGCGCTGACCTTCGCGACAATCGACTCGACGGTTGCGCTGTGTTTCGCGCTGCTGATCAATGCCTCGATCCTGATCCTGGCCGCCGCCGCCTTCAATGCCAACGGCCAGACTGACGTGGTGGAACTCGGCGAAGCGCATTCGCTGCTGGCGCCGCTGCTCGGTCTTGCGATTGCCCCGACACTGTTTGGTATCGCCCTGCTCTGCTGCGGCCTGAATTCGACGGTGACGGCAACGCTTGCCGGCCAGATCGTCATGGAAGGCTTCATCAAGATGAAGGTGCAGCCATGGGTGCGCCGTCTCGTCACCCGGGCGATCGCCATCATCCCGGCCGCCTTCGTCACCATCTGGTATGGCGATGCGGGGACGGCGGAACTGCTGATCCTGACGCAGGTGGTGCTCAGCCTGCAGCTCTCCTTCGCCGTCTTCCCGCTGGTGATGTTCACCGCCAGCAAGGCGAAGATGGGCGAACTCGTCGCTCCCCGCTGGCTCTCGGCAATTGCCTATCTGATCGCCATCGTCATCGCCGGGCTGAACATCAAGCTGCTGTTCGACTTCGTGATCGGCTAAAGCCGCTCATAGGCCGCGCGGCCGTTGTTGAAATCATCGACGAGAGGGGAGAACTTGTGGCTCCCCTCTTCATGCATGATCAGCGGCGCCCGCAGCGACAGCCGCGCCCGCGAGCCCTTGATCGCGGTCACCAGGATGCGGACCGCGTTTTCGCCCTGGCGCGGATGGATGGCGGTGATCTCGATGCCGCCGAAGCGGCGGCCGCAGGCGGCGATGATCTCAGCGATCGATTCCGGGCGGGCGATCAGCGACAGCTGGCCACCGGGGATCATGATGGCACCGGCAGTGCGGATCCAGCTTTCGAACAATCCCTCGGTCATTGCATGCGCCTCGGCCTTCAAGGAATCGGGCGTCTTGCGGTCGCCGGCATCGTTGAAAGGCGGGTTCATGATGACGTGGTGGAAGACCTCGTCGAGCAGCCCGGCGTCGTTGCGGGCCTTGGCAGTCAGCGTCACATCGGCCTCGACGACGGAGACACGGCCCGCCATATGGGCATTGTCGGGCAGCGCGATACTGCGCCTCGCATAATCGGCCATTTCGGACGAACGCTCGAACAGCACGGCTTGCGCCCTCGGCAGCCGCGACGCAACCGCAAGACCGGCCGCCCCGGCACCCGCTCCGAGATCGGCGACCTTCATAGTCCTGTCGTCGGCAACCAATGCGGCGAGCAGCATGGCATCCATGCCCGAGCGATGACCCCGGCCCTTCGGCTGGACGATATGGAAGCCGCCGCGGTGGAAGGCATCGATCGTTTCGGAAACCGCTGGCGCCATCGGCTCACTTTTCCGCGCGCAGCTCGTCGGCCAGACCGGCATCGGTGAGGATGCGGCGGGCCTGGGCGGCGCGCTCGTCGTCAACCAGCAGGCGGCGCGGCAGCATGCCGAGCGAACCTTCCAGAATGCTCATGCCCTGATCGGCCACGAAGCAGTGAATTCCGGCGTCCTTTAACAGGCTCTCCGCAAAAGAGAGCAGGACGGGATCGTTGGCGCGGATAAGTTCATGCATTTGCGGTCAATTCCGTTTCAAATTTGCGCTACGCGACAATTCACCCCTTGCCGCTTCTCCCGCCCCTTTCTATTGTCGAACTCAATGAGTGAACAGGAGTCCGGGTCGTTGGGCGTGGTCATACCGCTTGAAGAAAGCAAAAACAAACTGGCATCCGTCAAGCCGCTGGTCGATTTGACAAAGGCGGATATGGATCGGGTGAACCAGCTTATCCTTTCGAAGGCCGGTTCCGACGTACAGATGATCCCGGAGGTTGCCAACCACCTGATCTCCTCCGGCGGCAAGCGTCTGCGCCCGATGCTGACGCTCGCCTCGTCCTGTCTGTTCGGCTACAAGGGCGAAAACCACATCAAGCTCGCGACGTCGGTCGAGTTCATGCACACGGCGACGCTTTTGCATGATGACGTGGTGGACGAAAGCGATCTGCGCCGCGGCAAGTCCACGGCCCGTACCATCTGGGGCAATCAGGCCAGCGTTCTCGTCGGCGACTTCCTGCTCGGCCAGGCTTTCCGCATGATGGTCGATGTCGGCTCGCTCGATGCGCTCGACGTTCTCTCCTCGGCTGCCTGCGTCATAGCCGAGGGCGAAGTGCTGCAGCTTTCCGTCGCCAAGAACATGGAAACCACCGAGGACGACTATCTCTCGGTCATCCGCGCCAAGACGGCAGCTCTCTTTGCCGCTGCCGCCGAAGTCGGCCCGATCGTTGCCGAGGCCGGCAAGTCCGGCCGCAACGCGATGAAGTCCTACGGCATGAATCTCGGCCTCGCCTTCCAGCTGGTCGACGATGCGCTGGATTACGGCGGTAAGGCTGCCGATCTCGGCAAGAATGTCGGTGACGATTTCCGCGAGGGCAAGATCACCCTCCCTGTTATCCTCGCCTACCGCCGCGGCACGCAGGAAGAGCGCGCCTTCTGGCGCGATGCGATCGAGGGCGGCAACAGCACCGATGCGAACCTCGAAAAGGCGCTCGGCCTGATCACCAAATACGGCACGCTGAACGATACGATCGCCCGGGCGGTTCACTATGGCACGATCGCGCGCGACGCCCTGGCGCCGCTTCCCGATACGCCATGGAAATCGGCCATGATGGAAGTCATCGACTTCTGCATCGAGCGCGTCAACTAATCAAAGGTCTTTGATCGCGGGCTGATTTTGTTGCAGGGCCGCTTCAAAAAAGCCATCCTGTTGTGAATCAGTCATCGCAGCTGATTTCGCGGCCGGAGCTTTGCCGGCTGCATTGAAGAGAGGTTTTCTAATGCGGCAGAGATTTGCCATCCGTCTTCTTTCGAGCGCAGCCCTTGCAGCCGTCCTTTCGCTCGGCGCAATGACCGGCGCGCATGCCGAAGACGCGGCGAAGACGGAAGAAGCCAGCCCGACCGTGATGTTCGATCCGGATACGGTTTCCACCTTCTCCGGTGCCTTCCTTGCTGCCCGCACCGCCGATGTCGACCACGACTACAAGACGGCAATCGAGCTCTACAAGAAGGCGCTGCAGATCGAGCCGGGCAATCCGGAAATCCGCCAGCGCCTGATGATCTCGCTGCTGCTCAGCGGCGATTTCAAGGAAGGCGTCAAATACGCCAACGAACTGAAACTCGACCCAAGCATCGAGCGCGTGACGACGGTCGTGCGCAGCATGGATGCCGTCAGCCGCGGCGACTACAAGGGCGCCGAAGCGATCCTGAAATATGATGGTCCGAACGATCTGGACCGGATGATGAACGACCTGCTGTCGGCCTGGTCGCGCCTTGGCGCCGGACGCGGCAAGGAAGCGCTGGCGATGGTCGAGAAGATGAAGGGACCGGACTGGTTCCGCATCTTCCAGAACTACCATGCCGGCGCGATCGCCATCGTCAACGGCAATATCGCGTCGGCCCGCAAGCATCTGAACGACGCAGTGCTCGACAAGGATGGCGGCGCTACCGCCCCCGACACGTTCATGCGCTCGATCATGGCGCTGGCCCGCCTCGAAGCATCGCAGGGCAACAAGCAGAAGGCACTGGACGCCATTTCCGTCGGCGACAATTTGCTGCCGAACTACGCGCCGCTGAAGGCGCTGCGCCAGAGCATCGAAAGCGGCGAAAAGCCGAAGCAGCAGGTCGAGAACGCTGCACAGGGTGCGGCTGCCGTGCTCTTCTCCGTCGGCGCCGCGCTGAACCGCGATGGTGCCGAAGACATCGTTTCGCTCTACCTGCAGACCGCCAATGCGCTTGATCCCGACAGCCCCGATACGCTGGTTCTGCTCGGCGGCATTGCCGAGAAGCAGGAACAGATGGACCGCGCCATCGAGTTCTATCAGAAGGTTCCTGCGGATTCGCCGATGCGCCGCATCTCCGAACTGCAGCTCGGCCTGGCGCTCGCCCAGGGCGGCAAGGTAGACGAGGCCCGCAAGCATCTGCAGCAGCTGATCACCTCCGACCCGAGCGATATCCGCAGCTACCTCGCCTATGGCAGCGTCCTGTCCGACGCCAAGGACTATCCGGCGATGGCCGCCAACTACGACAAGGCCGTCGAGGCAATCGGCGCGCTGCCGGGCCGCTCCGACTGGACCGTGTTCTTCCAGCGCGGCATCGCCTATGAGCGGCTGAAGAAGTGGGATCAGGCCGAGCCGAATTTCCGCAAGGCGCTGGAACTCAATCCGGACCAGCCGCAGGTTCTGAACTATCTGGGCTATTCCTGGATCGACATGAACAAGAACCTCGACGAAGGCCTGACGATGATCAAGAAGGCCGTCGATCTGCGCCCTGACGACGGCTACATCATCGATTCGCTGGGCTGGGCCTACTACCGCCTCAACCGCTTCGACGATGCCGTAGCGGAACTCGAGAAGGCCGCCGAGATCAAGGCTGGCGATGCGACGATCAACGATCACCTTGGTGATGCCTACTGGCATGTCGGCCGCAAGCTTGAGGCCGTCTATCAGTGGAACCGGGCGCTGAACTCGCAGCCCGAGGAAGCCGATATCCCGAAGATCAAGGACAAGATCGCCAACGGCCTGAAGCCGGAGAACGACGACGCCAAGTCTGCCGACAAGAAGCAACCGGACCCAGCGCCGGTCGCTCCGCCGCCTGTCGACAAGAAGTCCTGATAGCGCATGCCGGATGCGGAGAGCCGCCGTTTCACGGTGACTGAAGACGCGCCTGCGAAAATCAATCTGGCCCTGCATGTGACGGGCCAGAGAGATGATGGTTACCATCTGCTCGACATGCTGGTGACCTTCACGGCGCATGGCGACCGGCTGAGCTTTACTTCTGCCGATAGAGACGGCTTTACCTTGGGCGGGCGCTTTGCCGCTGACCTCGGCGGCGAGCCGGGCAGCAATCTGGTGCTCAAGGCGCGCGATCTCCTGCGCCAGGCGGCTTTCGCCCAGCGTGGCCACGCGCCTGCGGTTTCCATCCATCTCGAGAAGAACCTGCCCATCGCCTCGGGGATCGGCGGCGGTTCTGCGGATGCGGCCGCGGCACTGCGCGGGCTTCAGCGCTTCTGGAATGTGCGCTTGCCTGCCGATATCCGTTCGGCGCTCGCCCTTCAGCTTGGCGCCGATGTGCCGATGTGTCTGGAAAGCCGGCCGCTGATTGCGCGCGGCATCGGCGAGGAGATCGAGCACGCCGCACTGCCCCGGCTCTATCTGGTATTGGCCAATCCGCTGAAGGCCGTCTCGACGCCTCAGATCTTCCGGCTGCTGACCGAGAAGAACAACCGGCCGCTCGATCTTGCGGCCGGAGACTGGATGGCAGCGATTGCCGCCAATCGCAACGATCTGGAGCCGCCGGCACGCGGCCTGACGCCTGAAATCGCCGAGATCTCGGCGCTGCTTGTGGAGAGCGGCGCAGGGCTCGTGCGGATGTCGGGGTCGGGCGCCACCTGCTTCGGCATCTTCCCCTCCCTTGCGGCGGCTGAAGCGGCCGAGCAGCAGCTTCACAGGCTGCGGCCGGACTGGTATTTCCAGGCAACGGAAACAGCCGCGGGAGAATGACATGCCTGGCATAGACAAGAACCGCCCGTTCATCCCCGTCGGCATCGCCGTGCTGACCGTATCGGATACCCGCAGCCTCGAGAATGACAAGTCGGGCGATACGCTCGCCGCCCGCATCGCCGAGGCTGGCCACAAGCTCATCGACCGCGCCATCGTGCAGGATGACAAACAGGCGATCGCCGCGCGCGTGAAGGCCTGGATGGAGACCGACGGCATCGACGTCGTCATCACCACCGGTGGAACCGGCTTTACCGGCCGCGACGTGACGCCCGAGGCGCTGGAGCCTCTGTTCGAGAAGCGCATGGACGGCTTCTCGGAGGTGTTTCACCGCATCTCCTACGACAAGATCGGCACCTCGACGATCCAGTCACGCGCCACCGCAGGCGTTGCCAATGCCACCTTCATCTTCGTGCTGCCAGGCTCTCCCGGCGCCTGCAAGGATGCGTGGGACGGGATATTGAAGGCGCAGCTCGACTACCGGCACATGCCCTGCAATTTCGTGGAGATCATGCCGCGGCTTGACGAGCATCTGAAGCGCGGCGGCTGATTCTATCTGGCGGCGCGCGCCACCCAGGAAGGAATCAATTCACTGGAGAGCTGCCTGAGCTTCTGTCCCTTGGGAAATTCCGACAGCCGCATGCCGCTCTTTGCCGAGGCGATCGCCTGGTTCTTGGGGACAAGATAGGCAAGCTCCAGCGGTGGCACCGAGCGGCCGAGACGCTGCAGCAGCGGACGGCGATAGGCACGCGAGGCGGTGAAGCGGGCGGGCAATCTGTTCAGCGCCACATATTCGGCGATCTCGTCGATCCAGCCCGCCTGCGGGCGCGCGCCCGGCTCGACGAAGAGCAGCCATTCGCCACGCGCCGAGCGCAATATGTCGTTGATATCCCACTCAGAATGAAAGCGGCAACCGGCCGCGTCCGCCACCCGCGAGGTGCCGTCGCGCGAGCCGTGATCAAGCACCACGACATCGCTGACAAGGCCTTCGACCGCGCCTGCAACCAGCACCGATAACGTCTGCGCCAGCTCCGGTTCCTGATCCTGGCACTCGAGAACAACTGTCAACATTGCCTATTTATAATGCGCCGCACAAAACTTTGCCAGCGCGACTTTCCTCATTTTGTTCTTGCATTGTTCTCGTTTTCTGATTAGGAATTTAATCATCAAGAACGGGCGAAGGCAACGCCTCCGCTGCGGGAGAATCCGATGAACGAACAGTCCCTTGCAGGGCAGGCCGCATTCGCGCCTGCCAACACGGCAGATATTGCCGAAGCGCTGATCGCCCAGTCTGGCTTGCGCGTGGATGCCGAACGCCGCCGCGGACGCGGCGCCGGGCTCAATCCCGGCGGACGGTTCGAGCCGCAGAGCCGCGAGAGCTTCGACGACGGCTGGCAGACGCTGGAGGAACTGCCGCCCTTCAAGACCGAAGTGCAGATCGAAAAGCCGCGCACCGCGATCACCCGCAACGAGTCGCCCGACATTCCGTTCGACCGGTCAATCAACCCCTATCGCGGCTGCGAGCATGGCTGCATCTATTGCTTCGCCCGGCCGAGCCACGCCTATATGGGGCTTTCGGCGGGGCTTGATTTCGAGGCCAAGCTCTTTGCCAAGCCGGATGCCGCCAAGCTTCTGGAACGCGAACTTGCAAAGCCCGGTTACAAGCCGCGGGTGATCGCGATCGGCACCAATACCGATCCCTATCAGCCGATCGAAAAGGAATGGCGCATCATGCGGCAGATCCTCGAAGTGCTCGACAAGGCCAATCATCCTGTCTCGATCGTCACCAAGTCGGCGATGATCATGCGGGATATCGATATCCTGAAAAGCATGGCGGAACGCGGCCTGGTGCGCGCCTCGCTGTCGGTGACGACGCTCGACCGCAAGCTTGCCCGGACCATGGAGCCGCGCGCCTCGACGCCGCCACGGCGGCTGGAAGCGATCCATGCTCTGAGCGAGGCCGGTATCCCGACCTCCGTCATGGCCGCCCCTGTGATCCCGGCCCTGAACGACCACGAGATCGAACGCATTCTCGATGCCGCGCATGCTGCCGGTGCGCGCGAGGCGGGCTTTGTCATCCTGCGGCTGCCGCTGGAGGTCTCGCCGCTGTTTCGCGACTGGCTGCTGCAGCATTACCCGGATCGCTACCGGCACGTCATGTCGCTGGTGCGCTCGATGCGCGGCGGTAAGGATTACGACGCCGATTTCGGCAAGCGCATGAAGGGTGCCGGCCCCTATGCCTGGCAGATTGCCCGGCGCTTCGAGATGGCCACCAAGCGGCTCGGCATGGTCAGGCGCAGCATGCCGCTGCGCGACGATCTCTTCGTGCCGCCCGACGGCAGCGGCGTGCAGCTGTCGCTGCTCTGAAACTTCCCGCCCGCTGGCACGGGCGCGAGGAGAAACGGCGCGTCCGTTTCGAACGGCAGGCAGACGATGCCTGCTGAGGAATTACCCGCAGGAGACCGCCGCCCTGGTCTCTTGCACGCCGCGAATGGGTCCCCTGCCCCTTCGCGGTCCTAGCCCCCGGCCCGCCGCCCTGTTCCGGGGGCTTGCAGGAAATCGGGTTGGCGTGCGAGGTTCAGCCGCATGAAACGTCGCACGCCACCCGATTCTCCTCTGCTTTTCGAAGACGCGCCACTCACTCCGGATTTCAAGCTGGAACTGAAGGCACGCAAGGCCGGCCACTGGCCGGTTGCCGGTGCCGACGAAGCCGGGCGCGGGCCTCTGGCTGGTCCGGTGGTGGCTGCCGCCGTCATTCTCCATCCCAAACGCATTCCCGAGGGGCTGAACGATTCCAAGCAGCTCTCGGCGGCCAAGCGCGAAGAGCTGTTCGTGCAGATCCTGGCGACGGCGACAGTCTCGATCGCCTCATCGAGCGCCACCCGCATCGACGATACCGATATCCGCAAGGCGAGCCTCGACGCGATGCGCCGCGCCATCTGCGGCCTTTCCCTTCCGGCCGCCTATGTGCTGACCGATGGTCTCGACGTGCCCCAGGGCCTCAATTGTCCCGGACAGGCGGTGGTCAAGGGCGACGCGCGCTCCGTCTCGATCGCCGCCGCCTCGATCGTCGCCAAAGTCACCCGCGACCGGATGATGACCCGCGCCCACCTCGTCTTCCCCGACTACGGCTTTGCCGTCCATGCCGGTTACGGCACGGCCCAGCACCGGGCGGGGATCGAGCAGCACGGGCCGTGTTCGCTGCACCGGATGACATTTAGGCCGCTCCGGAAGGATGGGGCAGAGCTTGCGGTGACGCAGGAAATGCTTGGGGATTGAGGGTGCGGTGCGCCAGAGGCGATGGCGCGCCCGGTGCCACCTCACCCGGTTGCTGCTGCGGACCAGCTACGGGGATTGAGCCTAGACACGACCACAGGTGCCACCTCGCGCCGCGGCCACTAGCCTCTCCTTCCTCATTCCTGTGCTTGTCGCAGGAATCCAGTGCGCCCCGCTCTTGGGGCGCGGGAGACATATGACCCATCGCGAGCTCGTTTGAGTTATTCACGGCGCGGACGCGCCGTGGCTGGATTCCTGTGACAAGCACAGGAATGAGGTCGGTGGGGAGGGGTTGAGCGAACCCATTGGCTGCCTGCGTTGGCCACGCAGCGCAGCAGGCACGGTGCCACGCTATAATGACTACCAACACCACCAACGCCCAAAAAACAAAAAGCCCCGCACGAGGCGGGGCTTTTCAATCCGTAAACACACCAAACCTTAGTTCAGGCGGGTCTTCACTTCGCCGACGGCGGTCTTGAAGAGATCGGCCTGGACCTTGCCTTCGGCCTTCTGGGCCAGCACGGTCTCGGCAGCGGAGATGGCGAGATCGACGGCCGCTGAACGAACGGCCTTCATCGCTTCGACTTCTGCCTGCTTGATCTTCTGCTCGGAAAGCGCGGTGCGGTTGGCAACGAACTCTTCGGTCTTCTTCTTGGCTTCGGCGGTCAGCATCTCTGCTTCGCGTTCGGCCGCAGCGACGATGTTCGCAGCTTCGGCTTCGGCTTCCTTGCGCTTGCGCTGGTATTCGGCCAGCAGGTGCTGGGCCTCTTCGCGCAGGCGCTTGGCTTCCGCCAGTTCGTTGCGGATCTGATCGGCGCGGTCGTCGAGCGACTTCGCCATCATCCCCGGAACCTTCAGGTAGACGACCAGCAGGATGAAGAGAACGAGGCCGACAAAGGCGAAGAAAGTTGCATCAAGAGCAAATTCCATCGATCAACCCTCCTTCTTGGCGGCTGCGACCGCCGCTGCGACATCAGCCTTGGCAGCGGTGCCACCGATCAGCTGCTGAACGACGGCGACAGCCGTTTCCTCAGCGATCGTGCCGACGTCTGCGAACGCCTTCGCCTTGATATCGGCGATGCGGCCTTCGGCAGCCTTCAGCTTTTCGGCAAGGCTTGCTTCGACAGCGCGGCGGTCGGCTTCAGCCTTGAGCTTGGCGGCATCGCGAGCGGCGGTGCCGATCTGATTGGCCTTGGAGCGGGCTGCGGCGAGTTCGCCTTCATAGGTTGCGACCGCTGCGTCGGCTTCGGACTTGAGGCGTGCTGCCTCGTCCAGATCCTGCGCAAGCCGGTTATGGCGCTGCTCGAGGATGCCGCCGATGCGCGGTGCGATGACCTTTTGCATGAGCACGAAGAAAACAGCGAACGTAATCACCAGCCAAAGCAGCTGGGATGCGTAGGTCGACGTATCGAACGGCGGGAAAACGCCGCCATGATGCTCGCCACCGGCAACGCCGGTTTCGGTATGGACCTCGCCAGCAGCCGGAGCGGCATGCGGATCCGTACCGGTGGCTGCACCCGTTTCTGCCGTTCCCGCCGGAGCTTCTTCAGCATAGGCCGGGGTCACAAAAAACATGCTCACCTCCAGGTGTACTGCAAATGCAAAGGATCACGGCTTGCGGTCTGCAGGCCGTGATCCTTCAATCCACCGAAATTAAACGGCGAAGAGCAGGAGGAGAGCGACGAGCAGCGAGAAGATGCCCAGAGCTTCCGTAACGGCGAAGCCGAAAACCAGACGGCCGAACTGGCTGTCAGCGGCAGACGGGTTGCGCAGAGCGCCGGACAGGTAGCTGCCGAAGATGTTGCCGAGGCCGAGAGCCGTGCCGGCCATACCAAAGCAAGCCAGGCCTGCACCGATGAACTTTGCTGCTTCCGCTTCCATGTTGAACTCCTTGAGATGGTTGTTGCGGCGAATGACTGACGCCCTTTGACGTCGATGTCGTTATCCTTAGTGCCCGCCGGGATGGATCGCGTCGTTGAGGTACATGCAAGTCAGTACCGCGAAGACGTAAGCCTGGAGGAAGGCGACGAGGAACTCGAGACCGGTCAGGGCGACGGTCATGATGAGAGGAAGAATGGCACCGCCGATACCGAGCGCACCAAGGGCTCCGAGCGAGGCGACAAAGCCTGCGAACACCTTGAGCGTGATATGACCAGCGAGCATGTTGGCGAAAAGACGAACCGAGAGCGAAATCGGACGCGATAGGAAGGAAATGATTTCGATCGTCACGACCAACGGCAGAAGAATGCCGGGGACGCCTTGAGGCACGAAGACATTAAGAAAGCCAAAGCCGTGCTTATAGAAGCCGTAGACCAGGACCGTGCCGATGACGAGAAGCGCCAGCGCGAAGGTGACGATGATCTGGCTGGTGATGGTGAAGAAGTAGGGGAACATGCCGAGCAGGTTTGCCGTCAGCACGAACATGAAAAGCGAGAAGACCAGCGGGAAGAACTTCATCCCCTTGGTTCCGGCGCCTTCCTTCAGCATCGAAGCGATGAATTCGTAGGACATTTCCGCGACGGACTGCGAGCGGCCAGGAACGATGGCGCGGTTCGACGTCGAGAAATACAGGAAGCCAGCGGCAACAGCTGCCGAGGCCACCATAAAGAGCGAGGCATTGGTGAACGAGAAATCAATCCCGCCGACTTCGATCGGCACAATCTTCTGGATCAGGAACTGATGAGTCGGATCGTTAGACACCGCTTGTTCTCTCTTCTTTGGCCCGCGGGCGCGGGATCATCATAATGAGCGGAGCGCTGGCGCGCCCTGCCCTATTTGCTGCCGTTTCCGTTTCCGGGCTCGGGTTTTGCAACCTTGCCTGCGGCACGGAGAACATTCAAAACACCGGCACAAAATCCGAGAAGCAGAAGAATAATCAAACCCCAAGGCGCCGTGCCGACAAAACGGTCGAGGAGATAGCCAAGCAGGGCACCAACAATGATAGCGGAGATGAATTCGCTCGAAAGCTTCATCGCCTGGGCATAGCCTTTACGGCTTTCCTCGGCGCGGGCCTCGCTCGCCTGTTCCTCTCTCGCCTCTACACGCTTCGCCTTGAGCTCTGCTCCCAGCTGCGCGCGGCGCCTGTCCAGACTTTCTTCCCGGTCATCCGACATGGTTCCTCCTCCTATGCCTCTATCCCCAATCCCGCTACCCCGGTCCTGTGGACGTCAGAGACATGGAATATAGAACCTTTCGGCCCGTTCTGAAGTCGCGCGCAACATAGTTTTAGGGATTGGTATAGTCAAGGCATAGGGCGCCTGCGCTCAGACATAAAATAATCGAGCTAGATCAAATACTTGATCTCAATTTAGGCGGCCTGGCAAAATTCGAGCGGGAGAATCCGCTTTATAGGCGCTGCAAGCTGCAGAGAATCCACAGCTTAGGCGGCTTCCGGTCAGCTCCAGCCGCCGCCATAGGTGCGGTAGAAGACGTGCAGACCGATACGGCCGACCTTCTCCATGGTCTTTGCCCATTTCGGACGGACATAGACGGCGTGGTAGTGGGTGGCGGAGCCGACCTGCGGCAGCCAGATCTTGCCTGCTGTCACCGCCATCGCCACTTCACGAGCCATGCGCCAGTGATATTGCGAGTTTACGCGGTCCTTGATGTTGTCGCAGGCAAAGGAGAACTGGCAGCGGTTTCGCCAGTCTTCGTTCTGATAGACGACGCCGCAAATGGTTTTCGGATAGGCCGGATTGCGGACGCGATTGAGGATGACCTGGGCGACGGCCGCCTGCCCCTTCACCGATTCGCCGCGCGCTTCGAAATAGATGCCTGAAGCCAGGCACTGCTGCTCGGCGGCCGAAAACACCGCCGGCGGAAGAATGCTGGCGGCCCAGGCATGATCCCTGGCGCCGATCTGCGGCACGAAGCGGCCGTCATTGGCGCTCTTGTCGGTGAGGATCGAATCGAAGGGCGACTGACGCGAATAGTCCGGGGCGGCCGGCGCATAGGCGGTTGCCAGCACATCCGGCTTGTTGTTGTTGACGAGGTCGGCCAGGAAGGTCGGCACCACGGTTTCCGGCTTGACCGGCTCCTTCTTATAGAAGGCCGTGGCGATCTCGATTTCCTTGCCCTTGATCTTCGGCTTCACGAAAGCCGACTTGTCCTTGAGATTGAAGCTGGGTTCGAACAGCAGCTTGGTGCGCTGGAGAATGGAGCCGGCGGTGAAATCCTTCGGTGGCTGCATCTTCTCGACGGCGACGACGCGGCCCTTCTTCAGGCTGCGATTGACGCGTTCTTCATCGGTGGTGTCCTCATGCCCCTTCCCTTCGGCGACGAAGGCGACCTTTCGGCCATCGGGCAGAACCATGCCGGCGCCGGCTGCGACCGTGCCGGTGACGATCGGATCGGCGAAGGTCAACTCCGCCTGATGGATGGAGCCGGCCGGCGAATTGGTCATCACCATGCGCCAGTTTTCGCGGCTCTCATCGAGACCTGCGAGCATGGCGGCGAGATCCGCATGCGAAACGATGCTGGGGAATGCAAGCCACCCGCAGATGCCGAAGATCGCGGGTGAAATCCAGTTTTTGGGCAGATAACGCAGCTTGCTGCTGAAAACGCTCTGTCGACGCAACGCCAGACTCCGGAACACGGGACGCATGAACACTGCATTGAAAATCTCTCATTAACCTTGATGCTTGGTTAATTCGCCGTCCCGGAATCTCTCCGTGAGAATTTTTTCATATAGCGAAACGCAAAGAACCCGGCACGAAGGCCGGGTTCCCTGAATTGCGATCTGGCGCGAGGTCAGATGATGACGTGCGATCCGAGCTCGACCACGCGGTTGGCCGGCAGGCGGAAATAGTCGGATGGATTGGCCGCAGCATTGGCGAGCGCAATGTAGAGGCGGTCCTGCCAGTAAGGCATGCCCGACTTCGCATCCGGCACCAGCTTGCGGCGGCCGAGATAGAAAGAAGTCGACATGATGTCGAACTTCAGTCCGGTCTTTCGAAGCGTCGCCAGCGCCTGCGAGACGTTCTGGGTTTCCATGAAGCCGAACTGCAGCTCGACACGCGAGAAGCGCTCGGAAATCGGCTCGACCTTGTAGCGGTCGATGCTCGGAACGCGCGGCTTGTTGACGGTACGGATTGTCAGGATGACGTTCTTGTCGTGCAGAACGTGATTGTGCTTCAGATTGTGAAGCAACGCGGCGGGTGCGGATTCCGGATCGCTGGTCAGGAAGATCGCGGTGCCCGGAACATGGGCCGGCGAATGATCGCTCTTCCGCTCGATCGAGCTGACAAAGGAGGCCAGCGGAATATCCGTGTGGCGGGTCTTTTCGGTGAGGATTGCAGTGCCACGGCGCCAGGTCCACATGATGACGATGAAGGCGGTGGCGATCAGGATCGGGATATAGCCGCCGTCGTGAATCTTCAGCAGGTTGGCGCCGAGGAAGATCAGCTCGAGCGCAAGCAGGGGCAGCAAAACGATCGCGGCCACCGGGATCGACCAGTTCCAGCGGGTGCGAACGAATTCGAAAGCCATGATCGAGGTGACGACCATCGCGCCGGTGACCGAGATACCATAGGCCGTTGCCAGCGCATCCGAGGTCTTGAAGGTGATGACCAGGAACATGACGCCGAGGAAGAGGACGGCGTTGACCGACGGCAGGAAGATCTGGCCCGTATTGGTTTCCGAGGTGAAAAGGATTTCCATGCGCGGCAGAAAGCCGAGGTTGATCGCCTGACGGACCAGCGAGAAGGCACCGGTGATGACGGCCTGGCTGGCGATGATGGTGGCGCAGGTGGCGAGCACGACGCCGAACGGCAGCGCCCATTTCGGGAACATCAGATAGAAGGGATCCGACATCGCCAGCGGATTGCCGAGAACGAGAGCGCCCTGCCCAAGATAGTTCAGCGTCAGCGAGGGGAAGACCAGCGCGAACCACGCCCACTGGATCGGACGGCGGCCGAAATGGCCGAGGTCGGCGTAAAGCGCTTCTGCCCCGGTGATCGTCAGGAACACGGCGCCCAGCACGACGATGCCGTAGAAGCCTTCATTTAGCAGGAAGCTGACGGCATAGTATGGGTTGAAGGCGGCGAGGATGCCGTAATCATCCGAGATGTGCGAGATGCCGACCAGTGCCATGACGATGAACCAGATCGCGGTGATCGGCCCGAAGAAGCGGGCCATCGTGCCAGTGCCGCGGGACTGGAAGGCGAACAGCCCGACAAGGATCGCCACCGAGATCGGCACGATATAGGGCGAGGCATTCGGCGCCACGAGCTTGATACCTTCGACCGCCGACAGAACCGACAGCGCCGGGGTGATCATCGCGTCGCCGAGAAAAAGCGCGGCGCCAGTGAGTCCGAGCGCGACGAGGATCGCAGTATGGCCATTCGCCGTTTTCATCAGCAAGGCGAGCAGCGACAGCGTGCCGCCTTCGCCTTCGTTGTCGGCGCGCAGCAAAAGCAGCACGTATTTGAGGGTGACGATAATGGTCAGCGCCCAGATCATCAGCGAGATCAGGCTGATGACTTCGAAACGGGTGAGACCATCCTGGGCGACCGGCTTCAGCGCTTCGCGGAATGCGTAAAGCGGGCTGGTACCGATGTCTCCATAGACGACGCCAACGGAGCCGAGCGCAAGATAAAAGAGTTTGCGCGGCGTCATGTGGCGATCGTGCGAATGGCTTTCGTCGGACATGAAGTTACAACAGGCTCCTCAGAGCCAGCCTTTCCATCGGAAAAAGAAAAACGGAATGATGGCGGATACGACCATCAGGCCCAGCGAATAGGGATAACCCGCGGCCAAGTGCAGTTCCGGCATGAATTCGAAGTTCATACCATAAATGGATGCGACGAGGGTCGGCGGCAAGAAGACCACGGATGCGATAGAGAAGATCTTGATGATCGAGTTCTGCTCGATGTTGATCAGGCCGAGCGAAGCATCGAGCAGGAAGGTGATGTTGCCGGCGATGAACGAGGCATGTTCGTTGAGCGACTGGATATCGCGCGACACCGTGCGGCAGAGTTCCTTGGTGTTCTGATCGTGCTGAACGGCAGGCACCGTATAAAAGAAGCTTGAAAGCCGGGAGAGCGATGCGAGGCTATCGCGCACCTTGGAGACCAGCCGGTGGTGGGCAGCGATGTCGCGCAGCTTTTCTTCCAGATAGTTCGACGGCTTGCGCACCTTCTTGGCGCGTTCGCCGAAGACATGGGTCGAGAGAATGTCGATGCGGGCAACGGACAGTTCGAGAATCTCGGCGGTGCGATCGACGATCGTTTCAAGCAGCTTGGCAAGCAGCGCGGCACCATTGCGCCACTGTTCCGGCACGCGATGAAGCGCCGCGATGAACAGCTTGAAGGATTTCGGATGGGCGTAGCGGATGGTGATCAGCCGGTTGCCCGACAGAATGAAGGCAACATCCGTCAGCGTCGGAGATGCGGTTTCGGCCTGCCAGACCAGCGAGGCGGTCATGAACACGTCGTCGCCTTCGGTGTAGAGGCGTGCCGAGGGTTCGATGTCCTTGAGGTCGTCGCGGGTCGGCACTTCGATGCCGATCACTTTCTCGACATAGAGCTCCTCCTCGCGCGTCGGCTCGATCAGATCGATCCACACGACGTCATCCGGAAACTCGTCCATCTTCGCCAGATCACGAATCTCGACGGACTTGCAGTTGGAGCAATAGGCGGTGATCAACGGGCCTGTCTCCAGCCGCGCTCGCGCCATGCCATCATCGCCATCATCGAACGCCCTTCCATCACGCGGCTGCCAAGAAGGCAGCGCTGAGGCTGCAAGCCTTGGAGACTAACGGAAACGGATAAAAAAAGTTCATACAACTCCGGCTGCGTCCGGCCGTTTGCCGGGTGCGCATTGTGCTCAACCGCATCGCAGTCACCAATCCTTCAACCGACAAGTCAACTCCGAACATGCAGGCTGGCCGGGAACCCCCGGGGGCAAAGGCGGCCGTCATCGAGCATCTGCAGAAACCGCCCTCATGGCGACGGCGGGGCATATGACGGAAAGCGGCGAAATAATCAAGACGTGTTACGTGAACTGCGCGTTTTCACCACATTTCCCCCGCAATTTGGGGTATGAGGCGGCCGCCCGAATCCGCCGTCTGTGCTATTCGAAGACAATTACAGGGGCCGGACGCTGCGGCTGTCCGCCGACCTCCGCCCAGACCTTGGCAGCGATGTCCTTATAGATCCCGGCGACGATGCCGTTCGGCTCGGAAGCCACCAGCGGCGTTCCGGCATCCGACGTTTCGCGGATGTTGATCGTCAGCGGTACTTCGCCGAGGAACGGTACGCCGATGCGCTCTGCTTCCTTGCGGGCGCCGCCATGGCCGAAGATATCGTAGCGGGTGCCGGTATCGGGAGCGATGAAATAGCTCATGTTCTCGACGATGCCGAGAACCGGAACTTCAACCTTCTTGAACATGTTGAGACCCTTGCGGGCATCGATCAGCGCCAGATCCTGCGGCGTCGAGACGATGACGGCGCCGGCGAGTGGCACCTGCTGGGCCATGGTCAGCTGCGCATCACCGGTGCCGGGCGGCATATCGACGACGAGAACGTCGAGTTCGCCCCATGCGACTTCACGCAGCATCTGCATCAGTGCCGACTGGACCATCGGGCCGCGCCAGATCATCGCGGTCTCCTCATCGACGAGGAAGCCCATCGACATGACCTTGAGGCCGTAATTTTCCATCGGGTTGATGATGCGGCCGTCGATCTGCGTCGGGCGGCCGGAAATCTTCAACAGGCGCGGCATCGACGGGCCGTAGATATCGGCATCGAGGATGCCAACCTTCAGGCCATTGGCGAGCAGGCCGAGCGCCAGATTGACTGCCGTGGTCGACTTGCCGACGCCGCCCTTGCCGGAGGCGACGGCGATGATCGCACCGATGCCCGGCACGCCGATCTTGCCGCTGCGCTGCTGCTGGGGCTGCGGGGCGTGAGAATGGGAATGGCCGTGGTGATCGTGGCCGGCATGGGATGCGGCCGGACGGGCGGCGGGAGCGGACTGCGAAGCGGCCTTCTTGTCGGCGGTCAGCGTGACCAGCGCGCCCTTGACGCCCGGCATTTCCTTGATGACGCGCTCGGCGGCCTGGCGCAGCGGCTCGAGTTCCCTTGCCCGTTCAGCAGGCACGGTGATCGAGAAATAGACCTTGGCATCGGAAATGAAGACGTCGGACACCATGCCGAGCTCGACAATATTGTGTTCGAGATCGGGACCGCGCACGGTCTTCAGCGTTTCAAGAACCTGTTCCTTGGTGACCTCAGTCATGCATTCCTCACGCGTATCTTTGCAGACACGTAGATAGTGGAGGGCTGCGCCTTCGCCAAACGAAATCGGCAATGAGGAACGGAAAACGCGCGATCGAATTCCGTTGCGGCCATCTGGTCCGCCAGGCTTTCGCCTCGATGGCCGCAACGGTCTCCCCGAGAACCGGCGCGATCAGACCGACCTAGCGCAATGGCCAAAAATGACCAGAGACAAAATCACACTAATAATTGGGGGGTGGGCACGATGGCGAAGGCGCCGTAACATAAAGGCAACAACCGCCGCCAGCGACCGGATGCAAGAGAAACGCATCTACAATCGTGGGCGGCGGCTGGCCGAAATGGCGCCATTCTTGGCGCTCTTTTCAAAGTCCCCTCTGGACCTCTGCCAGATAAGAAGCAAGGTGCATGCCAAGTGCTGCGCTTGGCATTGCGCGAGCCCGGCTGTATGGCGTGGGTGACCAGAATGGGCGACGACGATGGAACTGCCGAAGATCTTGCGTGAACGGGTGGAAGCGATGCTGGAGGGTCAGCCGCTGGATGCGCTGAAACGCGCCTCGGCGCGCCTTTCCAGCCGCTATCGGCAGGAGCTGCGTGATGGCAGCTTTCATATCAGCGACCAGCTGGCGGCCCATGCCTATCTGGCCGCCCGTCTGCCCGCGACCTATGCGGCGATCCGCGCCGCCCTCGAGATGATCGCCGAGGTGCGGCCAGACTTCGAGCCACAGCGGTTCATCGATGTCGGCGCCGGTCCGGGTTCGGCGCTCTGGGCGGCAGCCGATTGCTGGCCCGGTATCGGCGAAGCGACGATGGTGGAAGCCAGCGCCGCGATCCGGCAGACGGGACAGAGCCTTTCGGAGGGCCTCGATTTCCCGGCAAACTGGGTGGATGGCAATCTTCTCAAGGAGTTGCCCTCACTGCCACCTGCCGATCTCGTCACGCTTGCCTATGTTCTCGACGAGATCGAGCCGCACCAGATCGCTGCATCGATCGTCAAACTCTGGGCGTTGACCGGCGACACGCTGGTTATCATCGAGCCCGGCACGCCGGCCGGTTGGGACAGGATCCTGGCGGCTCGCGACGTTCTGCTTTCGAAGGGCGCCCATATCGTTGCGCCCTGCACGCACGCCCTCGACTGTCCGATCGCCGCACCGGACTGGTGCCACTTCTCCCGGCGCGTTTCGCGCTCGAAGATCCACCGGCTGGTGAAGGATGCTGAGGTGCCGTGGGAGGATGAGAAATACATCTTCATCGCCGCCAGCCGCTTCCCCGTCGCGCTGCCCGACGCGCGGGTGATTGCCCCGCCACAGGGCTCCGGCAGCGTCATCAGACTGAAACTCTGTCAGGACGACGGACGTGCAGCGGAACAGACATTATCGAAAAGAGATGGGGCCGCTTTCAAATGGGCGCGGCGGGCCGATTGGGGCGATGCCCGCGAAAAGGACAGCGGCTGATCGCGCTGCCCATCTTTGAAGCGCCGTGACGTTTTTTTCGGCAGGCTATTTGATCAGGCCGATGCGCAGCGCCTTGGCGACCGCCTGCGTGCGGTTGACGGTATCCAGCTTCTTCGTCGCCCGGTTCAGATAGTGGTTCACCGTATGCTCGGAGAGACCGAGGATATCGGCGATTTCGGCGCTGGTCTTGCCGGCAGCGGTCCAATTGAGGCAATCGACCTCGCGGTCCGTCAGCGTATCGGTCAGGCGGTTGTCGAGATTGCGGATCTCGGCCAGCCGGTCGAAGACATGGATGGCGATATAGGAGAGATTGCGCATCTCCTCCGGCGTATAGGGCTCGCGATCGCCAGCGAAGGAAACCGCGCCGCGCAGACCCGAAGGCTCATGCGTCGGGAAATAGGCGCAACGCACCATCCGGAAGCGCTCGAACAGCCCGGCGACCATCGCCGACTTGCCGTCGTCGCGCACCCAGCCTTTTGACGTGTCGTGGAAGAACGGTATGGACGAGGTGCGTAACCGGCGCAGCACAGGGCTGTTCATCATCAGCCCTTCCTGATCGTAGAGCGACAGGAGTTCTGCCGGCCAGCTGGTGATGACGGTGGTGCTCTGCAGTTCGAAGGACGTGATCGGCGGCAGGTTGAGAACCATGAAGGCACGGCTGCCGAAGGCGTCCGTTACCCGCTTCATGAAGCGGAAGATATCGAACTGGGTCTTCAGACCCGCTATCTCCTGGACATACCCGTCCGTCTGATCGGACGCTTGTGACAAAGCCATCTACTTCTTCATCTTCCCGAGCTTGCGGTTCAGATCAACTGCGCTGCTAAATTGCTAAACCTAAAACGAAAAATATGGTTCCCGGCCTTAAAATGCGCGGCCGGTCGAAACTTGTAACTATTTGACGAACTATCGCAGTTGGTGTGATTCGCCGGCAAATCTCAATATGGTCCTCATCATAAGCATGCTCTTCTTTTGCGTCCACCCGATGAAACCATCACGCCCGCGTTACCGGCGTGGACCAAGCCTGACGCGCATGCCTTCCATGATGCTTCCGGCTGCCTCGCGCACGGGCTCTGCCCATTCCGTCAGCCGCTCCATCGTCAGCCGGTAGGCGGGGCCGGTGATCGAGACGCCGCCGACCAGACTGCGATCGGGCGTCCAGATCGGCGCGGCGACGCAGCGGATACCCTGCTCGTGTTCTTCCCGGTCGAAAGCGCAACCCACCTTGCGGATGTCGGCGAGTTCGGCAAGCAGGCTTTCTGTGGAAGCCAGGGTGTTCTCGGTGAAGCGCTGAAACGGGATCACGGCGGCGAGCGCGGCGACTGATGCTTCCGGCAGGACGGACAGAGCCGCCTTGCCGACGCCGGTGCAATAGACCGGCGAGGCGTTGCCGATCTGCGAATACATGCGGACGGATTGCTGGCCCTCGACCTTGTCGAGATAGATGATCGAGGTGCCGCGGAGAACGCCGAGATGGACGGTCTCGCCGCTCATCGCCTGCAAGGCGCGCAGATGCGGCTCGGCGATCAGGCGGAATTCGTTCTTCGCCCAGCTGCGGGCGGCAAGATCGAGCAGGCGTAGTCCCGGCGAGTAGCGGCCCTCGCCATCGAGCTCCAGCAGTCCCTCCTCCACCAGATGCCCGAGTTGGCGATGCAATGTGCCGCGCGGCTGGCCGGCCTGCGCCAATATGTCCGTGAAGCGCAGCGGCCTTTCGGCATGGGTCACCAAATCGAGCAGGACCATGAGTTTGCCGAGCGTTCCGGTGTCGTTTTCGCCTTCTGTGCCTTTTCGCGGAACCATCCATCGCCTACCGTTGTGACCGCCTGCGGTCTTGACAGAGAGGCCAACGTAAATCGATAATTCCACATAGTCAAATTAAGTTCTAAATAATGGAACTACGGGAGGAATGCGGTGACGGGTGTATCGGCACGGTTTCCGGAATTCAGGGATCGGACGGTTCTGGTGACCGGCGGCGGATCGGGCATCGGCGCGGCCATCGTCGAGGGTTTCGCGCGCCAGGGCGCCAAAGTCTCCTTCATCGACATCGCCGAGGACGAGAGCCGCGCGCTTTCCATGCGGCTGTCACGGGACAGCGAGCACCCGGTTCATTTCTTCAAGGCAGATCTGCGCGATATCGAGGCTGTCAGGCAGACAGTCGATGCGGTTGTCGCCCAGTCGGGTCCGATCACCGTTCTCGTAAATAACGCCGCCCGCGACGACCGGCATGATTTCGATGCGGTGACGCCGGAATACTGGGACAACAATCAGGCGACCAATCTGCGCCATGTGTTCTTCACGGCGCAGGCCGTGGCGCCGTCGATGCGGGAGGCCGGCGGCGGGGCGATCATCAACATGTCGTCGATCGCCTTCCTTTTGAACATGCCGGACTTTCCGGCCTATTCCACCGCCAAGGCCGCCGTCATCGGGTTGACCAAGAGCCTGGCGGGCAAGCTTGGGCCTGACAATATCCGCGTCAACTGCATCCTGCCCGGCATGATCGTCACCGAGCGGCAGATGAAGCTCTGGCTCACCGAAGAGGGGATCGCCAGGACCGTCGAGCGGCAGTGCCTGAAAAGGGTGCTGAACGCCGACGCGATCGTCGGTCCCACATTATTTTTAGCATCCGATTGCGCGGCCGCAGTGACGGCGCAGTCCATGATTGTCGATGGAGGCATTTTCTGATGGCAAATCCCGCTTACGTCGCGGTTGACTGGGGTACGAGCAGTTTCCGGCTCTGGCTGATCGCCGAGGATGGCAGCGTGCTCGGCGAAAGCCGCGGCAGCGAGGGCATGACGGTGGCGGCGAAAACCGGCTTTGCCGAGGTGCTCGCCGCGCATCTCGACAAGGTCTCGGCACCGGCCGATCTCCCTGTCATCGCCTGCGGCATGGTCGGGGCCAAGCAGGGTTGGGTCGAGGCCGGTTATACCGACGTTCCGGCAACGCTCTCCTCGATCCTGACGGGTGCGGTCTCCGTTCCCGGCCAGGGCCGCGATATCCGCATTCTTCCGGGCCTCGCGCAGCGCGACAAGGCCTCGCCTGACGTGATCCGCGGTGAGGAAACCCAGCTGCTGGGAGCGCTCGGCGCGGAGAGCACCGGCGCGCAAGCGGTCTGCATGCCCGGCACGCATTCCAAATGGGTGCATGTGCAGGATGGCGAAGTCATCGGCTTCTCGACCTTCATGACCGGCGAGCTTTTCGACGCGATCACCAAACACACGATCCTGTCGCATGCCGTTGCCGGCGCCGACCAGTCTCCATCAGACAATTCGGCCTTCAAGGCCTCGGTGACGGCTGCGTTCCACCAGCCGGCGATGGCGACCAATCTGCTCTTTACCGCCCGCTCCGGCCAGCTGCTGCATGGGCTGACGGCTGCCGGCGCGCAGGCGAAGATCTCAGGCACGCTGATCGGCCTGGAGATTGCCGGAGCATTGTCGGATGCCGCCAACGATACGCCGATCGCGCTGGTCGCTTCCGGCCGCCTGCAGACGCTTTACGAAACCGCCTTCAAATCCCTGTCTCTTAAATTCACGACGATAGATGCCGATACGGCAGTGCTTCGCGGCCTCTCCGCAGCTGCTGCCGCCATCTGGTCAAAATAAGAAAGTTAAAGCCATGAACCGTGTTCCTTTCCCCTCCATGAAGCGCCCACTGATCGCCATCCTGCGCGGCATCAAGCCCGAGGAGACGGCAGGCGTCGTCGGCGCGCTGATCGAAAACGGCCTGACGGCGATAGAGATCCCGCTGAACTCGCCGGAACCCTTCAAGTCGATCGAGATCGCCGCCAAGATGGCACCATCGGAGGTGCTGATCGGCGCCGGCACTGTGCTGACCACCGAGGCCGTCGATAGCCTGCACAATGCTGGCGGCAAGCTGCTGGTGACGCCGAATGTCGAGCCTGACGTGATCATCCGCGCCCATGGCTACGGCATGGTTTCGATGCCGGGCGTCTTCACGCCGACGGAAGCGCTTTCGGCAGCGCGCGCCGGCGCCACCGGTCTCAAGTTCTTCCCGGCAAGCGTGCTCGGCCCGTCCGGCATCACGGCGATCCGCGCCATCCTGCCGCCGGAACTCGTCATTGCGGCTGTCGGCGGCGTCTCGGACAAGAATTTTGCCGAATACACCAATGCCGGGATCAAGGCCTTCGGTCTCGGCACCAGCATCTACAAGCCGGGAATGACCGTTGCAGAGGTTGCCGAGCGCGCCAAGGCGACCATTTTAGCCTATGACGCAGCCGTAGGAGCATAGGCATTATGACCGCTATTCATGAATTTGAAGGCAAAACACTTTGCGACACCAATTCCGTACTCGGTGAGGGCCCGACCTATGATCCGTCCACCGATACCGTGTGGTGGTTCAACATTCTCGGCAAGGAACTGCATGAGCTGACGCTTTCAAGCGGCAAGAAGAAGGTTCACGAGCTGCCGTTCATGGCAAGCGTGCTTGCCCGTATCGACGACAAGCGGCAGCTGCTGGCGACCGAAGAGGGCCTGTTCGTCCGCGATGTCGCCGATGGCAAGTTGACCTTCTACGCGGCGCTCGAAAACGACCAGCCGGAAAACCGCTCCAACGACGGCCGCACGCATCAGTCCGGTGCATTGTGGATCGGCACGATGAGCAAGCGGGCGGAAAATCAGGCAGGCTCGATCTATCACGTCGCCAAGGGCGGCGTCGTCACCAAGATCTTCAGCGGCATCAGCATTCCGAACTCCATCTGCTTCTCGCCCGATGGCACGATCGGTTATTACACCGACACGCGGATCAGCCGCCTGATGCGGGTGATGGTCGATCCGCAGACTGGCCTGCCCGCAGGCGAGCCGATCGTCATGGTCGACAGCATGGAAGATCCGGGCGGTATCGACGGCTCGGTCTGCGATGCCGACGGTTATATCTGGAATGCCCGCTGGGGTGCCGGCGTCGTTGACCGCTACAGCCCGGATGGTCTTCGCATCGCCCGCTATAAGGTACCCGCCGCACAGCCCTCCTGCCCGGCCTTCATCGGCAAGGATGCCGACCGCCTGGCGGTGACGACGGCGTGGGAAGGTCTCGACGAGACGGCCCGCTCCTCGCAGCCGCAGGCCGGTGCGCTGCTGGAACTCGGCGTCACCGTCAGGGGCGTCTTCGACCCGGCCTTCGTGGTCTGAAACGGGTCAAAATTGATGACAGGGGCATTCTTTGCGGAGTGCCCCTTTTCTCGTTCCGCGACAGGAAATCTGCAGCCTTTGAGATAAAAGTTCCCGAAAAATCGCGAGTTTTTCCAAGTTTTTCAGCGGAACCAATAACCTGCCCACCCATTTTCCCCTTCGAACCGGCACGGCATGGACGTCAGAAAACGAGGTGTCCGCCGCGCTAGAGATCACACTAGGGAATAAAAAAGGTAGGTACGAAATGACACGCAAACTCCTGACGACCGTTGCCGCTGGCGCCCTGTTTGCCACGGCTTTCGCACCGGTAGCTTTCTCGCAGACGGCTCCGCAGCCTGCGGCCCCCGATGCGACCCAGTCCGCCCCGGCGGATGCCACCGCACCGAAGATGCCCGAAGTGACGGCACCGGCTGGTGATGCCGCACAGGCTCCGGCCCCGGCTGCATCGACTGACACGGCACAAGCCGCTGGCGGCACCTATCTGACCGAACAGGGTGCAGACCAGATCAGCGCCAACACCTATATCGGCCAGTCGGTCTATACCGGTCAGAACGAAAGCATCGGTAACGTCACCGACCTGATCATGAAGAAGGATGGCGGCCTCGTTGCTGCTGTGGTCGGGGTCGGCGGCTTCCTTGGTATCGGCCAGAAGAACGTCGCCGTACCGATGGACAAGATCACCGTGGCCCAGAATACCCAGGACGGCAGCGTCAAGCTGACGACCACGGAAACGGCCGATAGCCTGAAGGCTGCGCCGGAGTTCAAGACGCTGCAGATGCAGGCAGCCGAGAAGACCCCGGCTGCAACGGGTACAATGCCGACGGATAGCACGGCAACCGGCTCGACCACGGCCAAGTAACACCGCGCGGTGAATATAGTGTAGATGGCGGCGTCCTCAGGGGCGCTGCTATTTTTATGGGGATCAGGCGGAAACGCGTTCGGCGCCGGCGGAATCGTAGTTTTCGTGCAGGTAGCGCAGCGTCGCGATGCTGTCGGCCGGTTTGCCGAAATGATAGCCCTGCCCCATGCCGCAGCCGAGGGCACGGAGCTTGACGGCTTCCGAATAGTCTTCGATGCCTTCGGCGACGACCTCAAGGTCCAAGCCTTCGCACATCGTCAGGATCGCCTTGATGATATGCTCGGAGGCGCGGTCGTTGTTGATGCGCGAGACGAAGGCGCGGTCGATCTTCACTTTGTCGAAGATGAAGTCGCGAAGGCGTCCGAGGCTTGACTGGCCGGTACCGAAATCGTCGAGCGAGACGCGAACGCCTGCCTGACGCAGATCGGAGATGATGCGGTGGGCGGTATCGGCCGAACTCATGACCGCCGTCTCGGTAATCTCAAGCTCCAGGCGATGCGGATCGAAACCGACGCGGCCAAGGATCGACAGCACGTTGGCGCTGGTGCCGGGGTCCATCAGCTGCGCCGACGACAGATTGAACGAGAGGAAAAGCTCGCGCGGCCAGGAGAGCGCTGCCTCTGCAGCCTTGCGCAGCAACGTTTCAGAGAGCGCATCGATAAAGCCGCGCTCTTCGGCGAGCGGCACGAAGACACCCGGCGAGACGAAACCGAGATCCGGATCGTTCCAGCGGGCAAGCGCTTCGAAACCGACGACCTGATTGTTGGCAAGCGAGACGATCGGCTGGAAATGCACGTCGATTGCATCGGAGATGATGGCGTTTCGAAGCGCCTGTTCCAGCTGCGTGGCGCGCTTCATTTCCTGCGCGATCTCGCGCGAATAGACGGTGATCTGGCTACGGCCGCGGCGCTTCGAGCGGTAGAGCGCTGTTTCGGCACTCTTCAGCAGCTCGTCAAATTCCTCGCCTGCAAAGGGATAGATGGCGAAGCCAAAGGAGGCGGAGAGACGAACGTTGCGGTCGCCGAGATCATAGGGTGCCGACAGCACTTCGCGGATCATCTGGCCGAATTTCTCGGCACTGGCGCGTTCGAAAATCAGTGGCAGCACGAAGGCGAACTCGTCGCCATCATGGCGCGTCACAAGTGCGCCGTCAGGAATGCAGGCTTTCAGGCGGTGAGCCACCTGGCACAGAATCTCGTCGCCCGCGGCCGAACCGAACAGATCGTTGATCGGCTTGAAGGAATCGAGATTGGCGATGCCGATGGTGAAGGGCGCAGGATCGCTGGCGCGCTCGGCGGAGATCTGCGTCACCCGATCGCGCATGCGGTGGCGATTACCAAGTCCGGTCAACGGATCGGTGTAAGCCATGGCCTGGAGCTCGTTCTGGCTCACGGGCAAAAAGGGTAAGTCCGCCGGCTTCATCATTTGACCTGAGAAATTCACTCCCTCCGGGGAGAATGGCGGCCAAGTCTTAATAAACCGATAGTGGAAAGGCGATGTTTCGGGTTGCAGACGCCCCAAAATCTAGGGAGTTGACCAAGCTTTCCGTTCAACCAAGAGCCCGCACCTGCTCGGGCTGCAAGTGTTTCTGGAAGATCGTCTCCAGTATATCCGGGCTGACCGGCTTCATGATGACATCATCCATGCCGGCCTTGGCGCATTCGGCGCGGTCGCGCTCGAATGCCTGGGTCAGGACGCCGATGATCGGGGTCTTGTCCATGCCGCCCTCTTCGATGCCGCGGATCATGCGTGCGGCCTCAAAACCGTTGAGGCCCGGCAGCGAAATATCCATCAGCACGATCTGCGGCTTGTGTTCGGTCCAGAGCCTGACGGCCTCGTCGCCGCTGGAGGCGATCATGTAGCGGTAGCCGAGGCCTTCGAGGATTTGCGAGAAGACGATCTGGTTGATGTCGTTGTCTTCCGCGACCAGAACCTGCAGGCCGTCGCCATCTGCGGAAGTGGAGATTTCCCAGTCGGCTTCGGGCTCGCTGACCGCACGATTGTTGCGGTTGAAATGACGGGCAACCTGGAAGGTAAGCTCGTTGGCAAGCTGGAAGCCGTCCATGATCAGCGCCGGAATGCCGTGCTGATTTGCGAGCTCCAGGCAGCGCATGCCCATCTGGTTGTCGATGATGATCAGATCGAGATCGATCCCGGCAGAGGCCGCGATCTCCAGGAAATGCTCCTCCTCATCCTCGCCGCGAATGGCGCAGGCTTCGAAGCCGTATTTGGCAAGGGTGCGCAATGCTGCGGTCTCGGCGGCGAGATCGCCGGTGACGACGAGGATCTTGCGGCCGGAAAAATTCTCCGGGACGATCGCTTCCATTGCCGCCGGCTCGCGCCGCGTCGCCTCGCCGTTCAGCGGCACATAGGCCCGGCGGTAGGACTGGTGGCTGGAGGTGGTGACCGAAGTGGCGCGGTCGAACTCGTCGAGATCGGCGCCATCGCGCGGCAGGTCCTGCATGGTCGAAACCAGGAAATAGCGGCCGGGCTTGCCGATGCGGTGCTTGCGGCTGACGATATCGCGCTCCGATCCATCGCGCGAAACCTGGCGCTGGCGGGAGATCGACATTTCGCCGGTCTCCAGCACATGGCGATCGCTTTCCTCGAAGCGGCTGGCAATCTCGGCGGAGAACAGGTCACCGCTTTTGCGCCCCAGCACCTCGTCGGGTGTCGTCTGGAATTTCTCGCAGAAGGCGACGTTGACGGCGACGTAATTGAGATTGCGGTCCTTGACGAACAGCGGGAACGGCAGATTGTCGAGGATGTCCTCAGTCAGCTGCACGCGCTCCAGATCGGCGCGCCACTGTTCCTCACGCTTGCGCTCCTCGGAAATGTTGGAGATCATCGAGACGCAGTAACCGCTCGGCAGCCGGCGCTTGATCAGCCGGATCCAGCGATCGGGACCATGGCGCTCGATGATTTCGAAACGTTCGCGCCAATGCGAGGCAATCTTCTGCGACAGCCAGTCCTCGCGCCCGAGCACACCGCCCGGTTGTTTGGCGGAATATTGCTGGCGCACGCCGGTATCGAAGACGGCGCCGAGAAAATCGCGCAGCCGGGTACCGGCTTTCAGCATCGAAGGCGCGATCGGGAAGAAGTCGAGAACCTGGCGGCTCGCGAAAATCATCTGATCGTTCTTGTCGTAGACGATGAGTGCGGCAGAGAGGCCATCGGAGACGGCATCGAAAAGTGATGCCTGGAGATCGGGTTCGACCGGCAATTCGTCGCTCACGGATGATGCGTCCGTCTTTTCGAAGCCGGCACTCATGCCCTAAAATCCCACATCTATCCGATTTAATAGCGCTATTTGGTGGTATGCGATTAAAATGCCAGCTTTCTCCTAACGGCGGCTTAACATTAAGCCACCCCAAATATGGGGGTCGGAAGCGCGGCTCTGGACGAGCGCTTTTTGCCCTTCCATCGGGCGGCCGAATCCACGAAAATGGCGCATGGCCATCAGACAGCTCTCCGAAACGCTCATCAACCAGATCGCCGCCGGCGAAGTCATCGAACGCCCGGCGAGTGCGGCCAAGGAATTGATCGAGAACGCGCTCGACGCCGGCGCGACCCGCATCGAAATCGCAACCTCAGGCGGCGGCAAGGGCCTGCTTCGCGTCAGCGACAATGGCGCCGGCATGGATGCCGCCGATCTCGAACTCGCGGTCAAACGGCATTGCACGTCGAAGATTTCGGACACGCTCGACGATATCCGCACGCTCGGCTTCCGCGGCGAGGCCCTGCCCTCGATCGGCTCGGTCGCCAAGCTCAGTATCTCCAGCCGCCGTAAGGACAGCGCCGGCGGCAGCGAGATCGCGGTTTCCGGCGGCAAGTTCCTGCATCTCAGACCTTCCGCCTCGAACCCCGGGACGATCGTCGAGGTCCGCGACCTGTTCTTCGCGACACCGGCGCGGCTGAAATTCCTGAAGACGGAAAAGGCCGAAGCAGCCGCGATCACCGAAGTCGTCAAGCGCATGGCGATCGCCTTTCCGGGCGTGCGCTTCGTTCTCTCGGGCACCGACCGCAGCACGCTGGAACTGCCTGCCACCGGTGACGACCATCTGGCGCGCATGGCGCAGATCCTCGGCAAGGATTTCCGCGACAACGCCATCGAGATCGACGCCGAGCGCGAGGATGTGGGCCTGACGGGCTTTGCCGGGGTGCCGACCTTCAACCGCGGCAATTCCGGCCACCAATATGCCTTCGTCAATGGCCGGCCGGTGCAGGACAAGCTGATCCTGTCGGCAATCCGCGGCGCCTATGCCGAGACCATCCCCTCCGGCCGCTATCCAGTGGCCGTGCTCTCCTTCAGGCTCGATCCCGCGCTTGTCGATGTCAACGTGCATCCCGCGAAATCCGATGTGCGCTTCCGCGATCCCGGACTGATCCGCGGCCTGATCATCGGCGCAGTGCGCGAGGCGCTTGCCCGTGACGGCAGCCGCGCCGCCACCACGGGTGCCGACGGCATGCTGCGCTCCTTCCGTCCCGGGTTCCAGCCGAACGCCTATCAGCGGCCGCAGACGCAGGCGCCCTGGTCGCCGGAGACGTCACCGTCGCGCCCCTATCAGGTTGCCAATACCGGCTTTGCCGAGCGGCCACAGGCCTCCTTCGACGGACTGGTGACGCCGACGGCGCGTTCCGAACCACAGCCACAGAGCTGGCAGCAGCCGGCGGCAGTGCCGCGCGAGGAAGCGCCGCAGCGCTTCCCATTGGGTGCTGCCCGGGCGCAGATCCACGAGAACTATATCGTCGCCCAGACCGAGGATGGTCTGGTCATCGTCGATCAGCATGCCGCCCATGAGCGGCTGGTCTTCGAGGCGATGCGCAAGGCGCTGCATTCGAAACGGCTGCCGTCGCAGGTGCTCTTGATCCCTGAAATCATCGACCTGCCGGAAGAGGATTGCGACCGGCTGATGGTGCATGCCGAAGGGCTCGGCGAGCTTGGCCTGGCGATCGAGCGTTTCGGGCCGGGGGCGATCGCAGTGCGCGAGACCCCGGCACTGCTCGGCGAGGTCGACGCACAGGGGCTGGTTCGCCAACTGGCCGACGAGATTGCCGAATGGGACACGGCCTCCGGCCTGTCGCAGAAACTCGAATATGTCGCCGCCACCATGGCCTGCCACGGCTCGGTGCGCTCCGGCCGGCGCATGCGGCCGGAGGAGATGAATGCGCTGCTCAGGCAGATGGAAGTGACGCCGGGCTCCGGCCAGTGCAATCACGGCCGGCCGACCTATATCGAGCTGAAACTTTCCGACATCGAACGGCTGTTCGGCCGAAGCTGAAAATACTGGCAATGTCTTACGCGCCGCTATATGGCAGGAGGATAAAGCCGCAAGGAACGGAGCAGGATGAACTTGTTTGAAGGTCACGGAAACCGCGAGGCGAAAATCCGCTATCTCGACGCCGATTTCCAGATCCTGTCGCCGGGCTCCTACGTCGTCTGCGCCATGACCGGCAAGCACATCCCGCTCGACGAGCTGCGCTACTGGAGCGTTGCACGCCAGGAGCCTTATGCCGACGTGATCTCCTCCTTCGAAGCCGACAAGCGCGCCGGCGTGCTGCCGAACCAGAGGCGCTGATCTCTAGCTCTGCTTTGCTTCCCGCAGGCGGCGGGCGCGGCAGGCCTCGATGGCTCTGTCGATGATGAGACCCGGCGCCTGCGGGTCCTCGAAGGCCATTTCCACCTCGATCACCCTCGATTTCTCTGCCAGCTCCTGCGCTCTGCCGTGATGACCGGCCAGGCGGACGAAATCCTTCGATGTGGTGACGATCTGCAGATTTTCGCGGGCGGCGATTTCGATCAGGTTGCCGATCTCGTCGTCGCTCAGATGTTCATGGTCACCGAAGGATTTGGCGACCGCGATCTCGGCACCCAGCGTTTCAACCGTGCGGAAGAATTTTCCGGGATCGGCGATGCCGGCGAAGGCGAGCACGCGGCAGCCTGAAAGCTCGTTCATGCCGACGGTTTTCAGCGCGGCGGTGAAATAGGGTTTACCGGCGCGGGCTGCCGTGCGGACGATGGCATCGGCGGCATTGCCGTTGCCGACCTTCAGCAGCGCCGTTGCATAGCGCATCTGCACCGGGATTGGCGCCCTGACGGGACCACCCGGTACGGTGTGGCCATTGCCAAGGCCGCGCGCCGTGTCGATGACTAGAAGGGCGTAGTCCAGCGCCAGACGGGCGCTTTGGAAGCCGTCATCCATGATGATCAGGTCGGCGCCTTCCTTGACCAGGCGTTCGGCGCCTTCGACGCGGCGCCGGGAAATGACGGTGAGCGCCTCGCGGGCGAGCAGCAGCGGCTCATCGCCGACGGCCATCGCCCGGTGATGGGCAGCATCGACGACCGTCGTGACATCGAGCGAACCGCCGTAGCCGCGGCTGAGAAAGCCCGGTTTCAGGCCCTTGGCCTTGGCGGCGCGGGCAATGGCCAGCGCCGTCGGGGTCTTTCCGGCGCCGCCGACCGTGAAATTGCCGATGCAGATGACGGGAATAGGCACGGAGGCGCGGCGCGCATGCTTCATGCGATAACCGGCGACCCCGCCGTAGATCAGCGAAATGGGCGACAGCGTCCAGGCCCGCCAGTCGGCTTTCGTCCACCAGAATGGCGGCGCTTCGGATACCATGATGTGCCTGCCCTGTGCTTCCGGCACCCATGGCAACCGGCTATCCCCTTCAACTGGCGGCAAAGAGAGGGCAAAACCAAAGAAAAAGCAAGCCTTTGCCTAGGCTACGCCGGCTGAAGCCCCGGCAACAGCGGCTCGAGCTCGGTGATGTCATTGAGGCAGTAGTCGGATGCGGCGGACAGCGATTCACGCGAGCCGGTGCCGGTGAGCACCGCGACCTTGAGGCCGGCATTGGCGTTGTGGCCCATATGCAGGTCGTGATTGTTGTCGCCGACGACGGCGACCTGGGACGGCTCGAGACCTGTCGCCTTGCAGAAGCCGAGCACCATTCCGGCTTCCGGCTTGCTACCGAAGCCGCTGTCGTAGCCGGCGATATAATCGACATATTGGGCAAAGCCGAAGCGCTGGGCGGTTTGGCGGATCGAGCGTTCGTTGTCGCTGGAGGCGATGCCGAGCTTGAAGCCGCGGGCATGCAGGCGGGCGAAGAAACCGGCGAGATCTGTGACCGGCACGGAGAATTCGGCAGCGTTGGAAAACAGCGTATCGAGCTTGATGGTGAGCTCGGTGACCTCCACCTTCGAACCGGCGGCGACGAGACCCTCTGCGATCTGGCGGGTATTGCCGGCGGCCAGCAGGCTGTCGGGAACGATATGGCCGCTCACCGGATCCATGCCGGTTTCGCGCAGCAGGTGATCGGCGAGTGCGGCATCGTCTTCTGATGCGATGCGGGCGAGTTCGCGGTTAACAGGCAGCCAGCTCTCGTCGTAATCGAGGAGCGTGCCGTCCTTGTCGAAGAGAATGCCCCTGATACCCTCGAGTGCCATTGTTACCCTCAGCCTTGCGCCGATTTCGGCAGCAGCCTTGCCTTCACCGTCAGCGGATTGATGTAGGGCTCGAGCGCCTTCACCGTCGCCGTCAGTGCTCCGCGCATTTCTTGCACGGCGGCGATGCCGGCCTCGATCATATTGCGGCGTGCGTCGTCGTTGATGAGCAGATAATGCACGCCCTTGGCCAGCATCTCGGTGTCGCGCACCATGCGGGCGCTGCCGCGGCGGGCGAGCTTCTGATAGGCCTCGCGGAAATTCTGGACGTTGCTGCCCGAGAGAACCGCACAGCCGAGCATGGCCGGTTCCAGCGGATTCTGGCCGCCTTCGGCATAAAGCGAGCGGCCGACGAAGACCACTTCGGTGAGCCTGAGATAGAGACCCATCTCGCCGATCGTATCGCCGAGGAAGATATCGATGTCAGGCGTGATGATATCGTTGCGGGTGCGCCGCGCGACCTTCAGTCCCTGAGCGACGAGCATCTGCTCGATCTCGTCGGATCGCTCCGGATGGCGCGGCACGATGATCGTCAGCTGGTTGTTGCGCTCCTTCAGCGTCCGGTGGACGACGGCGGCGGCATTCTCCTCGCCGTCGAACGTCGAGATGGCAGCCCAGGTCTTGCGGTCGCCGATCTGTTGCTTGTAGCGGGCGAAGATGGCGGCGTCATAGGGCGGCGCGTCGGTATCGACCTTCAGGTTGCCGGAGGTCATGACATGGCGGGCGCCGAGATCGCGGAAGCGCTCGGAATCCAGATCGGACTGGGCGATCACCAACGCCAGGTTCTCGAACAGCGCCTCGGCGATCGACGGGCGGCGCTGCCAGCGGGCGAAGGAGCGGTCCGACATGCGGGCATTGACGAGGATCTGCGGAATGCGGCGGCGGCCGAGCTCCATCATCGTCGCCGGCCAGATTTCGGACTCGGCGATGATGGCGCAATCGGGCTGCCAATATTCGAGGAAGCGGCTGACGGCCGGCTTCAGGTCGAGCGGCACATATTGATGGATCGCCTCGCTGCCGAGCCGGTCGGCGGCGACCTTGGCCGAGGTGATGGTGCCTGTGGTCAGGATGACGTGGATATCGCGGCGGCGGATTTCGCGGATCAGCGGGATGACGGCATTGGTTTCGCCGACGCTGGCGGCATGAAACCAGACCAGCGGACCCTGCGGCCGGTTGGCGCTCGCATAGCCGAAACGTTCCGTCCGGCGGGCGCGCTCTTCCTTGCCCTTGGCGGTGCGATAGGCGAGATAGGCGCCGACCAGCGGCGTCGCCACGATGCCTGCGGTCCTGTAGACGCCCAGCGCGAACCGCGCTCCTGGCGAACTCATCTAAAACGTCTCCGATCGACAATGATCGACATCAAACCCATTCCCCAATTATTGTTGCGGCGGCAATGGCCGATTAATTTGTTCAGAATGCGTCATTCGACGGGGTGGGGCGTAACGCCCCGGCAGGAGACGGCGCCGCCACGAAGGCGGCTACCCTGCTGAAAAGCCTATAAAATCAGTTGCTGCCGGTCTTGTCTTGCGGATCAAGCAGGCGGTGCATGTGGACGATGAAGTAACGCATATGTGCGTTGTCCACAGTCGACTGTGCCTTGCCCTTCCACGCCGTCAGTGCGGATGCGTAATCGGGAAAAATACCGACGATGTCGAGATCCTTCAGATCGCGGAACTGAACGTCATCGAGACTTTCCAGTTCGCCGCCAAATACGAGGTGCAGCAGCTGCTTCTTGCCACCGGATTCCGTCATTTTCTTCTCTTTCTTTTCTGGTCTCCTCCGCGCCTTCATCTGCGGGATTTTGACGGAAACGTCAACTGCTTCGTATCGAAGCCAGCCCCTCCAGAAACTCGGGCAGGCGGGGTGCCGCAGCGCCGCAGAGCGCACCGTGGCTGACGGCAGCGCGGTTATAAATGACAGGGTTGCCGTCGAGACCGGTCAGCTGCCCGCCTGCCCGCTCGAGGATCAGATCGGCGGCGGCGAGATCCCAGTCGTGGGAGTTCGGCTTGACGAACGTCCCTTCTAGGCGGCCATCGGCCACCATGGCGATGCGATAGGCAAGCGAGGGAACATGCTTGACCCGCTCGATGCCTTCGCGGAACGGAGCCGGGAAGGATTTCAGCACGTCCTCGGCGATCGCAAACCGGCTGACCGTTCCCGGACCGTTTGCCGAAACCGCGATCGGTTCGCCGTTCTTCAGCGCTGTGCCACCTTCGACAGCTTCGAACAGTTCTTCAAGCGCCGGCGCATAGAGCACTCCGGCGACAGGACGGCCGCGATGGACGACGGCGACGCTAACGCACCAAAGGGTCTGGCCGCCGAGAAATGCCCGGGTGCCATCGATCGGATCGATGATGAAGACGGTGTCACTGGCAAGCCGAGCCGCGCTGTCCTCGGTCTCCTCGGACATCCAGCCATAGGTGGGGCGGGCGGCGCGCAGGATCTTCTCGAGCGTTTCGTTGGCGGCGAAATCGGCGGCGCTGACCGGCGAGCGGCCTTCGTTCTTCCACCAGACCTCAGGCGACTGGTTGAAATAGCTGAGCGCGACGCGGCCCGCCTGCTGGGCGGCATCGGCGATCAATGCGAGATCGCTCTGCCAGCGGGCGCTTCTGTCGTCACTCATTCTTCAATCCAATCTTCAGCGCCCGGCGAGCGTCATGCCCTCGATGGCGAGTGTCGGGGCGGCGACGCCGTATTTGTAGTCGATGTCATTTGCAGGGGTCACCCGCATGAACATCTCCTTGAGGTTCGATGCGATGGTGACCTCGGAGACCGCGAAGGTGAGTTCGCCGTTTTCGATCCAGAAACCAGTGGCGCCGCGGCTGTATTCGCCTGTTATCATGTTGACGCCCTGGCCGATCAGCTCGGTGACGTAGAAGCCGTTGCCGACGCTGCGGATCAACTCTTCGGGTGAGACGTCGCCGGGATTCAGCGCCAGGTTGGTGGAGGCCGGCGTCACCGAATTGCCGCCGCGCACGCCGCGGCCGTTGGTTTCCATGCCGATTTCGCGGCCGGTCGATGTGGAGAGGAACCAGTGCTTCAGCACGCCGTCCTCGATCATCACAAGCTTTTCGCCGGAAACGCCTTCGCCATCGAACGGGCGCGAGGACGGACCGCGGACGATCAAGGGATCGTCGGTGATCGACAGCCCGGATTTCAGAACCTGCTGGCCCATCTTGTCACGCAGGAAGCTGGTCTTGCGCGCCACCGAAGCGCCGTTGATGGCACCCGCAATGTGGCCGATGAAGCCGCGGGCGATGCGCGGGTCGAAGACGACAGTGACGTCCTTGCCTGTCGGCACCTGGCGCGGATTGAGACGCTTGACGGTGCGCTCGCCGGCGCGCCGGCCGATATCGGCGGGATCGTCGAGCTCGCTGTAGTAAATCCGGCTGTCGTAATCGTAGTCGCGCTCCATGCCGGTGCCTTCACCGGCGATGACGCTGACCGAGCGGCCGAAGCGCGAGCCCATGTAGCTGCCTTCGAAGCCGTGCGAGGTGACGAGGACGAGACCACCCATACCGCCCGAGGCGCCGCCGCCGGAGGAATTCGTCACACCCTTGACCTCAAGAGCTGCGGCTTCGGTTGCGAGCGCTGCCTCCCGCAGTATCTCGGACGTCACGTCCGTGCGGTCGAGAAGCTCAAGATCGGGATAGGATTTGGCGAGATTGGCTTCGTCGGCCAGGCAGGCGAAGGGATCTTCCGGCGAGACCTTGGCCATGGCCACGGCCCGCTCGGCAAGCGCCGTGAGGTCGAAACCCGGATTGGCCGAGACGCTCGCCACCTTCTTGCCGACGAAGACGCGGAGCGAGAAATCGTCGCTTTCCGACGACTCCGTGCCTTCGACCTTGCCGAGACGAACGCTGACGGATTGCGAGCGGGAACGGACGACCACCGCATCGGCGGCATCGGCACCGGCTTTCCTGGCAAGATCGATCAGCTGGCTGGCACGGGAAAGAAGTGTCGAGGAATCAATTTCTGAGGACATGATTTGGCCTTTCCTTCGGCTTCCATTTATTGTGCAGTTCGGAAAGCATCAAGGCCGCGGCCTGCGATTCTTTTTCCCGCCGCTTGCGCGCCTCCTGCCATTGAAAGAAACTCCGACGCATGTCCGCCCCCAATGCCTTCTTTTTCGAGACGATCCTGCTGCTTGGCGGCGCGGTCGTTGCTGCGCCGATTTTCAAGAAGCTGGGGCTTGGCACCGTGCTTGGCTATCTGGCCGCGGGCGTCGTCATCGGGCCTGTGTTCCACGGGATTACCGATGGCGAGCAGATCCTCGGCGTTGCCGAACTCGGCGTCGTCTTCCTGCTGTTCATCATCGGCCTGGAGCTGAAACCATCTCGCCTCTGGCAGATGCGCCGCGATATTTTCGGGCTTGGCACGGCGCAGGTGGTGGTCACCGGTTTGGCGCTCACGGCGCTTGCCTATCTCTCCGGCGTGCTTGAATGGCGCGGCAGCATCGTCGCAGGCTTCGGCCTCGCGCTCTCTTCCACCGCCTTTGCCATGCAGATCCTCGAAGGCACTGGTGAAGTGAACACGAAATACGGCCAACGCTCGTTCTCGGTACTGCTGCTGCAGGATCTGGCGATCGTGCCGCTGCTGGCGCTGATCACTGTCCTTGGCGGCGGCGGCGGCGGCGAGGGTGGCGATCAACCGTTTCTCGACTTCGCTATTGCGATCGGCGCCGTCATTGCGATGATCGTCATGGGGCGCTATCTGCTGACGCCGCTTTTCCAGGTGATTGCCCGCACCGGCGCCCGCGAGGCGATGATTGCGGCGGCGCTGTTCGTGGTCATGGGATCGGCAACGCTGATGCAGTTTGCCGGCCTGTCGATGGCGATGGGCGCGTTTCTCTCCGGCATCATGCTGGCGGAATCCTCCTACCGGCACGAGCTTGAAGCGGATATCGAACCATTCCGCGGCGTGCTGCTCGCTATTTTCTTCATCGCCGTGGGCCTGTCGCTGGAGCTGCAGGTGCTGGTCGACAACGCGCTGTTCATCGTCGCTGCGGTCCCGATCATCATGGCGGTGAAGGCGGCGGTCATCTATGCGCTTTGCCGGGCTTCCGGCTCTTCGCATAACGACGCCATCCGCATAGCCTTCCTGCTGCCGCAGGGCGGCGAGTTCGGCTTCGTGCTGTTTACCGCTGCGGCGACCGCGGGCCTGATGCCATCCAGCACCGCATCTCTGCTGGTCGCCATCGTGACGCTGACGATGGCGCTGACGCCGATCGGTTCGGCGCTTTCGAGGCGGTTGCTCACCGGCGACGAGCATGAGGAACTCGATGAGGATTTCGAAGGCGCGGGTGCGGACGTGCTGATGGTCGGCTTCTCGCGTTTCGGCCAGATCGCCGCGCAAATCCTGCTTGCCGGCGGCCGCGACGTCACAGTCATCGACTTTTCCGCCGACCGCATCCGCCAGGCCTCGTCCTTCGGCTTCCGCATCTATTTCGGCGACGGCACCCGCAAGGACGTGCTGCGCTCGGCCGGCATCGACAAGGCGAAGATCGTCGTCGTCTGTACGCAGAAGCGCGAGATCACCGACAAGGTGGTGGAGCTGGTGCAGGCCGATTATCCGCATGCCAAGCTCTTCGTGCGCTCCTACGACCGCATCCACTCGATTGCGCTGCGCAATCTGAACGTCGACTACGAGCTGCGCGAGACGCTGGAGTCAGGTCTGCTCTTCGGCCGCCGGACGCTGCAGGCACTGGGTGTCGGTGAGGCGGAGGCTTATGAGATCGGCGAGGATATCCGCCGCCGCGACGAGGAGCGGCTGGTGCTGCAGGTTTCCGAAGGGCTGCAGGCGGGGCGCGACATGTTGTTTTCGCATCCTGTCCGGCCGGAGCCGCTGGTCAAGCCAAAGCGCTCGATGGAGATGGATGCCGATCCCTTGGCAGGTCCGGCGGATGTGACGGCCGACGCCTAGGCCTTAAGGCGCGATTCGAACTGGCGGTCCAGCTCGCGCTTCAGGTCGTCCTTGACGCCTGCGGACATGGCGAGCACTTCGCGGGCCTTCAGAAAGTCCATGACGCCGGTGCGGCCGACCGCGGGACGCAAAAAGATATGCGGCGGCTGGATCTTCAGCTTCAGGGTGATCGCCGTCTGCATCATCAGCTGGCCGGAGCCAAAGATGCTTTCCATGCGGTTCGGGATATGGGTGCCGTCGCCTTCAGGCGCGCCGACGACATCGATGCCGATGACGATGTCGGCGACATCCATCAGGCATTCGTAAGGCACGGGATTGCTGATGCCGCCATCGATCATCACGCGGTCGTTCATGCGCACCGGCATGAAGACGGCGGGGATGGAGGAGGACGCGGCAAGTGCCGGGAAGAGCTGGCCTTCCGTGATGATCACTTCGTTCTGGCCGTAATAATCGGTGGTGATGACCTGCATCGGCACGAGAAGATCGGCGAAGCGATCCGGCAGGTCGGCGGGCAGAAAGGCCTTCAGGATCCGCTCCAGATTGAACTGGCCGATGCGGATACCCTTGGCGACGGCATCGCGCACCGTTTGGGGGCGCATGCCCCAGATGCGGCTGACGACGGCGGTCTTGTTGCCGACGGTCATCAGCGCGTGTTCGCGGATTGCCTCGCCGCTCATGCCGGCGGCCATACCGGCGCCCATGATGGCGCCGATCGACGAGCCCGATATCGCCACCGGGCGGATGCCGAGTTCGTCCAAGGCTTCGATGACATGGATATGCGCCAGGCCGCGGGCGCCGCCGCCGCCGAAGGCGACCGCGACGGTCGGCATAGTGCCGCCGGTGGCAGGTATGACGCTATTCACAATACCTGCCTGCTGCACTGAACGCTCCCGGTGGCTTCGCCCCGCCTAGACCGGCTGATAGCGGAAGAAATGGACCTTGGTGTCGCCAAAGATCCTGTCTTCGAGGAACAGATAGGAAGGATCGACCGAAACGGCAACATCGGAGCGCTCTTCGAGCACGGCGATCGCGCCCGGCACCAGCCAGCCACCCTTGGCAGCCGCAGCCATGGCCTTTTCGCCCAGACCCTTGCCGTAGGGCGGATCGGCGAAGAGCATGTTGAAGGGCTCGAGATTGCCGACCGAACCGAGATCCGTGGCGTCACGCCGCAGGATGCGCGTGCGGCCATGCAGGCCGAGCGCGTCGATGTTTTCCCAGAGCAGCCCCCTGCCCTCGACGCTGTTCTCGACGAACAGCGCATGACGGCAGCCGCGCGAGACGGCTTCGAGACCGACCGCGCCGGTCCCGGCAAAGAGATCGAGTATCCGGGTGCCATCGACGCATTCCGGATAGGCATGGCTCAGAATATTGAAAAGGCTCTCACGCGTCCGGTCGGCAGTCGGCCGGATGTCGTTGGATTTAGGTACGGCGAGCGACCGTCCGCGAAACTCACCGCCGACGATCCGCACCGCGCGTCATTCCCTTTCCTTTTGGTCCACCACGCGACGGCCCGCCCGAAGGCTTGCCTCCGCCATCGGGCCGGTCGCCTCTCGGCTTGCCGGAGAAATTCTTGGCACCGCCGGGCTTGGCGCCGAAGCTCTTGCCGCGCGGCTTGTCACCCTGCGGACGATCGCCCTGCGGCTTGTCGCCAAAGGAGCGTTCGCCACGCGGACGCTCCGAGCGGCCTTCGCCGGGAGCGCTGCGGGCGGCACGCGGGCGATCGCCATAGGAACGGGGACGCTCGTCACCCTCCTCGCGCGGACGGCGCGGCTTGTCTCCGAACGGACGGTCACCGCGGGCCGGACGATCGCCGGACGGGCGTTCGCTGCGGGCGGGGCGGTCACCATAGGGTCTGTCACTGCGAGCCGGACGGTCGCCGTAGGAACGCGGACGATCGCCATCTTCGCGGGGCTTGCGCTCGCCGCGCGGCTTGTCGCCAAACGGGCGGTCACCGCGGGCGGGACGATCCCCTGCCGGGCGGTCTCCACGCGGGGGACGATCCCCTGCCGGGCGGTCTCCACGCGGGGGACGGTCGCCATAGGGTCTGTCACCACGGGCGGTGCGATCACCACCGGAGCGTTCACCACGGCCCTCGCCGCGGGGGCGGTCACCGAAAGGCCGGTCGCCGCGGCCGCCGCGATCGCCACCCGGACGATCGCCGGAGCGCTTGCGGCCGCCGTCGTCATTGCTGACTTCGCTGGAACGGATCCATTCGCCCTCTTCATCGCGGGCACGGTTGATCTGGACGCGCGGGCCTTCGTCGTAGCTCACCGGCTGCGGCTTGGAGCGGCCAGGCTTCTCGCCGCGCTTCAGCGCGGTCTGGGCATTCTTCTCGGCCTTTGCGGCTGCCTTTTCGCCTAGCGGACGGGCGCCGGGCGCCATCCAGACATTGGCGTTGCGGCGGCTGCCCAGCGCCGGGCGCTTAGGACGGTCGTCATCCTTGCGTCCGCCATCGCGGCCACCGTCCCGGCGATCATCCTTGCGGTCATCGCGGCGATCGTTGCGACGGTCATCGCGCTTGGTGTCGAGGCTGCCGCGCGGGCGCTCGCGCTTTTCTTCCGGCTTCCATGCGCGCTGTTCGCGCCGTTCCGGCTTGGCCTGCTCTTCTTCCTCGGCTGCGGCAACGGCCGGAGCGTTGTAGAGCGGCGCATCGAAATTGGCGTTGGAGTCCTCGATGAGACGCGGGCCGAGCTGATCGCGCAACGTGCGGCCGCGCACTTCGATGACGTGGCCTTCCGGCAGGTCGCCCAGCTGGAACGGACCGTAGGATATACGGATCAGGCGGTTGACGTCGAGGCCAAGCGCACCCATCACGTTCTTGATTTCGCGGTTCTTGCCTTCGCGCAGGCCCATGGTGATCCAGACGTTGGATCCCTGGGTGCGGTCGAGCGTCGCGTCGATCGAGCCGTAGAGCACGCCATCGACAGCGATACCTTCCTTCAGCTTGTCGAGCGCATCCTGATCGATCTCGCCATGGGCGCGCACGCGGTAACGGCGCAGCCAGCCGGTCGTCGGCAGCTCCAGCGAGCGGGCAAGGCCGCCATCGTTGGTGAGCAGCAGCAGACCTTCGGTGTTGATATCGAGGCGGCCGATCGACATGACGCGCGGCAGTTCGTCCGGCAGATTGTCGAAGACCGTCGGGCGACCCTCGGGATCGGCATTGGTGGTCACCAGGCCGGCCGGCTTGTGATAGAGCCAGAGACGCGTGCGCTCGATGCCGCGGATCGGGATACCATCGACTTCGATCTTGTCGGTCAGCGTGACGTTGACGACGGGCGTCTCGAGCGGCTTGCCGTTCAGCGTGACGCGGCCATCCATGATCATGCGCTCGATATCGCGGCGCGAAGCAACGCCTGCGCGTGCCATGACCTTGGAGATGCGTTCCGCCTTGCCGTCGCCTGCGGTTTCCGCGGCTGCAGCCTTCGGCGCAGCGCTGCGGACCGGCTTGTCATCGGTTTTCGGTCGCGTGTCGCGCCCTGCGGGCTTGCCGCCCGGCCGTTTTGGCTTGTCTTTGAATGTCATTTGTTGTTTGCCTGCCTTTTGGGGCTTCTCTATCAGGTCGCGCCCCTGCGGTTAAGTGGGAATTTGCCGGATCGTGAAGACAAATCGGTTTATGGAGATGGCGCTCGAAGAGGCGCGGGCGGCCGGTGAACGCGGCGAAGTGCCGATCGGGGCAATCGTGGTGCTCGACGGCACGGTGGTTGGGCGTTCCGGAAACCGTACCCGCGAGCTCAACGACGTGACCGCCCATGCCGAAGTCGCCGCCATCCGCATGGCCTGCGAAGCGCTGGGACAGGAACGGCTGACGGGCGCTGATCTCTATGTTTCGCTGGAACCCTGTACGATGTGCGCGGCGGCGATCTCGTTTGCCCGCATCCGGCGACTCTATTATGGCGCCGAGGATCCAAAGGGCGGCGCGGTCGAGAGCGGCGTGCGCTTCTATGCGCAGCCGACGTGCCACCACGCGCCCGAGGTCTATTCCGGTTTGAATGAGACGGAGGCTGCGGATATCCTCAGGACGTTCTTTGCAGGAAAGAGGGAGATGCCATGAGCCTCGCCATTCTTGCAGCGATGATCGCCATCGGCGTATTCGCGTATCTGCGCGTCGCGCCCGGCGTTTCCGGCATACCGATGCAATGGTCCTTGCGGGGAGAGATCAACTGGTCGGCGCCGCGGGCGGCTGCTTTCAGCGCCTTGCCGGGTCTCGCGATCGCGATCTGCGCGATCTTCGCGGCCAGGGGGATGACCGCGATTTTCGCGATCACCGGCTCAGGTCTTCTGATCTGCCAGATCATGCATATTCTGCTCGTGCGCCGCTGGGCAGCGGCGCAGCAGATGTAAGCAAGCGCTTACTGCAGCAAGTTCCACCACTGCTTGCCGGTACCGGCAACCGCGGCATCTTTCTTACGCTGCTTCTGCTTCTTGAGCTCCGGCTCGCCGAGATCATCAAGCTTGGACGGGTCGTCTGCCTGGCGGTACTCCGTCGGCGGATCGGAGATCGAGCGGCGCTCGGTCACGGCGCCGGCGCCCTTCTGCGCGGCGCGGGCTTCCCTGAACGCCTGGGCCTGTTCGGCTGCGGTCTTGCGGCCGCCTTCGATGCCATTCTTGGCCAGTGGCGAAACATACCGGGACTTGTCTTCGTTGTCGTCAGCTTCCTGGACGAGACGGGCGCGGGTCTCTTCGGGAGACTCGACCCATTCCGGATTGTCCTTGCTGGCAACCGTCTGCTGCGGCTCGACCAGCGTTTCCTTGGAGGCGTCAGCCGGGAGAACAAGCGTCGGACGCGGCTGGTACCTGACGCCCTTGTTCTTGGGCTCCTGCGGCGCGAGCGACACGGACTGGCCGATATCGTCGCCAAGCTGGGCCATTGCGCTCGTGCCGGTACCGTAGGTCGGGCTCGTGCAGCTGGTGGCCATCGAGCCTGCCGCCATAACAACCGTCAGGCAAGCGCCTACACGGAACCAACGCGTCGCTAACATGAAAACCCTTCCAGCCATGCCGGTGCAATTATCGCCCAACCGGACGTCCGTCCCCCTGACGTAAAAATCCGGCCATTTTCAGGCAGCTTTTACCGGATGAACCACTAAAGAGCAATTCACCCGGTAACTTTCTTGAGGATTTACAGTCCGAGCTCACGCAAAGCGACAGCATCGCGCGCCGAAACATCGGGATATTCAGGGTCGGACCCGACATCCTTGGTGATCCGCCAGGAACGGGCGCACTTGGTACCTTCGGCAAGCGTCGGCTCGACGGAGACACCGGGAACCTCGGGAAGACGGAACGCCTCAGCAGAGCCCTCACCCGCATCGATTGCGATATCCGAGGTGATGCAGATCTCGGAGAAGTCGAGACCATCGAGCGCTGCCTTCAGGCCCGCATCAGCGATGTGCACGGTGGGGGCGGCTTCGAGCGACGAACCGATACGCTTGTCCTTGCGCTCTACTTCGAGGGCGCCCGTGACGACGGAGCGGATGGCGCGAACGCTTTTCCACTTCTCGGCCAGCGCCTCGTTCTTCCAATCCGCCGGGATCGCCGGGAACTGTTCGAGGTGAACCGAAACGGCTTCAGGATTGCGCGACAGCCATGCCTCTTCGGTGGTGAAGGGCAGCATCGGCGCAAGCCAGGTCACCATGCAATCGAAGATGTTGCGGATGACATGGAGTGCCGAACGGCGGCGCAGGCTCGACGGGGCGTCGCAATAAAGCGCGTCCTTGCGGATGTCGAAATAGAAGGCCGACAGCTCGACATTGGCGAAATCGATCAGCGCGCGGGCGATCTTCTTGAAGTCGAAGGCATCGTAGTTTTCGCGCACGAGATCGTTGAGTTCGGCCAGGCGGTGCAGCATCAGCTGCTCCAGTTCCGGCAGTTCGGCAAGCGCGATGACTTCGCCCTTGTCGTGCGCCAGCGTGCCGAGCATCCAGCGGATGGTGTTGCGCAGCTTTCTATAGGCATCGACATTGGTCTGGATGATCGTCTTGCCGACACGCAGGTCATCAGCATAGTCCGAGGTCATGACCCAGAGGCGCAGGATGTCGGCGCCGGCATCCTTCATGATTTCCTGCGGAGACGTGACGTTGCCCTTGGACTTCGACATCTTCTCGCCCTTCTCGTCCATGGTGAAACCATGGGTGAGAACGGCGTTGTAAGGCGCGCGGCCGCGGGTGGCAGCCGATTCCAGCAGCGACGAATGGAACCAGCCGCGATGCTGGTCGGAGCCTTCGAGATAGAGATCGGCCGGCCATTTCAGGTCGGGGCGGTCTTCCAGCGTGAAGGTGTGGGTCGAGCCCGAGTCGAACCAGACGTCGAGGATATCCATGACCTGCTTCCACTTGGCATGGTCGTGGTCATTGCCGAGGAAGCGCTCCTTGGCACCTTCGGCGAACCAGGCGTCGGCGCCTTCGCGTTCGAAGGCGTCGAGGATACGCTGGTTGACGGCTTCATCGACCAGGACTTCGCCCTGTTCATCGGCGAAAACGGCGATCGGCACGCCCCAGGCGCGCTGGCGCGAAAGCACCCAGTCCGGGCGTCCTTCGATCATGGCGCGCAGGCGGTTCTGACCAGCGGCGGGGACGAAGCGCGTGTCGTCGATCGCGCCCAGTGCGCGCGAGCGCAGCGTCGTGCCGTCAGCCAGTTCCTTGTCCATATAGACGAACCACTGCGGCGTGTTGCGGAAGATGACAGGCTTCTTGGAGCGCCAGGAATGCGGATAGGAATGCTTCAGACGGCCGCGGGCGAAGAGCGCGTTGCGGGCGATCAGCTCCTTGATGACGCGATCGTTGGCATCACCCTTCTTGCCGTTGTCGTCGATGACGCGGGCGCCTTCGAAGCCGGGGGCATCGGCGGTGTAGAAGCCGGCATCATCGACCGGGAACGGAATACTAGTGTCTATTTCGCGATCCTTCAGCTCACGGGAGTGGCTCATCCAGGCATCGAAATCTTCGCGGCCATGGCTTGGCGCGGTGTGGACGAAACCGGTACCGGCGTCATCGGTGACGTGGTCGCCATCGAGGAGCGGGACCTGGAATTCGTAGCCACCGCCGAGGCTCTTCAGCGGGTGGGCGCAGGTGATGGAGCCGAGTTGCTCTGCCGAAACGTCCTGTAAACGCTTGAACTGCAGCTTCGCCTTGGCGAAGGCATCTTCAGCCAACTTGTCGGCAAGGATCAGCTTCTCGCCGGGGCGCGGGCCAAAATCGTTGGCCGCTTCGGTGACTTCATAGAGCCCATAGGAAACGCGCGACGAATAGGCGATCGCCCGGTTGCCGGGGATCGTCCAGGGCGTGGTGGTCCAGATAACGATGAAGGCCGACTTCAAAGCATTGTGCGTTGAAATGAGTTCCTCGGCGACAAAATCAGCCATTGCGTTGTTCGAACTAACTGACGAGATTCTCTCTCCATCAGAGGTCACAACATATTGCTGTCCTAAGGGGTCGACTTTTATCGTCGCTTCGTAGCCGGTAGCTACAACCGGGAATTTCACCCAGATCATGTCGCTTTCGATGTCGTGATACTCGACCTCGGCTTCGGCCAGCGCCGTGCGTTCGACGACCGACCACATGATCGGCTTGGAGCCGCGGTAGAGCTGGCCCGACTTGGCGATCTTCAGCAGTTCGCCGGCGATGCGGCTTTCGGCATGGAAGGCCATCGTCGTATAGGGATTGTCGAAGTCGCCCTCGATGCCGAGGCGCTTGAACTCGGCGGCCTGGGTCTTGATCCAGCCGGAGGCGAATTCGCGGCATTCCCTACGGAATTCGTTGACCGGGACCTCGTCCTTGTTCTTGCCCTTCTCGCGGTACTTTTCCTCGATCTTCCATTCGATCGGAAGGCCGTGGCAGTCCCAGCCGGGAACGTAATTGGCGTCGAAGCCGCGCATCTGGAACGAGCGATTGATGACGTCCTTGAGAATCTTGTTCAGCGCGTGGCCGATATGGATGTTGCCGTTGGCATAGGGCGGGCCGTCATGCAGCACGAACTTTTCGCGCCCGGCGGCCGAGGCGCGCAGCTTCTTGTAGAGACCCATCTGCTGCCAGCGGGCGACGATCTCCGGCTCCTTCTGCGGCAGGCCGGCGCGCATCGGGAACTCGGTTTCGGGCAGATTGAGGGTCTTCGAATAGTCGATCTTTTCGGCTGTGTCGGTCATGTCTGGCAATCGTCTCTGGCGGCCTCAGAAGGCGCAACGGATGTGGAATTGTTGGTGACGGAAGCGCTTGCTCGGCAAGCGCTGAAAACCCGGACCTTCCGGCCGCTCAGCGCGCGCGGAAGGCCGGGCCGATAATTCGTATCGCAATCGCCAGCCGGAATTTTGTCATCGGGCCGGTTCATAGGCGCTTTTGGCGGGAAAAGGAAGAGGGATTTGGGCTGACGGCATGGCGGCCGGGCGTGCGTCGCGCGCCCCTGCGTAACAGCCTGATCCTGCAGACAAAGAAAAAATCTCGTGGCAATGTCGAAATGGCGGCATCTCGACCGTCCTTGGAATGCGAGCCGCCGCTCGGGCGCCCGCATTTCTCGGGTCCACAGGGAGTGAAGTGGATATGAGCAGTTCCTATCGTTGGGTCATCGTCGCCGCCGGCGCCCTGATGACATGCGTTGCGCTCGGCGCGATGTTCTCTCTCGCCATCTTCCAGACGCCGATCGCCACGGAGACCGGCTGGTCGCATACCGGCATTGCCAGCGCCATGACGCTGAATTTCATCGTCATGGGGATCGGCGGCTTCATGTGGGGTGCGTTGAGCGACCGTTTCGGGCCCCGGCCGGTGGTGATGATCGGTGCCGTGCTTCTGGGACTTGCGCTGGTTCTGGCGAGCCGCGCCGGATCGCTGATGCAATTTCAGCTTACCTACGGCGTCATCGTCGGCATTTCGGCCAGCGCCTTCTTCGCGCCGATGATTGCGGCGACCACCGAATGGTTCGACGAGAACCGCGGATTGGCCGTGTCGCTGGTTTCAGCCGGGATGGGCGTTGCGCCGATGACGATTTCGCCGCTCGCCCGGGCGCTGATCTCTGCCTACGACTGGCGCACCGCGATGCTGATGATCGGCATCGGCGCCTGGATCCTTCTGATCCCGGCAGCCCTCCTTATCCGCCGCGCGCCGTCTCCGGCAAGCGATCCCGGCGCCGTCGAAACCACAAGCGGCGAGCGGCCCTCGCTCGGCAAGATCTTCCGCTCGCCACAGTTCCTGGTTCTGGGCGGCACCTTCTTTGCCTGCTGTGCAGCGCATTCCGGGCCGATCTTCCATATGGTGAGCTACGCGACGATCTGCGGCGTGGCGCCGATGGCGGCGGTCAGCATCTACAGCGTCGAAGGACTGGCCGGCCTCGGTGGGCGGCTGCTCTACGGCAGCCTTGCGGACAGGTTCGGCGTCAAGCCGGTTCTGGTCGCCGGGCTCTTGGTGCAGGCGGCGGCGCTGGCGACCTATCTTGCCGTCAGCGAACTCGGGCAGTTCTATGCGCTGGCGGTGATCTTCGGCAGCGCCTATGGCGGGGTAATGCCGCTCTATGCGGTGCTGGCGCGCGAATATTTCGGGCCTAAAGTCATTGGCACCGTCTTTGGCGCGGCGACGATGCTGTCGAGCATCGGCATGGCCTTTGGCCCTCTGATCGGCGGCTGGATCTTCGATACCTACCAGAATTATTCGTGGCTGTTCATCGGCTCGGCGCTGGTGGGGCTCGGTGCGGCAGCGATCGCGCTTGCCTTTCCGCCGCTGCCGCGGGGGAAGCAGGCGCCTGCATTGGGCGCTGCCTAATTCGAGGCTGAGGCTTTGCCCCCTCATCCGGCCTTCGGCCACCTTCTCCCCGCTGGGGAGAAGGGAAGTGCGGCGTCGCGATTTCCCTTCTTCTCCCCAGCGGGGAGAAGATGCCGGCAGGCAGATGAGGGGGGCCACACGACAAAACGTCAGTTGGAGCAGAGCAGCCGGTCGAGTTCGCCGAGCGGCTGTACGCCTGAAAGCAGCGCCCTCGCCTCTTCCTCGTCGCGCTTGATCTGCGCGACGAGCGGGTCCAGCCCGTCGAATTTCAGCTCCGGCCGGAGATAGCCGAAAAACGAGACGGAACAGACCTGGCCGTACAGATCACCGCTGAAATCGAAGACGTAGGTTTCGAGCAGCGGCGCACCATTGTCCGTTACCGTCGGGCGGCGGCCGTAGCTGGCGACGGCGTCGTGGAGCGTGCCGTTCTGCAGGCGGAAGCGGACGGCGTAGATGCCGGAAGCAAGTTCGACTTCAGGCGGCAGCTGCATGTTGGCGGTCGGGAAGCCCAGCTGGCGGCCAAGCTTTTCGCCGCCGATGATCTCGGCCTCGACGGTGTAGTGATAGCCGAGCTGGGCCGCGGCCTCGCTGACTTCGCCATTCTTCAGCTGCGCCCGGATGCGGCTCGACGAGACGACGTCGGCATTCTCATCGCGGTAGGCGTCGATCAGCGTGACGCCGAAGCCGTATTTCTGGCCGGCATCCATCAGGAAGGCCGGACCGCCCTCGCGGCCCTTGCCAAAATGGAAATCGACGCCGGTGACGACTTCCGAGGCCCCCAGCCAATCCTTGAGGATGCCGTGGATGAAATCATCCGGCGAACGCTGCGAAAATTCGCGGCCGAAGGGGTATTCGATGACGGCGTTGAAGCCGAGAGCTTCGAGAATCCGGGCCTTCAATGGCGCCGGCGTGATGCGGAAGACCGGGCTCTCGGGGCGGAAGACGGTGCGCGGGTGCGGCTCGAAAGTCAGCACCAGGGCCGGAACGCCACGCGCCCGGGCAATCTCCAATGCCCGCGTTAAGACCGACTGATGGCCGCGATGCAGGCCATCGAAATTGCCGATGGCGATCACCCCGCCCTTCAGATGGGCTGGCAGCGGTTCACGGGTTTCATTGCGGTGAAAGACGGTCATCGGCGGGCTTCTTCTTATGCGAGGCGCGGCATCCACCACTTGGGCGCTGCCTTTTCACGCTCGAGATAGGCGTGCAGGATTGCCTCGTCCGTCTCGCCGTTCAGCGTGTATTCCTTGGCGTGGATGCCGCCGCTGATATAGAGAAGGTCGAGGCCGTAATCGAGAGCGCCGCGCACATCGGTCGGCATGCCATCGCCGATGGCGAGGATGCGGCTCTTCGGGAAGTCGCCGCGAAGCTCTTTCGCGGTTTCCAGCACGGCTTCATAGATCGGCGTATGCGGTTTGCCGGCAATGCGGGTGGCGCCGCCGAGCTGGTTGTAATAGGCGGCCATGGCGCCGGCGCAGGGGATCATCTTGTGGCCGCGCTCGACGACGAGATCCGGATTGGCGCAGATCATCGGCACGTTTCGAGACTGAAACTCCTTCAGCATTGCCGTATAGTCTTCCGGCACTTCCTTCTCGTCATCGAAGAAGCCGGTGCAGACGACGGATTCCGCTTCCGTCGCATCGACGCGCTCGACGCCGAGGCCTTCGATAATGGCAATGTCGCGCTCGGGGCCGAGCAGGAAGACCTTCTTCGGGCCTTCAGCGATCAGGCCGCGGGTGACGTCGCCGGACGTGATGATCCGGTCATAGGCGCCGTCCTGGATGCCGATATGGCGGAGCTGATCGACGACCAGAGGCGCGATACGCGGCGAATTGGTGATGAGAACGACCGTCAGGCCTTCGCCGCGGGCGGCTTCGAGGGCGGCAGCCGCCTTGGGGAAGGGATCGACGCCATTGTGCAGGACGCCCCAGACATCGCAGAACACCGCGTCATACTGGCTGGTGATCTCTGCAAAACTTCCGATGCGCTTGGCCATTCCGATATCCCATTTGCGTTCAGTCAGGCGTGACATTGCAAAGGCCCGGCGGGATGGCAAGGTTTTTTCGCCCCGGCAGCGCAAAAACAGCCGGGCGCGCTAGAGAAGCAACTCGACGCCGCGCACGGCCAGCCCGGCTGTAGCCGCGAAGCCGAGAATGCTAACGATGCCGAGCTTGAAGCGGAAAAGCATGATGCAGGCAGCCACCACGATCAGCGCCGCGGCAATATTCAAACTGCTCCAGACCGGCCAGGCGAGGCTGACGAGCGGCAGGCCGGTGGCGCGAGAGAGAAGCGCGATATTGCCGACATCGGCAAAGAGAACATGCAGGCCAAACCAGAGGGCTAGATTGAGGATGACGCCGACGACGGCAGCAGTGATCGCCGACAGGGCCGCCGACAATATGTTGTTCTGGCGGAGCTTCTCCACATAGGGCGCACCGGCGAAGATCCAGATGAAGCTCGGCACGAAGGTCGCCCAGGCGGCGAGGCTGGCGCCGATCACGCCGCCGAACAGCGGATCGATGCCGAGCGCATTGCGGAAACCGGCCATGAAGCCGACGAAACAAAGGACAAGCACCAGCGGACCCGGCGTCGTCTCGGCCAGCGCCAGACCGTCCAGCATTTCACCGGGGCGCAGCCACGCATAGTGTTCGACCGCCACCTGCGCGACATAAGAGAGCACGGCATAGGCGCCGCCGAAGGTGACGACCGCCATCTTGGAGAAGAAGACAAAGACGGCGGCGAAGACATTGGTCTCGCCGCTTAGCGCCTCGGCAATCAGATCCTGCGGACCATGAATCTCGCGGACGATCAGCAGCGGAAACTGCCAGACGATCACCCAGAAAGCGAGGATTAGGAACGGCCTGGCGATATGGCGGCTGGTGAGCCCTGACAGCATTCCCTTGGCGAGCTTCGAGGCCTCGGCTGGCGCCACGCCCTCTACCTTTCGCTTGCGGCGCTCGACGAGGAAGCCGGCAATGCCTGCGGCAAGGACCACGAGCGGGAATGGCAGATTGAGCAGGAAGAGCGCCACGAAAGAGGCGGCAGCCACATAATAGTGAAAGCGCGATTTCAGCGCCCGGCCGGCCACCCGCATCAGCGCCTCGATGACGACGGCGAGCACGGCCGCCTTGAGGCCGAAGAACAGAGCGAGCAGCCACTCGGCGTTCTGGAAATAGGCATAGAGACCGGAGAGGACCAGGATGACCAGAAAGCCCGGCAAGATGAAGAGAAGGCCGGCGACGATGCCGCCGCGCACGCCATGCATCAGCCAGCCGATATAGGTGGCAAGCTGCTGGGCCTCGGGACCCGGCAACAGCATGCAATAGTTCAAGGCATGCAGAAAACGGTCTTCGGAGATCCAGCGCTTTTCCTCGACCACGGTCTTGTGCATCAGGGCGATCTGCCCGGCAGGACCGCCGAAGCTCAGACAGCCGATACGCGCCCAGACGGCAAATGCCTCGGAAAAAGCGGGCCGTGGCAGGGGCTCGGCAACCACGTCAGACAAATCCCCTCACCTCTCCACAATTCCGGCGCAAAAATCCGTGAATGGTTTCCTTGACTCTTTCTGGAGCCATCCCTAAATGCACGTCGCTAGCACTCATCAATGGAGAGTGCTAACACTCATCCATGTGGACCCCGGTCCGCGAATGTCATTTGATCGAGGGATTAGACAATGGCAAGCACCAACTTCCGCCCCCTTCACGATCGCGTCGTTGTTCGCCGCGTTGAGTCCGAAGAAAAGACCAAGGGTGGCATCATCATCCCGGACACCGCCAAGGAAAAGCCGCAGGAAGGCGAAATCGTCGCCGTCGGTTCGGGCGCTCGTGACGAGTCCGGCAAGGTCGTCGCTCTCGACGTCAAGGCTGGCGACCGCGTTCTGTTCGGCAAGTGGTCGGGCACCGAAGTCAAGATCAACGGCGAAGACCTTCTGATCATGAAGGAAGCCGACATCATGGGCATCATCGGCTAATCAGCCGGTTATCCCGTTCAGATTATCGCTGACACCCCTTTTCAGGAGTTCTCAAAATGGCAGCTAAAGAAGTAAAGTTCGGCCGCTCTGCGCGCGAAAAGATGCTGCGCGGCGTCGACATCCTCGCTGACGCAGTGCAGGTCACCCTCGGTCCGAAGGGCCGTAACGTTGTTATCGACAAGTCCTTCGGCGCTCCGCGCATCACCAAGGACGGTGTTTCGGTCGCCAAGGAAATCGAACTCGAAGACAAGTTCGAAAACATGGGCGCCCAGATGGTCCGCGAAGTTGCTTCGAAGACCAACGACATCGCCGGCGACGGCACCACGACGGCAACCGTTCTGGCCCGCGCTATCGTTCGCGAAGGCGCAAAGGCTGTTGCAGCCGGCATGAACCCGATGGACCTGAAGCGCGGTATCGACCTCGCTGTTGCAGAAGTCGTCAAGGACCTGCAGGCGAAGGCCAAGAAGATCTCTACCTCGGCTGAAGTTGCCCAGGTCGGCACGATCTCCGCAAACGGCGACAAGCAGGTTGGCGAAGACATCGCTGAAGCCATGCAGAAGGTCGGCAACGAAGGTGTTATCACCGTCGAAGAAGCCAAGACCGCTGAAACCGAACTCGAAGTCGTCGAAGGCATGCAGTTCGACCGCGGCTACCTCAGCCCGTACTTCGTGACCAACCCGGAAAAGATGATCGCCGACCTCGACGACGCTTACATTCTCCTCCACGAGAAGAAGCTCTCGAACCTGCAGGCGATGCTCCCGGTTCTCGAAGCCGTCGTTCAGACCGGCAAGCCGCTCCTCATCATCGCTGAAGACGTCGAAGGCGAAGCTCTTGCTACGCTCGTCGTCAACAAGCTGCGTGGCGGCCTGAAGATCGCTGCCGTCAAGGCTCCTGGCTTCGGCGACCGCCGCAAGGCCATGCTGGAAGACATCGCTATCCTCACGGGCGGCACTGTCATCTCCGAAGACCTCGGCATCAAGCTCGAATCCGTAACGCTCGACATGCTCGGCCGTTCGAAGAAGGTTTCGATCTCCAAGGAAAACACCACGATCGTCGACGGCGCAGGCGCCAAGTCCGACATCGAAGGCCGCGTTGCGCAGATCAAGGCTCAGATCGAAGAAACCTCTTCCGATTATGACCGCGAAAAGCTGCAGGAACGCCTTGCCAAGCTCGCTGGCGGCGTTGCCGTCATCCGCGTTGGCGGCTCCACGGAAATCGAAGTCAAGGAAAAGAAGGACCGCATCGACGACGCTCTGAACGCGACGCGCGCTGCTGTTCAGGAAGGTATCGTCCCCGGCGGCGGTATCGCTCTGCTCCGTTCCTCGACGAAGATCACTGCCAAGGGCGTGAACGACGACCAGGAAGCTGGCGTCAACATCGTCCGCAAGGCTCTGCAGTCGCTGGTTCGCCAGATCGCTGAGAACGCTGGTGACGAAGCTTCGATCGTTGTCGGCAAGGTTCTCGACAAGAACGAAGACAACTACGGCTACAACGCCCAGACGTCTGAATATGGCGACATGATTGCCATGGGCATCGTCGACCCGGTCAAGGTTGTCCGTACGGCTCTGCAGAACGCAGCTTCGGTTGCTTCGCTGCTGATCACCACGGAAGCCATGATTGCCGAGCTGCCGAAGAAGGACGCTCCTGGTGGCATGCCTGGCGGCATGGGCGGCATGGGCGGCATGGACATGATGTAAGACCTTCGGGTCTGACATCTGAGCCAACCGGTTCAGTTACGGAAGGGCGGTCTTCGGGCCGCCCTTTTCATTTGACGGATAGCGATTCGGCCTTACCAATTTTTAGAGTCTCAACGACGGAACTGATAAAACGTTTAAGCGTCTATTCCGCACCGAAATCAGACTCTGAAGCTTTCGCGAGCCTTACCAAGCTGTGTTTTTTATCAGCAGCTGATATTTCTTAATGAAATTGGTTTCACTGCGATAATGTGAAAATTTTGCAAAGCGTAACCGTTTACATCTCGCGAAACGGGCAACTTTTTACTTTGATTTCTGCTACCTTTTATAGAAGCATGCAATATATCGCATCCTTCGCGTTGCGGATTACCCCCGAAAAAGCATTTGCCGCCTCTCAAAAACTGCCTATAAATCCGCGCTGCGAATTGCAGTGCATGACGATATTTTTCTGCCCGCCAGCGGAAGACCGTATTTTGCAAATGACACCGGCTGCAGAGCATTCCGCGCCAGAATTTTTGAGAAGAGCATGAAAGGGGTTCCGCACCGGCGGCGCCGCAATTCTGCTCACGGCCGGACATGATGACCGGTGCGCATGAAGATGTTTTCGTCACACCGCACGAGTGCGCTGCATTGAACTGCGCCCGACACGGGGAACCCCATTTGTTCAAGATCGCCAAAGCCAATGTTGCCGCCCCGCTCACGCCTGGCTCCTTTGATCTGACCCATCACAATCAGGAGATGCTGGCGCAGTTTTCCGTCTCCGAGGCCTGGAACGGTGACTTTTCGAGCGGCATCATCCGGCTCGGCGAATGGAGCTCGATGCTTCACGGTCTTGCCGGCCAGGAATGCGGCCTGCTGAGCCTTATGCGCTGTTATGACGTCAAGGACCGTGCCCATATCCTGGCGCTGTTCGAACAGGCTGCAACGCTCTCCTCGTCCTTCTGTTTCTCGACGACGATCGTCATGCCGAACGGCTTCCGCCAGCCGCTGTTCTGCATGGGCGAGTCCGCCGGACTTGAGGAGAAATACGCCGGCAGCATGGTCGGCGTCTTCATCTTCCCGCGCTTCAAGCTTGAAAACACCAGTCAGGCCGCCAGCCGCCAGTAAAGCGGCAAAGCCCTATGAAAAAGGCCGGTCTCGCGACCGGCCTTTTTGTTTGCGCTACTACTCCGGTTTCACCGGAATGTTGAGCCCCTTGGCGCTGGCCGGGCGGGCAATGCAGCGCTCCAGCCAGGCCCGAACGGCCGGGAATTTCGCATATTCCAGAACCTCGCCACCGCCATAGAACAGATCGGCGCCACGGATCCACGGGAACGTCGTGATATCGGCGATCGTGTATTCATCGCCCATGATCCACTGGCGGCCCTGCAGACGGCCTTCCAGGATGCCCAGCAGACGCTTGGCCTCGTCGCGATAGCGCTCCATCGGATAGGAATTGTTGGCGACCTTATCGGCCGCAAACTTGTAGAAGTGGCCGAACTGGCCAAGCATCGGGCCAAGGCCCGACATCTGGAAGAACACCCACTGAATGGTTTCGTAGCGGCCAGCCGCATCGGCGGGGATCAGCTTGCCGGTCTTCTCGGCGAGATAAAGCAGGATGGCGCCGGATTCGAAGATACCGATCGGCTTCCCGTCAGGACCGTTCGGATCGATGATCGCAGGGATACGGCCGTTCGGATTGAGGGAAACGAATTCCGGCGACTTCTGGTCGTTGTTAGCGAAGCCGACATAGTGCGGCTCGTAGGGCAGGCCGAGTTCTTCCAGTGCCACCGAAATCTTCACGCCGTTCGGCGTCTGCAGCGAATAAAGCTGGATGACATCGGGATTTTTTGCTGGCCAGCGCTTGGTGATCGGGAAGCTTGAAAGGTCTGCCATTGAAATCTCCATGGGGTTTGGACCCTGACCATAGACAGGCGGGCGGCGCCAAGACAAGCGGCGGGAGACGGATCATCGTTTCAAAATACTGAACGAACCGTCCCCTTTCGTTTATCTTTCCAGCTGCGACAAAATGCGCGACAAGTGGGTCAACGAGATCAGCCGATCTCACAGTGATTCAAACGGAGATTACTTCCATGTCGAATACGACCAACATCATCGTTCTCGTCGCCCGCATTCTTCTGTCCTTCATGTTCATCCTTGCCGGCTTCGGCAAGCTCACCGACCCGGCTGGCACCGCCGGCATGATCGCAGGTGCTGGCCTTCCGGCCTCCACCGCCCTCACCTATCTCGCAGGCCTCTTCGAACTCGTGACCGGCCTTGCCGTTCTCGTCGGCTTCCAGGTTCGCATCGTCGGCTGGCTGCTGGCTGCCTTTTGTATCTTCACGGCCGTCGTCTTCCACCTGCCTGCCGTCAACGTTCCTGATTTCCCGGCTGGCGCAAACGGCTGGATCAACGCTCTGAACCAGATCATGGTCATGAAGAACTTCACGCTCGCCGGCGCCTATATCCTGCTCGCCACCGTCGGCGCTGGCGCTTACTCGATCGATGCACGCCGCGGCGCATATCCGGTCGCTGCCTAAGCGAAATCGGCCTCCTAAGCATAAAGAAACCCGCCGTCGCGAGACGGCGGGTTTTCTCGTTTCCGAAATCCGGAAGAAATCAGAGTGCGCCGCGTACCGCCGCGACGATCTTTGCCACCGACGGCTCGGCCGCATGGCTTTCCTTGCGGGCGCGAACGAGGCAGGCCTCGGAGCGCAGGATGACGCCGTCATTGAGGACGCGCAGGTGGTTTGCTCGCAGCGTTGATCCGGTCGAGGTGATATCGACGATGACATCCGCCGAACCGGAGGCCGGTGCGCCCTCGGTCGCCCCCAGGCTCTCGACGATGCGATAAAGCTGGATGCCGTGCTGGCTGGAGAAGAACTGCTGCGTCAGCCGCCAGTACTTGGTGGCGATCGTCAGACGGCGGCCATGGCGGGCGCGGAACTCAGCCGCGACGTCGCCGAGATCGGCCATCGTATCGACATCGAGCCAGATCTCCGGGACCGCCACGACGACATCGGCATGCCCAAAGCCGAGCCGGGCGCAGAATTCGACGCGCTTATCGGTTTCGGCCAGACCCTCGCGCACCAGATCTTCTCCGGTGACGCCGAAATCGATCGAGCCGTTGCCAAGCTCGCGGGAGATTTCCGACGCCGACAGGAAGGCGACCTCGACATCATCCCAGCCTTCGACGCGGCCACGATAGGAGCGGTCGTTGCCGACGGCGGTGATTTTCATGCCTGCGCGCTCGAAAATGGCGGAGGCATCGTCCTTCATGCGGCCCTTGGAGGGCAGTGCGATGGTCACGGTCATGCGACGGCCCTTTCCGTTTCGATGCGATCGAGCCAGAGCGAGAAGCCAACGGCGGGGATGCGCTCCCGGGCGCCGAGGAAGTTCAACAGCTTGTCAAAGCGCCCGCCACCGGCAAGCACGGCCGACGAGCCTTCAACGCTGACCTCGAAGACGAGACCGGTGTAATAATCCAGCGGGCGGCCGAAGGCGGCGCGGTAATCCATCGACGAGAGATCGAGACCGGCATTGGCGAGTGCGGCCAAGCGGCTGTCGAAATGTGACAGTGCCGTGCCGATCTTCAGCCCAGCGGCATCGGCAAAGCCTGCAAGCGCCGAGGATGCATCGGCCAGCGGCACGTTCAGCGACAGGAATTCCTCCAGCACACGGAAGGCATCGTCATCGAGTCTCGTTTCCGACAGCACCAGCTTTTCCCTCAGGCGGCGGGCGATATCGGCAGGCGAGCGGCTGGCATTGGTCGAGTAACCGGTCGCTTCCATCGTCTGATCGATATGGGCAATCAGCGCCTTGTCGTCGCCGGCTGCCACGAGCCTGGCGATGTCGTCATCGAGGCCGGTGACGAATTGCGGGCTGACGAGGCTGGCCAGCAACGCCTCGATCTGCGTCATGTTGCCGAAAGCGTGGATCAGCCGCTTCTGCCAGCCGAGCGGCAGGCCGAGCGCCTGAACCACCGCCTCGAAGACGGCCTGGTCGCCCAGAACGGTCGAGACCGTCTTTCCCGGGATCAGCCGCTGCAGGATGGTGATGGCATCGCCGATGGCGCGCGCATCGGCACTCGCCGTATCGGTCTCCCCGAGATCCTCGATACCCGCCTGATAGAACTCGTTGCTGCCATCACGCCGCTGGCGGAAGACCTCGCCGAGATAGGAATAGCGCTTCGGCGTACCGGTCGCCGTTTCGATGTGGCGCAGGCAGACGGGAATGGTGAACTCCGGGCGCAGGCAGAGGCTGGCGCCGGTCTCGCTTTCCGTCATGAAAATACGGCGGCGCAGATCCTCGCCGGCGATATCCAGAAACGGCTCGGCCGGCTGGATGACCGGGGTGTCGATGCGCTCGGTCTTGCGGGCGGCGAACTCGGCGAGGAGATCGGTTGAGAAGTTGGGAAGATTGATCAAAGTCCCCTCCCCAACCCCTCCCCACAGGGGGAAGGGACTAACCCGCGGCACTCGCCGAGCGAGGCCAAAAATGTCTTAGGCGCGGCATTGCACAAGCCGGCGCCAACTGAAGCCCCTCCCCCTTGTGGGGAGGGGTTGGGGAGGGGAAAGTCACGCATTCGACGCCCGCTTCCGATCTTCCGCCTGCGCCGCCAGGATTTCCTTCACCTTGGCGACGAGATCGGCTTCCGGCACGGTTTCTTGCGCCACGCGCGCTTCGCGCCAGCTGGCATTGTCTTCGATCTCGCCGGAGAGGCGCTTGCCCTCGATCAGGTCCTTGATCTGCACCACACCGGTGGCGCGCTCGTCGCCGCCCTGGATGATGGCGACGGGGCAGCCGCGGCGATCGGCATATTTCAGCTGGTTGCCGAACTTCTTCCAGTTGCCCTGATACATCTCGGCGCGGATACCGGCAGCGCGCAGCTCCTGGGTGATCCGCTGGTAGCGGCCCATGGCACCGACATCGCCATCCATGACAGTGACGAGAACCGGTTCGATAACCTCGCTCTGGCCGAGCTTGCCGAGGTTCTTCAACGCCGTCATCAGGCGCGACACGCCGATCGAGAAGCCGGTTGCGGGAACCGGCTGGCCCATGAAGCGCGAGACGAGGCCATCATAACGGCCACCGCCACCGACGGAGCCGAAGACGACCTTTTCGCCCTTCTCGTTGGTGACGTCGAAGAGCAACTCGGCTTCGTAGACCGGGCCAGTGTAATATTCGAGGCCGCGGACGACGGAGGGGTCGATCTTGATGCGGGTGCTGTCGTAACCGGCGCTGGTGACGAGGCTGCCGATGAAATTGAGTTCCTCGACGCCTTCCCCACCATTCGAGGTCCCGGCAACGAGTTCTGCAAGCTGGGCAGCACTTTCGGCATAGTCCTTGATGCCAACGAAGAAGAGCACCTTGTCGATCTGGTTCTGGTCGAGACCGGCGCCCTTGGTGAAGTCGCCGGACTCATCCTTGCGGCCGGGGCCAAGCAGGAGGGCGACACCTTCAGGACCGAACTTGTCGAGCTTGTCGATGGCGCGCAGCACGTTCAGGCGCTGGGCGGCCTTGTCGTCACCACCGAGCCCGATGGCTTCGAGAACACCGTCGAGAACCTTGCGGTTATTGACGCGGATCCCGTATTCGCCGCGCTTGATGCCGAGGGCTTCCATCGTATCGGCCATCATCATGCACATTTCGGCATCGGCCTGGACGCCGGGCGCGCCGACCGTATCGGCATCGAACTGCATGAACTGGCGGAAGCGGCCGGGACCGGGCTTCTCGTTGCGGAAGACGTAGCCGGCGCGATAGGTGCGGTAGGGAAGCTGGATATCGTTGAAATTCTCGGCGACATGACGGGCGAGCGGCGCCGTCAGATCGTAACGCAGGCTCATCCACTGCTCGTCGTCGTCTTGAAGCGAGAAGACGCCCTCGTTCGGTCGGTCGGCATCCGGCAGGAACTTGCCGAGCGCATCGGTATATTCGAACAGCGGCGTTTCGACAGGATCGAAACCATAATGCTCATAGACTTCGCGGATCTTCGCGGTCATTTCGTTGACGGCGCGAATATCGGCAGCCGAGCGGTCAACGAAGCCGCGCGGCAGGCGGGCCTTGAGCTTTTGCGGTTTCTTCTTGGTGTCGTTCATTTCAGGGGATTTCCACAGTGTGACAGTGGCGGTTTCCTAGCGGATTGGGCGGGGAGCGGCAAGGGCGAAGGGTGGCGAAGCCACTGGCGAACTGTTATATATTGGCCGATTGAGGATCGTTCGATGAACAAGCGCGTCACCATTGAAATGCCGGATGAAATTCATCGGCTGATCGCCGAGCACGCCGCCAAGGCCGGCGCGGCGACGGATGCCTATGTTCTCGAAGTGATCGAGCAGCATCTCGAAGACCTTCACGACATTGCCGCAGCGGATGCGGCGATGGATCGTATCGAACGCGGTGAAGAGGAAATCGTCAGCGCTGAGGAGTTCTGGCGTGGCATGGACGATTGAATATCTGCGCGCCACGCAGAAGAGCCTCAAAAAATTCAGCAAACAAGACCGGGACCGTATCCGCGCGTTTCTTGACGTGAGGCTTGCTGCACTCGACGACCCGCGCCAGCTGGGCGCAGCCCTTCAGGGCGACAAGCTCCGGCAATATTGGCGCTATCGCGTCGGCGACTTTCGCATTATCTGCGATATCCAGGACAACCGGCTCGTCATCCTGGTGATCGAGATCGGTCATCGCCGCCAAATCTATCGTTAGACCTTCATGATACTCGAAGCCCTTTTCTATCTCGCAACGGTGCCGGTGACGGCAAAGCCGCACCGCAAGTTTATCCGCTATTCCGTCAACCTCTGGTCCCGCGCGAGGCGCTGCAGCGGCCAATGGGCGGAGCATGAGGAAAAGAGCCGGGCGGCGATGCTGGCGGCAGCATCCGGCCTCCGCCAGAAGCGCACGGCAGTCGTGCTCGGCTCCGGCCTGCTGCGCGACGTGCCGATCGAGGTGCTTGCGAAGACCTTCGATACCGTGGTGCTTGTCGATCTGGTTCACCTTGCCTCCGTCCGTTTCTGGCTGAAGGCGAAAGGGTACCGGAATGTCCGCCTGATCGAGCGCGATCTTTCGGGCTATGAGGCGTTGCAGACGGCGGGCCATGCCGAGCCGCTTGGCTTTCTGCGCGGCGTGCCCTACCTGGACTTGGTGATTTCGGCGAACCTGCTGTCGCAGATCGGCCGCGGCGTGAAGCGGCGCTTCGAGGCGGAGGACGACGGCGCCATGCCAGAGGACACCGTCCAGCGGCTGATCGCGGCGCATATCGATGGATTGAAAGCGCTTCCCTGCGCCACCTGTCTGGTGACCGATATTTCCTATGCGGTGAATGACCGGACCGGAAAGACGCATGAGACGGCCGATCTGCTGCAGGGCGTTCAGCCGCCAGCGGAGACCAAGGCATCCTGGGCCTGGCCGGTGGCCCCGCTCGGCGAGGAGAGCAGCGACTACCAGATCGTTCATCAGGTGATTGCCGTCTATTGAGATGCAGATTATTCTGGTTGCAATCCAGGATTTATTGTATCACTTTTAATATCGGATATCATTGCGGTGAGGATCGTTTGGGATGAGCCGAAGCGGCTTGCAAATCTCGACAAGCACGGATTGGATTTTGCCGATCTCGATCTAGCATTTTTCCTGTCCGCCGTTCTGCAACCCGCCCGCGGCCGGCGCGTGATGGCGATCGGACGGTTTGCGGACGGGACCATCGTGGTGATCTTCGCGAGACTGGGTATCGAAGCAATCTCGGTGATTTCGATGCGCTCGGCCAAGGCAACGGAAAGGCGGCTCCTCAATGACAACAAAGAAAATTGAATTGCAGTCCGAGTTCAAGGAAGGGCGCGGGTATAGCAAGGCCGATTGGGACGACGTTAGCGACAATCCCGAATGGACCGAGGAAGACTTCAAGAATGCGCGGCCGTTCGCGGAAGTGTTTCCTGAGCTTGCCGAGAGCATTCGCCGGGCGCGCGGCCGGCCGGTGATGGAGAAGCCGAAGCGGCAGATTTCGCTGCGACTCGATCCCGATGTCATCGATGCCTTCAAGGCCACCGGCAAGGGTTGGCAGGGGCGGATCAACGACGTGTTGCGCAAGGCCGCAAAGCTCTGAGCCGCCTCTTGGCGAAGCAGGCGCCCTCGCCTATCTTCAACTCATGCGTCTCGTTTCGATCATAGCGATGATATTCGGCTGGCTGACGTTCAGTGCGTCCGCCTGGGCAGGCTGTCCGATGTGCGCTGCGATGAGCCAGCCGTCGGCATCAGAGATGCAGCACGGTATGCATGGTATGGCCGATATGCCTGACTTGGTGACGGAGCACAGCGGTCACGAGATGTCGAAGGACCCGTGCTCGCCGGGCAATCCAAGCCATATGTCGATTTGCTCCTACTGCGTGGTAACGCCCGCCGCTGTGATGATCAGTGACGGCGGAAAGCACGTCTTTGCCTATCCCGCACCGGCAGCCGCAAAGGCGCTTGCCGATCTGCGTCCCGCCCCGCGGGCGCCCCCTCCCCGCTTCATCTGACAATCGCGCGATACGGCCGCACGAACATGATCGTGCAATCCCTTTTGTCAGACAGAGGAAGGACCTCGCATGTCTATGAAAATCATCGCTCTGATCTCCACTCTCGCCTTTGCCGCTCCGGCCTGCGCCGAGAACATGCAGATGGACATGAGCAAGCCGATGGGCGGCCACGGTGCCTCCAGCCATGCCTTTGCCGAGGCCAATGCCAAGATGCACAAGAACATGATGATCGAGATGACCGGCAATGCCGATGTCGATTTCATCCGCGGCATGATCCCGCATCATCAGGGCGCGATCGACATGGCGAAGATCGAGCTGCAATACGGCAAGGATCCGGAGATTCGCAAACTGGCCGAAGCCGTCATCAAGGCTCAGGAAACTGAAATTGCTGAGATGAACGCATGGTTGAGTGAAGACACCAAGTAATCAATCATGAAGCGAGGCGCCAGTTCTGAAACTGGCGCCTTGGTTATATAGATTTCGCGCTTAGCGATACTTCTGCAATCAAGATGCTATTATTGCGTTTTATTTAGAACGACTTAGTAATGTTTTGATTACGAAATTCTAATTTATGTAAAATACAAATCGTCTCATCAAGTTAGGGAAATCGATGAGACATCTTCTTTCGAAAGCGCGCAGGCTCGCCCGCGAGACCAACGGCAATGTCGCCATGGTCTTCGCCCTGCTGCTCGTTCCGCTGATTGCCATGGGCGGCGCCGGCATCGACCTGGCGCGCTATGAAGCGATCCGCGTCGAGATGCAGGATGGCCTCGATCGCGGCGTGCTGGCTGCCGCTTCGCTTTCCCAGAAGGAGAAGCCCGAGGATACGCTGCGCAGCTTCATGAAGAACCTCGACTATGCGCAGGACATCGCCCTCAACTTCACCGAGACGAAGGGCCTGAATTCGCGCAAGATCAATGCCAGCGCCGCCTATGTGATGAACACCACCTTCATCCACCTTGTCGGCGTCCGTCAGCTGAGTGTCGCGGCTGTCTCCACCGCCGAGGAAGCCAAGCAGAATATCGAGATGTCGCTGATGCTGGATATGTCCGGCTCGATGAACGGCAACCGCATCAAGAACCTGAAGAAGGCGGCCCAGCAGTTCATCGATCAGGTGCTGACCGACGAGACCAAGGATTATACGACGATCACCATCGTGCCCTATTCAGGTCACGTGAATATCGGCGCGGCTGTCTTCGACAAGCTCGGCGCCAAGCGCGATCATTCGAACTCGTCCTGCGTCGAGCTCAGCACCACCGGTTTCGGCGGCGGCGTGCCGAGCTTCAAGGACGCGGCGCAGGTTCCGCATTTCACCCAGTGGAACTATGGACGCACTGATCTGAAGCCCTGGTGGTGCCCGGTGGAATCGACGGCGATCACCTATTTTTCCAACGATGCGACCTATCTGAAGAACCGCATCACACAGCTCGAACTGCATGATGGCACGGGTACGCAGAATGCCATGCAGTGGGGCTACATGCTGCTCAATCCGGGTGCCAAGACCATCGTCAATGCCGCGATCGACGCCAAGATGATGGATGCGAAATTCGCCAACCGGCCGGCGGCCTTCGGCGATCCGGATACGATGAAGGTCATCGTGCTGATGACGGATGGCGCGATCACCGAGCAGTATCGCCCGAAAGACTACAGCCGCCCGGTCAGCCAAGCGCCTGACAACAAGCAGATCATCAACTCCACGGATACGGCGAAGATGCTGTCTTCGGTCTGCACCGCGGCCAAGACCAACGGCATCACCGTCTTTACCATCGGTTTCGAAGTGAGCGGCAATGCGACGACGCAGATGACCAACTGCGCCACCAGCCCCGGCCATTACTATCCGGCGTCGGGCTCCGGCATCGGCGATGCCTTCAAGTCGATCTCGACCTCGATCAAGAAGCTGAGGCTGACACAGTGACCCGCATTCTCAATCGTCTCAGACGTGATCGCGGCGGCGCGGCCGGCATCGAATTCGCCATCCTGGCGCCGATCGTCTTCTCGCTTGTTTTCTCGACCTTCGAAGCGGGCTGGATCATGACGCAATCGATCATGCTCGACCGCGCCGTCAGCCGCGGTTCGCGTGCGCTGCAGGTGGCGGGTTCGAACTTCACCTATGATGATTTCAAGAAAAAGGTCTGCGACGAGGCGATCATTCTGACCAACTGCCTCAAATCGATCCGCATCGAATTCACGCCGATCAGCAAATCGACCGACTTTCCGACATCCGAGACATCCTGCGTCGACCGCAGCGTGAATATCGATCCTGTCACCACCTATACCGGCGGGCAGCGCTCGCAGATCGTCTTTGCGCGCGCCTGCTATGTCGTCGATCCCATCGTCCCCGGACTTGGCTTTGGACTGGCGATGCCGAAGGACAGTACCGGCGGCGTTCGCCTGACATCGCGCTTCGCGTTCGTGAACGAGCCAGGCTGATGATCACGCTTCTCAAAGACTTGCTGAAAAGCCGCTCCGGCGCCTCGGCGATCGAATTTTCCTTCGTCGCGCCGGTGATGATCTTCTTCTTCATCGGCAGCGTCGCCGTGTTCGACATGTTCCGGACCTATCAGAACATCGTCGAGGCCAATGGCGTTGTCGCGGACGTGATCTCGCGCCAGACCTCGATCGATGCCACGTTCGTTTCCAATATCTACGGTGTTTTCACCAACCTGCAGCAGAACAGCACGGCGCCTAGCGCGCTCAGGATTTCCAGCATCAAGAAGACGGCTGGTGTCTACAAGCTGGACTGGAAGAAGGAGAGCGGCACCGTCAGCCTGTTGAAGGCGCAGGTGCTCGACAGCTCGACGCTGCCGCAAATCACCGACGGCGACTCGATCATCTATGTCGAGGGAGCCACGACCTACACGATGCTCTCCAACATCCTCGGCTTCGGGCAGATGACTTTCGCAGAGCGGGCATTCACGCGACCGCGCTTCATCAGCGCGGTCGCATTCAACTAACTTAAAATCAAGCCTTCGGCTCGAACGGTTCCGGGCGGCGGCCGGCGCCCTGACGGGCAACCATCCAGCCGGGATACTCAGGCGCCAGCGCGCTGACGTCGTCGAGCTTTTTCAGGTCGTCGGCATCGAGCTTGAGGCCCGTCGCTGCAAGGTTCTGATCGAGCTGCTCGATCCGCTTGGCACCGATGATCACAGTCGTGACAAAGGGCTTGGCCAGCACATAGGCGAGCGCCACAGTTGCGACGCTGACGCCGTGCTTCTCGGCCACTTCGCGCATCACAGCGACGCAGGCCCAGGCACGGTCCTTGTCGACAGGCGGGAAGTCGAAGGTGGCGCGGCGGCCCTCGCCGTTGCCGGGGGCGCCCGGACCATACTTGCCGGAAAGCAGACCGCCTGCCAGCGGCGACCAGACCATCAGGCCGAGCTTCTCCTCGTTCATCAGCGGCACGATCTCGCGCTCGAGATCACGGCCGGCGATCGAGTAGTAAGCTTGGATCGTCTCGAAGCGGGCAAAGCCGCGGCGTTCGGAAATGCCCAGCGCCTTGGCGATCCGCCATGCCTGCCAGTTGGAGACGCCGACATAGCGCACTTTGCCCTGGGCGACGAGATCGTCGAAGGCGCGCAGCGTTTCGTCGATCGGGGTGACGGTATCCGTCGCGTGGATTTGGTAGAGGTCGATGTGATCGGTCTGCAGCCGCTTCAGGCTGGCATCGACGGAATCCATGATGTGGCCGCGCGAGGCGCCACGGTCGTTGGGCTTGCTGCCCATCACGCCGTAGACCTTGGTGGCAATGACGACGTCCTTGCGGGGGACATTGAGGTTCTTCAACGCCTGGCCGAGGAGCAGTTCGGATTCGCCGAAGGAATAGACGTCGGCGGTGTCGATGAAATTGACGCCTGCGGCCAGCGAGCGCTCGACGATCTTGTCGGCGGCGGCCTGATCGACATCCGCGATGGCGCCCCAGGGGCTGCCTTCATTGGCTTCACCGAAGGTCATCGTTCCCAGGCAGATTTCGGAAACGAAAAGGCCGGTATTTCCAAGCTGATTGTATTTCATGAGGAAATTTCCTTGTGACTGCCACAGGCGGGGGTGCCCATGGACTGCTGAACGCAATCTTTTGATTATTGGCCCGCATGGCAGGCATAGCCGGGCTGGCTGCTGATGAGGCACTTTTTACGTAAGCGCGCCCGGCGGCATTTCAACAGCATGCGGCATCCCGTCCGTCAAAAAACAAAGCCCTTGTCTCGAACGGCCACGCCGATAGATTCAGGGCGAGGGAATTGCAGGAGCATCCGATGAGCAAGCACGCGCTGACGACGATCGGCTTCGATGCTGATGATACGCTCTGGCAGAACGAGCAATATTACCGGCTGACGGAAGCGCATTTCACCGAGTTGCTGGCTGATTTTGCCGAGGGGCCGAAGATTTCGGAGCGGCTGCTGGAAGCAGAGAAGCGCAACCTCGCCCATTACGGCTTCGGCATCAAAGGCTTCACGCTGTCGATGATCGAGACGGCGATCGAGATGACGGATGGCAGCGTCCCGGCTGGTGTCATCGCACAGATCCTCGATATCGGACGCGATCTTCTCTCCCATCCGGTCGAAACCATGCCGCATGTGCAGGACACGCTGGAGGCGTTGGCCGGAAACTACCTGCTGGTGCTGATCACCAAGGGCGACCTGTTCGACCAGGAGCGCAAGCTGGCGCAATCCGGCCTCGGCGATTTCTTCGATGCCGTCGAGATCGTCTCGGACAAGACGGCGGTCACCTACCGGCGGATTTTCTCGAAGGTGGGCGACGGGCCGGAACGGGCGATGATGGTCGGCAACTCGCTGAAATCGGACATCGTGCCCGCCATTGCCGCCGGGAGCTACGGCGTCTTCGTGCCACATGAGCTGACCTGGGTGGTGGAGCATGTGGAGGAGCCGTCCGACGCGCCGCGCTTCCGCAAGATCGCCAATCTTGGCGAGTTGCGCAGGCTTCTCGATCAGTTGGACTGACCTACTCCTCTTCGTCCGCGCCTGATTTCGGCGGAAACAGCGACGGCCGCTGCGGCTCTTCAGACTTGGCCGCAGGCGGCGCGGTGCCGGGCGCCTGAGGCTCGATCATCAGCGTATAGGGAGCGCCGAGGCCGCGCCGGGGAGAGACCTTCGAATAATAGGGCCGCAGCATCCAGGTCGTGTCTTCCTTGGCAATGGTATCGAGGACAGAGCCGTCCTCATCCGTGCCGAAGAATGCCTCGTCATCGCCCTTCGACAGATCGAAGATCGCCAGAAACGCAAACTGGCTGCGTGTCGTGAAGCTGATCTTTACATGCTGGCCGGCTTTGACAGGTAGCGTAAAGACATGGCTGTTGCCGAACTTCGTCCAGCCCTTGATCTGCATGGTCACGGCCGGAAACTGAAGCTTCTCCAGCTTCTCGCCGGGATCGAGCTGCGGCGCTTGGGCGAAGGCGGGAAGCGCTGAAAGAACCATCAGAGCGCCCGTCGCAAGCAGTTTTCTCATGGACGCACCAGTGCCTTCCGTATCGCTTCCACCTCTGAGCGGCAGAAGCAGCCCTCGACGTGATCGTTGACGAGCCCCATCGCCTGCATGAAAGCATAAACTGTGGTCGGGCCGACAAAGGTCCAGCCGCGCTTCTTCAAATCTTTGGAAATGCGGACGGAAACCGGCGTCGTCGGGTTGGCGGCGATGTAGGCGCGATCAACCATACCGGGACGATCGCCAGTGCCCGGCTCATAGCTCCAGAAATAACGGGCAAGCGAGCCGAATTCCTGTTTCAGTGCGATGGCGCGCCTGGCATTGTTGATCGTCGAAACGATCTTGCCGCGATGGCGGATGATGCCGGCATCGGCGACGCAGCGCTCGATATCCGCGTCGTCGAAGAGCGCGACCTTCTCGAAATCGAAACCGGCAAAAGCGGCGCGGAAATTCTCCCGCTTTCGCAGGATCGTCAGCCAGGAGAGGCCCGATTGAAAGCCTTCGAGGCAGATCTTCTCGAACAGCCTGATATCGTCGGTAACCGGGCGGCCCCATTCCTCGTCGTGATAGCGCATATAGTCAGGAAGATTGGCGTGCCAGTGGCAGCGGCTCTTTCCGTCGTCACCGGTCGTGATGCCCGTATCGCTCATGCTTCCCCACTGATTTTACGCTTCAATTGCGGCTTTACCATTTAGAAACCCCGTTTCCAAACCGAACAGTAACCCTGACGAAAAGTTTATCCGGTGCTTCGCAGTTTAATGAATCGATCTTTACCATTCGCTGGCCGGAGCGGTGGCAGCATCCGGCCAGGCGGAAATGCCCGCCCCAGCATTTTCGGTCATATGTAGAGAGTTCCGTCCGATGATGAAATCCGTTTTGATTGCCGCAAGCCTGATTGGCCTGCTTGCCTCGCCTGCCCTTGGTGACGATCGCTATGCGACCCGCCCGCCCGTCGTCCTCAGCCCCGATCTGACCGCGCCCTGGCTCAACCAGCTGGGCGGCAGCAACGTGCGCCCTGTCGTCTATCAGCGCCCGGTCATTCAGCCGCAGCGCCGCGGGCTGTTCCAGTATCAGCAGCGCATCGTGCGCCGTGCAGCCCCTGCCGGTATTCAGCAGGTTGCGGTCGTGCGCCCCGGCGCAATTCCTGTTGTCCGCGAGCAGTTCGATCCGCAGTTCCTGCCGCAGATGGTCGATTACGACACCAAGGAAAGGCCCGGCACGATCGTCATCGATACCAACAATCGCTTCCTCTACCTCGTGATGGCGAATGGCAAGGCCCGCCGCTACGGCGTCGGCGTCGGCAAGCCGGGCTTCGAATGGGCCGGCGAGCACAAGATCACCCGCAAGGCCGAGTGGCCGGATTGGACCCCGCCTTCCGAAATGATCAGCCGTGAAGCGGCCAAGGGCCATTACCTGCCCGCCCGCATGGATGGCGGCCCGGAAAATCCGCTTGGCGCCCGCGCCATGTATCTCGGCTCGACGCTCTATCGCATCCACGGCACCAATGCGCCCTGGACGATCGGCAATGCCGTATCGTCGGGCTGCATCCGCATGCGCAACGAGGACGTGACTGACCTTTACGAGCGCGTCAATGTTGGCACCCGCGTGATCGTGATCTAAAGATCGCAGGGCCGCGGCGGGCCGTTGCAAGAACGGCGCGCCGCGGCACAAAAACACGCGCAAACCCCTCTGAAGCTTGAAATCCGGGGCAAATTGGCTAGCTTGGCGGTCATCCTGGATAGAGGGGAATTGAGAATGAAGCATATCATACGGCTCGCGGCCGCCTCTGCGATTGCGCTGGCCTGCACAATGAGCCTCGCCCATGCCGAGCCTCAGTTGACGGCAACAGACGCGGTTCGCGGCGTCAAGCAGGTGAAGACCGTCAAGCCGCAGTTCAAGAAGCGCGTCGTCCGCCTCGTCACCGACGAAGCGCCTGGCACCGTGATCGTCGATACGACCAACAAGTTTCTTTACCTCGTCGAGGGCAACAACCGCGCAACCCGCTATGGCATCGGCGTCGGCCGCGAAGGCTTCGGCTGGTCCGGTGTGGTGAAAGTCGGCCGCAAGGCGGAATGGCCCGGCTGGACGCCGCCGCCAGAAATGCGCGCCCGCGAAGCCAAGGCCGGCCACAAGCTGCCTGCCTTCCAGCCCGGCGGCCCGGACAATCCACTCGGCGCCCGCGCCATGTATCTCTACCAGGGCGGCCACGACACGGCCTTCCGCATCCACGGCACCAACCAGCCCTGGACGATCGGCCTCAACCTGTCTTCGGGCTGCATCCGCATGGTCAACAACGACGTGCAGGATCTCTACGAGCGCGTCCCCGTCGGCACCAAGGTGATCGTCGTCGGTCCCGGCAACAAACAGGGCAACGTCGCCTTCCAGGACCGCGGCATCGATGTTCTCAGGACGCTGTTTGGCGGGTGAAAACTGTCAGGTTGATGGAATTGAAGAGGGCGCTTTCTGGCGCCCTTTTTTGTTTCAGTGCCTACCATCTTCCTCATCCCTGTGCTTGTCACAGGGATCCAGCGCGCTCAAGTCTTTGGGCGCAGGAGAATCCCTCGCCTCATAGTGAGTCATTCACCGCGCAGACGCGCGGTGGCCTGGATTCCTGTGACAAGCACAGGAATGAGGGTCGAGAATGGGAAGGGCTCTCCACCCACCATAAATCTCACAGCCCACCGCCCCTGCAATAAGCCTGTTACACAACGCGGGATAGATTTGCGGTACTGCCATCCGGGGATAATCCATGCGCCGCGCCGTTCGCCTGTCCGTGTTTGGGCTTGCCGCCCTTGCCTGTCTCGCCTCGCCTGTCCTTGCCGAGGACCTGCAATTCTCCGTCTATGGCGGCTACCAGACGGCGCCCCATAGCGGCGTCGATCTGTCGGACGGGACGCATTTCACGGCGGGGTGGGAGGGCAAGTCCTTCGGTTCGCCACCTTATTACGGCGCGCGGGTGACGTGGTGGCTGGAGGATTTGGGCCATCCCAATCTCGGCCTGTCGATCGACTATACGCATGACAAGGTCTATGCCGACGACAAGACGCTGGCGGCTTCGGGCTGGTCGCATTTCGAATTCACCGACGGGCTGAACCTTCTGACGGCGAACGCGCTCTACCGCTTCCCGCAGGACGGCGGGCGATGGACGCCCTATCTCGGCGCCGGCGTCGGGGTGAACATTCCGCATGTCGAGGTGACGCGCCCATCCGGCACGACCTTCGACTACGAATTCGGCGGCGTGACGCTGCAGGCGCAGGCCGGCGTCGATTTCCGCGTCAGCGACCACTGGTCGACCTTCGTGGAATATAAGGGGACCTATTCCAAGGTAGATGTGCCGATCGACAGCGGCGACCGGTTGAAGACCGATATCTTCACCAACGCCGTCAATCTCGGCGTTTCGTTCCACTGGTAAGCAAGAGGCTTACTTCGAGCCGCAGCTGACCTTGCCGCTTGCGGTGAACGGCTTGGAACCGCCTGTTACAGTCATCCCATAGGTGCCGCTGAAGGCCTTGCCTTCACCTTCGGCCATGACCACCATGTTCAGCGCTTGGCCGGATGTATCGTCACCGCCGTCATCATAGATTTCCATGCGCAGCTCGCCACCGTTCGACCACCGGTTCGTCAGGTGGCTGGAATTGAAGACGCGCTTCTTGAACTGGTCGGGCACAGAGCCGTCCTTGATCATCAGACCGCCGCGGAAGTGGTTCAGCACATGGCCGCCGTCCGCCTTGAAGCCGATCTCGACTGTGAAGCGGGTGGCTGCATCGTCGGCCGAGCAGAAATAACGGCTATCGGCATGCGCGGTGCCTGCGGCACCGAAAAAGACAGAGAGCAAAAGAAGTGTACGCCGCATAGCGCTGAATCCCATGACCGGCCGACAACCGGCCGAACTCAGGCTATATGCAAATCCATTAATTTTTGAGGTACAGGACCACCGTAGGCCCAATCGATCAATTCTACGGTATGGACGATGGGGATACCGGTGCCTGAGGCAATCTGGGTGATGCAGCCGATATTGCCGGTGGCGATCACATCCGCCTTCGTTGCCTCGATATTCTTGACCTTGCGGGCCTTCAGGGCAGCTGAAATATCCGGCTGCATGATATTGTAGGTGCCGGCCGAGCCGCAGCAAAGATGGCCTTCTGCCGGATCGCGCACGGTGAAGCCCGCCGCCTTCAGGAGCTGCTTCGGCGCCATGGTGATCTTCTGGCCGTGCTGCATCGAGCAAGCGGAGTGATAGGCGACGGTGACGCCCTTCGGCATATGCGAGGGCAGATCGAGCGGTGCCAGATATTCGGTAATGTCCTTCGCCAGGCCGGAGACGATGGCGGCCTTTTCGGCATAGGCCGGATCGAGGCGCAGCATGTGGCCGTAATCCTTGATCGTCGTGCCGCAGCCGGAGGCGGTGATGATGATCGCATCGAGAGCGCCGTTTTCGATCTCCCGCGTCCAGACATCGACATTGGCGCGGGCGCTGGCCAGAGCCTGCTCCTCGCGGCCCATATGGTGGACGAGCGAACCGCAGCAGACTTCGCCTGTGGGCGCCACGACCTCGACGCCGAGGCGAGTGAGCAGGCGGATGGTCGCCTCGTTGATCCCGGGGTCGAGAACCGGCTGGGCGCAACCGGTGAGGATCGCGACACGCGCTTTCCGTTCGCCTTCGGCGGGATGATTGCCGGGACGTGAATAGATGGAAGGCGGCGGCACCTGCCGGGGCGCCAGCGCCAGCATCGCCGCGAAGGGTTTCAGGGCCGGAGCGCGCATCAGGCTGCGGAACGGGCGGCCGAGACGGGCAAGCCGCAACGCCAGGCGGAAGCGGCCGGGATAGGGCAGGACGGCAGCGAGGATGCCGCGCGTCAGCCGGTTCATGAACGGCCGTTTGTACGTCTTTTCGATATGGGCGCGGGCATGATCGACAAGATGCATGTAATCGACGCCGGACGGACAGGTGGTGACGCAGGCCAGACAGGAGAGACAGCGATCGATATGGGTGACCACCTCGGCATCCGCCGGGCGATCGTTTTCCAGCATGTCCTTGATCAGATAGATGCGGCCGCGCGGGCTATCGAGCTCGTTTCCGAGCGTCACATAGGTCGGACAGGTGGCAGTGCAGAAGCCGCAATGGACGCATTTGCGCAGAATCTTTTCGGATTCGGCGACATGGGGGTCGGTCAGTTGCTCGGCGGTGAAATTGGTTTGCATCAGTGGTATCCCGTCGAGGCTTGGTGGGTGGGGTTACCCCTCAGCGATAATTGGTGCAGCGAGCGGGCGCCTCTGGCCAATCTCCCCCCTTGAGGGGGAGATGTCCGGCAGGACAGAGGGGGGTGCCCCGCATACTCGAACTCAGCCATCACAACCCATCTTCCCCGGATTGAAAATCCCGGCCGGATCGAACTTTTCCTTCACGCGGGCCGAGAGCATTGCCACTGCTTCCGGCTGCGGCTGGAAAGCCGCCACGTCAGCACGCATCACTTCCGAAGCACGCATCAGCGTTGCATGCCCGCCGCCGAGCGCCTTGATGAAGCGGCGCAACAGGCCGGCTTCGGGATCGGCCTCCATTCGCATCCAGACGAGGCCGCCCTGCCAGTCGTAATAGGCGTCGACACCGGCTTCGAGCCGCAGCGCGGCGACAAGCTGGTGGCCGGCGGACGGCGCAACGGAGACGCGCCAGACGGGGCGCATCGTGTCATCGGCATAGGGAAAGACATCGCGGATTTCGCGCCAGAGCCCGCGGCTCGCCTGCTGATCGAGCTTGGTGACCGGACCGAAAGCGGCCATCGCCTTGGCGAGCTTTTCGGCACGCACCTCGACGGAACCCGGCAGCCCCTCGAGACGAAGTACGGTTGCCTCGCCTTCGGGCAGCGTGCCGCCTGCAAAGCGCCAGGTGACCGTCATCGGCAGATGCGCCGCACCCGAGACCTCGACAGATAGCGCCATGGCGGCAGCCATCGCATTGGCGGCTTCGGCATCGTTGAGGCCGGATATGACGAGCGTCTCTTCGGCTTTCGGACGCGGCGGAACGCGGAAGGTCACTTCGGTGAGGAAACCGAGCGTGCCGTGTGAACCCGCCAGCAGCTTCACCAGATCGAGACCGGTGACGTTTTTCATCACCCGGCCGCCGTTCCTGATAATCTCGCCGCGGCCATTGACGAAGCGGATGCCGAGCAGACTGTCACGCGCCGCACCCGAAACGAAGCGTCGGGGGCCGGAGACATTGGCGGCAAAGACCCCGCCGATCGTCGGCTCGCCCGAGGTGCCCATGACCCCGCGGTGATCCATCGGCTCGAAAGCCATCATCTGGCCGTTCTCGGCAAGGGCGGCTTCGATCTCGGCAACTGGCGTACCGGCACGCGCCGTCATGACCATTTCGCCTGGATTATAGGCGACGATGCCGGAGAGGCGGGTTGAGCGGAGCGTGTCTTCGGCAGCGACAGCATTGCCGAAACCGGCGCGGGTGCCGCCGCCGGAGATGGCGAGTGCTCTGCCTGATGCGGCGTGTTCGCGGATCAGCCCTGCGGCTTCGTCTTCGCTCCGGGGGAAGAATTCACTCATGCGGCCGGCCGTCCATCGAGCGGGAAAACCTTGGAAGGATTGAGGATCCAGCCCGGGTCGAAGGCAGCACGCGCCGACATCTGCTGTGCCAGGTCCACCTCGGAATATTGATGGCGCATCAGGTCGCGCTTTTCGATGCCGACGCCGTGTTCACCGGTCAGGCAGCCGCCGGCATCGACGCAGAGTTTGAGGATTTCGTTCCCCGCGGCTTCGGCGCGGGCGGCATCTTCGGGGTCGTTGGCATTGAAGAGGATCAGCGGGTGCATGTTGCCATCGCCTGCATGGAAGACATTGGCGACGCGCAGGCCGTAGTGATCGACGATCTCGGCGGTCTTCTTCAACACGTAGGAAAGCTGGCTGAGCGGCACTGTGCCATCCATGCAGATGTAATCGGCGATGCGGCCGGTCGCGCCGAAGGCGGATTTGCGGCCCTTCCAGATCAGCGCGGCCTCAGTCGCCGACTGGCATTCGCGCACGGTCTTGACCCGATGCTTGCGGGCGATCTCGACGATGCTCTTCAGCATGTCGTCCATCTCGGCTTCCGAGCCCTCGACCTCGACGATCAGGAGCGCGCCGACATCGAGCGGATAGCCCGCATGGGCGAAGGCCTCGCAGATCTCGATCGCCGGCTTGTCCATGAACTCGATGGCGACGGGGATGATGCCCGAGGCGATGACATCGGCGACGCAGGAGCCGGCGTCTTCCGATGTATCGAAGCCGAAGAGAACCGGTCGGGCGCCTTCGGGCTTGGCGATCAGGCGGACCGTCGCTTCGGTGACGATGCCGAGCTGGCCCTCGTGGCCGCAGACGAGGCCAAGCAGGTCATAGCCGCCGGCATCCAGCGCCTTGCCGCCGAGCTCGATGACCGTGCCGTCGGTCAGCACCATCTTGACGCCCAGCAGATTGTTGGTCGTCACGCCGTATTTCAGACAGTGGGCGCCGCCGGAATTCATGCCGATATTGCCGCCGATGGTGCAGGCGAGCTGCGAGCTCGGATCGGGCGCATAGAAAAAACCGTCTGCAGAGACGGATTCAGAGATGTTGAGATTGGTGACACCCGCCTGGACGACGGCGACGCGGTTTGCGAGGTCGATTTCCAGGATGCTGTTCATCTTCGACAGGCCGATGACGACGGCATCCTCCTGCGGGATGGCGCCGCCCGAGAGCGAGGTGCCGGCACCGCGCGGCACGACCGGGATGCCGTAGCGATGGCAATATTTCATCACGGCAGCCACCTCGGCCGTCGAGCGCGGCAGGGCGACGGCGAGCGGCAGGCGGCGATAGGAGACGAAGGCATCAGTCTCGAAGGGCACCAGTTCGCGCGCCTCGTGCACCAGACATTCCGGCGGCAGCAGATCGATGAGATCACCGACGATCTGGCTGCGGCGGGCAAGCACATCGGCGCGCGGAGCAAGAAAGGAAATGGTGTCGGACATGGCGCGCTTCCTCCCGATTGGCAGCGAGGCCGGCCTGTCCTCCGTGGCAGCCGGTTTCACTCGGCTTAACACTTTCCCGAAACCGGCGCAAATGCTAAGCACTTATGCCTAAAGGGGAAACAGTGCCGCACCATGACCAATCTGGGTGATCTCGAGATATTTGCCAAGGTCGTTTCGACCGGCAGCATGTCGCTTGCCGGGCGGGCGCTCGGTTTTTCCCCTGCCGTCATCTCTAAGCGCATCAAGCGGCTGGAAGACCGGCTCGGCACGCGCCTCCTGCAGCGCACGACGCGGCAGATTTCGCTGACCGAGGCGGGCCAGGGTTTCTACGACCGGGTGCTCGGCATTCTGGCCGGGCTTGAGGAAGCCGAATATTATATTTCCGGCCGCTCGGCGCAGATGCACGGCACGCTGAAGATCTCGGCACCGACTTCTTTCGGCCGCATGCATATCGCCCCGCATCTGAAGCGCTTCATGGAGGAGCATCCGGAGCTGGCCATCAATCTGGTGCTGACAGACGAGTTTAGCGACATTGTCGGCGGCGGCTTCGATCTGGCGATCCGCATTGCCGAGCTCACCGATTCCAGCCTGGTAGCCAGGCGTCTGGCGCCGGTGCGCCGCCTGCTCTGCGCCGCGCCGTCCTACATCGAGGCGCATGGGATGCCCGCGAACCTCGACGACCTGAAGAACCACCGCTGCCTGCCCGCGCACAACAATGATGTCTGGCGGCTGGAAGGACCTGACGGCGCCATGACGCTGCGGCCGGAGGGCATGCTGATCACCAATTCCAGCGAGGTGATCCGCGAGACGGTGATTTCAGGTATCGGCATCGCGCTGCGTTCCACCTGGGATATCGGCGAAGAGCTGAAGAGCGGCAAGCTGGTGCAGGTGCTGCCGGAATATGAGGGCTCGCGCAATGTAGCCCTCTCGGCAGTCTATCCGAGCCGGCAATTTCTGCCCGCCAAGGTGCGGCTGTTCATCGATTATCTGGCGGAGCTTTATGGGCCGGTGCCCTACTGGGAGCTCTGACGCCTCCACCGCCGATCACATCTGGAGACTGACATGACTGCTTCGCCTCTTTTCCTTGGCCTATCCGACCGTCTCGATGACGGCGGAACGCCGCGCATGGTGATCTTCGGCGCCGGTCACGGCACGACCTATCCCGGCAAGGACAGCAGCGGCTATGCGGGCTCGGCCAACACAATCCGCGCGGCCAGCCAGGAAGATGCGGGGCTGATCGAACATTGGGATTTCGATCTCGGCGGGCCGTTGTTCGACGGCAAGCCGGTCTGCTGCGTCGATGCCGGAGATTTGCCGACCGACGCTCGGAACAACGCCGGAAACCGGGCGCTGATCGAGGCGAAAACGCGGGAGGTGCTGGCGATGTCTGCAGTGCCGATCCTGCTTGGCGGCGACGATTCCGTGCCGATCCCTTTCCTTGCCGGTTTCGCCGGTCACGGCCCGATCTGGATCCTGCAGATCGACGCCCATATCGACTGGCGCGATGAGCTGCATGGCGAGCGCCAAGGCTATTCCAACCCGATGCGGCGGGCGAGCGAAATGGCGCATGTCGCAGGCATGGTGCAGGCCGGTATCCGTGGGGTCGGCAGTGCGCGCCGCGCGGAGGTCGAGGCGGCTAAGCGTTATGGGAGCCATCTCGTCACCGCCCGGGAAATTCATGCACAGGGCGTCGAGGCGGCGCTGCGGCATATTCCTGAAGGCGCGCAGGTGGTGATCACGCTCGACTGCGACGGGCTCGACCCCAGCGTCATGCCAGGCGTCGCGGCCCGCACGCCCGGTGGGCTGACCTACACGCAGGTTATCGACCTTATCGCGGGCGTGGGCCGTCGTGGCAGGATCGTTGGCTTCGATCTCGTCGAACTCTATCCGCCAGCCGATATCGACGGGATTTCGGCGCTGACGGCAGCGCGGCTGCTCGTCAACGCAATCGGGACGATCGTCCGCCAGGGCTGAGCCTAGCGCGCGAGATCGAGATAGGCGCTCGCCACCATCGCATCGATATCTCGAGGCACCGGCACGATGCAGGCCTCAGGTCCCGCTCCGCGCTTGGCAACCCGTTCGAGGCAGCGGGCCTGCAGGGTGAAGCCGAGGTCCATGGATTCGACGGAATTGCCGAGGGGGCGCGGTCCTGCGAGGTTGGCCATATGGCCGCCGCCGAGGATATGGATCGAGCGGCCATCCTTGAGATGCAGGGTTTCCATGACATCGGCCTCGTAGCGGTCGATGGCGACGACATCAGGATGGGCGCGGAAGCCCGATACGTCGATCTCCAGCGGGAAATGGCCGCCATTCATCAGGATCGCGCCGTCCTTGATCAGCGGCAGGTCGGCGACAGTGACGATGCCGGGGAAACCGGTGACGGTGATCAGGATATCGGCAGAGCGGATCGCATCCTCGCGAAGCGGCGTGACAAAGCCATCGAGATGCGCTTCCAGCGCCGTGACCGGATCGATATCGACGACGCTGACGGTGGAGAAAGCGTTGCGGAAGCTGGCGGCCGTTCCCTTGCCGCAGGCGCCGTAGCCGAAGACGGTGACGCGCTTGCCGTTGGTGGAACGGTTGGTGAAGCGCATGTAGCTTTCGAACAGGCTCTGACCGACGGCATGCTTGTTTTCGGCGAATTGCTTGATCGGGCTGTCGTTGATGACAAGGATCGGCATGTTCAGCTTTTCCCGCATCGGCAGCAGGCGGGTGCGGCCGGAGGTCGTCTCTTCGGTGCCGCCGAGCAGGTTGGCATAGGGGCGTTCCGCGGCGATGGCGAAGAGATCGCCGCCATTATCGAGCAGCAGGTCGGGCTTGGCATCGACAACGGCTTCGAGGCTGCGGTGATGCTCGGCAGGATCGGTGGTCTGCGTGGCGAAGACGGTGATGCCCTGGGAGCGGAGATAGTCGACCGTCGATGGCTGGGTGCTGTTCAGATTTCCGGTGCAGACGAGCTTGGCGCCGCCGGCACGCAGCGTCGTCAGGAGCGCCACCGTCTTCGGCTCCAGATGGATACCGGTGCCGATCGTGAGGCCTTCGAAGGGGCGGGTGCGTTCGAATTCGGCGGCCGTTGCCTTCAGCAGACGGCAGCTGTTTCCGATCCAGTCGATGCGGGTGGCGGTATTTTCCATGATGGTCTCCTGTCGCTGATGACCGTCATAACGCCCACCGCGACCGCGCGGCATGGATAATCCGCTGCCGATACGGCAGTAAATCTGCCCTATTCGGCCCCCTCGCCTGCCTTGACCAGCCAGTCGCGCAATGCGGTGAAATGCGGCTTTCGAAAATCCGTCGTGCGGCAGCAGAGGCTATAGCCTGCCGGACGGCGGATGAAGCCGAAGGGAGCAGTCAGAATATTGCGCGCCAGATCATCCTCGATCGACGCGCGCGGAGCGAGTGCCACACCGAGGCCGGATCGGGCCGCACCGAGCGCCAACAGCAGATCCTCGAATTCCTGACGGCGGGCGAAGCTGACTGCCGGTGTGCCGCTTTCGGCAAACCATTCGTCCCAAAGCTTCGGCACGCTGCGGCTGACGAGCATGGCAGCCGTAGCCATCCCCATGGGATCGCTGCCGAAGGTGGCGGTAAGTTGGGGTGCTGCCACCGGACCGAACTCGTCTTCCATGAAGCGGATGGCGGCCACACCGGCCGAGGGGCGGTACTCGCCCCCCATGATGACGGCATCGAGCTCCGGATGCTGCAACAGCGGCTCGGCGACCGCCATCGGCACGATATCGATCTCGGCATCGCCAAGCGCCCTTTGCAGGCTGCCGATGCGCGGCATCAGCCACCAGATGCCGAAGGCAGAGGGAACGCCGAGACGGAGCTTGCGGCTATCGTCCTTCTGCAGGTCACCGGCGGCATGCTGCAACAGGGAGAACGCCGCCGTTGCCGCTTCGGCAAAAGCCCTGGCCCGGTCGGTCGGCACGAGGCGGCGGCCTTCACGGTTGAAGAGCTTCTCGCCGAAATAATTCTCGAGTGCCGCGATCTGCAGACGCACCGCGCCGCGCACGACACCGAGCTCTTCGGCAGCCCTGAGCACGCTGCCCTTACGGCAGACGGCTTCGAAAGCTCTGATTGAATTGAGTGGCGGAAGGCGCATGGCGGTCATCAACAGGAAACGATATCCCCAGATTGATATGGGCATTGAACGAAAGGCAAGAAGGCCCCATATTGAACACCTGTGCAAAGGCGGAAACAGAACAGGTTTTGCCGGAATTTCGACCCGCTGCGGCGTGAGATTTGCCTATTAAAAACCATAGCCGCGTTATGCACCGTTAAATGGCGCATGGATCGCGCAAGCTTTCCAGCACATGCTAATATTAATGATTCTTTGAAACGACTCGAAAGGTGACCCGACAGTTGACTCTTCTCTCCCGCCTCGCCTCCGACATGCAGCTGATGTTCCGGCGTCCGCCGAGACAGCAGTATGCTGCGCTGTGCTACCGGATGAAGAAGAAGGGCACCGAGGTCGAGGTTCTCCTGATGACCAGCCGTGATACCGGCCGCTGGGTCATCCCCAAGGGCTGGCCGATGAACGGTAAGTGCTCTTATGAGGTCGCCGCCCGCGAAGCCTATGAAGAAGCAGGCGTGCGCGGCAGCGTCGAGCACGAGACGCTCGGCGCCTACAGCTATCCGAAGGTCCTGAAGGATGGACTGAAGGTGAGCTGCAAGGTGCAGGTCTATGCGCTCGAGGTTTCCGAGCTTGCCAAGAACTTCAAGGAAAAGGGCGAACGCACGATCGAGTGGGTTTCCTGCGACGAGGCCTGCAAGCGGGTCCGCGAGCCGGAGCTTCGCGACGTGTTCCTGCAGTTCAAGCGCCGCATCGACGAACATCTTCAGGCAAGCCGCGCCAAGCAGATTCCGGCGGAATGATTCCTGCCATCTTGCGCTGTTAGGAATGATAGCGTTAAAGCAGGATTCCTCCCAGGAAAGAGCATGGCCGAGAAGACACCTGTCCTTACAAAACGCACGCTCGACAAGGACCTCGACAAGTATAGCCATGTCGAGGATGCCTCGAAGTTCGTTGCGCGCAAGCTGATCGCACCGGGCATCGGCCTGGTGTTCCTCGGTCTCGCGATGCTGTTTGCCGGGGTCTACGTCTTCGACCGGCCGAGTGCGGTGCTGATCATCGCCGCTGCCGCGCTTGCCGCCTACATGGCAATGAATATCGGCGCGAACGACGTGACGAACAATGTCGGCGCCGCCGTCGGTGCACGCGCGATGACGATGGCGCAGGCGCTGGTGATTGCCGCGATCTTCGAGATCCTGGGTGCTACGATCGCGGGCGGCGAAGTGGTGAAGACCATTTCGTCCAGCATCGTCGATGCCGTGCAGGTTCCGGAAGGATTGCTTGCCTGGATCATGATGGCGGCGCTGATGGCGGCCGCGTTGTGGATCAACCTTGCGACCTGGCTGAATGCACCTGTTTCCACCACCCATGCGATCGTCGGCGCGGTCATCGGCGCCGGCATCGCTGCCGTCGGCCCGGAGCCGGTCAACTGGCGGGTGATGGCGGAAATCTCGTCGAGCTGGGTGACGTCGCCGATCATCGGCGGCGTGATCGCCGCCGGTCTGCTGTTCCTCGTCAAGACCTTCGTCATTTATCGCGACGACAAGATCGCGGCGGCCCGGCGCTGGGTGCCTGTGTTGATCGCGGCAATGGCCGGCGCATTTACGGCCTATATGATCCTCCAACTCACGACACCGGACCGTTTTCCGGCAACGACGGTGCTGGCCTATGGGCTGGCGACAACCGTTGTCTGCTGGCTGATCGCCCGGCCGATCGTACGCCACCAATCCGAGGGGCTCGAGAACCGCAACAGCTCGTTGCGTATCCTGTTCAAATATCCGCTGATCGGCTCTGCCGCCCTGCTCTCCTTCGCCCATGGTGCAAACGACGTTTCGAACGCGGTCGGCCCGCTTTCGGCAATCGTGCGCTCGACGACGCTTCTGCCTGTTCACGGGGAGATCGCCCCGCCGCTCTGGGTGATGCTGATCGGCGCTCTCGGCATCTCGGTCGGTCTGCTGCTGTTCGGCCCGCGCCTGATCCGTCTCGTCGGCGAGCAGATCACCAAGCTCAATCCGATGCGCGCCTATTGCGTGGCGCTGTCGACCGCCTTTACCGTCATTCTTGCCTCCTGGTTCGGCCTTCCGGTCAGCACGACGCATATCGCGGTCGGCTCGGTCTTCGGCGTTGGGTTCTTCCGCGAATGGTACACCCGCAACTCGAAGCGCCGCATCGCCTATATGCGCCATAAGGCCGAGAGCTGGGCGATCGACGAACCGGCCGATCCGAACGTCCATGAAACCCGCCGCCGCTATCTGGTGCGCCGGTCGCATTTCATGACGATCATAGCCGCCTGGGTGATCACCGTGCCGGCCTCGGGCGCGCTTGCGGCGCTGCTCTATTGGGTTATGTTCGCCCTCTTCGTTTGACCGGGAAATCTATAATGCGCGCCAATTTCCGCATGCAGCGGCTGTTCATCGACGCACCGCTTGCCGCCAATGCCGCCGTCGAAGCCAGCTCCGACCAGTATAATTACCTGGCGAATGTGCTGCGCCTGACCGACGGCGCGGAGATTCTCGTTTTCAACGGCCGGGATGGGGAATGGAAAGCCACCCTCGCCTTTCCGACCCGCAAGCGCATCCTGCTGACACCGGTCGAACAGACGCGGCCGCAGCCGGCGCCATCCGATCTTCACTATCTCTTCGCGCCGCTGAAAGTGGGGCGGCTGGACTATCTGGTGCAGAAGGCGGTGGAGATGGGAGCCGGCGTTCTGCAGCCGGTCATGACCCAGCATGTGCAGGGCAAGATCACCAATCTCGACAAGCTCAAGGCCAACGTCATCGAGGCGGCAGAGCAGTGCGGTATTCTCGGCATTCCCGATGTCGCCGAACCCGTGAGACTTTTCGATCTTCTGGACGGCTGGTCCAGCGATCGTCGGATCATCTATTGCGACGAGGCCGATGCCGGGCAGAATCCGCTGCCGCTGCTCTCGGCGATCACCGAAAGGAAGCTGGCGCTTCTGGTCGGCCCGGAAGGCGGATTTTCGGAAGAGGAGCGCGCCCGGCTGCGCAACCTCAATTTCGTCACCGCCATCCCACTCGGCCCGAGAATCCTGCGTGCGGATACGGCTGCTGTAGCGGCAATGGCCGTCATTCAGGCAGCGCTCGGCGACTGGAATTAACCTTGCGCCTATTCACTCAAGATACAGGATGCTATTTTTTTGAACCGGCGTTGAAAGAATTTCACTTGCAACATACCTGAGAGCGGTCCTAATCACCCTTCCATTGCCGCGCCCAAAAGGCGTTCCCCCAGAATACAGGTTAGATTTGCATGGCTCGCGACACCACCGACCAGACACCGCTCTCTTCGGTTCAGGAGCTGACCGATTATCTTGCTGCGGGGAACAAGCCGAAGGAAAAATTCCGCATCGGCACCGAGCATGAGAAGTTCGCCTTCTTCCGCGCCGACAACAGCCCCGTTCCCTACGCTGGCGATGCCAGCATTTCCGCGCTGTTGAAGGGCCTGCAGGAACGTTCCGGCTGGGAGCCGATCATGGACGGTGAGAATATCATCGGCCTTGGCGAACAGCACGGCATGGGCGCGATCTCGATCGAGCCCGGTGGCCAGTTCGAACTGTCGGGTGCCCCGCTCGAAACCATCCACGAGACCTGCAGGGAATCCAACCAGCATCTCGCCGTGCTGCGCGAGATCGCCGAGCCGATGGGTATCCGCTTCCTCGGCATCGGCGGCAGCCCGAAATGGACGCTGGCGGAAACGCCGCGCATGCCGAAATCCCGTTACGACATCATGACCCGCTACATGCCGAAGGTCGGCAGCAAGGGGCTCGACATGATGTACCGGACCTGCACGATCCAGGTGAACCTCGACTTCTCCTCGGAAGCCGACATGCGCAAGAAGATGCGCGTTTCGATGAAGCTGCAGTCGTTCGCGACAGCGCTGTTTGCCTCCTCGCCGTTTACCGAAAACAAGCCGAACGGCCTACTCTCCTGGCGCGGCGACATCTGGACGGATACCGACAACCGCCGCTCGGGCCCGCTCGATTTCACCTTCCGCAACGATTTCGGCTTCAAGGACTATGCCGAATGGGCGCTCGACGTGCCGATGTATTTCATCGTCCGCGACGGCCGCTATAAGGACTGTACCCACGTCACCTTCCGCCAGTTCATGAACGGCGCGCTGAAGAGCGAGATCAAGGACTGGGAGCCGACGATGGGCGACTGGACCAACCACCTCTCGACGCTGTTCCCGGATGTACGGCTGAAGCGCTTCCTTGAGATGCGCGGCGCCGATGGCGGCCCGTGGCGCCGCATCTGTGCGCTACCCGCCTTCTGGGTCGGCCTGCTCTATGATGAAGCGGCGCTCGAAGCTGCCGACCAGTTTACCAAGGACTGGACGTTCGAAGAGGTCGTGGCCCTGCGCAATGCCGTTCCGGCCGAGGGCCTGAAGGCTTCGTTCCGTGGTCATGCCTTGTTCGACGCAGCGAAGGATGTGCTTGCTATTTCCAAGGCCGGCCTGAAGTCGCGCAATCGCCTCAACAAGGAAGGCCAGGACGAGACGATCTTCCTGTCGCCGCTCGATGAGGTGATGGCCAAGAAGGCGACGCTCGCGGAGGACCTGCTCGCCCGCTTCAACGGCCGTTGGAACGGCTCGGTCGAACCTGTCTTCGAGGAATATCAGTACTAAGGTCTCCGGCAAAAAGCCGTTTGCGCATTCCTATTTCCGTTTATAGTAGCGATTCAACGCACTAAACAGCGGAAGGACTGCCCATGCTGCCACTCTTCGACATGATGATGCAGGCGCAGAATGGCGCGGCGATGGATGCCATCGCCAAGCAGTTCAACCTTGCGCAGGAACAGGCGACCAAGGCGATGGCGGCGCTGATGCCGGCCTTCTCCGCCGGACTGAAACGCAGCACAAGCAATCCCTATGATTTCATGGGGCTGATGCAATCGGTCTCCTCGGGAAATTACGGCAAGTATTTCGAGGACATGAGCAAAGCCTTCACGCCGCAGGGCGTGACCGACGGCAACAATGTCCTTGCACAACTGTTCGGCTCTCAAGAGGTCTCCCGCGCCGTTGCGGCTCAGGCGGCACAGATGACCGGGATCGGCCAGGAGATCTACAAGCAGATGCTGCCGGTGATCGCCAGCACGCTGATGGGCGGGCTGTTCAAGCAGTCGATGGGTCAGATGTCATCGCCGGTCAATCCCTTCGTCAACACGGCGATGGGCGAGACGATCCAGACATGGCTGGAGAGCACCGGTTTTGCGCCGAAACAGAAGGCCGCACCCGAGCCCAGCATCTTCGACAATCCCTTCACGCAGGCGATGCAACTGATGTTCAGCGTGCCGAAGCCTGAACCGGAGAAGGCCACAGCCAATCCATTTCTCGACAATCCCTTCGCCAAGGCATTCCAGGACATGATGGCGGGGATGAACCAGCCGCAGCAACCGACCAAGGCGCCGGAGCCTCCGAAAGACGAGGCGAAGGAGCAGACGGCGGGCTACATGGATATGCTCAACTCCATGTTCGACAGCGGGCTTGAGGTGCAGAAGAGCTACCAGAAGAACCTGGAATCGATCTTCGACGCCTACCGCCCGAAAGCACCCTCCCCCTCCTCCAAACCATAAAAAAACCCGGAGACGGCTTGGGAAAGCGGTCACCGGGTTAAGAGGCAGGGCTATTGGCTATCACCCTGCGGGGAAAAAGGGTCCGCTCCTAATCGATATAGGAGCGGAAGATCGACAGGCGCCAGCGGCGGCGGGCGGAGTCGGTCAGCTGCGGTGACGGGTCCTCGAAAAAGGTCGATGTCAGCAGGGCGGAGGCGATATCGGCGCGGGTCAGGCCGATATCCCGCAACTGATAGTCATCAAGCTCCGTAAGACCGTTGATTGCTCTGCGATTGCGGTAGCCGCGAAAGAGAGCAGCGAGCGGCGCAAGGATGCCGGCAAGGCGTGCGGACACGCTCACAGGCTGCTTGGCACAGTCGAGTTCTAAAGTCTGGTCAATCATGCGCATCGAACTCTCCTTTCTTTCGGGCGCAACAACCCACCCCTCCCGCGAGGTCGAGCGGGAAGGCATACGGGCTGGAACTCAAGGCGGACAGAAGGGTCTCTGTCCTTCACTTTGCTTGATTTGCACGCTGAAGATGCCAAAGGCCTATTGATCAGTCCAACGAATGTTTCTAATGGTTATTATCAGAGATCGTTATAGGTGAGCCCATGTCAGCGCCTCTTGATATTGACCAGTTGCAGACCTTCATCGCCATCGTCGATTCCGGCAGCTTCACCAAGGCGGCAGATCGCGTCTACAAGACGCAGTCGGCGGTCTCGATGCAGATGCGGCGGCTGGAAGAGCGGATCGGCAAGCAGCTGTTCATCAAGGACGGCCGCGGCAACCGGCTGACGGCCGAGGGCGAGAAGCTGCTCAACTATGCGCGGCGGATCATCCGCCTGAATAACGAGGCGATGGCGGCTTTCGACGACAATCGTCTCGAAGGCATGCTGCGCATCGGCACGCCCGACGACTATGCCGACCGTTACATGCCTGAGATCATCGGCCGTTTCGCCAAGACGCATCCGAATGTCGAGCTCTATATCGTTTGCGAACCATCGGTGGACCTTGCCGAGCGCATGCATAAGGGCGAGCTCGATATCGCGCTCGTCACCCATAACCCCCGCGAACGCATGTCGGATGTTGTCAGAACCGAACCGCTCTGCTGGGTCGGCTCGGCCAACCATCCGATCCGTGACGACGCGCCGGTGCCGCTTGCCGTCGGCCGCCGCGACTGCCAGTGGCGCCAGCTTGCCTGCTCGGCGCTCGATGCCGTCGGACGCGAGCATCAGATCCTGTTCACCAGCTGGTCCTGCACTGTTGTTGCTGCTGCCGTGCTGGCGGGCATGGCCGTCTCGGTCATGCCGGAATCGGCGCTGAGAACCGGTATGAAGGTGCTCAGCCAGGCAGACGGCTTCCCCGCCCTGCCCCCGGTTCAGATCGGCATCATGAAGCGTCCCGGCGTTTCCATCTCGCTGATGAATGCGATCACGGCCCACATCACGGCCTGCCTCGACAACATCACGCCTGCTGTCGTCGACGACAATCTGGAAGCCGATCTGAAGACCGCCTATGCGCGCAACTACCCGCGGCTGAAGGCTGCCAACATGGTGCCGAGCTGGTAAGTTTCAGCTTGCCTTGGAGAAGAGCGAAGCGCGGATCACGCGCTTCCATTCACCGAGCATGCGCAACGCCAGTTCTTCCTCGCTCTTGACCGCAAGACGGATCGAGGCGCCAATCAAGTGGCTGAAGAGATAGGTGCGTGCCTGCATGTCGATCGCTTCGAGTTCCGGCGCTACGCGCTTGACGGCTTCGTAGAAGATGTCGGCAACCCGATTGCTGTGATCGATGTTCAGCCGCAGCAGATCCTGATCGGTTTCGGTGCCCATCCAGACGCCGAGATAGGTCGGGTCGTTGCGATAGGCATCGTAGTACCAGTCGATCATCCCCTCGATGAGATGAAGGGCGTCTTCCAGTGAGTGGACGTTGGCGAAGACCTGCGCGGTCTTGGCCTGCACCTCGCTGGCATGACGATCGAACAGCGCTTTGACGATTGCCGCCTTTTCGGGAAAGTACTGATAGACCGAGCCGATCGGCACCTTGGCGGCGACCGCAAGTTCGGTCATGCGCATGGCACTGACGCCCTTTTCGGCGATGATCTCGGCGGCAGCGGACAGGATGAGATCGAAACGCTGAATGCTGCGCTCCTGCTTCGGTTTCCGGCGCAGGCCGATGCGATCCACATTGTCTATGCTCATGCCGACCCGCCCCCACAGCTTATTCTTGAGCGGCGGCAGCTGTCTCAAACCGGCGCATCCGAGCGATATGGCATGCAGGTCTTCATGCGCCGTGAAGGGAAAACTTCGCATTTTATCGAACTGTCAAACTCGACAAAAATCGGAGCAAAATGCCCCGATTTTTCATGTCTAACCCTGTGGATGACTTGGCAGCCGAAAGATCAGGCCAGGTTCTTCTTGAGGAAATCCACGGTGCGGCTCCAGGCCAAATCAGCAGCCTTCTTGTCGTATCGCGCAGACGACGTATCGTTGTTGAACGCGTGATTGACGCCATCATAGACGAAGATCTGGAAATTCTTGCCGTTGGCCTCCAGCTCCTTCTTGTAGGCATCGATGCCGGCATTGATGCGATCGTCGAGACCGGCATAGTGCAGCATCAGCGCCGCCTTGATACCGGGCACCTGATCTGCCTTCGGCTGGGCGCCATAATAGGCGACACCCGCCTTGAGCTCCGGCGATTTGGTGGCGAAGTTGTTGACCGTGCCGCCGCCCCAGCAGAAACCAATGGCGCCGACATTGCCATTCGCATTGGGCAGCGTCTGCAGATATTTCAGCGTCGCTTCGGCATTGGCCGCTGTGGCTGCGGCATCGAGCTTGCCGAAGAGCTCGCGGGCCTGATCCTCGTTTTCAGGCGTGCCGCCGAGCGGCGACAGGAAGTCTGGCGCCAGCGCGATGAAGCCTTCCAGCGCCATGCGGCGGGCGACATCGCGGATATGCGGGTTGAGGCCGCGGTTCTCATGAATGACGATGACGCTGCCGATCTTGCCGGATGTGGCCTTCGGCTCAACGAGATACCCCTTCGTATCGCCGCTGCCGCTCGGATAAGTCACGTCCTTCGCCGTCAGCCGTTCGTCGCCGGCCGGCACCATTTCGGCTGCGGCCTTGTTTGCCGCCAGCATCGGGGCGATGACGGCGGCGGCGCCTGCGGATCCGGCAAGCTTCGTCAGCTTGTCCATGAAGCCGCGGCGGTCCAATGTCAGATGTGTGTATTCATCATAGGCGCTGATCATCGCCTGTGTGATTTCCGGCTTGTCCATATCGATCTCCTCTTCCCTACCCGGGCCATGCCCGAGCAGGAAGATAGGTCAGTGCAAAACAAGCGGTGTACAAATATGCGTTACCCGCTGAAGGCCATCCAGCCGATCAGCCAGGCCCACATGCCGAGCAGAGCGGCACAGCCGAGCGCAAAGAGCGGGCTGCGGATTCGCATGTTGTTGCTGGTCACGTGAACATAGGCGTGTGCATAGCGCAGCACGACGAAGAGCCAGGCGAGCACGAGCGACGGAAGATTGTCGGCCTCGGTGATATAGAGAAGCACACAGCAGACATAGAAGAGAACCGGCAGCTCGAACTGATTGGCGATGCTGTTCTTGACGAAAAGGCTCTCGGGCGGCTCATCCCGGTTTTCGCGGTATTCGGAAATCCTGATCTTGCCCTGCCTCACCATCCGGCGGCGGCGGTAGCCGAGCAGGCCGTAAAGGATGAAGACCAGGACGACTTGGCCGACGATCGGCCAGAAGATCTCGAAACCGGTCATATGGGCATTTCCTTTCCGCTTCATTCAAATTTTTCAGAGCAGTAAAGGAAAAGGAAAGCGCTTGCCAGAGGAATGCCCGCCGCGAAAAGACGCAGCGGGCATGAGATTCAGACCTGGGCGATACCGCCGTCGGCAAAGAGCTCGGCACCGGTGACGAAGCTCGAGTCATCGGAGGCGAGGAAGAGCGCGGCGGCGGCAATCTCATCCGCGCGGCCGACGCGGCCCATCGGGACCTGACCGGCCAGCAGATCGAGCAAGCCCTGCTGCTGCGCCTTGTCCTGACCGGCAAGTTCGACGAGACCGGTGGTCTCGGTCGGGCCGGGGCTCAGCGTATTGATGCGGATGCCGCGATCCTTGAGGTCGAGGATCCAGTTGCGCGAGAAATTGCGGATCGCAGCCTTGGAAGCGGCATAGACGCTGAAGGCGGGAGTGCCGGTCGAGCCTGCCGTCGAGCCGGTGAGGATAACGGAGGAGCCTTTGGCGAGCAGCGGCAGCGCCTTCTGCACGGTGAAGAGCACGCCCTTCACATTGCGGCCGAAGGTATCGTCATACTGCTCCTCGGTGATTTCGCCGATCGGAGCGAACGAGCCGCCGCCAGCATTGACGAAGAGCACATCGATGCGGCCGGCTTCCGCCTTCACCTGCGCGTAGAGCCTGTCGAGATCGGCGAGCTTTGCCGAGTCGGCCTGAATGCCGGTGGCATTGCCGCCGATTTCGGCGACGGCTTTCTGCAGCACATCGGCGCGGCGGCCGGTGATAAAGACGCGTGCGCCTTCGGCGGCGAAACGTTTGGCGGTGGCAAGGCCGATGCCCGAGGTGGCGCCGGTGATGACAGCAATCTTTCCATTCAGTCTCTGGGTCATATCAGTCGTCTCCTTGTGTTCGACTGATGCTGAGATATGGACGACCAGATCATTTCGGAATAGAAAGAAATGAAAGTCATCATTGCAGATTTGAAACAATGAAATTGCCGGATTTCGAAGGCCTCGCGATGTTTGCCAAGGTGGCGGAGGAACGCTCTTTTGCCCGCGCGGCAAAGACGCTCGGCGTCTCGGTTGCCACCGTCTCGCGCGGTGTCGCCAGGTTGGAAGAACGGCTCGGCGCGCGGCTTTTCAACCGCACTTCCCGGCAGCTGTCGCTGACCGAGTTCGGCGCCCGGCTCGCCGACCGGGCAACGCGCATCTATTGCGAAGCGGAAGAGATGGAAAATGCCGCCCGCGAACTCTCCAGCCGTCCGCGCGGGTTGATCCGGCTGGCTGTGCCGATGTCCTTCGGCCTGCGCTGGGTGGCGCCGATCCTGCCCGATTTCTTCGAACAATATCCTGACATCAGCATCGACTTGCATATGAGCGATGCCAGCGTCGATCTCGTCGGCGACGGCTTCGACGCGGCGCTCAGGATTGCCGTGCTGCCCGACTCATCGCTGGTCGCACGGCGGCTGGCGCCGGTTGCGCCGTTCATTCTGGCCGCACCTGCCTACCTTGAGAAATACGGCTGCCCCGACCATCCACGCGATCTCGCCGCCCATCATCTGCTCGGCTACTCCTACCGGCCGAAGCAGGATGTCTGGCGCCTGAAGAACCGGCAGGGCGATGAGGAATATGTGACGCCTAGCGGGCCGTTGAGGGCGACCAATTCCGAAGCTCTGGTGCCGCTTGCGCTGCGCGGTCTCGGGATCTGCGAACTTCCGGAGTTCCTGGCCAGCGAATATCTGGCGGACGGGCGGCTGAAGGCGATCCTACCGGACTGGACGCTGCCGAGCGGGGCGCTCTATTTCGTGACGCCATCGGCGCGGGCACGCCCGGCGAAGATCGAGGCACTGTCGGAATTCATGATTGCGCGGCTTTCTAACCCGCCCTGGCGCTGGCCGCGCTAGGCGTCGTCCTTCGGTCCGAAACGGATCAGCGCGAAGCGGATGATGGCGATCACCGTGACGGCGAGCGAGGCGAATTTCAGCTTGGTCAGCCAGGGCAGGATAGTGACCGCGGTGGTCGAAGACGGGCTGCCGCCGAAGGCAATCAGGCTGGATATGTTTTCGGCATAATCGGAAAACGCATAGATGAGCGGCAATGCCAGGACGGCTTTTACAAGAGCCGGGCGAACCGGCTTGCCAAAGTATCGCCCTGTGGTCTCGAGCTTGAGGATGAGGCTCAGGAGCAGCATCGCCAGCAAGGCGGGCAACACCAGCTCAGGGCCGAGATACATGGAACGGAGAATTCCATAGGCAGCGGCATTGTCCTTCAGCAAGGCCTGCATGGCCGCGACAGTCGCCTCGTCATAGCCTGCGACATAGGTATCGAGCATGGCGCGGCCGGTTTCGTGCTGAAAGGGTAGGACGAAACCGAAGAGCGCCCAGCCAAAAGCGGCAATGCAGAGAATGGCGAGCAGCCCGATGATGCGGAGCGGTATCCGGCTGCCCGCTGTCATGATCAGACGCCAGAGCCCGGATAGTTCGGGCTTTCGCGGGTGATCGTCACGTCATGCGGATGGCTTTCGCGCAGACCGGCGCCGGAAATGCGCACGAAGGTGGCGCGTTCCTGGAACTCCTTGAGGTCCTTGCCGCCGACATAACCCATGGCAGCCTTCAGGCCGCCTGCGAGCTGGTGCAGCACGCCCGATACCGGTCCCTTGTAGGGAACCTGGCCCTCGATACCCTCAGGCACGAGCTTCAGCGTGTCGCGGACTTCAGCCTGGAAGTAGCGGTCTGCCGAGCCGCGGGCCATGGCGCCGACGGAGCCCATGCCGCGATAGGCTTTGAAGGAACGGCCCTGGTAAAGATAAACTTCGCCCGGGCTTTCGTCGGTGCCGGCGAGCAACGAGCCGATCATGACGGCCGATGCGCCCGAGGCGATCGCCTTGGCAACGTCGCCGGAGAACTTGATGCCGCCATCGGCGATCACAGGGACGTCCTGCGCCTGCGCTGCTTCGACAGCCGACATGATGGCTGCGAGCTGCGGAACGCCGACACCGGCGACGATACGCGTCGTGCAGATCGAACCCGGGCCGATACCGACCTTGACCGCATCCGCACCGGCATCGATCAGCGCCTTGGTGCCATCAGAGGTGGCGACGTTGCCCGCCATGACGCGAACCGAGTTGGAGAGCTTCTTGACGCGCGCCACGGCATTGAGAACGCCCTGCGAATGACCATGGGCGGTATCGACGACCAGAAGGTCGACGCCGGCTTCGATCAGGCGCTCGGCACGCTCGAAACCATCGTCACCAACGCCGACAGCAGCGGCGGCTCGAAGACGGCCCTGCGCATCCTTCGAAGCGTTCGGGTTCAGCTGAGACTTCTCGATGTCCTTGACGGTGATCAGGCCGACGCAGCGGCCTTCGCCATCAACGACCAGCAGCTTCTCGATGCGGTGCGCGTGCAGAAGGCGCTTGGCTTCCTGCTGATCGACATTTTCCTTGACGGTAATCAGGCCTTCGCGGGTCATCAGCTCGTAGATCTTCTGCGAAGGATCGGAGGCGAAGCGAACGTCGCGGTTGGTGAGAATGCCGACGAGGCGGCCGGACTTCTCGACGACCGGGATACCGGAGATCGAGTACATTTTCATCAGGCCCAGCGCATCAGCGAGCGTCGCATCGGGGCCGATGGTGACAGGGTTGACGACCATGCCGCTTTCGAACTTCTTGACCTGGCGGACCTGCTCGGCCTGTTCGACAGGCGTCAGGTTCTTGTGGATGACACCGAGGCCGCCGGCCTGGGCCATGGCGATCGCCAGACGGCTTTCCGTGACGGTGTCCATGGCAGACGAAATGATCGGGATATTCAGTTCGAAGTCGGTTGCGATACGTGTCGCGACGCTGGTCTGGCCCGGCAGAACTTCGGAATGACCGGGCTGCAACAGCACGTCGTCAAACGTGAGTGCGTCCAAACCGGTCGGCGTTTCAATGATGCGAGCCATGGCCAATTTCCTTCAAATAAGAAAAATGCGACCCCACCCGGAACGAATCGTCCGCACCGGCGGTGTGCAAGGGTTGCTTTGGAAGTTGGCGAGGGCTGGTAACACGTCTATGACAGGTTGGGAATAGCAAAACGCGAATGCCTGCTGCGCGTCCAGGGAATAGGACGATGTGGCGCATTCCCAGGCCACGCAGCCTTGTTTCCGGCATGTCCGTTTCCCATGTGTCCACGGGCTGGACCGCATTCTCTTCAAGACAATACAATCCGCCAATTCCAACGGGCACTGGAGCTGCAAGCCGTGAACACCACCTGCACATCCTCCGACACGTTTCTATTTCTGCGCGCCTGGCTGCGAAATCCGCTGCGCGTTGCCTCCGCCATTCCGTCGGGCCGCTCGCTGGCCCAGCTCATTACCCAGGAGATCGACCCGGCAGCTGGCCGCGTCATCGAACTCGGGCCGGGCACCGGCGTCTTCACGCGCGCACTGATCGGCCGCGGCGTTGCCGAGAGCGACCTGGTGCTGATCGAGAAAGGCCGCGAATTCACCGGCATGCTTGCGGTGCGGTTTCCGCAGGCGGCGATTGTCGAAAGCGATGCGGCGAAGATCGGACAGCTCGATATCGGCGGCCCGGCGGGCGCCGTCATCAGCGGCTTGCCGCTGCTCTCCATGCCGCCGCGCCAGGTGATGGCTATTCTCGCCGGCGCGTTCCGGCATCTCGGCAGGCAAGGGAAATTCTACCAGTTCACCTACGGCCCGCGATGCCCGGTGCCACGCCCGATCCTCGACAGGCTAGGCCTCAAGGCGGTGTTCCTGGGACGGACGATCCAGAATTTTCCGCCGGCCGCCGTGTACCGTATCTCGAAGCGGACCACCCTGCCCTTCTGGCAGGGCGACTGAGCGTTGAAAAAACGGGAGCGGTGTGGGCCCGCTCCCGCCTCATGTCAGATATCGAACTGATAGCTCTTGGGGACGAAGCGGTAGCCGGCGCCCTGCTTTTCGACGAAGCCGACCGCCGGGAACGGCATGTGATAGCCGAGGAAAGCGATCTTGTCGGTGGCGATCAGGTCGAACACCTTTTTGCGCGAGGCGGCGGCCTCGGCCTTGTTCATGTCGAAGCGAACTTCCCATTCAGGATGCAGCAGCGACAGGATGTAATGGTTTGCCGTATCGCCTGTAAAAACCAGCTGCTTGTTGTCGGACTGCGCATGGAAGACCATGTGGCCGGGCGTATGGCCGGGCGCCAGCATCGCAGTGATGCCGCTAACGACGGAATCGCCTTCCTTGATGAAGGTGGTCTTTTCGGCAAAGGGCATGACATTGGCGAGAACCGCCTTGTGGCCGCCTTCGGCCGGTGTGCCTTCGCGAGCCTTGTCGGTCCAGAAATCGTATTCCGCCTGACCGGCGACATAGCGGGCGTTCTTGAAAGCCGGGGCGCCGCCTTCCATCATGCCGCCGATATGGTCGCCATGCATATGCGTCAGTGCCACGACGGTGACGTCATCGACGCTGTAGCCGGCAGCCTTCAGGCCATCCTGCAACTTGCCCAGGCCACGCTCGCGGCCGCCGGCACCGAAGCCGGTATCGACGAGGATCACATCGGAACCGGTATCGATGATCGCGGGCGAATAGCTGTTCACGAACTTGTCGGCAGGCAGGAAGTTTTCGGTGAGCAGCGTCTTCACTGCTTCCGGCTCCTGATTGGTGCCGAAGGTTTCGAACGGCTTCTCCAGCACGTTGCTGCCGTCGCGGACGGCGGTGATCTTGAAGGAACCCAGCTTGAATTGATTGATCTCTGGCAATGCTGTCGTCATCTTTGCTTTATCTCCGGTCTCGGCCGCCTGGGCCGGTATTCTCAAAATGGCCGGCGCCGCCAGCAGGCCAAGACCTGCGGCAAAAAGCGTGCGCCGCTTCATCCCCAATGAAACTGCCATATATCCATCCTCTGGCAACGTGCGATCTCTATTCGCACTCATCCCCACGTGCTTGCCGGGCATTTCTGGCCGCGGCGGCGTAAGCATATGTCAATGTTGAAAGGAGAAGTTGTCGAACAAGCCGTCTCACGCAGACGTGAAGCGGATGTGTAGACTTCAGCATTTCCGGGATTGGCAGAGACCGAGCCCGGGACTAAACAGCAGCCGCCCCCAAAGACCATTCAAGGCTTTCGCCTATGAACCGCATCGTTCCGCTGATCCTTGCCGTCGCTCTGTTCATGGAGCAGATGGATTCGACTGTTATCGCCACCGCACTGCCGGCGATCGCCAATGACCTGCATGTCAACCCGATCACCCTGAAGCTGGCGCTGACCTCCTACATGGTATCGCTTGCCGTCTTCATTCCGATCAGCGGCTGGATGGCCGACAGGTTCGGCGCCAAGAATATCTTCCGCCTGGCCATCTGCGTCTTCGTCGTCGGCTCGATCTTCTGCGCCAGCTCGTCCAATCTCGTCGAATTCGTCTTCGCCCGCTTCCTGCAGGGTATCGGTGGCTCGATGATGACCCCGGTTGGACGCCTCGTGCTGGTGCGAACGACGCAGCGCAGCGACCTCGTTTCGGCCATGGCGCTGCTCACCATTCCGGCGCTGGTGGGCCCGCTGGCAGGCCCGCCGCTCGGCGGCTTCATCACCACCTATTTCAGCTGGCACTGGATCTTCCTGATCAATGTTCCGGTCGGCGTCATCGGCGTGTGGCTGGCGACGATCTTCCTGCCGCATGTGGAGGCGACGCGGCCGCCGAAACTCGATGTCATCGGGTTTGTCCTGACATCCGTTTCCGCGGCTGGCGTCGTCTTCGGCCTCTCGGTCGTCAGCCTGCCTGCGCTGCCGCCGGTCATTGGCATCACGGCGACAATCGTCGGTCTCATCTGCGGCTGGCTTTACGTCCGCCACGCCCGAAGCCACCCGGCGCCGATCCTGAACCTCGACCTCTTCAAGAACGCCACCTTCCGCGCCTCGACCACGGGCGGCACGCTGTTTCGCATCTGCGTCGGCGCCATGCCATTCCTGACACCGCTGATGCTGCAGCTCGGCTTCGGCCTGACGCCGTTTCAATCCGGCCTCATCACCTTCTCGGGGGCGATCGGGGCGATCACCACCAAGTTCATGGCGCGCCGCGTCTTTGCCGCCGCCGGTTTCCGCTCGACGCTGCTGACTGCGGCGTGCGTGACGACCGTTGTCACCGCCGCAACGGGCTTCTTCACGCCGGAGACCCCGCATCTGGCGATCGTCATCATTCTGCTGATCGGCGGCTTCTCGCGATCGTTCATCTTCACCGGCATCAATGCGCTGGCCTTTGCCGACATCAAGGATTCGGAGGCCAGCCAGGCGACGTCGATGAGTTCGGTGATGCAGCAGATCAGCCTGGCGCTCGGCGTTTCCGTTGCCGCCATGATCCTGGAAACCTGCATCTATTTCCGCGGTGAAGCGCTTCAGGTGGCCGATTTCCACGTCGCCTTCTACGTCATCGCCGGCCTGACGCTCATTGCGATGATCCCGTTCATCCGCATGGACAGGAATGCCGGGGCCGTGGTCTCCGGCCATCGTGGCAAGCCGATCACGCCTGCCGCCATCGAGGCCGAGCAGCAGGCGGTGAAATAGCCTATTCCGGCAACTCGCAGACGGCGCTGAGCTTGTTGCCATCGGGATCTCTAATATAGGCGGCGTAGAAACTGTCGTGGAACGGGCGAAGGCCCGGTTCGCCTTCGTCCTTGCCGCCCGCGGCGATCGCCGCCGCGTAGAAGGCATCAACATCGGCCCGGCTCGCCGCAGACAGTGCGGCCATCGTGCCATTGCCATTCGACGCGCGGCGCCGGTTGAACGGCGTGACCACCCAGAGCCGGCAGCGGGTGTCGCCATCGGCCGAATAGCCGATTTCTTCTTCCGAATAGCGCTGGCAGCGATAGCCGAGCGGCGGCATGATGGCATCATAGAAATGCCGTGCCCGCTCGATGTCATTGGTTCCGAGGGTCAGATAGAGAAGCATGGGTCTGTGATATTCCAAGTCTTGGGACTGTCATAATCGCCCCAGTTCACCCGAAAGATCAAGCTTCCGTAACGTCAACCTGTTTTTGACGGCCTTTGAAGCCCTTGGCGAGCAGGAACATCTCGACCGATTCGGCGCGCGACGATGCCGGCTTGACGTGGACGACCTGCTTGAAATGCTGCTTCAGCATGGTCAGCAGCTCGCGCTCGGTGCCGCCTTGGAAGGTCTTGGTCAGGAAGTGACCGCCTTCACCCAGCACCTCGATGGCGAAATGCGCCGCGACCTCGCAGAGATGCATGGTGCGCAGATGGTCGGTGCGGTGATGGCCGGTAGTCGGCGCCGCCATGTCGGAGATGACTAGGTCAGGCGTGCCGCCGACGGCTTCCAACAGCGCTGCCGGCGCCGATGGATCCAGGAAGTCGAGCTGCAGAACCTTGACGCCCGGAAGCTGCGTCATTTCCAGGAAGTCGATGGCCGCGACGCGGATATCCTCGTCGGTCGAACCGGTGACCTTGGCGGCGATCTGCGACCAGCTGCCCGGCGCAGCGCCGAGATCGATGATGCGGCGGGCGCCCTTGAGGATGTTGTACTTCTCGTCGATCTCCAGCAGCTTGAAGGCCGCGCGGGCGCGATAGCCCTCGAGCTGCGCGCGCTGCACATAGGGATCGTTGATATGGCGCTGCAGCCACTGGCGCGACGACGCCTTCATCTTCTTGTTCTTGACGCGCTGGCCGAGCTTGCGGCCGGTGCGGTTGCCCGCAATGGGTGCCTTGGTCATTGTTCTCTTACCTTCCACGCTGGCCGCGGCGATTGCGGTGACGGCGCCAGACGCCATCATCCGCCATCATGTCGGTCAACAGGCCTTCCCTCAAGCCGCGATCGGCAACGCGCATGCGCGGGCTCGGCCAGCGGCGGCGGATGGCTTCCAAAATGGCGCAACCGGCCAGAACCAGATCGGCCCGGTCGGGGCCGATGCACGGATTGGCGGCGCGGCTTGCAAAATCCCACGACAGGAGCTTCGCCTGCATGGCCGAAACCTCATCGTCCGACAGCCAGATACCATCCACCTTACGGCGATCATAACGTGGCAGATCGAGATGCACGCCGGCAAGCGTCGTCACTGTGCCCGATGTGCCGATCAGATGGAAATCGGTCGACTGGGCAACCTCGATATCGGGGCAATCGAAACCGGAGAGCATGCCCGCGACTTCGCTGACCATGCCTTCGAAGACATCGGGCGTTACATCCCGGCCGCCATGGCGTTCGGACAGCGTGACGACGCCGACCGGCAGCGAGGTCCAGTGGGTGATGTGATTCGCCAGGCGGCTGAAGCGGTTTTCGCCGATACGGATGACGGCGATCTCGGACGAGCCGCCGCCGATATCGAAGAGTACGACGGAGCGCGTTTCACGCCCGACGAGCGACGAGCATCCGGAGACCGCAAGCCGGGCTTCGGTTTCGCGGTCGATGATCTCGAGATCCAGACCCGTCTCGGCAACGACGCGCTCCAGGAACGCTTCGCCGTTCGATGCCTGGCGGCAGGCTTCGGTGGCGATCAGCCGCATGCGGCGGATTTCGCGGTTCTTCAATTTGCCGGCGCAGACGCGAAGCGCATCGACGGCGCGATCCATCGCCTCGTCGGAGAGACGGCCGCTGGCCGCCAGCCCCTCGCCGAGCCGGACGATGCGTGAGAAGGCATCGACGACACGGAACTGGCCTGGACGCGTCGGCTGGGCAATCAGCAGGCGGCAATTATTGGTGCCGAGGTCGAGCGCCGCATAGAGCTCGTCCGGCCAGGGATGTTCGAAGCCGTGATGCTCGCGTTCGCCGGGGCGATGCGGGCGTGGCTGGTCGCCGCTTCGCGCATCGGCATGACTGTTCGCCCGGGCGGACGGCTGATTTGCAGCAGACGATGGCTGAGAAGCGGTCTTCTCCGGCGTCAGCGGACGGCCCTGCAGGCCGCGCTTGCCGCGATGCTTGCGCCGGTTGCGGCGCGAGGCATGCTCCGAATCGCCAGATGGATTCGCCGCACCATCGGCAACCTTCTGATGCTGAACGGCGGCCTGCGGCGCCGCGCCGGTTTGCGGCGCAGCACTGCCACGGCGGCGACGCTTGCGCTTGCGGGACGGATTCCCTGCTGTGTTTTCCGTTGGGCGCGCAGCGTCTCCAGAGGGTCCGGAGGCGGTCTGCGAAGCGGTCTGGGGCGCGTTGCGGTTCTGGCCGCCACGTTTTCCCTTGCGGCGCCTGGACTTTTTGCCGTCCTTGCGCTGTGCCGCTGGCGCCCCGTCAAATTGCGGCTTGGCGCCGCCTTCGGGGTCTTCCACGTTGTTTTTCCACGCGCCGCGCAAGGCCTGAACGGTATGCTGCTGGCGCTCATTAGATTTTTGCGTTGCCGCAAGAATACCAGCGCATGCCAAAATCACCAAATTCTTTTTGAAATCAGTTTTAGAAGCCCCTGAAACGCATCATCCACATGCCCTGAAATTTTTTCAAAACAGCTATTTGCATTCCGCCGCGATTTGGTTATAAGCCCCGCACGACAGCGAAGCGGCCGACGCGCCGCTCCTGCTGGGGAATAGTTCAATGGTAGAACGACGGACTCTGACTCCGTTAATCTTGGTTCGAGTCCAGGTTCCCCAGCCAAATTTTCTCTTCATTAAGATGATAACTCCGCCATATAGCGGAGTCGGACATTTTCAGTCCGCGTACGCGTCTCGATGGGCCGCGCTATAGTTGTATCGCCAAGCTACCGTGGAGGAAAGTTTCTGCCTAGGCTTGCCGCCTGAAAATCGATGGAACGAGCTGCAGCCTGTTCGACAAGACGCTCAAAGATGCCCAGACTAAGCGAATCAACGCCCTCGCGCTCAGACGTCAAGGTGATCAAGTCTCCGATCATCTAGCTCGTAGCAAGGAGGATGACAGGCGCATGATTGGAAGCTACCGATGGGTGCCAGCAAACGCAGAAAAGAGCTATTCCTCTTAAAGCATCCGTTGTGCTTTTTCTGCGGGTCAGCATCTGAGACGGAAGACCATGTACCCTCTCGCGAGTGCTTCATAAATCGAGTGTGGCCAGAGGGTTATGTCTTCCCGGCCTGCAAAGCTTGTAACAATAAAGCTGGCCCGCTTGAGCAAGTTGCTGCGCTTTACATGAAACTTGGCGATCACTCGGGCACTACACCTAGCGACCAGTTTTTGAAGCTCCTGTCGGGTGTTCGAAACAATAACCCGGAGTATCTGCCGAGACTCGACGTTACGGCAAACGCCAAGAAGCGCGCGCTGCCACTCTATAATCTCTCGCACCCCCCAGACGAGCCCGCCGCGTCAGCGCCGATCGCCGAGATGCCGAATGAAAATCGGAAAGCTTTTGAAGCTTTCGAACGTCGGCTGACCTGCGCACTCTACTACAAGCATATGAAAGAGGTCATGCCAACGACACACATGATCAGAACTTTCCGAACCCAGGTTATCGCGCGCAATTCTGAGACGCTTATCAGGACAATTGCGCCGATGTTTCCGAACACGATCAGGACAACCCGACAGAACACCAATCTAGGCGATCAATTCACATACGTTTGGTATGGCTCAGAGGACAAACAGATGTTCGCCTTCATCGCTCAATTCTCGCAGTCCTACGTTTTTCTCGGTGTGGCCTGCCGAAGCGAAGATCTTGAGGGCGGTAAAGATTATCGCTTGCATTCGGACGACCTTTAACAAGGCGGCATCCTCACCCTTCCCGCGGCGAAGCAAAGTCATGCCACTCCGCCTCGGACCCATGGAACACGTTCAAATCGATCTTGCCCTGAACGCCCTGTGACAGCCCTGAACCCGAATATTGCCAGAGCATCCAGCGGCGGCCGGGATAGACTTGGGCCGGGTGGGCGGCGACGGAGCGGAGCCAGAAGGGGTGGCTTGGGAACTGGCCGCGCAGGTTGTCGCGGTAGAAATCGGGCGCCGTGTAGATAATCGGGCGCTTGCCGTAGTAGCGCTCCAGCTTGTCCATGAAGACCTGCATCTTTTCGACGACGCGCTCGGGTGACGGGCGGCGCTTGCAGCTGGATTCGCCGTTCCACTCGACGTCGATAACAGGCGGCAAGGCATCGGGATCGCGCGGCACGTTGCGCATGAACCAGTCTGCCTGTTCGCCGGCGGTGCGGCACCAGTAGAAGAAATGATAGGCGCCGCGCTTCATGCCCGCGGCCTTGGCGCGCTGCCAGTTGGTGCGGAACATCGGGTCGAGATGGTCGCCGCCGTCGGTGGCCTTGATATAGGCGAAGTTGGCGCCTTGGGTTCTCAGCGTCGCCCAGTCGATATTGCCCTGCCAGCGCGAGACGTCAACGCCGTGGACGGCGAGCTTGCGCGGCGAGGCGCGGCCGAAATTGATCGGCTTGGCATCGCGGAACTGGTGGGCATAGATGCGCGAGCGGGTGCGCGGGGCGAATGCGGGTTCGGCCATCGGCACGGGTGCCGCCATCAGCGCTTCCGGGCGCTCGGCCGGAACCGGGGCGCCGACGACGCGATTGACGGGCTCGAAGGCCTGTGGCTGCGGCACCTGGCCTGCCCAGGCCAGCTCTTCCTGATGCGGCATGGGGGCTGAGGGCGCGGCCTGCGCATAGACAGGCGCGGCCGGAACGGGCGCTGGCGGCGGGGACACCGAGCTCGTCGTTTCCTTCGACACCACACCGGAAACCAGACCCTCGGGGGTCGTGCTGGATGCGCAGCCCGACACCGTCAGGCAGGCAAGAAAGATCGCAGGAACAGCCGAAAAACGCATGGAACCCGTACACAACACAGAAAACGACATTGGCTTCATCAGGCCCGAACGGGGCCGGAAGAATGGCTAACGACAGTTTACCGGGAAATGTTGAATCCAATCTTTACGCCGGAATTTTCCGGACGTGCGTGTCATTTTCGCACGCAAGCACTTGTTAAAGATACAGAAAACCCGGCGTTTCACCGCCGGGCCGGGATGCGATCCTGTTCGTTCGCTGCCGTCAGCGGCGCATCAAGCGCATGACGAGCGAGACGACGAAGAGAACCAGGAATATGAAGAAAAGAACCTGCGCGATGGACGCCGAAGCGCCTGCAATGCCGCCGAAGCCGAGCACGCCGGCAATCAGTGCCACGACGAGGAATACCAGAGCGTAATACAGCATGGCGATCTCCTATGCGTTGGACTGACATAATAACGGCCGCCCAAGGACTTAGTTCCATGGGCGGCCGCTTCAGAATGAGATTTCGCGTCAGCTGTCAGCCGAAATTGAAGAGCGCGCGTTCGGCGCGGTCGCCCTGATCGGGCGCCGGCGGCTCGGCGGCATCCAGATAGAACTTGACCGGCGCCGTCAGCACGAACCAGACGCAGGCGCCGGCCATGAAGGCGTGTCCAACAGGATCGTCGCTGCCCGCCAGAAACGGCAGGCCGCCCGATACCGAAAGCACCGTCATGCGTAGCGACCATTCGGCCTCTCGCTTGGAAACGGCGCGGGCGCGAGCCGACTTGTATTGGCGGGCGTCATAACGGTTGGATTTCTTCAGCCGCAGAAGCTTACGCAGCGACGGCAGCGCAAGCGCCATGAGAGCCGCTAGGCTGAGTGCCAGCGGCATACCCGCGAGCCCATACCAGCAGCCTGCCGTGAGCAGCGAGATGACGATGAGATTCCAGACCGGCTCCAGCCTTTCCGGCGCCTGGCCGGTGCGGATATGCCATGCCCTGAGCACGCTCGCCGCGCCTTCCAGCAACGGCTCGTCGATATAACGATTGATCCAGTTCACGCTGATGCGCCCCTTCATTAGGAGAGGCTCAGGCAAAACCACGCAAAATCGGCATGAAGATGGCGAGACGGCCTCAAGCGGTGAGTTTTGGCCTCACCGCATCGGCAATTTCGCGCATCCGATCGACCGGCGCGTGGCCGATCAGCATGAAGGCATGGGTCGCCGTCGACCAGTAGATGACGTTCATGCCCTTGCGCCCCTCGATATCGGGCTGCTTCGCCCCCTTGTCGGAGCGGATGATGCAGAGCGCCATCGGCCCGCTCTCCGGATCGAGATAGGCGATCTGCGCCAGGGGATGATCGTCATATTCAAGCAGCTGGGCGCGCTTGAAATCGACGCCCGGCAGGGCCACCGTTTCAGGCGAGAGGTTCAGTCCAAGCTTGCCATCGACGCGGGCGAGCTGCGCGGTCTGGACGTCGGCCGGCGGCACCGGACCAGCCAGCGTATCCGGCGTATAAAGCGCGATATATTCAGCGACGACGCTGCGCCACTCACTGCCCTCGTCCCGGCCGATGCTGCGGCCAATACCGAGATAGGCGCGGTCGGCAATGATGCCGACAGCAAGCGATGCGGCGAGCGCGCCGAAGAGGCCGCGGCGGGTGATGGTGGAGCGCTCCGCGCTCGCAGCCGCAGCGGCGGGCGCCGGGATCGCGGCAAGCATCGCCTCGAGCTTCTGCTTCGGCGCCTCGTCGAGCAGCGGTGCGAAAGCTTCGCTGAACGGCATGCTGCCATTGGCCAGGAACTCGATGCGGGCAGCCACTTCCTCGTCTTCATTGGCCAAGGCTTCGATGCGCGCCATGTCCGGCTGCGGCAGTTCGCCGTCAAGAAAGGCGGTCAGCTCTTCGTCGGAAGGCATGCGGATATTGCTGGTCATGGGCGCCCTCCTTCGGCTGTTTCGGCGGAGAGCCTGGCGCGGGCGGCGGCAAGGCGGCTCATCACGGTTCCGATCGGTATGTTCAAGATTTCCGCGACCTCACGATAGGCGAGCCCTTCGACATAGGCCAGGAAGACGGCGCTGCGCTGGGCCTCCGGCAAGGCATCGACCTTGCGCAGCAACTGGGCGGCGGCGACATGCGTTTCGGTCGCCCCTGCCCCATCGAAAACCAGGGTTTCCTCGGCATCGGCAAAGCCTTGGCCCTGCCGCACCTTGTTGGCCCTGATCTCGTTCAGCCAGATGGAATGGAGGATGGAAAACAGCCAGCGGTCCAGCCGGGTGCCCGGTTCGAACTGGGCGGCGCGCTCAAGCGCCCGCACGCAGGTCTGCTGCACCAGATCCTCGGCGACATCCCGCTTGCGCGACAGCACGAGACCGTAACGCCAGAGCCGGGAGAGGTGCTCCGTCAGGCCCGTCCTGATATCCGCTTCGCTCGCGATGGCCGCCTCCGCGCCTGCTGTTTTCGGCGGCGCCGCCGGGGTGACCGGCGACTCCGATTTTTCGCGACTATAGGCAAGAAACGGGGCGTGTGCGACCGCCATCAGAGCAATCCTTTGCAGCCGGCTTCGCCCATTTGCCGATCCTCAGATTTTCGAGGGGTCGATGATCGCGGCGTTCAGATCCTGGTATTCTTCGCAATCCGTGCCGCAGATCGTCTTGATCGTTGCCAGCTGGTCCTTGGCCATGTCGAGCTGGCCCTTGATGACATAGGCTTCGCCGAGATATTCGCGGACCTTGGCATATTGCGGATCGAGCTTCACCGACTGCAGGTAATAGGAAATGCCCTCGTCGGTGCGGCCGAGCTTGCGGGTGGCATAGCCGCGGTAGTTCAGGACTTCGGCGTTGTTCTGATCCTTGACAGTGTCGAGCATGGCGAGCGCCTCATCGAAGCGGCCGCTTTTCGCCAGCGAATAGGCATAGTCGGTGCGGTTTTCATCGGTGATGTTGGCGCTGCTCTGCTTCACGCACTTCTTGGCCTTCTTGTCGTAGACCTCGCCCTTCTTGCAGACCGGCATGGTCTCGCTGTCGTCGCCTGCGGCGAAGACCGGGACGGAAAGTGCTGCCGCGGCGATAAAGCCGCCGAGGACGAGAGAAGCGATACGGACAGTTGTGGTCGTCATGGGAACATCTCCAGGAAAATGACGTTGCACACCGAGAACACCGGTCATCGGGATTTTATTCGGCGGGGTCATTCATTTTTTCGCATCACCTTTTCGTGACGGCGGGAGCCTGAATAAAGCGGCTCTAAGTAGTGTTCTCCAGCGCCGGGTGCATAAAGGAGAACTCCGTGAACGAACGGGTGACATTGCTTAGCGTTGCGACTGCCGTGCCTGAAGCCATCATCACGCAAAGCGAGGCGGCGGCGACGTCGGCGCGCCTTTTTGCGCACCGGTTCAAGGATTTCAGGCATCTCGTCGGGGTTTTCGAGAATGCCGGGATCAATAAGCGCCATGCGGCCCGGCCGCTTTCCTGGTTCGAGGACAATCACGGCTGGCCGGACAGGATGGCCGCGTATGCGGAGGTTGCCGGTCAGCTCTTTGCAGAAGCGGCAGCAAAGGCTCTCGCCGGCGCCGGGCTGGAGGCAGGCGACATTGATTGCGTCGTCACCGTCTCCTCGACGGGGATCGTCACCCCGAGCCTCGATGCTCGGCTGGCACGGCAGCTCGGATTTCGCGCCGATATCGAACGTGTTCCGGTCTTCGGTCTTGGTTGTGCGGCCGGCGTTTCCGGGCTTGGCATCGCGGCGCGGCTGGCGGCGGTGCGGCCCGGCAAGACGGTGCTTTTCGTCGCCATCGAACTCTGCACACTGGCCTTCCGGCTGGACGAGCTGACACGGCCGAACATTATCGCCACCGCGCTTTTTGCCGATGGCGCTGCGGCCTGCATCCTGCGGAGCGGAGACGGCGGCATCGCCGAGATCGAATCGTCAGGCGAGCACCTGTTTCCCGACACGCTCGACATCATGGGCTGGAAGATCGACGACACCGGCTTCGGCATCATCCTGGCGCAATCGCTGCCGCCATTCGCCGAGCGCGAACTGGGGCCTGCGATCGACGGCATTCTCGCCCGCAACGGGCTGACACGCGCGGACATCGGCCGGTTCATCTGCCACCCGGGCGGCACGAAGGTTCTGGGTGCTATGGAAGCGACGCTGGGGCTCGAACAGGGTTCGCTCGACCATGAGCGCGCCGTGCTTTCGGAATACGGCAACATGTCCTCGCCGACAGTACTTTTCGTGCTGGAGCGCGCGATTGCCGCCGGTCTGCCGGAGCGCGTGGCGATGATCGCCATGGGGCCGGGCTTTTCGGCAAGCTGCGTGACACTGAGGAGGATCGGTTGATGGACGCTTCTTTGCTGCTTCTTGCTTTCGTCACCCTGCAGCGGCTGGCAGAGCTGGTGATTGCGAAGCGGAACACGCTTGCCCTGTTTGCCCGCGGCGCACGGGAGGCCGGGGCCGATCATTATGCCTACATGGTCGCCCTGCATGCGGCCTGGCTTGGCGGCCTGTGGCTGCTTGCTCCCGGCAAGCCGGTTCAAGCGGGCTGGCTTGCGCTGTTCCTGGTGCTGCAGGCCTTGCGGATCTGGGTGCTCTTCACGCTGAGGGGACGCTGGACGACGCGGATCATTATTCTGCCCGGCGAGACGCTGGTCAGAGCCGGTCCCTACAAGCTTCTCAACCATCCGAACTATGTGATCGTCGCGGGCGAGATTGCCGCCCTGCCGCTTGCCTTCGGCATGGCCGCCTACGCGATCCTGTTCTCGGTTTTGAACGCCGTGATGCTTGCCATTCGCATCCGCGTTGAAAATGCCGCATTGAGAGGGCAATGAAATTGAAATGAAACGCGATTTTTCATTTGCACCGCCGCCAGCCTAAGGGCATTTTCGGGCTTGGGAACTCATTGGGTTGCAAGGAAAAATGACAAAGACTGCAATCGTGCTTGGTGCCGGCATCATCGGCGTTTCGACAGCCATCCACCTGCAACGCCGCGGCTGGCAGGCGGTGCTGGTTGATCGCAAGGCACCGGGTAACGAAACGTCCTTCGGCAATGCCGGCCTCATCCAGCGCGAGGGCGTCGTTCCCTACGGTTTTCCGCAGCAGGTCGGGCTGTTGCTGCGCTATGCGCTGAACAACCGCATCGACGCGCATTATCACCTGAAGACGCTGCCGAAGCAGGTCGCCTTCCTCGCCCGCTACTGGTGGAATTCCAATGCCCGCCGGCACGACGCCATCACCCGCGCCTATGCGCCGCTGATCGAGAATTCGGTGCTTGAACACAAGGACCTGATCGAGGCGTCGCATGCCGAAGCGCTGATCCGCAAGGATGGCTGGATGCGGGTGTTTCGCACTGCCGAGAAATACGACCAAGCGATTGCCGAAGCCGCACTCTGGGAACGGGAATTCGGCGTCGAGTACGACAAGTTGAGTTCAGCCGATGTCGCGCGCATCGAGCCGGGCCTGATCCAGAACTTCACCGGCGGGCTGCGCTGGCGCGATCCGTGGTCGGTTCTCGATCCGCATGCGCTGACGGCGGCTTACTGCGCCTATTTCGAAAGCATCGGCGGCCGTTTCGTCAGCGGCGATGCAAACTCGCTCGGACAGGCCGGCTCGGGTTGGCGGATTTCCACGGCAGAAGGCCCGCTCGATGCCGATGATGCGGTTCTGGCGCTCGGCCCCTGGGCCGAGGTCGCGACCAAGCGGCTCGGCTATTCCTTCCCGCTCGGCGTCAAACGCGGCTATCACATGCATTACGCCGCGCAGGGCAATGCCGTTCTCAACAACTGGACGCTGGATGCCGAGCGCGGCTACTTCCTGGCGCCGATGAACAAGGGCATCCGCCTGACGACGGGTGCGGAATTTGCGACGCTCGACGCCCCGAGAACGCCGGTGCAGCTTGACCGCGCCGAGAGGGTGGCGCGCACGATCTTCCCGCTCGGCGAGCGGCTGGACCCCGAACCCTGGATGGGCGCGCGCCCCTGCACGCCTGACATGATGCCCATCATCGGCAAGGCGCCACGGCATAGTGGATTGTGGTTTGCCTTCGGCCACGCGCATCACGGGCTGACACTCGGACCGGTCACCGGCAGAGTGCTGGCGGAGCTGATGACCGGCGAGACACCCTTCATCGATATCTCCGCTTACTCGCCGCAGCGTTTCAATCCTTAAGCACTTGCGCAGACTGGCCTTTTTCCGCCAGATGAATCCGCATCAGGGGCTTTTCAGGAAACAGGATTCCTCCAAAACCAGCACCTGAGGTTCTAGTATTGCGCTAGAATTTCAGGAGAATCCCATGTCTATCGCTTCACCCAGCATCCCCGGCATCAAGGAGCCGTCGCTCGGCACGCCGGGGCTCGGCTCGATCATCGTGCTCGTTCTTGGCACCCTGCTGCTCGGTTATTTCTACGGACCGGCACAAGGCGCACTCTTCCTCGTCGGCGGCGCGCTCGGTATCGCGCTTTACCATGCCGCTTTCGGCTTCACCTCCGCCTGGCGCGTGCTGATCCTCGATGGGCGCGGCCGGGGCTTGCGGGTGCAGATGATCCTGCTTGCGATCGCCGTCGTGCTGTTCTTCCCGTTCCTGGCAAGCGGCACGCTGTTCGGCCATGAAGTGAAGGGCTCCGTTTCGCCGGCCGGTCTCGGCGTCATCGTCGGTTCCTTCATGTTCGGCATCGGTATGCAGCTCGGCGGCGGATGCGCGTCCGGTACGCTGTTCACCGCCGGTGGCGGCAATGCCCGCATGCTGATCACGCTGCTGTTCTTCATCATCGGCTCGATGCTTGGCACCGTCAATTTCGACTGGTGGGTCAGCCTGCCGTCGCTGCCGCCGACCTCGCTGGTGCAGAGCTTCGGCGCTGTGGGCGGTATCGCCGTATCGCTGGCGATCTTTGCAGCCGTCGCCTGGATCAGCATCATCGTCGAGAAGCGCTGGCACGGCTCGCTCGAGCAACCGGCTCCCTCGCCGCGCCAGGGCCTTTCGCGCTTCCTGCGCGGTCCCTGGCCGCTCGTCCTCGGTGCGGTGGCACTGGCGCTTCTGAACTTCCTGACGCTGGCCATCGCTGGCCGTCCGTGGGGTATCACGTCGGCCTTTGCGCTCTGGGGTGCCAAGGGCGCTTTGCTGCTCGGCATCGATCCGACCGCCTGGGCCTATTGGCAGACGCCTGCCAATGCCAAGGCGCTCTCCGACAGCGTCTTTGCCGATATCACCTCGGTCATGGATTTCGGGATCATCGCCGGCGCGATGCTGGCCTCCTCGCTCGCCGGCCGTTTCTCGCCGAGCTGGGATATTCCGCTTCGTTCAGTCGTTGCCGCCGTCGTCGGCGGTCTGCTGCTGGGTTATGGGGCGCGCATCGCCTATGGCTGCAATATCGGCGCCTATTTCTCCGGGATCGCTTCGGGCAGCCTGCATGGCTACCTCTGGGCGTTCTCTGCCTTTGCGGGGAATATCGTCGGCGTAAAGTTCCGTCCGTTCTTCTTCCTGGAGAAGAAGAACCTGCGCCGCATCGACGGTTAGGAAATACCGAGCGGCGCGAGCTTCATTCGCGCCGCGTCCGCAATCGCGTCGATGGTGCCGTCGATATCGACCGTGACCACGCCGGGCTCGCCGGTTGGAACCTCAAGCGTTGCAAGCTGGCTTTCCAGCAGCGATGCCGGCATGAAATGGCCGGTGCGATGGCCCATGCGGTCCATCAACAGTTCCTTCGAACCTTCAAGATAAACGAAAAAGAGATTGCCGCCGGCAGCACTGCGAAGCCGTTCGCGGTAGATGCGCTTCAGCGCCGAGCAGGAAACGATGACACCCTCGCCTTCGGAGAGCGCGAACCTGATCGTCTGGCCGATCACATCAAGCCAGGGCATGCGGTCCTCGTCGGTGAGCGGAATGCCCTTCGACATCTTCTCGACATTGGAGCGCGGATGCAGTGCATCGCCTTCAACGAAACGGAGGCTCAACGCCTCCGCCAGTTTCTCGCCGATCGAGGATTTGCCGGAGCCGCTGACGCCCATGACGATGATGGCATGGGGCTTGCGGTCATTCTCCGGCATCTCTGATCCTCTTTGTTCCGGCTATTTCTATGCCTCAGGAGGCAGCAGCAGCCTTGCGGGCCAGACGCGCCCGGATGGTTTCGACATCGGCCCGCGGCGTCGCCGCAAACAGCGTCTTGGTGTAGCTGTGCTGCGGATCGCTGAAGACCTGATCGCGGCTACCGTATTCGACGGCTTCGCCGAAATACATCACCATCACGTCGTCTGCCATATAGCGAACGACCGAGAGGTCGTGGCTGATGAAGACATAGGTGAGATTCAGCTCGTCCTGCAGGTCGGCGAGCAGGTTCAGCACCTGTGCCTGGACTGAGAGGTCGAGGGCCGAGACCGGCTCGTCGAGAACCAGAAGCCGCGGGTTCAGCATCAACGCACGCGCGATGGCGATACGCTGGCGCTGGCCGCCGGAGAACATGTGCGGATAGCGGTTGAAGTGGATTTCCTGGAGACCGACCTTTTTCAACATCGCCATCGCCAGTTCCTGCCGTTCGGCAGCGGGCGTCTTGGTGTTGATGATCAGCGGCTCCATCAGGATGTCGCCGATCTTCTTGCGCGGGTTCAGCGAACCATAGGGGTTCTGGAAAACGATCTGCACCTTACGGCGGATTTCCGGCGTCAGATCGCCGGCGGCGATATCGACCTTCTTGCCGTCGATCATCAGCTCGCCTGCCGTGGCAGGGTCGATCATCGTGACGATACGGGCAAGCGTGGACTTGCCGCAGCCGCTTTCGCCGACGATTGCCAGCGTCTTGCCCTGCTCGACCTTGAAGCTCACGCCCTTGACGGCATGAACGGTCTTTGCCTGCTTGAACAGGCCGCCCGGAAGATAGTAGTCGCGGACGATATTCTTGGCTTCGAGGACTGGCGTCATTGTGCCGCTCCCTGATTGAAAAGCTCGCCGATGGTCGGCAGGCGATCACCGGTGGCGTTGTCTGGAAGAGCGGCGAGCAGAGCGCGGGTATAATCGCTCTTCGGCGCTTCGAAGAGCGACAGGACGTCGGCCTCTTCCATCTTGCGGCCCTTGTACTGAACGATGACACGATCGGCCGTTTCAGCGACCACGCCCATGTTGTGGGTGATCATGATCAGGCCCATGCCGTGCTCACGCTGCAGGCGCATCAAGAGATCGAGGATCTGCTTCTGGATCGTCACGTCGAGCGCGGTGGTCGGCTCGTCGGCGATCAAGAGCTTCGGATTGCAGGCGATCGCGATGGCGATCATCACGCGCTGGCACTGGCCACCCGACATCTGGTGCGGGAAATGGTTGAGCCGCTCCGCGGGGTTCGGGATACCGACAGCTTCAAACAGTTCGATCGCACGCTTGCGGCGCGCGGCCTTGTCGAGGCCAAGGTGGATCTTCAGGACTTCCTCGATCTGGAAGCCGACCGTGAAGCACGGATTGAGGCTGGCGATCGGTTCCTGGAAGATCATCGACATATCCTTGCCGATGATCTGGCGGCGCTGGGCGCCGGACATGCCGAGCAGGTTCTGGCCGTCGAAGACCATCTTGTCGGCCGTGACCTTGGCGGTCCAGGGCAGAAGGCCCATGGCAGCCAGCATCGAGACCGACTTGCCGGAACCGGATTCGCCAACGATGGCGAGAACTTCACCCGGATCGACCTTCAGAGAGACGCCGTCCACGGCACGGAAAGCACCTGTCGACGTCTGAAACTCGACGACGAGATTTTCGATTTCGAGAAGTGCCATATCAGGACCTCTTCAGCTTGGGGTCGAGCGCATCACGCAGGCCGTCACCCATGAGGTTGATGGCAACAACAGTGATGAGGATCGCGAGACCCGGGAAAGTGACCACCCACCAGGCGCGCTGGATGAATTCGCGCGCTTCGGCAAGCATCGTGCCCCATTCGGGTGTCGGCGGCTGGGCGCCCATGCCAAGGAAGCCGAGGGCGGCTGCGTCGAGGATCGCCGCCGAGAAGGCGAGCGTTGCCTGAACGATCAGCGAAGCAAGGCAGTTCGGCAGGATGGTCTTGAACATCAGGCGCAGCGTGCCGGCACCGGCAACGCGGGAAGCCACGACATATTCCTTCTCGCGCTCGCTCATGACGGCGGCACGCGTCAGGCGGACGAAATGCGGCTGATTGACGATCGAGATGGCGATCATCGCGTTGGTCAGGCCCGGGCCGAGGACCGCGACCAGCACGAGGGCGAGCAGCAGCGACGGGAACGCCAGGATGATGTCCATCAGGCGCATGATGACGATATCGACGCGGCCACGGAAATAGCCGGCAACAAGGCCGATCAGCACGCCGGCGACAACCGACAAAGTGACGACGACGACGCCGATGAACAGCGAGAAACGTGCACCATAGATCAGACGCGACAGGATATCACGGCCGACGGCATCGGTGCCGAGCGGATAGGTGAAGCTGCCGCCGTCCATCCAGAACGGCACCGACAGCAGCAGCTGGCGGTTCTGCTCATCAGGGGCGTGCGGCGCGACGATCGGTGCGCCGATGGCTATGACCAGGATGAAGAGGAAGATGAAGAGGCCGATGACGGCGCCCTTGTTTCGCGAAAAATAGTACCAGAACTCCGCAAGGACGGATGGCTGGCCGGTTTTTGTGCTTACCGTGCTCATGAGCCGCTCCTAATGACGAATACGCGGGTTGATAAAGCCATAGGTGACATCGACAAGCAGATTGACCAGCATGATGATGCCGGCGATCAGCAGCAGACCACCCTGGACGACCGCATAGTCACGCTTGAACACCGCATCGACCATCCACTTGCCGATACCCGGCCAGGAGAAGATCGTCTCGGTGAGGATCGCACCTGCCAGGAGCACGCCGACCTGCAGGCCGATCGTGGTGATAACGGGGATCATGGCGTTGCGCAGCGCATGAACGCCGACGACGCGCAGGGGCTTCAGGCCCTTGGAGCGTGCCGTGCGCACATAGTCTTCGCCAAGCACTTCGAGCATTGCCGAACGCGTCTGGCGGGCGATGACCGCAAGCGGGATCGTGGCGAGAACGATGGTCGGCAGGATGAGATAGCTGACGGCGGACTTGAAGGCGCCGGCCTGGCCGGACAGCAGACTGTCGATCAGCATGAAGCCGGTGACCGGCTTGAAGAAATACATCAGCGAGATGCGGCCCGAAACGGGGGTCCAGCCGAGATAGCCGGAGAAGAAGATGACGAGCAGCAGGCCCCACCAGAAGATCGGCATCGAATAGCCGATGAGGGCGACGCCCATCACGCTCTGGTCGAACCACGTCCCTCGTTTGACCGCGGCGAAGACACCAGCGGGAATGCCGAGCGCGGCCGCCAGAATGATGGCGCAAAGCGACAGCTCGAGCGTAGCGGGGAACAGTGTGAAGAATTCGCCGAGAACCGGGCGCTTGGTGACGATCGAGGTTCCGAGATCGCCGTGCAAGACCTTACCGAGGTAATCGAAATACTGCACATACATCGGCCTGTCGAAGCCGAGATCATGCATGATCTGGGCGTGACGTTCAGGCGCCATGACTCGTTCGCCCGACAACAGCATGACGGGGTCGCCCGGTAGCAGGCGGATAAACGAAAAGGCGATGAGCGAAACGCCGAGGAACGTTGGGATCAGCACCGCAAGGCGGCCGATGAAGAAACGTAACATGGCAGGTGTCCAATAGTTTCCGGCGGTCAGGATGATCCCGACCGCCGGCCAAGCCCGGCTTTCACCGGACAGTTTACAGATTTTCTATTATTCGGAAATGTCCACGCCGTCGAAGCGGTGGATGCCGAGTGGGTCCATGTGGAAGCCCGTGACCTTCTTGCTCATCGGAACGAAGACGACCGAGTGGTCGATCGTTGCCCAAGGAGCTTCCTTCTTGAAGATCAGCTGAGCCTGCTCATAGAGCTTCGTACGTTCTGCGACGTCGGCCGTCTGCTTGGCCTTCTTCATCAGATCGTCGTAGTCCTTGTTGCACCACTGAGCACGGTTGTTGCCGCCAACGGCGGTGCAGCCGAGCAGCGTGTCCATGAAGTTGTCCGGGTCACCGTTATCGCCGGTCCAGCCGAGGATGACGGCGCCATCGCGCTTCACATCGGAGGAGAGCTTCAGGTATTCGGCCCATTCATGGGTGACGATTTCGACCTTGACGCCAGCCTTGGCGAAGTCGGCCTGCATCAGTTCAGCTGCGCGGCGTGCGTTCAGCATGTAAGGACGCGAAACCGGCATTGCCCAGATCTTCATCGAAAGATCCTTGACGCCTGCAGCTTCGAGAGCCTTCTTCGAGCCTTCCGGATCGTACTTGTCGTCAACGACGGCATCATTGTACGACCACATCGTCGGCGGGATCGGGTTCTTGGCAACGGTTGCGGCGCCCTGGAAGACGGCGTCAACGATCGCCTGCTTGTTGATCGCCATGTTCAGAGCGCGGCGAACTTCCGGCTTGTCGAACGGGGCCATCTGCGTGTTGTAGGCGAGGAAGCCGATGTTCAGGCCCGGCTGTTCGAGAACGGTCAGGTTCTCGTCCTTCTTCAGCTCGGAAACGTCAGCTGCGTTCGGGTAAGGAAGGATGTGGCATTCGCCGGCCTTCAGCTTCTGAGCGCGCACCGAAGCGTCGGTGGTGATCGCGAACACGAGATCGTCGATCTTTTCCTTGCCCTTGAAGTAGGTTTCGTTGGCCTTGTAGCGGATGACGGCATCCGGCTGGTAGGCAACGAAGGTGAACGGACCAGTGCCGAGCGGCTGCTGGTTCAGCTGAGCCATCTTGCCGTCAGCAGCGAGCTTGTCGGCATATTCCTTGGAAACGATCGATGCGAAGTCCATGGCGAGATCGGCCAGGAACGGCGCTTCCGGACGGTTCAGGGTGAACTTGACGGTCAGGTCGTCAACCTTTTCGATCGACTTGACGAGATCCGGGAAGCCCATGCCGGCAGCGTATTCGTAGGAACCGCCTTCGACATACTTGTTCCACGGATTGTCAGCGCGCAGCTGGCGCTCGAACGAGAAGACGACGTCGTCGGCGTTCAGGTCGCGGGTCGGGGTGAAGAAGTCGGTGGTCTGGAACTTGACGCCCGGATGCAGCTTGAAGGTGTATTCCTTGCCGTCGTCAGAGACGGTCCAGCTGTCGGCGACGCCCGGCTCGATCTCCGTACCGCCATGCTTGAACTCGACGAGACGGCTATAAACCGTACGCGAGGAAGCGTCAAAGGTCGTGCCTGCGGTGTAGAGGCTCGGATCGAAGCCTTCCGGCGATCCCTCAGAGCAATAGACAAGCGTCTTGGAGTAGGCGGCGGTGGCCATGACGGAAGCCAGGGCAGTCGCTGCCAGCAGGACAGAGAACTTTTTCATGATGTTGTTTCCCAGGTTTGTTCTTTTTGATCTTTGGAGATCGGCGCTAGTTATCCCGATCAGCGGGCCGATGGAACGATATTTATTTGCTGAAAGCAACGGCGTAGGCAGAAAATTTTTCCAGAAAACCAACTTTAGAAATTTTCGGTCAAAAATAGGCCTGAATTTGCAAGATTGAGGCACATTCGACCGCGATTCTGTCGCATTTGGTATAAATTCGCGTCTGTGGACGGCATTGGAAGCGGTTTCAATGCGCTGTGATATATCAACACTGCGTGAGCCGGAACTAAAAAGCCACGGCTACCGAGGGTAGCCGTGGCTTCATGATGACTTTCGACTATTCAAATATTAAGCAGCCGGAGCGGGTATCGCCGCCTTGCGATAAGGCTGCTCGCCGGTGATGCCGAGCAGGAAATTGATCTGCGGACGCGCTTTGACGAGGTCGTCGATCGAGTATTCGGTCAACACGTCGAAGAAGGCATTCAGCGCCTTGCGAAGCGCGGAATTGAGACCGCAGCTATCGACCAGCGGGCACTCGACGGCGCCGTCCTCAAAGCATTCGGCCATGGCGAAGCTGTCTTCAGTGACGCGGACCACGTCGAACAGGCTGATGTCAGCTGCCGGCTTGCCGAGACGCACGCCGCCATTGCGGCCGCGGACGGTTTCGACCAGGCCAGCTTTGTTGAGCGGCTGCAGAATCTTGAAAAGGAAGAGCTCGGACACACCATAGGCTCTGGCGATTTCCGGGATCCGGCTCAAGTGTCCGTCATTGGCAGCGCAATACATCAACATGCGAACCGCATAGTTGGTCTGCTTCGTCAATCGCATGCCGGTCTCCTGACTCGAATGGGGCTGAAGCCTATATAGTGGGTAAGATAGTTTTGAACAATTCCAAAATATGAAAATCGGAGTCACGTTTATGCGGCCCCTCGCCGCATTGCGTCAAACGAAAAACGGGCCCGCCGAGGAGCCCGTTTTCCAAGTCTTTCAGGATGATGCGCTTACTTCATCGTCGGCATGACGAACTCGGCGCCGTCCTTGATGCCCGACGGCCAGCGGCTGGTGACCGTCTTGGTGCGGGTCCAGAACTTGATCGAGTCGGTGCCGTGCTGGTTGAGATCGCCGAAGGAGGACGACTTCCAGCCACCGAAGGAATGGTAGGCGAGCGGAACCGGGATCGGAACGTTGACGCCGACCATGCCGATGTTGATGCGTGAGGCGAAGTCGCGGGCCGCATCGCCATCACGGGTGTAGATCGCAACGCCGTTGCCGTATTCATGCTTCATCGGCAGGTCGAGGGCTTCCTCGTAGTTTTTGGCGCGGACAACCGACAGAACCGGTCCGAAGATTTCGGTCTTGTAGATATCCATGTCGGGCGTGACGTTGTCGAACAGGCAGCCGCCGACGAAATAGCCGTCTTCGTAGCCCTGGAGCTTGAAGTTGCGGCCATCGACGACGAGCTTTGCGCCTTCATCGACACCCTTGTTGATCAGGCCCATGATGCGCGCCTGGGCTTCCTTGGTAACGACCGGGCCGAGATCGGCCTTCTCATCGGTATAAGGGCCGATGCGCAGGGATTCGACCATCGGGGTCAGCTTGGCGATGAGACGGTTGGCGGTTTCCTCGCCGACCGGAACAGCGACCGAGATCGCCATGCAGCGCTCGCCGGCTGAGCCGTAGCCTGCGCCCATCAGCGCGTTGGCAGCCTGATCGAGATCGGCATCGGGCATGATGATCATGTGGTTCTTGGCGCCACCGAAGCACTGGGCGCGCTTGCCGTTCTGGGCAGCCGTGCCATAGACGTAGCGGGCGATCGGCGTGGAGCCGACAAAGGAAACGGCCGAGATATCCGGATGCGTCAGGATCGCGTCGACTGCGCCCTTGTCGCCGTTGACGACGTTGAGGATGCCGGCAGGCAGGCCTGCTTCGATCATCAGTTCGGCAAGACGGATCGGCACGGAGGGGTCACGCTCCGACGGCTTCAGGATGAAGGCGTTGCCACAGGCGATCGCCGGGGCAAACATCCACATCGGGATCATGGCCGGGAAGTTGAATGGGGTGATGCCGGCGCCGATGCCGACAGCCTGGCGGATCGAATACATGTCGATATTCGGGCCGGCGCCTTCGGTGAACTCGCTCTTGGCGAGGTGCGGAATGCCGATGACGAACTCGCAAACTTCGAGGCCGCGAATGAGATCACCCTTGGAGTCTTCGATCGTCTTGCCATGTTCCTTGGAGAGCAGTTCGGCGAGCTCGTTCATGTTGTCATTGAGAAGCTGCACGAACTTCATGAACACGCGGGCGCGGCGCTGCGGGTTGGTGGCAGCCCACTTCGGCTGGGCAGCCTTGGCGTTCTGAACCGCTTCGTCCAGTTCGGCATCGCTGGCGAGCGCGACGGTCGCCTGCACTTCGCCGGTTGCCGGGTTGTAGACGTTGCTGGTGCGGCCGCTGGTACCCGCGACCTGCTTGCCGCCGATGAAATGTCCGATCTGACGCATGAAGTGCTCCTCCTGTATTTTCTCGATGGCGAACAATCGCACTTCAATTTGCACAAATCAATGAGCTGAGATAAGCAACCGTTGTGCGTAAATTGAAGTTACAAGACTGGAAAGCGGCCTTGTGAACGATAGATAGGTCCGCTTCTGCATTGGCAACCGGCATCGCAGAGGAGGCGAGTGAGCGATGAGCGAAAATCGTATCGTCAGAATGGCCGAGATCGAGGTCGATCCCCAGCATCTCGAGACCTACCGCGCATTGCTCGGCGAGGAGATTGCGGCATCGGTCGCCGTCGAGGCGGGTGTCTTGTCGTTGAATGCCGTGGCGATCAAAGGCAGCCCGAGCAGGATTCGCATACTCGAGGTCTATGCCAGCCAGGAAGCCTATGAGGCCCATCTTCGGGCACCGCATTTCCTGAAATACAAGACCGCGACGGCGGGAATGGTGACGTCGCTGACGCTTCTCGACGTCGAGCCGATCATCATGTGCAGCAAGCCATGAACTGGGACGACGTCCGCATCTTCCTCGCCGTTGCCCGCACCGGGCAGATCCTTGCCGCGTCGAAGCGGCTGGGGCTGAACCACGCGACGCTGTCCAGGCGGCTGACCTCGCTGGAGGAAGCTTTGAAGACGCGGCTCTTCATTCGCCGCACTAATGGCTGCGAACTGACTGCGGAGGGCGAAATCTTCCTGTCGTCGGCGGAGCGGATGGAAACCGAGATGCTGGCAGCGCAGGCCAATCTCGGCCGGACCGATACGGCGATCGCCGGTACCGTGCGCGTCGGGGCGCCCGATGGTTTCGGCGTCTCGTTTCTGGCGCCGCGCATGGGGCGGCTGATCGAGCGGCATCCGGAACTGAAGATCCAGCTTGTGCCGGTGCCCCGATCCTTCTCGCTGTCGCAGCGCGAGGCGGACATCGCCATCACGCTTGAGCGGCCGGAACAGGGCCGGCTGATTTCCGCGAAATTGACCGACTACACGCTTGGCCTCTACGCATCGAAAAGCTACGCGGCGCAGAACGGCCTGCCCGCCGACGCCGACGCCTTGAAGCAGCACAGGCGGATCGGCTATGTCGAAGATCTGCTTTTCTCGCAGTCGCTGAACTTCACCGGCGAGGTGATGCGCAACTGGGATGCCGCCTTCGAGATCTCCTCGGCGACGGGGCAGACGGAGGCGGTGCTTTCCGGCGCGGGGATCGGCATCCTGCACGACTATATCGCCCGGCAGCACGCTGAACTCGTCCGCATCCTGCCCGATACGTCGATCCGCCGTGCCTATTGGACGACATTCCACGAAAGCGCCCGCGAACTCGTTCGCGTGCGCACCGTCTCGGATTTCCTGCAGGAACTGGTAAGTGCCGAGCGGCACATCTTTCTATAGATGCTTCGCCGGCTCTTCATTCTCATCCGGATTGGGGTTCGGGGCCTCGTCGGGAAGCCTGTCGGGTTCCGGCTCCTTTATCGGCGGCTCCGGCATCCAGCCGGGTCCCGGCATCGGCGGCTGATCGGGGATAGGTTCGTTGGGTACGGACATATCCTGCTCCTTCCGTCTCTGTTGATTTCAATTTTCTGGTTTCGTGGATTCGGCAGCGCGCATCGGCATGCTGTCTATGATGGCAAACAGCTCGCCATTGCTCACGGGTTCGCTGGCCTTGAGCTTGACCGTGCCGTCCTTGCCGATCAGCGCCGCATGAAAGGTGCCGGTATCCGGTGCGTCGAGCGCTTGGCGCAATACGCCGGCATCGACCGGTTCCGCTGAGCCGAAGACGGCCCGGACTGCATTCCCTGACACCTTGAGGACGATCATGTCGCGCTCCTCAAGTGCCGGACGGTCGGCAAGCAGCTGGTTTTCCTGGCGGGCGGCGCGGCTGTTGTCGCTGTCCGAGAAGATCACCAGAACGCGATTCTTCCACTGAAATTGCGAGAGGCTTTCGATTGCCGCATAGGCGGCGTTCGTCTCATCGACCTTGGTCGCGCCATATAGAAGCGTCTTAGACATTCTCGTTCTCCCGTCCGCTGATAGAACGGGTGGGAGGATCGGACGGTTCCATGGTGCAATGGAACCATGCCCCTGGAATGAAAAAAGCCGGTCAGATCGACCGGCTTTTTAGTTCGTTCCTGCGTCAGTTACATCGGAACGAAGGCAGACAACGGGACCTGCAAGGCAGCGGCAATGCGCTTGAGCTTTGCGGGGTCGGCGTTTTCCCCATTTTCAATTTCCGTAATTTCACTCGGCACGAGACCACAGGTCACCGCCAGATCGTCGATGCTGTAGCCGACGGCTTCGCGCGCAGTCTTGACCTCGGCCGCGACGTTGATCGCAGACACCACAGTCGCCTTGGATTCATCCAGATTGTTGAGAGAAATGGACATGAAGTCTCCTTCGATAAGCAGCTCTGAAGTAACCCCCGGCACAAAATGGCACTGCCGCTCACATTTTGCAACGCAATATAAGAGAAAGTTTACCTGTGCCGGTACGGGTAGATAGGCGGACGGGCCCGGACGGCAAGACCGGTAGAATGTGATGGTCCCTGCTGTGCTTCAGGGTCCGCTTCGGGATCATATATAGAAGGAAGAATGGTACGGTTGGGGGGTCTCGAACCTCCGACCTCAGGTGCCACAAACCTGCGCTCTAACCAACTGAGCTACAACCGCACAATGCCGCGCTCGGCGCGACGGGGGTCACATACGAGGACTTGAAAATTAATTCAAGCCCTATCTCCCCTCAATGTACAAAAAGGCCGGACGAAGCGTCCAGCCTTTTGTTCTATGTGCCCGAAATCGATCAGGCAGCCTTGAAGGACGCCATGACCTTCTCGGCGGCTTCCTTGGAAGGCTTTGCAAGCTTTTCGGCAACCTGCTTGGAGGTTTCCTGCATCGACTTCGCCTGCTCGACGGTCAGCTCTGCCTGCTTGCGGAAGAAGGTGGTCTGGAGTTCGAAGAACTCGGCAACCGACTTGACGCCAAGAAGCGCTTCCATGTGCGAGAGAGAGTTTTCGGCATTGGTGCGGAGCGCATCAATAGCCTTGAGGCCGATCTCGACGCTGCCGGCCTGTGCCGTCTGAACGGTGGCTTCGAGCGTCTTGCCGGCGTCTTCGCCAGCGGACTTGATCTTGCTATAGGCTTCGCGCGACTGCTGAGCACCCTTTTCAGCAAAATCGCGGAACGATTCTGCGAACTTGGACGGGTCGAATGCGGCCATTGAAAAAACGTCGTCGGTCTTTATGGTAGCCATTGGATGCGAGCTCCTTGAGTCCGGGCGTTTGACGCCCTTTAGTTTGGATAGGGCTTATATAGACCAACTTATTGTGCATTGCAACATAATTGTGCGACGCACAAGGCGTTAACCTTTCCGCCCGAAAAGGCGGCCTGAAGCTGGACCCTTTTCCGGCGCATCGTTATTAATAGACCGTTAATTAAAAGAGACCTAAGGCAACAAGGTTCCCCATGCCCGCTGTCCAGTACCCGTTCATCGACATTGCCGTGCATCAGCGGGTGCGGGAGCGTTTTTCGCGTGGCGAAGCCCTGGTGCTTTTTTCCGCCGACCTGAGCCGCCTGCTCTGGGCAAATGGCGCGGGTGCCGAGCTTTTTGGCCATTCGGCAGTCTATGACCTGCTCGACCAGGGCGTCGGCAACGGCGACATCACCTTCCGGCAGCTGGAGACGACGGCGCGGCAGCTGAGCGCGACCGGCGACAGCCGTAGCCTGATAATCCGCATCGTCAAAGGCTTCCAGCGTGTTCCGGTTCAGGCAAATGCCGAGTTGATCGGGCTTTCGAGCGGCGAGCGCGCTATCCTGTTTTCGGTCCCCGTCGCCGGCAAGGCGTTGAGCCCGGCCGCCTCGGCTGCGCAGATGCTACAAGGTCTCGACGATCCGGACACGCATATGGCCGTCATCGGTGCGGACGGCGAGGCCATCGCTTCCTCCCCCGGATACGCCTCGCTCGGCATCACCCAGCAGACGGCAAAGACCCTGACCGCACTCGCATCCAGCCATCCCGATCGCCTCGTCAAGCGGCCGGTCGCCACCGGCAAGGGATATCTCCCGGCCGCCGTCGGCAAGCTGAGCGACGAACCGGTTCTCAATCTGCTTTTTGCCGTAGAGACCGTGCTCGGGCATCTCGATCCGATCGACACCGCGGCCCCGGAAGAAGTCTTATCCACAGCCGCCGTTAACCATATCTCTCCCGCGAAATTCGACGAGGCCCTGAGCGCCGTCGCCGGGATCGAAGAGGTCGAGGAGACGCTGGAAAGCGTTGACGAGCCAGAAGAGGCGCTCGCCGAAGAACCGCGCGTCGAGGAATTCGTCGATAGCGAATCGCAAAGCGAAACAGCAGCGGACGAGCCAGAACAGCAGGCCGCCGCCGAGCATGTGACTGACGAGACGCCCGATGAGCTGCCGGAGCCGTCCGTCGAAGCAGAGTCCGTTACGATCGAACCGCAGCCGATGGTCGTGCTTCATAACGAGGCCGTTGCAGATGACGCGCCGGCAGAGGAGACCGTGGAAACGCCGCTGGTCGAAGCCGCCGCTGCAGAGATTGCAGACGAACCGGTAGCCGATGCTCCGGCTGCAATGGAATCCGTCGCCGGCGAACAGACACCTGCCGCCGCCTTCAGGTTCCAGCCGAATAGCCGGGCAACGCGTTTCGTCTGGAAGATCGATGCGCAGGGTTGCTTCAGCGAGGTATCGAACGAGTTTGCCGAGGCCGTCGGCCCGAACGCCGCCAACATCATCGGCGTCGCCTTCAGCGATATCTCCGCGCTCTTCAATCTCGATCCGGAAGGCAAGATCGCCGAGGCGCTGGAACGCCGCGATACCTGGTCCGGCAAGACGATCAACTGGCCGATCGAAGGCACAAGCCTCGTCGTGCCGGTCGATCTCGCCGCGCTGCCGACCTATACGCGTCATCGCGAGTTTGACGGCTTCCGCGGATTTGGTGTCGTGCGCCTTTCAGATGCAGCTGAAGATCCGCTGGCCCTTGGGCTGACGCTCGGGCCGGAGGGTATCGGACGCGATGTCGCAAGCCTCGACCAGCCATTGGAAGACGTTCATGCCGAGGCGCCCTCGCCCGTCGAGAACGCACCGGCGGCGGCTGGGGTCGAAGAAACGCCCGCCCCAACCGAATTGCCGGCGCCGCGCGAAGAGCCTCCAGCGCTCCGCCTTGCCGAAACACCAAGCCGCCGCCTGACCGACAAGATCGTGCAACTGCACAATGCCGGCCCGGGACTGAGCGCGTCCGAACAGGCCAACTTCCGCGAGATCGCCAAGCGGCTCGAGGCCTTCGGCGTGCGTGAAGACGGCTCTGCAGAAGACGAGCCCGCAGGTGCTGACGCGGTCCAAGCGGTGACGCCGGTCGAAGAAATTCCGGTCGCGGCGAATGATTCCGTACCGCCGGACGAAGAGATCGCCGTGGTGGCCGAAGAACCCGCCGAGCCTGCGGAAGCGGAGATCGCCGAAGCTGCCAGCGACGGCGAACAGCCTACGGCGGCGGCAGCGGACGGCGACAGCGATGACGACGCCACCGAAGGACTGCCGGAAACATCCTTCAGCCCGATGGAAATGCTGAGCACCGTCATCCCGCCCCGCGTGAAGATGGTAGATGGGCTTTCCTCGGCGACCGTCGATCAGCTGCCGGTCGCCGTGCTGATCCACGCCGGCGACGCGCTGATCCATGCCAATCCCGAATTCATGCGCCTGACCGGCTACACGTCGCTCAGCGAGCTGAACGAGGTTGGTGGCCTGGATGCATTGCTGCAGCGGCACGAGCTGGACGAGAATGCCGGCCGCCCTGGCGCGATGATGCTTGTCACCGCCGATGACCGCGTGGTGCCTGTCACCGCCCGCCTGCAGTCGGTTCGCTGGGAAGACGCCAGTGCGCTGATGCTGGCGCTGATGCCGGTCGAGAATAAGGAAGCCCCAGCGGGGAAGGCCGAAGATACGCGCCACGACAACCGCTCCGACCGGATGGTCGAGAAGGTTGCCAAGCTGCAGGTCGAAGTCGAAGAACTCCGCTCGATCCTGGAAACGGCGACCGACGGTGTGGTCGTCATCGGTGCCGAGGGCGACATCCGCTCGATGAACCGTTCGGCAAGCGCGCTGTTCAACTATGACGAAGAAGAAACCCGCGGCAAACCCTTCGTCATGCTGTTTGCGCATGAGAGCCAGAAGGCTGTTCTCGACTATCTGAATGGTCTTTCGGGCCATGGCGTTGCCAGCGTGCTGAACGATGGACGCGAAGTGATCGCCCGCGAAGCCGCAGGCGGTTTCGTGCCGCTGTTCATGACGATGGGACGGCTGACGTCCTCCAGCGGTTACTGCGCCGTCATCCGCGACATTACCCAATGGAAGCGCACCGAAGACGAGCTGCGAAACGCCAAGGGCGCCGCCGAAACGGCCAATGCCCACAAGACCGACTTTCTGGCCCGCATCAGCCACGAGATCCGCACGCCGCTCAACGCCATCATCGGCTTCTCCGACATGATGGCCGGCGAGCGCTTCGGACCGATCGGCCACCCGCGCTACATCGAATATGCCAACGATATCGGCCGCTCCGGCCGCCACGTCCTCGATATCGTCAACGACCTGCTCGACATTTCGAAGATCGAAGCCGGCGAGATGGATCTCGACTTCGCCTCCGTCGGGCTCAACGATGCGATTTCGGAGGCCGTGGCGCTGGTGCAGCCGCAGGCGAATGGTCAGCGGGTGATCATCCGCACGGCGCTGTCGCATTCGGTGCCCAACGTCGTTGCCGATCTGCGCTCGGTAAAACAGATCGCCCTGAACATCCTGTCGAATGCCATCCGTTTCACGCCTTCAGGCGGGCAGATCGTCGTTTCGACCTCGTATGAAAGCAATGGAAGCGTCGTCTTGCGCGTCCGCGATACCGGTATCGGCATGACCCGCAGCGAGCTCGATCAGGCGATGAAGCCGTTCCGTCAGGTCTCGGCGCAATCCCGCCACCGCGGCGACGGCACCGGTCTTGGTCTGCCGCTGACCAAGGCGATGGTTGATGCCAACCGGGCGATCTTTGCGATCAATTCGGCGCCGAACGAAGGCACGCTGGTGGAGATCACCTTCCCGTCCCAGCGGGTGCTTGCCGGCTGAGGCGTATCCTCGCCGAATTGAACCGCTCGAAAACGAAAAAAGGCAGCCCGAGGTCTGGGCTGCCTGGAGTTTGGTGCTGTTCAACAAGGGCTTAGTCGCTCAACGTCATGTCACGGGAGCCAAGGGCTCCTAGCTGCCTATCATCCACAGCTCCAAGTTGCTTCACCTTTGACCAACCTTTCTTAACGAAGGGTTGCCGCGGCTGGGAAGCTATCAAAGGTGAAAGCTTGTAGTTTCGGGCGCCTTTTATTGAAATTAGCCGTTTAGTTCAGCCAATCCGGCGAAAAGCTCCAGCGCTTCCGGGTTTGCAAGCGCCTCTTTGTTCTTGACCGGCCGGCCGTGGACGACCTCACGCACGGCGAGTTCGACGATCTTGCCAGACTTTGTGCGGGGAATATCTGTGACGGCGATGATTTTGGCTGGCACGTGGCGCGGCGATGCACCCGTGCGGATGCGGGTCTTGATCGTCTTCACCAGATCTTCGCTCAGCGACACGCCCGGTGCGAGACGGACGAACAGCACGACGCGGACGTCGTCATCCCAATCCTGGCCGATGCACAGCGCTTCGGCCACCTCTTCCATCTGCTCCACCTGATTGTAGATCTCGGCGGTGCCGATCCGCACGCCACCCGGATTGAGTGTTGCGTCGGACCGGCCGTGGATGACCAGACCGCCATGCTGCGTCCATTCGGCGAAGTCGCCGTGACACCAGACATTGTCGAAGCGTTCGAAATAGGCAGCGCGATATTTGGCACCGTCAGGGTCGTTCCAGAAGCCGGCAGGCATGGACGGAAAGGCCTTGGAGCAAACGAGTTCGCCCTTTTCCTGGCGCACCGGCTTGCCTTCGTCGTCCCAGACATCGACGGCGAGGCCGAGGCCTGCACCCTGGATCTCGCCGCGCCAGACCGGCTGCAGCGGATTGCCGAGGACGAAGCAGGAGACGATATCCGTGCCGCCTGAGATCGAAGCGAGCTGGATGTCTTCCTTGATACCTTCGTAAACGAAGGTGAAGCCTTCGGGCGACAACGGTGAGCCGGTCGAGGTCATCAGCCGGAGGCTCGAAAGGTCGTGGCTGGTGCGCGGCGTCAGGCCGCTCTTGCGAACCGCGTCGATATATTTCGCCGAGGTGCCGAAGACCGCGAATTTCTCCGCCTCAGCGTAATCGAAGAGCACGTTGCCGTCAGGCGCGAAAGGCGACCCGTCGAAGAGGCAGAGCGTGGCGCCAGCGGCCAAGCCGCTTGCCAGCCAGTTCCACATCATCCAGCCGCAGGTGGTGAAATAAAACAGCCGGTCGCCGGGCTTGATGCCGCAATGCAGGCGGTGCTCCTTCAGGTGCTGCAACAGCGTGCCGCCCGCCGAATGGACGATGCATTTCGGCACCCCCGTGGTGCCCGACGAGAAGAGGATATAGAGCGGATGGGAGAATGGCAGCGGTGTGAATTCGACCGGCTTTGCCTGATAGGGCGAAAGGATTTCGGCGAAGGTCTTGGCGCCGGGTGTCGCTCTCGCCACGGCCTCAGCATCACCGGCATAGTGAACGATCATCGACGGCGCCTGCAGCTTGGCGGCGACGGCAGAGATCTTGGCGGAGACATCCTGCAGCTTGCCTGAATACCAATAAGCGTCGCAGGCAATGAACAGCTTCGGGCCAATCTGGCCGAAGCGATCGAGCACACCTTGTTCGCCGAAATCGGGGGAGCAAGAGGACCAGATGGCCCCGATCGAGGCAGCCGCCAGCATGCAGGCGATGGTCTCCGGCATGTTGGGCATCATTGCGGCGATGCGATCGCCTTCGCCGATGCCGAGTGCACGATAGGCCTGCTGCAGCTTCGAGACCGTCTCATGGAGACGGTTCCAGGACCAGCGATCCTCGACCTTGTCTTCGCCGCGAAAGATCAGCGCATCACCTTCGCCCTCGGTCGACAGCAGGTTTTCCGCGAAGTTCAGCCTGGCGTCGGGAAAGAAGCGAGCCTTCAGCATGAGATCGCCATCGGCAAGCACACGATCGCCCCGGTCGCCGCGAACGCCGCAGAAATCCCAGAGAGCTGCCCAGAATTTCTCGCGCTCGGCAATCGACCAGGCATGCAGGCCGGCGTAGTCGTCAAGCGCCAATCCGAAGCCGGCGTTGCAATGCTGCATGAAGGCATACATCGGGCTTGCTTCAATGAATTCCCGTGACGGCGTCCAGAGCGGCCCAATGTCGTTCATCGCATTTTCCTCCCGTTTATTCGCTATATAACATGCTGCACTGCATTATAAAGCGTGCATTGCGCCAACTGCACGGCCAGCCGAATTGCATATGGCGCGTATTTCATATATCCGGCAAACTCAGCGCATAACCGGTAAGCGACTGAAAAGACTGGCGGAGCTGATGAGTACGTCAAGACAACCGAAGTGGCGTAGAAAGATGGCCCCCGTTTCGCGCTGGCTACCGGGTGTCGCACGTCTGGCGACAATGCTCTTGCTTGTTTCCGCCGTCATCTTTGTCTCCCTGCGCGTCGCTGCACCTTTTCTCGTCTCGACCGGCATGGTGCGCTCCGGCATCGAAGATGCGCTGTCGCGCTGGACCGGCTACAAGGCCGAGATCAAGGGCAGCCCGGGGCTGGAATTCTGGCCGACGCCGCGCATCACGCTGAACCAGATCACCATCCGGCAGCCGCCAAACGCAGGCAACAAACTGCTGGGCACGATCGAGAGCCTTTCGGCTGATTTCAGCCTGATCGATGCCCTGCGCGGCCGGGCAAGCTTCCACGAATTCCATCTGCTGCGGCCCAACCTGTCGCTGACCCGCGACCAGCAGGGCCTGATCGACTGGACTTATGCCGGCCAGCTTGCCAAGGCGATCGATGGCGCGCACCAGGATGGTAATGCCGAGCTTCTCGATCCGAAGCTTGATGCGGAGGTCGGCGCGATTACCGTCGAGGACGGCACGTTCAACATCGCCGATCTCTCGACGGCCAAGACTTACCATTTCGATGGCGTGACTGCCGATATCAACTGGCCAAGACTGTCGAGCGGAATGTCGGCCGTGCTGATCGCGCGTACCAGCGGCCAGGACCTGAAGATCGACTTCTCGTCGCGCACGCCGCTGCTGGTGTTCGATGGCAAGACCGCCGAGATCAAAGCGTCGCTGACATCAGGCCTGATGACGGCGGCATTCTCCGGACTCGGAAGCATATCCAGGCTCGACGGCCTGTCAGGGAATGTCACGGCCAATATTGCCGATGTCCCTGCCCTATTGGCATGGTCGGGCAAGTCGATCCCTGGGACCGAGAGCCTCAAGTCCTTTTCAATCAGCAGCGACGTGATTTCGGCGGCGAATGGGCTTCGTTTCAACAACGTCACGCTCGGGCTCAACGGTTCTACCGCAAGCGGCGTGATGGATGTCTCGAACGTCCGTAACAACCGGGCAAAGCTTGGCGGCACGCTTGCCTTCGACACGATGAACCTCAAGCCCTTCTTCGACGCTTTCGCGCTGCGGCTTGCAGCGGGCGAAGAGGGCGCGACGCCCGATGGCGGGCCGCTGCAGCGGCTGGATCTCGACCTGCGGTTCTCGGCCAAGGAAATGCAGCTTCAGCCATTCGCCCTATCGAATGTCGGCGCCAGCATCATCGTATCCAGCAACGAGGCGAAGTTCGATATCGGCGACAGCCAGTTCGAAGGCGGCGAGATGTCGGCGCATCTGGAAGCAACGCGTGGCGACTTCGACGGTGGCGGCAAGCTGCAGATGTCGATCCGCGGCGCGGATTTCGGAGCGCTGGTCGAGCGGCTGCAGCTGAAAGGTCCGCTGCCGCTGACCACGGGTTCGCTTGACGTTTCGCTGAAAACCGCAAAGCCGCTCTGGACGACCGGGCTTGAGGATCTCAACGGACAGGTCGTGTTTCAGGCCGGGGCCGGGTCGATCGCCAACTTCGATGTGGAGGCGATCCGCAATCAGGCGGCGCAGCAGAGGTTCTTTCCGCTCAATGCTGCCGGTGACCACTCCTTCCCATTCACGCGGGCCGAGCTGACGGCAAACCTCTCCGCCGGATCCGCCGATCTTGAGAACGTGCGGGTTCAGGGCACGGTCGAAACGCTCAGCCTGTCGGGTCTCATTCCTCTGCAATCCAGCGGGCTCGCGCTTTCCGGCTCTCTGCAGGCGACCGACGATACGCGGGCAGCGGAGCTTCCGCTGCTACCCTTCTTCATCGGAGGCTCCTGGCCCAATCCGGTGATTTCGCCGGTGCCGGTGGTTGCCCAGCCGGCACCGAACGCGCAGTAATCAGGGGGCGTTGGCGGCAGCGCGTTCGTCGCGCTCCCGCTGCACTTCGCGGCGCTTGGTGATCACCGAAGCTGCGATAACCCCGACGGCGACGACCGCGATCAGCAGGGTGCAGACCGCGTTGATTTCAGGCGTCACGCCCAATCGCACCTGGCTATAGATTCTCATCGGCAGCGTCGTCGCCCCCGGACCGGAGGTGAAGCTGGCGATGACGAGATCGTCAAGCGACAGGGTGAAGGCCAGGATCCAGCCGGAAAAGACGGCGGGTGCGATGATCGGCAGCGTGACCTCGAAGAAGGTGCGGACCGGCGGGGCGCCGAGATCCTGTGCCGCTTCCTCAATCGACTGATCGAAGGTCATCAGGCGCGACTGAACGACAACTGCCACGAAGCACATGGTCAGCGTGGTGTGCGCCAGCGTGATCGTCCAGAAGCCGCGGTCGAGACCGATTGCCACGAAGAGCAGCAGCAGCGACAGGCCGGTGATGACCTCAGGCATGACAAGCGGCGCATAGACCATGCCCGAAAACAGCATGCGGCCCCGAAAGCGCGTGTGCCGCACCAGCGTGATGGCCGCCAGCGTGCCGAGAATGGTCGCTGCCGTCGCCGACAGGACACCGACGCGGACCGTCACCCAAGCGGCGTCCAGCAGGGCGTCGTTGTGCATCAACGACACGTACCACTTGGTCGAGAAACCACCCCAGACAGTGACGAGCTTGGACTCATTGAAAGAGAAGATGACGAGGAGCACGATCGGCAGATAGAGGAAAGCGAAGCCGAGCGTGACGGAGATGATGTTAAAACGTGTCCAGCGTAGCATCTCTTATCTCCCCTGCTCATCGGCTTTGGCCTGCGCATTCTGGAAGAACACGATCGGCACCACGAGGATCAAGAGAAGGATGGTCGCCACCGCCGAGGAGACCGGCCAGTCGCGGTTCGAATTGAACTCGTTCCACAGCGTCTTGCCGATCATCAGCGTCTGTGATCCGCCGAGCAGATCGGGGATGACGAACTCGCCGACAGCGGGGATGAAGACCAGCATGCAGCCGGCAACGACGCCGGGCAGCGACAGCGGGAAGGTGACGCGCCAGAAGGCGCGGATCGGCGTGCAACCGAGATCCTGCGCCGCCTCGATCAGGGTGCCATCCATCTTTTCCAGCGAGGAATAGAGCGGCAGCACCATGAACGGCAGGTAGGAATAGACGATGCCGATATAGACGGCGATGTTGGTGTTCAGGATGATCAGCGGCGTATCGATGATCCCCGTTCCGATCAGCACCTGGTTCAGCAGCCCTTCCGGCTTGAGAATGGCGATCCAGGCGTAGACGCGGATCAGGAAGCTCGTCCAGAACGGCAGGATGACCAGCATCAGCAGCGTCGGGCGGATGCTGCGCGGCGCCTGCGCCATGCCATAGGCGATCGGATAGGCGATCAGCAGCGTCAGGAAGGTCGAGATCCCGGCGATGACAAGGCTCGAGATATAGGCGTTGAAATAGAGCGGATCGTCGATCAGGTAGCTGTAATTGTCGAAGGAGAAGGTCGACATCTTATCAAGGATGCCACTCCAGCCGTCAGCAAACGAGAAGGACGGCTCGTAGGGCGGCATGGCAATCGCCGTCGCCGACAGCGATATGCGGAAGACGATGAAGAACGGCGCCAGGAAGAAGATCAGAAGCCACGCATAGGGGATGATCATCACCAGGCGATTGTAGACGGCTGAACCGAGCTTGCCCATGATCAATCCTTCAACAGCACGCCGGCATCTTCGGCGAAGGTGACCCAGACTTCCTGATCGTAGGTGAAGGGATCATCGACGGCGCGCTGCGCGTTCAGCGACGATGCCTTGACCACCTGGCCATTCTTCAGCTTGACGTGGAAGACGGTCATGTCGCCGAGATAGGCAATGTCCCAAAGCTCGCCCGAGGAGGCGTTGACCGTCGGGTTGGCGGGCGGCTGGCGGGTAACCCTGAGCTTCTCGGGGCGGATCGCGAAACCGGCGCTGCTGCCCTTGGCGGGCATATCCGATGTTGCGACCTTGATGGTCAGACCAGCATCGACGGCGAGCTCGACGCTCGCGCCATCGGCGGAGACCACCTTGCCGTCGAAGATATTCACATCGCCGATGAAGTCGGCCACGAAGCGGCAGTTGGGCGCTTCGTAGATTTCGGCAGGCGTCGCGACCTGGACGACCTTGCCATGGCTCATGACCGCGATGCGGTCGGCCATGGTCATCGCCTCTTCCTGGTCGTGGGTGACGACGACGAAGGTGAGGCCGAGATTCTGCTGCAGGTCCATCAGCTCGAACTGGGTTTCCTCGCGCAGCTTCTTGTCGAGCGCGCCAAGCGGCTCGTCGAGCAGCAGCACCTTCGGGCGCTTGGCGAGAGAGCGGGCGAGAGCGACGCGCTGGCGCTGGCCGCCGGAAAGCTGGTTGGGCTTACGGGAAGCGAACTGCTCGAGCTTCACCATTTTCAGCATCTGCGACACGCGCTCGCCGATCGCGTCCTTCGACATGCCGTCCTGGCGGAGACCAAAGGCGATGTTCTTTTCGACCGTCATATGCGGGAAGAGCGCGTAGCTCTGGAACATCATGTTGACCGGGCGCTTGTAGGGTGGCGTGCCGGCCATGTCGGTGCCATCCAGAATGATTTCACCCGCCGTCGGCTGTTCGAAGCCGGCCAGCATACGCAGCAACGTGGACTTGCCGCAGCCGGATGCACCGAGCAGCGCGAAGAATTCGCGGTGATAGATATTCAGACTGAGATCATCGACGGCGGTGAAATCGCCGAAGCGCTTGGTGACGTTCTTGAAGGAGATAAAGGGTTTTGCTGCCGGATCGGTCCACGGCGCGAAGGAGCGGCGAATATTGCCAAGAGACTTCATGGTTTTCCCCGAAATTATGATTTGAAAACCGGCGCTCCCCCGACGGCCGGCACGTCAATAAAAGGCCCGGGCGTTGCCGTCCGGGCCGAAGTCTCGATTACTGGCCGGTAACGACCTTTGTCCAGATTCGCGTGACGATGCGCTGCGTCTTCGGATCGAGCGGCGGCACCGTGAACAGTTTGGCCATGACTTCAGGCGTCGGGTAGATCGCCGTGTCGTCGATGACGGCCTTGTCGAGGAACTGCTGCGACGCCTTGTTGCCGTTGGCGTAATAGACGAAGTTCGATGCCTTGGCGGCGACTTCAGGCTTCATCATGTAGTTGATGAAAGCATGTGCCTCTTCGACATGCGGTGCGTCCTTCGGGATACCGAAGACGTCGAAGAAGATCTGCGCACCCTGGTTCGGAACCGAATAGTCGATGGTGACGCCAGCCTTGGCTTCCGCCGCGCGGTCACGCGCCTGGAACATATCGCCGGAATAGCCGAGCGCGATGCAGATATCGCCGTTGGCGAGCGCGCTGATATATTCGGACGAGTGGAACTTGCGCACGAACGGACGGACCGCGAGCAGAACTTCCTGCGCCTTGTCGAGATCGGCCTGCTTCTTGCTGTTCGGATCGAGGCCGAGATAGGCAAGCACAGACGGAATGACGTCGGTCGGCGAATCCAGCATGTAGATGCCGCAATCCTTGAGCTTCGCAGCCTTTGCCGGATCGAAGAGCGCATCCCAGTTCGGCTTCTCGTCGGTGCCCAGCGCAGCTTTCACCTTGTCGACATTATAGCCGATGCCGGTGGTGCCCCACATGTAGTCGACGCTGTATTCGTTGCCCGGATCGAAGGTGGCGACGCCCTTCATGACGACGTCCCACATGTTCGACAGGTTCGGGAGCTTCGACTTGTCGAGCTTCTGATAGACGCCCGCAGCGATCTGGCGCTGCATGAAGGAAACCGTCGGAACGACCACGTCATAGCCGGTGCCGCCTGCCAGGAGCTTGGTTTCCAGCGTCTCGTTGGAATCGAAGGTGTCGTAGACAACCTTGATGCCGGTTTCCTTGGTGAAGTCCTCTAGGATCGAGCTGTCGATATAATCGGACCAGTTGTAGACATTGACGACGCGCTCCTGGGCGTAGGATGGCGCTGCTGCAAAAATAGCCACGGCGGCTGATACCGCGAGCTTTGCGATGACTGACCTCATAATCTCTCCTGTGCCTTTATAATTATTAGGTATCACGCCCCCGGACACCCATTCCCTCTGGATTTTTGGCTAGACTAGAAAGGAATTTGGGAGGCGACAAGCGCTAAATCCGGGTGCTCGCAATGATTTCACCGGTCACCGGAAATCGAAGGCGCTGAGGCCGGTCACCATCTCGTCTAGCCCAAGCGGGCGAGTGACCGGCGGCTCGGCGCGGGCAAGACAGCCTTTTCGCTCACAAAGGCGGCAGGCTGGGCCGATTGCAACTGCATGTGGCGAAGATGACGTGGCCTGGCTGTAGACGGTCGCATCCCGGAACTGCGCGTCGCAGCCGACGAGCACGGCGGTGCGCCTGATCCGTTCGCCGAAGGGCGCGGCAGGGCCTTCGAGCGTTCTCGACACCGTGAGAAAACCGGAGCCATCGGGCGTTTCGGCCGTTTCGGCGATGATCTGTCCCGGCTGCAGCAGAGCGGCGTGTATGCCGAGCTTCGGACAGCCGCCGCCGAAGCGGGCATGCGGGAAACCGGCAGCACCTGCCCGGCGCAGACGGTTTCCCGCGGCATCGACCTCCATCAGGAAAAACGGAACGGCGGCATTGCCGGGACGCTGCAGCATGATCAGCCGGGCGGCGGCCTGCCCGAACGAACAGCCGTAGCGGCTGCGCAGCAGATCGAGATCGTAGCGCACCGATTTCGCTGCAGCGAGAAAGGCCTCATAGGGCATCATGATCGCCAGCGCCGCCGAGCGCGCCAGCTCGAAACGGGCAATGCGCTGGGCCTCCGGTGTGGAAAGGCCGAGACCATCGAGCTCCTTGCCGATCGCGTTACGCAGGGCGAGCGTTGCCACTTCGATGGCGATTTCCTGCAACTGTTCGGATGCGGACAACCGCTCGGAGATGAAAAGGCGCATCGAATGCCGGTCGAAACGGCGGCGCAGGTCCGGCATGACATGAACCGGCATAATGCGCACGGTGATGCCGCGCTCCTTCTGCAGCCAGTCCTTCAGCACCTGCTGGAGATCGCCCGATGGCAGCGACATGAAGAATTGCTCGGCGGCATCCTCAATCATGGCGAAATAGGCCTGGCGCCGCTCCAGCACATCGCGGACCTCATCTGCCGGAAGCCTGGCACCGGCGGCCGGGACATGGGCGTCGCCGGCCATGAGGGCGCTCAGATCCGACAGCCGCGCCGCCTGTTCGCGGTAGGCGCGGTAGAGCTTCACCATGCCGCTTGCCGCGTTCGGTGCCGCCTCGGCGATTTCGACGAGCTCCTGATCGCCCGGCAGCTCACCCGATAGCAGCGCATCGGCAAAGACCTCGCGCAATCCGGCGAGATTGTTGCCGGGTTCGCTTTGGAGATCGTCGAGATCGACCTTGTAGACCGAGGCGAGCTTCAGCAGTAGCTGGACCGTCAGCGGCCGCTGATTGCGCTCGATCAGGTTCAGATAGGAGGGCGAGATGCCGAGCGCCTCGGCCATCGCCGTTTGCGTGACGCCCAGGCCGTTGCGGATACGCCTGACTTTCGGCCCCGCGAAGATCTTCCGTTCCATATGCCAGCCTTTTACAAATCTTTACAATTTGACAGAGCGACCTTGTAAAACCCGAGGCAATATAACCTCTTTCTATTCCCAATAATCAAGTATTTTCTGGCCATTCTCGCGTGATTTGTAAATTCTGTCACACAGGCAAACGACGCCAAAGGAGGATACTGTGACTGAGTTTGACAAGCTGATCCGCAACGCACCGGCTGGCCGTTTCGACGGTATCGAGCGCCCCTATTCCGCAGAGGACGTCCGGCGTCTGCGCGGTTCCGTGGCGATCAGCCATTCGCTGGCGGAGATCGGCGCCAACAGGCTCTGGGAGCTCTTGCGCCGGGATGATTTCGTCAATGCGCTCGGCGCCCTCTCGGGCAATCAGGCGATGCAGATGGTGCGCGCCGGGCTGAAGGCGATCTATCTTTCCGGCTGGCAGGTGGCGGCTGATGCCAACACGGCGTCCGCGATGTATCCGGACCAGTCACTCTACCCGGCCAATGCCGGCCCCGAGCTTGCCAAGCGCATCAACCGCACGCTTCAGCGCGCCGACCAGATCGAGACCTCGGAAAACAAGGGATTGTCGGTCGAGAGCTGGCTCGCGCCGATCGTTGCCGATGCCGAGGCCGGCTTCGGCGGGCCGCTGAACGCCTTCGAGATCATGAAGGCCTATATCGAGGCGGGCGCGGCCGGCGTCCATTTCGAGGATCAGCTGGCATCGGAAAAGAAATGCGGCCACCTAGGCGGCAAGGTTCTCATCCCGACGGCGGCCCATATCCGCAACCTCAATGCGGCGCGTCTGGCGGCCGACGTCATGGGCGTCCCGACGCTGGTGATCGCCCGCACCGACGCCGAGGCGGCGAAGCTTTTGACCTCGGACATCGACGAGCGCGACCAGCCTTTCGTCGATTACGATGCCGGACGCACGGTCGAGGGCTTCTATCAGGTGCGCAACGGCCTGGAGCCCTGCATCGCCCGCGCCGTCGCCTATGCGCCCTATTGCGATCTCATCTGGTGCGAGACGTCGAAGCCGGATCTCGAGCAGGCACGGCGCTTTGCCGAGGGCGTGCACAAGGTGCATCCGGGTAAGATGCTCGCCTATAACTGCTCGCCGTCCTTCAACTGGCGCAAGAACCTCGACGAAGCGACGATCGCCCGGTTCCAGCGCGAGCTCGGCGCCATGGGCTACAAGTTCCAGTTCATCACCCTTGCCGGCTTCCACCAGCTGAATTTCGGCATGTACGAGCTGGCGCGCGGCTACAAGGACCGGCAGATGGCGGCCTATTCCGAGCTGCAGCAGGCGGAATTCGCCGCCGAGGCCAATGGCTATACGGCGACGAAGCATCAGCGGGAAGTCGGCACCGGTTACTTCGATGCCGTATCGCTCGCCATCACCGGCGGCCTGTCCTCGACGACAGCGATGCGAGAATCGACCGAACACGCACAGTTCAAACCCGCTGCGGAATGACCGCGCAACAGGAGGAGAAGACAATGGCTTCCATCTCACGTGTCCGCGAACGCGCGGAAGAACAGGCATCGACGATGACGCCGGACCAGCAGAGCATGATCCGCATGCTCGCCAACGATCTGCACCGGCTCAACGCGTCGGTCATGAAGGCGGTCGAGTCCGGAGTTTCCGTAGAGCTTGTCCGGTCCGCCCGTCATCACGGGGGCGACGGCAACTGGGGCGATCTGATGATCCCGGTTGTCGTTGCCAACCGCGCCTAAAGGAGGAGAAGGCGCCGGAAAAACCGGCGCCTTCTGCGTCATTTGACGCAATTGTCAGTCCCGGCAAAGACGAGCATAATGTCTTCAAGCTCTTATGGGACATCATATGCCTGCAATGATACGCGCGGACGTGCAGTCCCTGACCGACTTGGTCTATGGGGCACTGCTCGGGGAAACCAGCTGGCAGGATTTTCTGGATACGCTGAACACGCGCATGCCGGATGGAAAATCGACGCTGTTTTTTCACGATGCCGTTCTCGGCTCCGGCGGGCTGTCGCTTTCGTCGGGTCTCGATGGCTCGGCAGCCGAAGCCTACAACACCCATTTCAGTACCGTGAACCCATGGATGGCGAAGGCGGCCGTACGGCCCGTCGGGCTCGGCGTGATCGCCGATCAGATGCTGCCGCATGAAGAGCTGTTGAAAACCGAATTCTATCACGACTACCTGCGCAGCATCGATTGCCGCAGCAGCATCGGCGTGACGATCATGCGGGAGAAGGGCCGGTCCTTCAATCTCTCGACGCTGACCTCAAGCACCGACACCGGCTATAACCGCACCAATGCGCAGGCGCTGACCGAGCTTGCCCCGCATCTTCGGCGGGCTTTCGATTACCTGCGCCGCGCGCGAAGCAACGAGGCAGGCGGCAAGCCGCTGCTCGATGCGATCGGCGTCGGGCTGATCTATCTCGGCGAGGAGCGCAAGGTGCGCTCGATGAATGCTGCCGCACAAAGGCTGCTCACCGAAGGCTGCGGCATCAGTGTCACGCCAACCGGACGGCTCAATGTCAACGACGCTGGTATCAACGAGCAGCTGCGCGCGACCGGCCATTCCAGCGAGCCGCTGCAGCCGGTTTGCAGCGGGCGCATCGGCAATGTGAAGTATACGCTGGTTCGGCTGCAATCCGATTTCATGAGCGAGTTCCTGCAGGAGCCGACATCGGCGTTGATCATCGAACGCTCCGGCGGCACCTGCGCCCATTTGAACGACAGGCTGAACGGCAACGAGCACCTGACCGCCGCCGAACTGCGCATTGCCTCCTCCATCGCCAGCGGCCTGTCGCTGCGCGATACGGCGAAGCTCAACGACATCAGCTACGAGACGGCACGCTCGCACCTGAAGAACATCTTCTCCAAGCTTGGCGTCAACAGCCAGGTGGCGCTGGTGCGGCGGCTGATCCCCTAACGCTAGCTGCGGCTGGCGCGCTTTCCGGCGAAGAGGTCGGAATAGCTCTTCAACAGCTTCGTCATGCGATCGGCAACCGCGCGGATTTCCGGCCGGTGGCGGTCTTCGTTGTTCATGACGATCCATTGGCGATGCCGCAATTCCGGGATTTCGGCGCCGAGACGCTGTAGCTCGGGATCGAGATCGCCGACGAAACAGGGCAGGACCGCCCTGCCCGCACCCGCCCGCACCAGATCCGGCAGCGATCGCGGCCGGTTGACGGTGGCGGCGATCGGGCCGGATGCGTTTCGATAAGGCCAGCGCAGATAGCCGGAGATCGCTTCGTCTTCGGCAACGGCCACCCATTGCTCGGCGGCGTCGGCGGCATTGCGCCTGACATAGACGGCATAAGCGACCTCGCCGAGCAGGCGGGCGGCAAGGTTCGCCTCTTCGGGCTCGAAGGCGCGAATGCCGATATCGCTTTCGCGGTAAGAGAGATTAGCGCGCGTTTCGCCGATTGTCAGCGAGACGGAGAACGGATCGCCAGGCATGCGGATCGCTGAAAAATTCTCGGTCAGCAACCAGGCCACCCATGTTCCGGCAGCGATCCTGACCGTTGCCCCACCCTCGCCCGACTGCCGCCAGGCATCTATCTTGCGGGCAGCGGCTTCCATTTCCTGCAGATGGTCGAGCAATGCCTGTCCGTCCGGGGTCAGGCGATAACCGGTCTGGCTGCGGACAAACAGCGTCCGACCGGTGTCCTGTTCGAGTTCGAGCATGCGGCGGCCGACGGTAGCCGGGCTGAGCCCGCTGGTACCGCTCGCGCCCGTCAGCCCGCCGAGGCGCGCCACCTGCAGGAAAAGCTGATAGGAATCCCAGGTCGTGTTTTTCATCGGTGAAAATCATATGTCGATTTCGCGTGTTTAAGAAGCGATTTTTGATGTGTATCTGAAGTGATGTCTCGTAAAACGGAGGACATCATCATGATCGACCAGATCGCCATCGCCAACATGATCGGGCTGTCGCAGGGCGGGCGTATTTGCCGCCAGACGTCGGAGGACGAATTCTACGAGCAATATGGCAACTCGCGGATTGTACGGGCCATCGCGTGGCTGACGGATATCGGCCTCAAAAACAAAGGCCGCGCTGATGAGGCGCGGCCCAGGACCATTCATTCAATGCATGCCGATCAGGCGGCCCGTCTTGCCGGACGGTGAGCTGCGGCAGCGTTGCCGATGCGGAACTGCTGGAGCAGGCCCATCAGCGCGTCGGCTTCGTCGGCGAGCTGGCGGCTTGCCTGCGTCGTCTCCTCGACCATCGAAGCGTTCTTCTGGGTCATCTGGTCCATGGCATTGACCGAACCGTTGACCTCCTGAAGAGCGGCCGACTGATCCTGGCTGGCCGTGGCAATCGTCTCGACATGCTTGCTGATGACGATGATCTCCTGGCTGATCGAAGCCAGGACATTGCCGGTCTTCTGCACCAGCTCCGAACCAGCCGTAACCTCGCGGGTCGACTTCTCGATCAGACCCTTGATCTCGCGGGCGGCATCGGCCGAGCGCTGCGCCAGTTCGCGCACTTCCTGCGCGACAACGGCAAAGCCCTTGCCCGCTTCACCCGCACGGGCGGCTTCGATACCGGCATTCAGCGCCAGAAGATTGGTCTGGAAGGCGATGTCGTCGATGACTTCGATGATCTGTTCGATCTTCTGCGAGGCTTCCTCGATACGCCCCATGGCAGCCACGGCATCGCCGACCACGGCGCCGGAGCTGTCGGCGGTCTTCTTGGTCAGCGCCACAGTGTTGTTGGCCTCGCGGGCCCGTTCCGCGGAAGAGCGGACGGTAACGGTGATTTCCTCGACGGCTGCAGCCGTCTCTTCAAGGTTGGCGGCCTGCGCCTCGGTGCGCTTGGAGAGCTCACCGGCAGAGGCGAGCATCGCGCCGCTATTGCGCTGGATGGCGTTGGCATTGTCGCGGATGCTCGACAGCGTGTCCTGCAGACGCAGCAGCGAGCTGTTGAAATCAACGCGCAGCTGCTCGAGGCGGCCGACGAAAGGCGTTTCGATGGTTTCCGAAACATCGCCCTGCGCCAGACGGCCGAGACCGGCGGCGAGCTGGTTGACGGCGAAGTCAATCTGGCCGTCGAGCGTGCGCTTGTCGGCGTCGTTGCGGGTGCGCTCGGCTTCCGTCAGCGCGCGCTGTTCGGCGGCCTGGGTTTCCAGGTCCTGGCGTGCCTTGGCGCTGTCGCGGAAGGCTTCCAGGGCGCGGCCGATCTCGCCGAATTCGTTGCGCTTGTCGACACAGGGAATGGCACCGGAGAGATTGCCCGAGGAGATCGCATGCACCGTCTTCGTCAGCGCCTGGAGCGGGCTGACCGTCCGGCGGATGGCAAAGAAGGCAAGCAGGCTGACGGCCAGCATCACGGCAGCACCTGCGCCGATGACGAGGACCTGCAGATGCTGCAGCCGGGCGAAATAAACTTCCATCGGAATGCCGATGAAGAGGATGCCGATATTGGCGCCGGCGGCATTCTTCACCGGGAAATAGCCGGTCATGTAGTTCTTGCCGAACAGGACAGCCGGGCCGTAATAGGCGTCGCCCTTGGCAAGCACCGTCTGCGCCGGATGATCGGCGGCAAGCTTGGTGCCGACAGCGCGGCTGCCGTCTTCCTTCTTCACATTGGTCGAGACGCGCACATAGTCGCTGCCCTGCTTGTCGAAGATCGTGGCGACGCCAGCGATCGCCTGAGCCGTGCGATCGACCAGCGAGTGGTCGGTGAATGCGGGGATCTTTTCTTCGGTGACGGTGGCGAGCTGCGAATCCGTGACCGTGATCGTGGCGCTCTGATCGCCTGCGCCATAGAGGATGGCCATGGTGCGGTTTGCGTCCCTGGCATCGGAGACGGCGTTGTCCATCACATAGCGGCTGAGGTCGTAATAGGTCACGGCAACGATCGCGCCGGTGCTGACCACAAGCAGACCGAGTGTGATCGCGACCGCCTGGCGGACGATGGATGTCGAGAAAAAGCGCAGCATGAGGGCCCTCTGCAAGATGAATTGCAGATACTCTATGCGTTAAACGTTAAAGAAAATTTTCCTCTAATTACCTGAAAAAATGCAATAAATTTCATAAGTATGATAATTTACCTATGTCTTTTCCCACATCGGTAGAAAATATGGCCTGTCGCAGCAAGAACACAACCATGGCGGATATTTTCCAAGTCATTGACGTTGTTCGACAAACAGAAAACGGCGCCACGCGGCGCCGTTTTCTTCATCTGGTTTTCGGCTGGGATCAGGCAGCGCGGTAATAGGCCGTGTGCGATTCGCCTTCGATCTTGAACTGCTGCACGAGAGTAAGCAGGCTGTCTGCCTGGGAAGCGAGTTCGCGGCTTGCTGCCGTCGTCTCTTCCACCATGGCGGCGTTCTGCTGGGTCATCTGGTCCATCGAGTTGACGGTGGCGTTGACTTCCTGCAGCGCACCGGACTGATCGTGGCTGGCGCGGGCGATCATTTCGACATGCTGGCTGATGGTGACGATCTGCGCGCTGATCTTCGCCAGCACTGTGCCGGTTTCCTGCACCGACTGCGAACCGGAGCTGACTTCCGTCGTCGATTTGTTGATCAGGCCCTTGATCTCCTGCGCGGCAGCGGCGGAGCGCTGGGCAAGCTCGCGAACTTCCATCGCGACGACGGCAAAGCCCTTGCCCGCCTCACCGGCGCGCGCAGCTTCGATACCGGCGTTCAGCGCCAGCAGGTTGGTCTGGAAGGCGATCTCATCGATGACACCGATGATCTGCTCGATCTGTCGCGACGCATCTTCGATACGGCCCATGGCATCGATCGCCTTGCCGACGACGGTTGCCGAGTCATCGGCGCTGCGCTTGGCCTTACGGACGATCTGGTCGGCATCCTTGGCGCGCTCGGCAGACGAGCGGACGGTAACGGTGATCTCGTCGACGGCAGCAGCGGTCTCTTCGAGCGAGGCAGCCTGCTGTTCCGTACGCTTGGCAAGATCTTCGGCCGACTGGGCCATCTGGTTGCCGTTGCCCTGGATCATCTGCACATTATCGCGGATCTGGCTCATGGTCTCCTGGAGGCGGAACATCGAGCCGTTGAAGTCTTCACGCAGCTGCTCGAGGCGGCCGATGAACGGCGTGTCGATCGTCGTGGAGATATCGCCCTGCGACATGCGCTGCAGACCGGCGGCAAGTTCGTTGACCGCGTATTCGATCTGGCGGTCCATCTCGCGCTTTTCGGCATCGTTGCGCTGGCGCTCGTGCTCCGCGGCCTGACGCTCCTCGTCGCTCTGCTCCTCGATGCGGATCTTGGAGATCGCATTTTCCTTGAAGATCCCGAGGGCGCGGGCGATGTCGCCGATTTCATCGTAGCGCTGCTCACCGGAGATATTGGTGTCGAGCGCGCCCTCGGCGATGCGGCGCATCGCAGCGGTGATCTGGCCGATCGGGCGCTGCAGGGTCAGAACCAGGGCGATGCCGCCGATGATCGAAACCAGGATACCGAGGCCGGTGGTGCCGACGGAGATGCTGTTCGCCTGCTCGCGCTCGGCGCCAGCCGTCTGCTTCTGCAGTTCGGCGAAGCTGGTCAGCTGACCCCAGACGCTGTCGAGTTCCTGGCGGGCAGCGGCATAATCGCTGATGCGCTGATTGATGACATCGACGAGGCTCTGCGCGTCCTTGTCCATCGAGACGAGCGCGGGAGTAATCGCCGAGATGATGTCACCGGCAAAGTCCATGCCCTTGGCGCTGGCCTGCAGGGTGTTCAGCATGGTGTTGAGGGTCGAGATTTCCTGGTTCAGGCGAACCCGGTTCTCCTTGGTCGGCTTGGCGCTGAAATCGGCGAGCACCAGCTGTAGCGAATAGATCGACGTTTCCAGACGGCGGGTGTCTTCCAGAACCGAGTTGGTCTGGGCGATACGGCTGTCGAGCTGAACGAAGGTGGTCGTCGCTTCGCGCATCATCTGCGTGGCCGTCAGCTGCGTGTAGGTGGACATCTGGCGGAAGCGGGAAACGAGACGGCCGAGATTGGCAACGCCGTCATCGGAGCCGGCATCGGGCGCGGCGGCTTGCGTCTTCAGATCGCTGATGGTCTGGGCCATCGACTGCGTCATGCTCTTCTGGTTCTGCGGAACCGAGATTTCGATCATCCGCTGAGCCTTGATGATCGTCGGCAGCGCCGTCGTCACGACCTTCAGCTTGTCGGCAGGAAGCTGCGCCTTGTTGAAGTCGTTCATGGCGGTTGCCAGCGTATCGCCGCCCTTCAGCAGACGGTCGGCGGCGCGAAGCGTTGCGGTCGCGTTGCCTTCGTCGGTGCGCACGCTCTCTTCGAGCTGACGCGCGTCGTAGCTGACGTTAAAGCGGTTGGTGATCATCACCTTCTGGGCGTCGTCTATCTGCTTGCGCAGCGCGACTTCCTGGTCATGCAGCGTCCAGAGTTTGCCGACGGTGCCCGAAATGGCGCTGGTGCCGTCCATCGCAGCCTGCAGATTGTCGCGGCCGGCATTCTCGCCGATCTGAGACAGGGTGGCGTTCAAAGTTTCGCCCTGTGTCTTGATATCCGCGTAGAGCTTGTCGCGAGCCTGCTCGTTGGTGTTCTGCAGGAAGTCATCCATGGAGCCGTAGAGATCCTTGAAGCCGCTCAGCGACTGCAGAATGCTGTTCGAAATTTCCATGCGCCCTTGCAGCATGCCGGAGGCGTAAAGGCCGGTGAGGCCGACCGCCGAGATGGCGACGACGAAAGGCAGAACGAAGATCAGGACTTTCGTCTTGATCTTGAAGCGCGACAGGATCTTATCAATGAACATGGCTATACCGGCCTTCCATACACCACTCCTCCCACCGGCTGCTGTTGCTGCGCCGGTCGAGTGCATCGAGCTGACTTTTTTGGAATAATGGGAAACCCGAGGGCTCAGGCGGCAATCATTGCCAAGTCATCGCCGCACGAAACGGGATGCCCATAGTTTCAGCAAGTGTGACAGAAGAGATATTAATTTTCGGATAAGCCAAATCGTTTGAAATGGCCTTTCCGATCAACGCCATGCGGCTGCACGCCAAGGGCAGACCGCAAATTATATGATAATTCGGAAAGGTCAGACGGCGTGCGCGATCACCAAGGCGATAATCGCAGCGGTTGCGCCGGTGGCGAGCATGAGAAAGCGGAGCGTCGCGAGTTTCGTGTCAGGCTTTGCCTGGGCGATTGCGATGGCGCGGGCGCGGCGTGTGTTCCTATTCATCTAAAGGACCTCACTTTTCTCAATACTGTAACAATCCATCAAAATGGCTGTGCGGTAAAGCTTTAAATGGGAAGCTTGTTCCATCGTTGCCATTGAGACACGATGGCGCACCCGGCTTAAGAAGTCTTGAATCTATTTGCCCGGATTCGAGCCTATAAGGATTCACCTGCAGCAAAACCCGAGGCCCAGGCCCACTGGAAGTTATAGCCGCCGAGCCAGCCCGTGACATCGACGCATTCGCCGATGAAATAGAGGCCAGGAACGGCCTTCGCTTCCATCGTCTTCGATTCCAGCGTTGATGTGTCGATGCCGCCAAGTGTCACTTCCGCCGTGCGGTATCCCTCGGAGCCAGACGGCTTGACCGTCCATTTCTGCGCGGCGTCCGCAAGCCGCGTCAGCGCCTTATCGGAGAGGTCGGCCATGTTGCCGGAAATGCCTTCGCGCTCGACGAGGTATTGGGCGAGACGCTTCGGCAGGATGTCCGCCAGCGCCGTCTGCGCCGACTGGCGGCCATTCGTCTGCTTGGCTTTCTTCAGATGCTGGAGCAGATCGACATCGGGTTCGATATCGACGGTGATCCCCTCGCCTTCGCGCCAATAGGACGAGATCTGCAGGATCGCCGGGCCGCTGAGGCCACGGTGGGTGAAAAGCAGCGCTTCCCGGAACGCCGTCTTGCCGTGGCGGATTTCAGCCGGAGCGGCGATGCCCGAGAGCGGCGCGATCGCTTCCAGCAGCAGCGGATCAAGCGTCAGCGGCACCAGGCCGGGGCGGGTCTCGGTCATCGGAAGCCCGAACTGCTCGGCGATCCGATAGGCAAAGCCGGTGGCGCCCATTTTCGGGATCGACTTGCCGCCGGTGGCGATCACCAAGGAAGCGCACTCGTAGGCGCCTTCCGAAGTATCGACACGAAAACCTTCGTCCGTCTTTTCGACACCGAGGATTTCGGTGCGCAACTGCCATTCGGCGCCGGCCGCCCGCATCTCGTCGAGCAGCATATGGATGATATCCTTGGCGCTGTCATCGCAGAACAGCTGGCCGAGCGCCTTCTCGTGCCAGGCGATCTTGTGCCTGTCGACCATGGCGACGAAATCGGCGGGGGTGAAGCGGGCGAGCGCCGACTTGCAGAAGTGCGGGTTGGCGGAGAGAAAATTCTTCGGCCCTGCATGGATATTGGTGAAATTGCAGCGGCCGCCGCCAGAGATACGGATCTTCTCGCCGGGGGTCTTGGCATGGTCGAGAACCAGAACGGAGCGGCCGCGCTGGCCGGCGCGGATGGCACACATCATGCCGGCGGCGCCCGCGCCGATGACGATCACATCGCTCTTCCGTCTCAAGCCGGTTTCCTTCCGTAAAGTGTGCCTTCTTTTTCTATCAAATGGCGAAAGTCAACGCCTCTACCCCCCTCGCCAATTGCCAAACTCTGGCTATTATGGCCTTCCGATCAACGTAACCGGTGTGTCATGTCTCCAAAAAAGACAACGCTTAAGCCTGCCAAGAACGTTAGCCCCACGATCAAGACTCCCCCTGACCCTGGGTCGTCGCGCGGCGTAGCGAACTGGAAGGAAGCGGCACAGTGGCTACGGGCACGCGGCATCGAAGACATCGAATGCATCACCCCCGACCTCGCTGGCGTTCCGCGCGGCAAGATGATGCCGACATCGAAATTCACCTCCAACACCTCGCTTGCCCTGCCTTCGGCGATCTACCGCCACACGATCTCGGGCGCCTATCCCGAGGAGACGGAAAGCTTCCGCTATGAGCCGCGCGACAGCGACCTCAAGCTGGTCCCCGACCTTTCGACGCTCTCCGTCGTGCCATGGGAAACCGACCCGACGGCGCAGGTGATCTGCGATATCGTCAATTCCGATGGCGGCGAAGTGTCCTACACGCCGCGCAACGTGCTGAAGCGCATCATGGGCCTCTACAGCGCCCGTGGCTGGAAGCCTGTTGTCGCGCCCGAAATCGAGTTCTATCTGGTCGCCACCAACGATGACCCCGACTACCCGCTGCATCCGCCGAAGGGCCGCTCGGGCCGTTCGATCCTCGGGGGACAAGGCTATTCGATCGCCGGGATCAACGAGTTCGACGAACTGATCGACGATATCTACCATTTCTCGGAGAAGCAGGGTCTCGAGATCGATACGCTGATTCACGAAGAAGGTCCGGCGCAGCTCGAAATCAACCTACGCCACGGCAATCCGATCGAGCTTGCCGACCAAGTCTTTATGTTCAAGCGCACGATCCGCGAAGCGGCGCTGAAGCATGGCATCTTCGCGACCTTCATGGCCAAGCCGATGCAGGGGCAGCCGGGTTCGGCGATGCATATCCACCAGTCGGTGGTCAACGAGGAGACGGGGAAGAATGTCTTCTCCAACCCGGATGGCTCACCCTCGAAGGAATTCTTCCACTTTATCGGCGGCATGCAGAAATACGTGCCGAGCGCGCTGGCGATGCTGGCACCCTACGTCAACTCCTACCGCCGCCTGGCGCCGAACATGTCCTGTCCTGTGAACAACGCCTGGGGCTACGACAACCGCACGACGGCCTTCCGCGTTCCGGTTTCCGATCCGCAGGCGCGCCGCGTCGAGAACCGGCTGCCGAGCTCGGATGCCAATCCCTATCTGGCGCTGGCGGCTTCGCTGGCTTCGGGTCTGCTGGGGATCATGAAGGAAATCGAGCCGACGGCACCGACGGAAGATGCCGCCAACGAAGGCTCGATCGACCTGCCGCGCGGATTGCTGGAAGCCGTGGCGCTGATGGAAGACGAGCCGGCCTTCGAAGAGGTGTTCGGCGCGGAGTTCATCGGGCTCTATGCCGGCGTCAAGCGCGGCGAGTTCGAGACCTTCATGGAAGTGATCAGCCCCTGGGAGCGCGAGTTCCTGCTGCTCAACGTGTGAGGAGGCATTCCTCATGGCGGTGAAGCAAGACTGGCAGAGCCCGATCGCGCCCGGCGTTTCCTGGTATCAGGCAACGGCGGGCGAGCGGCCGACCTATCCGGAGCTCGACGGATCCAGAACCTGTGACGTCGCCATTGTCGGCGGCGGCTATACCGGGCTGCAGGCGGCCTACAATCTCGCCAAGGCGGGGGTATCGGTCGTGCTCATCGATGCCAACCGCTTCGGCGACGGTGCATCCGGCCGCAACGGCGGCCAGCTCGGCACCGGCCAGCGCTGGTGGCCGGAGGAACTCGAAGAGAAGATCGGCTACGAGCGCTCCAAGGCGCTGTTCGACCTGGCGGAGGGTGCAAAGAAGCACCTGCTCGATTTCGCCAACGAACATCAGATCGACATCGAGTTCATGCCCGGGCAGATGAACGTGGCGCACAAGGAGAGCTACAAGCGTTCATATGCCGAAAATGCCGAGATCGCAGCCTCGCGCTACGATTATCCGCATGTGCGCTTTATGGACAGGGAAGAGACGCAGGAGCGGCTGGGGTCGAAGCGCTATCATTGTGGCGTGCGCGACACCGGCACCGGACATATCCACCCGCTGAAACTGCTGGTCGGGCTTGCCCGCGTCGCCGCCAATGCCGGCGCTCAGATCTTCGAGATGACGCCGGCAAGCGCCGTCCGCAATGACGGCGGCAAGGTGAAGATCGATACTCCGAGGGGAACGATCACCGCGGACAAGGCGCTGATTGCCTGCAACGGTTACATCGGCAATCTTGAGCCGGTGACGGCAAGCCACGTCATGCCGATCCGCTCCTTCATCGGCGCCACCGCGCCGCTGGAGAACTTCCCCTCCGTGCTGCCGGGCGGCGAAGCGGTTGCCGACTCGCGCTTCGTCGTGCGCTATTTCCGCAAGTCGAAGGACGGGCGGCTGCTGTTTGGCGGGCGCGAGGCCTATACCTCCGACAACCCGCGCGACATCACGGAGCACATCCGCCGCCAGATCGCCGAGATCTACCCCGTATTGAAGGACGTCGAGATCACCCATGCCTGGGGCGGCTCGGTCGGCATCACCCTGCCGCGGCAGCCCTTCGTGCGCGAAGTGATGCCGAATGTGACATCGATCGGCGGTTATTCCGGCCATGGCGTGATGCTGTCAAATTACTGCGGCAAACTTTATGCAGAAACGGTTCTTGGAAAATCAGGGGAACTCGACCTCTTCAAAGGGCTCGATATCCCGGCCTTTCCCGGCGGACCAGCCATGCGGGCACCGCTGCTTTTCCTAGCCTTGTCCTGGTTCGCGCTGCGCGACAAGTTTTAGGGCGATTGCGGGATTTCCTCTCGGGTCAATTCGCTTTAAAACCGGGACCCGAGAGATTCATTGCATCGCACACTGGCTTTTTTAAATCGATTAGATTAAAACGGCCGCCAACCAGACTGATTGAGAGAAAAGCTCATGAGCAGCCAGATCATTCCCGTTGAACCCTTTGATTATGTCGTCTTCGGCGGCAGTGGCGACCTTGCCGAGCGCAAGCTCCTGCCCGCCCTCTACCACCGCCAGATCGAGGGACAGTTCACCGAACCGACGCGCATCATCGGCGCTTCGCGCAGCCCGCTGACCGACGAAGAATACCGCAAGTTCGCCCAGGACGCCCTCAAGGAGCATCTGAAGAAGGGTGAATATGACGAAGCGGAAGTCGAAAAGTTCTGCAAGCGTCTGCATTACGTATCGGTCGATGCCCGTTCGGACGCCGGCTGGGACAAGCTGAAGAAGCTGCTCGACGACGGCAAGGATCGCGTTCGCGCCTTCTACCTCGCGGTTGCGCCTGGCATCTTCGGCGACATCTCGCAGAAGATCCACGAACACAAGCTGATCACCAAGTCGACCCGCATCGTCGTTGAAAAGCCGATCGGCCGCGACCTCGCATCGGCGCTGTCGTTGAACGACAGCATCGGCAAGGCCTTCAAGGAAGAGCAGATCTTCCGCATCGACCACTATCTCGGCAAGGAAACGGTGCAGAACCTGATGGCGCTGCGCTTTGCCAATGCCCTCTACGAACCGCTGTGGAACGCCAACTACATCGACCACGTACAGATCACGGTTGCAGAAGCCGTCGGCCTCGAAGGCCGCGCCGGTTACTACGATACGGCAGGCGCGCTGCGCGACATGGTGCAGAATCATATCCTGCAGCTGCTTTGCCTGACCGCGATGGAAGTTCCCTCCTCGATGGATTCCGAAGCCGTGCGCGACGAGAAGCTGAAGGTGCTGCGCGCCCTGAAGCCGATCAACGCCTCGAATGTCGAGCAGATGACGGTTCGCGGCCAGTACCGCGCCGGCGCCTCCGGCACCGGCCCGGTCAAGGGCTATCTCGAAGAACTCGAAGGCGGCGTTTCCAACACCGAAACCTTCGTCGCCATCAAGGCCGAGATCAACAATTGGCGCTGGGCCGGCGTTCCGTTCTTCATCCGCACCGGCAAGCGTCTTGCCGGCCGCATGTCGGAGATCGTCATCACCTTCAAGCCGATCCCGCACTCGGTGTTCGACCAGTCGGCCGGCCGCATCAGCCAGAACCAGCTGATCATCCGCCTGCAGCCTGACGAAGGCGTCAAGCAGTCACTGATGATCAAGGATCCGGGTCCGGGCGGCATGCGCCTGCGCAACGTTTCGCTCGACATGAGCTTCGCCGAAGCGTTCCATGTCCGCAACCCGGACGCCTACGAACGTCTGCTGATGGACGTCATTCGCTCCAACCAGACGCTGTTCATGCGCCGCGACGAAGTCGAGGCGGCATGGGACTGGGTCGACCCGATCCTGAAGGGCTGGGAATCCACCGGCCAGCTGGTTCAGGGTTACACCGCAGGCACCTGGGGCCCGAGCCAGGCTATCGCGCTGATCGAGCGCGACGGCCGCACCTGGCACGACAACATCTAGGATTGAGAGCGATGGCAGCGACCATGCATGCTTTTGCCAATGCCGCGGAACTGGCCGCCAACCTTGCAGACAAGGTTGCGGACACGCTTTCCAAGGCGATTGCAGCGAAGGGAACGGCTACGATCGCCGTTTCCGGCGGTTCCACGCCGAAAGCCTTCTTCCAGGCGCTTTCGACGCGCGACCTCGACTGGCCGAAGGTAACGATCACGCTCGTCGACGAGCGCTTCGTGCCTGAAACCAGCGACCGCTCGAACCATCTGCTGGTTGCCAGCAACCTGCTGCAGAACAAGGCAAAAGCAGCGCGGTTCCTGCCGCTCTTCCACAACACGGGCTCCGCGGAAAGTGCCGCGAAGCTTGCCAGCGCAGAGACGACATCGGTCGGCAATCCGTTCGATATCGTCATCCTCGGCATGGGGGGCGATGGCCATACGGCTTCGTTCTTCCCGGGCGGCAACAATCTTGCGGTCGCGCTCGATCCGAAGACGCCGCGCGGCATCATCACTATGGAAGCGCAGGATGCCGGCGAGCCGCGCCTGACCTTCACCTTCTCCAGCCTTCAGGATGCCAAGCTCCTGGTGCTTCATATCGAAGGCCAGGGCAAGAAGGACGTGCTGACGAAGGCTGAAGGCGCCGGAGACGAGGCAGAGATGCCGATCCGGGCCGTGCTGCGGCGGGCGGCAACGCCGGTCGATATCTACTGGGCTCCGTAAGACCAAGCCTTCGGGCGAGCCGCGAACAGACAATTTGAACAGCAACCAAGGCAGGATAACTCCCATGTCCGCTAACGCACGCATTTCTGCGATTACCTCCCGCATCGTCGAGCGATCGAAGCCGACACGCGAGCGATATCTGGAGCGCCTGCGCGGCGCGGCATCGAAGGGTGCCGTCCGGTCTATCCTCGGCTGCGCAAACCTTGCGCACGGCTTCGCGGTCTGTTCCCCCGCCGAGAAGGATGCGCTCGCCGGCGACCGCGTTCCGAACCTCGGTATCATCACCGCCTATAACGACATGCTCTCGGCCCACCAGCCGTTCGAGACCTACCCGGCAATCATCCGTGAGGCGGCTGCCGAGGCTGGCGGCATTGCGCAGGTCGCAGGCGGCGTGCCTGCCATGTGCGATGGCGTGACCCAGGGCCAGCCGGGCATGGAGCTTTCGCTCTTCTCGCGTGATCTGATCGCCATGTCTGCAGGTGTGGGCCTGTCGCACAACATGTTCGATGCGGCGCTCTTCCTCGGTGTCTGCGACAAGATCGTTCCCGGGCTTGTCATCGCCGCTCTCTCCTTCGGCCACCTGCCGTCAATTTTCGTGCCCGCCGGGCCGATGACGACGGGACTGCCGAACGACGAGAAGTCGCGCGTGCGCCAACTCTATGCCGAAGGCAAGGTCGGCCGCGCAGAACTGCTGGAAGCCGAATCCAAGTCCTATCACGGCCCGGGCACCTGCACCTTCTACGGCACTGCCAATTCCAACCAGATGCTGATGGAGATCATGGGCTTCCATATGCCCGGCTCCTCCTTCATCAATCCCGGCACGCCGCTGCGCGAAGCGCTGACGCGTGAAGCCGCCAAGCGGGCGCTCGCCATCACGGCGCTCGGCAACCAATTCACGCCGGCAGGCGAGATGATCGACGAGCGGTCGGTGGTGAACGGCGTTGTCGGCCTGCATGCGACGGGTGGTTCCACGAACCACACGCTGCATCTCGTCGCCATGGCGCGCGCGGCCGGTATCCAGCTGACGTGGCAGGATATCGCCGAGCTCTCGGAAGAAATCCCGCTGCTTGCCCGCGTCTATCCGAACGGCCTCGCCGACGTAAACCACTTCCACGCTGCGGGCGGCATGGGCTTCCTGATCAAGGAGCTCCTGAAGCAGGGCATGCTGCATGGCGACGTGCGCACGGTCGCCGGTCAGGGCCTCGAAGCCTACACGATCGACGCCCGCCTCGGCGACAACAACACCGTCGTCCGCGAGCCCTCCCCCGAGAAGAGCCATGATCCGAAGGTGCTTGCCAGCATCGAGACGCCCTTCCAGGCGAATGGTGGCTTGAAGATGCTGCGCGGCAATCTCGGCAAGGCGGTCATCAAGATCTCGGCGGTAAAGCCGGATCGCCATATCATAGAGGCCCCGGCAATCGTCTTCCACAGCCAGCAGGAGCTGCAGGACGCCTTCAAGGAAGGCAAGCTCAACCGCGATTTCGTCGCTGTCGTGCGCTTCCAGGGTCCGAAGGCCAACGGCATGCCGGAGCTGCACAAGCTGACGCCGCCGCTCGGCGTGCTGCAGGACCGCGGCTTCCGCGTCGCGCTTCTGACCGACGGGCGCATGTCCGGCGCATCGGGCAAGGTTCCGGCAGCGATCCATGTGACGCCGGAGGCCGTCGAAGGCGGTCCGATCGCCCGCATCCAGGATGGCGACATCATTCGTCTCGACGCCATCCGCGGCACGCTTGAGGTGCTCGTCGATGCCGCAACCATGGCCGAACGCGAGCCGGTGACGGCCGATCTTTCGGAAAACGAATGGGGCATGGGCCGCGAGCTCTTCGCGCCGTTCCGCCGCGCGGTCGGCGCCTCCGATCACGGAGCGAGCGTCCTCTTCCACTAAACGAAAAAGCCCGCGATCAACTCGCGGGCTTTTTTCTTTTCAGGTCCTGCAGCCCTGATCAGCCGCGAACGTCGAGGACATAGTCGCGATGCGCCGGATGCGTGCTGTAGACGAAGATCTTGTTGAGTTCCTTCTGCGTCAGCAGACGCAGGAAGCGGACTTCCACAGTATTGTTGGCATTCACCCGCATCAACATGCAGCCGACCTTGGTGATGCGTGCATCCGGGATGTCCAGATAGAACTGCTTGGGCAGATTGAACTGCGTCAGGATGGCGAGAACCGCCGAGCTCATCGAGATGCGAACGATATCGCAACGGCGCGAGGCCATGTGCATGACGCCCTTCTCGGTATATTCGAGACGCGCCGCGTTCATCGTGTCCTCCATTTTGAACCGCTGTTCGCGGTCATACATGAAGGATTCTTCCTTGTTCAAAAAATGCCCTGATGGCGATGGATTTGATACACCCACGACCTTATTCCCCACTCGATACAATGGGGAAATGCTAGCAGCGCCGACTTAACAGAAAGTGTCGAACGGAGGGCTTCGGGGGCTTCGTGAAAAAGCCCCCAATTTTGGCTGTCAGCGACGGTAGGTGCGGCCTTCGGCATCGAAGAGATGCAGCTTCTGGCGATCGGCCGAGAAGCGCATTTTCTGGCCCTTCTTGATGTCGATCGTGCCGGGCAGCTTGACGATGATCGGCTCGCCCGGAACCAAGCCTTCGATGTAAAGCAGCGTCACTTCGCCGAGCGCTTCGACGATCGAGACTTCGCCTTCGAAGAGGTAGGCATCGCCGCTGGCGATCTCGAGATCCTCAGGGCGGACGCCGAAGCTGGCGGACTTGCCCTTTTCGGAAGCGGCGGTCGGGATGTCGAGAGTAACCGATTTGCCGCCGGTGAGAGTGACCGTCGTCGTGCTACCGGCTTCCGCGATGGTTGCCGGGATGATGTTCATGGCCGGAGAGCCGATGAACTTGGCGACGAAGAGGTTTGCCGGACGCTCGTAGAGTTCCAGTGGTGCCCCGACCTGCTCGATATGACCTGCCGAGAGCACGACGATGCGGTCCGCCAGCGTCATCGCCTCGACCTGGTCGTGGGTGACGTAGATCATCGTCGTATCGGCCATTTGCTCGTTGAGCCGGGCGATCTCGATGCGCGTGGCAACACGCAGCGCGGCGTCGAGGTTGGACAGCGGCTCGTCGAAGAGGAAGACCTTCGGATTGCGGCAGATGGCACGGCCGATGGCAACACGCTGGCGCTGGCCACCGGACAGAGCCTTCGGAAGACGGTCGAGATACTTGCCGAGCTGCAGGCTGTCGGCGGCAGCGCGGACGCGGCGATCGATCTCCTGCTTGTTCTCACCGGCGATCTTCATGCCGAAGGCCATGTTGTCGTAAACGGTCATATGCGGATAGAGCGCATAGGACTGGAACACCATGGCGATACCGCGCTTCGACGGCGGCACATCGTTGACCAGCTGGCCATCGATATACATGTCGCCGCCGGTGATGTTCTCAAGGCCGGCGATCATGCGCAGCAGCGTGGACTTGCCGCAGCCGGAGGGACCGACGAAGACGATGAATTCGCCCTGTTTGATCTCCAGGTCGATGCCGTGGAGAACGTCCACGGAACCATATGACTTGCGAATTTCCTTAAGCGACAGTCCCGTCATCAGTGCCTCCCTCTGATTTTTAGGCGAGCCGGGCGAAATAAGCGCCCCACGCCGGAATATCGATTTTTCCGCCATAGTTATTGCTGGTGAAGCCGTGGCCCGTCAACGCCTGCCAGTCACCATCCGGCAACGTAATGAGCGTTTCAGCAGCACCCATGTTGAACACGCAGAGCATTTTTTCGTTGCCGTATTCGCGCGTGAAAATCAGGCCGTCACCCTGCGGCTCCTCGAAAGCGATCTCGCCCTTCGCGAAGGCGGGGAACTGCTTGCGGAAGGCGAGGAAGCGCCGGTAGTGCTCGAGCACCGAGTTCTCGTCGCCCTGCTGCACGCTGACGGCGCGCAGGATGTGCTCAACCGGAACCGGCAGCCATGGCTTGACGGTGGAGAAACCGCCCTGCGCAACCTGGCTGTCCCAGACCATCGGGGTACGGCAACCGTCGCGGCCCTTGAACTCCGGCCAGAACTGGATGCCGTAGGGATCCTGCAAGTCTTGATAGGCAAGGTCAGCCTCGGTGAGGCCAAGCTCCTCGCCCTGATAAAGGCAGACAGAACCGCGCAGCGTCATCAGCAGCGATGCATATTGTTTGGCGAAGGCGTCGTGGTCCGACACCAGCGAGCCCCAGCGGCTGACATGGCGCATGACGTCGTGGTTCGAGAAAGCCCAGCAGGCCCAGCCATCGGGCGCCGCAGCGCCGAAATCCTTCATCACCTCTTCGACGCGCTCAGGCGAGAGCGGATCGGGTGCCAGAAACTCGAAGGCATAGCACATGTGCATCTTGTCATTGCCGGACGTGTATTCGCCGACGATCTCCAGGCCGCGCTGGCTGTCGCCGACTTCGCCGACGGCGGCGATCGCCGGAAACTCTTCGAGCACGGCACGGAAGCGCTTCAGGAAGTCGATATTCTCAGGGCGGTTCTTGTCGTAGAGGTGTTCCTGAAAATTATAGGGGTTCACGGCCGGTGCCGTGGACGCATTGCGGCGCTCGGGCGCCAGCGCCGGGTTATCGCGCAGTTGCTTGTCGTGGAAATAGAAGTTGATCGTATCCAGACGGAAGCCGTCGACACCGCGCTTCAGCCAGAAACGGACGACATCGAGCAGGCGGTCCTGAACCTCGGGATTGTGGAGGTTCATATCCGGCTGCGAGGTCAGGAAATTGTGCATGTAATACTGCATGCGCGTCGGATCCCACGCCCATGCTGAACCGCCAAAGATCGAAAGCCAGTTGTTGGGCGGCGTACCATCGGGCTTGGCATCGGCCCAGACATACCAGTCGGCCTTGGCGTTGGTCTTGCTCGACCGGCTTTCGACGAACCACGGATGCTGGTCCGACGAATGCGAGATGACGAGATCGATCATCACCTTGACGCCGAGGCGGTGGGCCTCGGCGATCAGGGTGTCGAAATCCACGAGCGTGCCGAAGATCGTATCGACGTTTTCGTAGTCCGATACGTCATAGCCGAAATCGCGCATCGGCGAGGTGAAGAACGGCGAGATCCAGATGGCGTCGGCGCCGAGAGCAGCAACATGCGGCAACCGGGCGGTGATGCCCTTCAGGTCGCCGATGCCGTCACCATTGGAGTCCTGGTAGGAGCGCGGATAGATCTGATAGATCACCGCGCCACGCCACCAGTCCTTGTCGTCAGCCAAATTGGGTTGAGATGCCACGCTCATGTCTTTTCCTATGCGAAGTCAGGTCTTGGGATTGGATCAGCCGCCCTTGACCGAACCCGCCAGCAGGCCACGCACCAGATATCGCTGCAGCCCGAAGAACACGAGCAGCGGAACGATGATGGTGACGAAGGCCGAGGCCGTCAGGATTTCCCAGTTGCCGCCGCGCGAACCGAGCAGCGCGTTGAGGCTGCCGGTGAGCACGAGATGCTGCCTGTCGGTGCCGAGGAAGACCATGGCGACGAGCAGGTCGTTCCACACCCACAGGAACTGGAAGATCGCGAAGGACGCGAGTGCCGGGAAGGACAAGGGAAGAACGATTTTGACGAAAATCTCGAAATCGGTCGCGCCATCGACACGGGCGGATTCGATGATCTCCTTGGGCAGCCCCGCGATATAGGCGCGGAGCAGATAGATGGCGAGCGGCATGCCGAAGGCGGTATGCGCCAGCCAGATGCCGGGATAGGTTTTCGATGGTGCATCGAGTGCCGCGCCAACGATATTGTAGAGCCGGAGCAGCGGGATCAGCGACATCTGCAGCGGCACGACGATGAGGCCCACCACCAGCGCGATGATCAGCGCGCGGCCCGGAAACTCCATCCAACTCAGCGCGTAGGCCGCAAAGGCCGCGATGAGAATCGGGATGATCGTCGCCGGGATCGTCACCGTCAGCGAGTTGATGAAGGACTGGCCGATGCCCTCGCCCGTCAGAACCGTCTTGTAGTTATCAAGCGTGAATTCCGGCGGGGTCGAGATCGCGACGTAAACACGGCGGCCGGCATCGTCATCGGTGAAGGCTGCGGTCTTGATATAGCGGTAGGTGCCGTCGGTGTTGACCTGCAGGTTGAGACCATCGCCGAGATCGGCGTTCTCGCCGACCTTGTAGGCCGACGGCTGCTGGATGCGCGTGCCGAAGGCGCTGATTGCGCGACCGGCCAGATCGCCCTGCAACACATTGCCGGAGATGACATAGAGCGGGCCTTCCTGCTTCTGATCGGCAGCGGCGCCGACGCGGGCGGCCACCGTGCGGGTGGAGCCGACGAAGGACGTCCACCAGCCCGACACGACGATCTGATCCTTATCGCGCAGCGCGCTGACGAAGATGCCGAGGGTCGGGATCAGCCAGATGATGACGATCAGGAGAACGCAGGCGTGAACGAAGAGACGGGCCGGGCCGATCTTGAAGAAGCTTCCTGACAAGGTCATCTCAGTGCCCTCCGAGTTCGCGGTTGGCGCGACGGACGTTCCAGACCATGATCGGCGTTACGGCCAGCATGATGATCAGCGCGATAACCGCACTTCGGCCGGAATCCCCGCCTCCGCGGAACATCCAGTCGAACATCAGGTTCGCAAGCACCATCGTCTGCCACTGCCCGTTGGTCATCGTCAGAACGATGTCGAAGACCTTGAGGACGAGGATGGTGATGGTGGTCCAGACGACGGCGATCGTGCCCCAGACCTGCGGCACCATGATGCGCCAGAAGATCTGCCAGCCATTGGCGCCGTCGATGACAGCCGCCTCGATCGTCTCCTCCGGGATACCGCGAAGCGCGGCCGACAGGATGACCATGGCGAAGCCGGTCTGGATCCAGATGAGGATGACCATCAGGAAGAAATTGTTCCAGAACGGAACCGAGATCCAGACCTCAGGCGTGCCGCCGAACATCTGGACGATGGCGTTCAGGAGGCCGATCTGCACGTCGTTGCCGCCGCGATATTCGTAGATGAACTTCCAGATGACCGAAGCGCCGACGAAGGAAATCGCCATCGGCATGAAGACGATGCTTTTCGCGATATTGCCCCACCAGATGCGGTCGGTCATCACGGCGATGACGAGACCGAAGAAGGTGCAGGCGGCCGGCACGACGGCGAGCCAGAGAATGTTGTTGAAGATCGACTGGCGGAATTCGCGGTCGCTGAGCGCCCAGGTGTAATTGGCGAAACCGACGAAATTCGAACCTGATCTGTCATAGAAGGACAGAATGAAGGTCGCGATCACGGGATAGACGAGATAGACGATCAGCAGGAAAAGCGCCGGGCCGAGAAAAAGCCAGGGGCGGATCATGCCGCGAAGATTGAGATTGCGCGCGGCGGAATGGATATCACCATCCCTGACCGGCAGCGCCAGATCCAAAATCTTGTTCGAGAAATAGAAATAGGCCGAGCAGGCGAAAACCGCCACGACCACCACGCCCAAAGCGGAAACTATCTGCGATAGCATTCGTCCCTCCCCTGCTACCCTAGTCTATCTGAAGGGCTTACACCGGCCTGCGTCAACTTCTTCAAGGTGTTTGACCACAGTTCCGGTGCCGGCCGGATCCTTTTGCGAATCCGGCCCTGCATTCCGGGCTGCCGCGGGGAACCCGCAGCAGCGTTCAAGGATGATTACTTGATGGCGTCCCAGGCAGCCTGGATTTCCTTGCCGGTGTCTTCGGCAGACTTGCCGCCGACGAAATCGACCATGCCCGTCCAGAAGGCGCCAGCGCCGATCTTGCCGGGCATCAGGTCCGAACCGTCGAAGCGGAAGGTCGTGGCCGTCGTCAGGATTTCGCCTTCGCGCTTCATCTGATCGTTGGCGTAAGCCGCGGTGCTGACACCCTTGTAAGGCGTCAGGAAGCTCGACTGTGCCATCCAGACTTCATGTGCGATCGGCGTCTTCAGGAAGTCGACGAAGGCGCGAGCCGTCTTCGAGTCCTTGGTGATCGACACCAGCGTGCCGGCACCCAGAACCGGCTTGCCGAGATCGGCATGCGCAGCATAGGTCGGCATGTAGAAGAAGTCGGCATCGGTGCCGAGCTTCGTGCCTTCCGGGAAGAAGGACGGGATGAACGAAGCCTGGTGGTGCAGGTAGCACTTCGGCGGAACGGCGAAGAGACCCTTCGGGCTATCGCGGAAGTCGGTCGAAGCCACGGCTGCGACACCGCCATCGACATACTTCTCGTTCTTGGCGAACTTGCCGAATTCGTCGATCGCTGCAACGACGGCCGAATCGGTGAACTTCACTTCGTTGGTGGTCCACTTGTCGTAGACGTCAGGCTTCTGCGTGCGCAGCATGATGTCTTCGATCCAGTCGGTTGCCGGCCAGCCGGTTGCACCGCCAGAACCGAGACCGATGCACCAGGGAACGCCGCCGTCCTTGACGATCTGGTCCGTCAGCGCATGGAGTTCTTCCATGGTGGTCGGAACCTTGTAACCGGCTTCCTTGAAGTTTTCAGGCACATACCAGACCAGCGACTTCACGTCGGCCTTGTAGGGGAAAGCGTAGAAGCCTTCCTTGCCGTCCTTGCCCTTGTAGGTGCCGTAACCGACCCAGCTGTCGCCGGCGCCGTAATTGTCCTTGACCCACTTGGCCGTGTCGTCACCCAGCGGCGTCAGAAAGCCCTTGCTGGCCAGATCGGCAAAGAGGCCCGGCTGCGGCAGGATCGCGACATTCGGCGGCGAACCGGCCTGGGTGTCGATGACGATCTGCTGCTCGTAGTTTTCAGAGGACGAATAGGTGGCTTCGATGCCGGTCGCTTCGGTGAAGTAGGCAAGAATGCTGCGGAAGAAGGCTTCATCTTCGCCGCGCCACGGTCCGAAAATGGTCAGCGGCTGACCCTTGAGGTCGGCATGCGATGCCTTGAATTCGTCGTAGCTCTTCCAATTGAACTTGGCGTCTTCGCCCGGAGCAAATTTCAAATCAGCGGCAGAAACACCACCTGCAAAAAGCGCCGCCGCGGCGACGCTCATCAAGAAAGTCTTTTTCATGTGATCAACCTCCCATCACAATCCCAACGGCACTTTCAACCTCTCACCGGAGGACTTCAAAGCGCTTTGACAAACAACTCATCTCACTCTCGCGTGAAAGGAGTCAAGCCATTTCGCGAATACCGCTAAAAGAGACGCAAATATCGCGGTGCAGCAACGCTTAAACGGGAATATGGAGCGATTTTTCTTGAGTCAAGCACGCCAGGTGCTACATAGTTTGAAAGCGCTTTGGGCGGTCTGGGAGAAACCGCAGCGTGCGCTGATCCCGGGAGGAAGCATAACACGTGAATCTCAAACAGCTATCGGAATTGCTTGGTCTTTCGCAGACGACTGTGAGCCGCGCCCTCAATGGCTATCCCGAAGTCAACGAGGCGACGCGCGAGCGTGTGCTGCAAGCTGTGCGGGAAACCGGCTACCGACCGAATAAGGCGGCGCAGCGTCTGGCCACCGGCAAGGCCGGCTCGCTCGGCCTGGTGATGCCGACCGCTCCGGGGCATCAGTCCGACGTGCATTTCGGCGAGTTTCTCGCCGGTCTCGGCGAAGAGGCTGTGCGCCACGACTTCCATTTCGTGATCATGCCTGCCGATCCCGACGACGAGGTAGCTGCACTCAGGCGTCTGGCGATCAGCGGCAATGTCGACGCGCTGTTCGTTGCCTACATGCGTGGACACGATCCGCGCCTGCCGATGCTGAAATCGCTATCGACGCCCTTCGTCGTCCATGGCCGCTCGCATGGGACGGAGCCAGATTATCCCTATCTCGATATCGACAATGAAGCGGCGTTCTACGATGCCGCCAAGCTGATGCTCCAGCTCGGCCACAAACGCTTTGCGCTGATGAACGGCCCGGAGCATCTGGATTTCGCAATCCGCCGGAAACAGGGCCTGGAGTCGGCGCTTGCCGAGCGCGGCCTGCATCTGAACGAGGACTGTATCAGCCATACGCTGATGACCGATGAGCAGGGACTGGTGGCGATGGAGCAGTTTCTGCAGCTGCCAGACCGCCCGACGGCGATCCTGTGTTCCAGTACGGTTCTGGCGCTAGGCGCCATCCGCGCCGTCAATCAGGCCGGACTGAAGCTCGGCGAGGATATTTCGCTGATCGCCCATGACGACGTGCTGCCGCTCTTGAAGCCCGAGAATTTCTCGGTGCCGCTGACGACGACGCGTTCGTCGCTGCGATCCGCCGGCGCGCGCATTGCGCAGCGGCTGATCGGAACGGTCAAGCAGACCGGGAGTTTCCCGGAGCAGGAACTCTGGAAGACCGAGCTGATCGTCAGGGGCTCGACAGGCCCTGCCCCGAAGCCCTGATCAGAACTTCGGCGGCGTTTGGCCGGCAGTGCGATGCGCTGCGATCACGGTATTCGCCATCAGCATGGCGATGGTCATCGGACCGACGCCGCCCGGAACAGGCGTAATCACCGCAGCGATCTGTTCTGCCTCATCGAATGCGACATCGCCGACAAGGCGGGTCTTGCCTTCGCCCTTCTCAGGTGCGGCAATGCGGTTGATACCGACATCGATCACTGTGGCGCCGGGCTTTACCCAGTCAGCCTTGACCATCTCGGGACGGCCGACGGCGGCGACGAGGATATCTGCGTTGCGGCACACCGCGGGCAAATCCTTGGTACGCGAATGGGCAATCGTCACGGTGGCGTTGGCATTGAGCAGCAGCTGCGCCATCGGCTTGCCGAAGAGGTTGGAGCGGCCGATGACGACCGCGTTGAGACCGGACAGGTCCTCGCCATGGGTGCTGCGCACGAAAACCATGGCGCCGGCGGGTGTGCAGGAGACCAGGCCGGTTTCCAGATCACCGGTGGCGAGCTTGCCGGCGTTGACGACGTGAAGGCCGTCGACATCCTTTTCCGGCAGGATCGACTGGATGATCGGCTCGCTGTTCAGCGGCTTCGGCAGCGGCAGCTGCACCAGGATGCCGTGGATCGACGGATCGGCATTGAGTGATGCGACGAGGGCTGCGAGTTCTTCCTGCTTCGTTTCGGCAGGCAGCGTGTACTGCACCGATTTGAAGCCGCATTCCTTGGCCATCTTGCTCTTGGAATTGACATAGGCGTGGCTGGCCGGATCGTCGCCGACGATCACCACGGCAAGACCGGTCTTCACGCCACTCTGCTTTTCAAGCGAACCCGCCGCCATCTTCACGGTTTCGATTACCGAAGCGGCCACCTGCTTGCCATCGATCACTGTCGTCACGCGTCTCTCCCGCCTGTGCGTTCGTGCGCAAAGCTAGGACTTTGCCAGCAGCGCCGTTTGCCTCAGAACGCCCTATCCTGTTTAAAAGCGGCAAATGCAAGGGCAATGATGCCGCCAGTTGCCAAGAAGATGAAGGTTAGCGGCCACTTGCCGCATAGGTCTGGAACTTGCTGCGCAGTTCTGCAAGCTCCGCACGCAGTTGGTCGAGCTCATCCGGCTCCGCCGCCGCTTCCTCGACTTGGGGCTCCTGGAGCACCACAGGCTCCACCGTCTCCGGCAGAACCGGAATATCGAATGCATCCTCGTCGCGCCTGCGCACGAGCGACAATGCCAGCGAGGTGGCGAGCCCGACAAGCAGACCGATTCCGCCGCCGATTGCCGAGCGCATCGGCGTTGCGTAGCCAGCCTGCGCCGCAGTCACCTTCGGCGGGCTCTGGACCGTGACCGATGCAGACGGCGTTGTCGCGGATGGCAAGGCATTGTCGAGGCGGGCTTTGGCGGCACCGGCCTTGTCACGCAGTTCCGTAAGTTTGGCGAGATCGACACCGGTGTCACGGCTCTGGGCGATCATGCCGTTGCGCTCGTCGCTGAGCTTGCGACGCGCATCGACGGCGGCCTTGGCATCCGCGGCTGCATCCTTGGCTTGCAGCGACAGTTCCTGGGCGAGCTTGTCGCGCAGACCATCGACGATCGCCTGCTGCGCAAGCAGCTTCGGATGGCGGGGGCCGAGATCGATGGAGAGTTGCGACAGCGACGCCTTTTCGACCGCATATCTGTCGCGTGCATCCAGCAGGACCGGTGACATCATCTCCGCAGGCAAGACGCCGTTGATCACGTCGTTTGCCTTTGCAGTCTTCAGACGATCGGCACGTTCCTTGGAGATGGTGATACGCTGCTCGGCGATCTTGAGATCGGCATCGCGCTGATTGATGCGCTGCTGAAGATCGGCGGCGACTTTGACATTGCCCTCCCCGGCCTTGGCCGTGAAGGCATCAAGTTCGGCACGCGCCTGATCGTAGGCGTTGCGAAGTGTGGCATTGGCCTCAATGGCATTGCCTGCCGGTGCGCCGGTCAAGATTGCTGAAAGCCGGTTGGCGATCTGCCTGGATTTTTCGGCGCCCAAGGTGGAGATCCTGAGCGTCACAAGACCAGTGCTGCCATCCGGCACGGCGTCGATCGCAGCGGCGACGGCTGTTTCTGCGCGGGATGCCGCGTCTGCCGCAGCACCGCTGCCAGAGAGCAGATCGACAGCGATGCCAACCGCATTTGGCTGGCCGCCTGCAAATTCGGGATCCCGGTCAAGTTTCAGGGCGGCGACCGTGGCGGCAATGGCCGGCGCCGAGACGAGCTTCTTAGCTGCAGCCGATGTCAGCGCCGGGCGTGTGGCGGTATCGGCTGCAACACGCAACGCCGTTTCGGCCACATAGCGTACCGGCGCCTGCGGCATCATCAGCGGAAAGGCGGCACCCAGCATCAGGCCGAGTATCGCGAACGCCACCGGCTTGACCGGAAGGCGGCGCGGCGCGTCGCCGATCTCAAGGGCGGCGATATCGTTGGTATTGGCAGGAATGAAGGCCGGTTCGTGCGGCACCGATGCCGGCTGCATCACAGCCGGCGCGGCTGGCGGCGGCGTCTTGACATCGTTGGCGGCTTCGAAACGGGGGGAGAGAATGGCTTCGATGCGGCTTGTCAGCGGCGCTGCAGCCGCCGCCCGCGCACGGCGCTGCTCGTCGAGTGCCTTTTCGATGACACGAAGAAGCTCGGCTTCCGAAGGAAGGACAGCAGCGCCCGAATTTGGCGCATGCGGTGCCGCACGGTGATCCGTCGCGCTAACGCGTCTGCCGTTCAATGCCTTGTTGTCATACATGGATGCCATTTCTCATGCACGTGATGATCCGGCTGGTTGCCCGCACTCGCGCGAGTATTAATCCAGCCTAAAGATTCATGGCAAAGAAATGGTTAACGGAAGACCAAGGTCGCGGTCAGCGCTGTGAGCCGCTGCGCTTTTGAAGCGGCAACTGACTGCTACGGTCGCCTTCCAGCTTCATGATCCGCTCCCGGCGGCTGAATCGGTATTGCAGTACATGGAACAGGAAGACCGGGATACCGACGACATAACGGCGCCACAGGCGCGACGGCTCCTGAACAAGCCGGTAGGCCCATTCGAGGCGCATCATGCGGATGGTATCAGGCGCGCGCGGTATCTCGCCCGAGACGAAGTCGAAAAGAGCACCGACCGTCAGCACCAGACGCGCATGCTCCGGACGGATATGGCGATGCGCCCACTTCTCCTGAAGGGGCGTGCCCATGCCGACGATCAGCATGTCGACTTGCTGGGCATCGAGTTCGCTGATGACATCGACCGGGTTATCCTTGTCGAAATAGCCATCCGAAATGACGATGAATTCGTGCCACGGCGCGTGTCTGGCAAAGTTCTCGGCCGCTCGCTCGACGACATCGCGCTTGCCGCCGATCAGGCCGACACGCCGCGGCGTTTCCATGAACGTCAGCAGCGCAGGGACAAAATCGGTGCCATTGAGATTGGCCGGGAACGGACCGCCATGCGAGACCTGCGAGGCGATGTTGAGCCCGATACCGTCAGGCAGGACGAGGTTGTGTTCGAGGATCTCGCGATATTCGGGGTCGCGCAGCGTCATCAGCATGTTGTGTGCGTTGACGAAGGAGATGACCGTCTGGCCAACCGGCAGTGACGCCAGCTCGTTGATGAAGACGAGGGCATCGTCCCATCCGAGATCGCAGACCGGCACGTCGAAAATCGTGCGGCGCGAGGCCATAACCGCGAAGTTCGCGATCAAATTCATCCCAACCTCCTGCAAGGGGTGCTTCATGCGCCCAGCATCCCGGAAAACGAGCGACAAATATCCGAACCGGCAGCTGCCCGCCGGCGTGTGGCTGTCATGACGATACCTGCTATCCCGGGCACCCGACCAAGACTGGCCTAACCGAGGGTATATCAGCTTGACTTCAAACAACCTTTAGGAAAATCCGTTGCATTGCGGGAACCGGAGAAAGCATTGGTTAACCGTCATCTCCCAAACGCAAATGGCGCCCGAGGGCGCCATTTTGATCCTGACTGTCAATGTGATCAGTGCGCCGCCGCTGCCGCCGCATCGGCGGCAGGTGCCGCTTCGACGATCTTGACCGGCTTGCCCATCTTCGGCTGCTGGCCCGATGTCGCCGCCTTCTGATCTTCCTTGGACAGATAGTCGAGCTGCTGCAGCATAACGTCGGCAATGTATTCGCCGCCCAGCCGTTCGTTCATGCCCTTCTTGATCGCATCGCGGAACGCCTGCGGATCGAAAGACTTGACCTTGCTGATATCGACCATCTTGTTGCCGACGAGCAGCGTGAAGAGCTGATCGGTGGTCATCTCCGTCAGCGGCAGGGTGGCTCCCTTGACGACATCCTTGTTCATCATGAAGGAGAGCTGGCCGATGAAGTATCCGGTGACGGCACCATCGCCGATGATCGGGATGGTGACAGTCTCGCCTTTGACAAGCTCAAGCTGCGCCTGCTTGGAATCATCCGGCGGCGGTGCCGGCGCGGTGGCCATTTTCACCGAGAAATAGACCGAAGCCAGCGTGATCGCGCAGACCCAGACGCCTGTGAAGACGAGTTTAAGCATCAGGCATCACGCGCGACGAATTGTTCCTGGGAATAAGTGCCGTCGGCATCCGCATCCTGCACGGCGTTCTTCAGAATATCGGCGACAGCACGAACGGCTTCGAGGTGAGCCTCGACACGGCGCGCGTTCAGCGTCAGCTTCTTCTTCAGGCCATGCAACTGCTCGAGATGCGAAGCGGCAAGCTCTGCCGGATCGGTATCGCTGAACAGCATCGAAAGCTCATAGAGGCAACGGCTCTTGTGCGCGTTTGAGACCTTGAGATCGAACTGCGGGTCGTTGCCGATCCGCGTGTTCTCGTTGTCGATGATCATCTCTAGGCGGCCGAGGACCGACTTGATGCGATATTCGTTTGAGATTATTTCCATTTTATCCTCGGTTATGCTTCATTATTGGTCTTGGCATCAGCGGTCGGGGTGCCAAATGTCTTGCGCTGGAACTCGTCGACCATGCTGAAGGCGACCTTGCGGTCGTTCTGATCGGCGCTAGCGTTGACGATGGCGCCTTCCTTCTTGCGAAGAGCGTCGTGATAAAGTTCCTTGGCGATACCGATGCCATCGCCCTTGGACATGACGTTGCCGAGCTGCTCGGCCATCATGCCCTTCCAGATATCGCCCGTGGCGCCCTTGCCGTAGACCTGCTCGCTATCGCTCGGCAGCATGTTCTTGACGAAGTTCTGCAGAACCATCGATTCGAACTTCCGATAGGTCTCGGGGATCTCTTCGGTCTTGGTGCGATTCTTGACGTCGTTGAGACCGGTCTTAGCGGCAGCGCTTTCGAGAACATCGACCTTGGACGAAAAACCGTTGCCGGCGTCAGCGAGGCTGTTTGCCCTGAAGGCGGCGCGCGTCGCCATGAGTTTTTCCTGGGCAGCCTGAACCTCGGTCGGGTCCGCAGCTTTGACAACGTCCAGGACGAGATCACTAGGGGGCGAAATAGCCAACGTCACAATCCTCTAATGTAAGGTTGCGGCGATTATTATTTTTGAAGCTTGCTGGAGGCTGGCGTTGCGAACTTCTGATCGATGATATCATAGACTGCATTGTCATCGGCCTCGCGGCGCTCGGACTCCTGGGCCTCTTTCATGCCCTCCTCCAGCCGGTCGCCCTTAGCCCGCTCATGCTGCAGACGCATCTCATGCAGCTGCTGGATGCCCGTCAGCTGCTTGTCCTTGGTGCTGAGGCGCTCGAAACGGTCGGCGTAATTCTGCGAGAACACCCGGTGGATCGGATCGACCGAGCCGAGTGCTGTGATGACCGTATCCATCGATTCGTTCACTTCGGCGCGCTGCCGTGTGGTTTCGGCAAGGTCATACTCGGCCATCTGCTCGAGGTGGCGCTGAACCGCGACAAGGCGCTTGAGTTTCTGCGAACGGGATTTTTCCGCCATTTCGCTACATGCCTATGAAGACGGACGGGAAGGATTCCGCGAACTGACTGATCAGCGCGGCCACGGAGAAATAGAACAGGAACAACCCGCCAAGTATCAGATATGGCGTCGAGATGAAGTAAACGGGGATCTGCGGCGCCAGCTTGTTGATGAAGCCGATCGAGACGTTGAACATCATGCTGTAGAGCAGAAACGGGCTGGAAAGCCTGAGCATGATGGAGGTCGTCGAGACCAGCGTGTCCGTCAGCGAGATGAGGTTGGCGCGCACATCGGTCAAGCCGCCAAAAGGCATCGTCGTGTAGGAATCGATCAGAGCCTTGAAGACGATGTGGTGAAAGTCCATCAGGAACAGGATCATGATGCCGGCGAAAGTGATAAAGCCGGACAGGCTGGTTTCCGGCGTATCTTCCACGACATCCTGGCCGCCCGGCGAGGTATAGCCGACCATCATGGCAATGATGGTGGCGGCAAACTGGAAGCCCATCGTATAGAGCCGCGCCAAGAGGCCGTACATGACGCCGATCAGCGATTCGCTGAAAATCAGCCCGATATAGCTGGCGCTGGTACCGCTGACCGCGGGATAAACCGTATCCCAAAGCAGCGGCAGAACGGCAAGCGACAGACCGGCAGCAACAAAGACCCGCAGGATTTCAGGCACACGCGCCGAGGAAAAACCCGGCATTGCCAGGACGCAGCCACCCATCCGGCAAAAAATCAGAAAGAGCGCAAGGATGGTGCCCTGCGGGTCTGTTATCATGAAACCGAGCCCAAAATCTTTATCTCGATGCCCTTCGCCAACTCGACGTGGGACAGAACCGGAAGCGTCGCGAACAGACGTTCGATGATCATGCGCACATAGGAGCGCGTTTCCGGCGACGTGACAAGGCAGAAAGGCAGGCCACGGTCCATGAATTCACGGATAACCTTCGTCGCCTGCTCGCTGAACTCTTCAAGGGCACGTGGATCGATGTCGAACTCGACGACTTCTCCCTTGTTGTCGCGCTTCAGAGCCTGGTGGAAGGCCAGATCCCACTTGCTGCCGAGTCGCAGCACGCGCAGCACGCCGTTGTCGGCCAGGTCGCCGCAGATCTGCTGCGCCATGCGGATGCGGACGTGTTCGACGATCTGTTCGGTCTTGCGGACATGCGGCGCCAGTTCGGCGACGGCTTCGAGAATGAGGTGCAGGTTGCGGATCGAGACGCGCTCGGCAAGCAGCAGCTTGAGGACCGCCTGCAGACCCGAATAGGACATGTGCGAGGTGCAGATCTCGTCCGCCAGCTTCTTGTATTCCGGGTCGAGCCGGTCGATCAGCACCTTGACGTCCTTGTAGGACAGAAGCTGCGGCAGGTTGTTGCGAATGACTTCGCTCATATGCGTCAAGACGACGGAGACGTTGTCGATCGGCTGGAAGCCCTCGCGCTTCAGATCCTCGGTAAAGGCTTCGAGAACGGAAACAGCCGGCATGCCGAAAGCGGGTTCGCGGATCTCGTCTCCCGGGATACGCGGCTTGCGGCCAGAGCCGGTGACGACGAGAACTTCGCCCACACGCAGCTGGTTGGCGGCGATCGTCGTTCCGTGAATGCGGATCTGGTAGGATTTCTCGGCAATGGCGATATCGTCCGTAACCTTGATTTCGGGGACGACAAAGCCGTATTGCGTCGCAAACTTCTTGCGCATCTTGCCGACGCGGAAAGCCAGTTCCTGGTGGGCACCGAGTAGACGGGTTGAGACCATCTTGCCGAGCGCGAGCTCGATCTCGGAGGTGCGAAGGACCGACTTGACCGAGTCCTTCTCCAGTTCCTTGTTGGCGACGACCTTCTTTTCTTCCTGGTCGCGGCGAACCTTGTTCTCCGCCTCGATCTGGCGCGGGATGAACCAGGCGCCGAAGGCCATCAGGCCGCCGAGCAGCGTGAAGGGCATGGTCGGCAGACCAGGCATCAGGGCCAGAATGAACATCAGTGCTGCCGAGACCGAGAGCGCGCGGGGATAACCGGACAGCTGACCGATAACCGCTTCGTCGGTGGAGCCGACATTACCGCCGCGGGAGACCAGAAGACCGGCAGCCAGCGAGACGATAAGCGCCGGCATCTGCGATACCAGACCGTCGCCGACCGACAGCTTCACGAAGACGTCGGCCGCTTCGCCGATCGGCATGCCGTGGCGGAAATAGCCGATGATGATGCCGCCGAAGACGTTGATGCCGGTGATCAGAAGACCAGCGACCGCGTCACCGCGCACGAATTTCGACGCACCGTCCATCGCACCGAAGAAGGAGCTTTCTTCTTCCAGCTCCTTACGGCGGCGCTGCGCTTCGCGCTCGTCGATGATACCGGCCGAAAGGTCAGCGTCGATCGACATCTGCTTGCCGGGGATGGCGTCCAAGGTGAAACGCGCGCCGACTTCCGCGATACGCGTCGCGCCCTTGGTGATGACGATGAAGTTGATGGTGATCAGGATCAGGAAGACGATCAGACCGATGACGAAGTCGCCGGACATGACGAGGCTGGCAAAGCCGGCGATGACGCCACCGGCTGCATCGTGGCCTTCGTTGCCGTGCGAGAGAATGACGCGCGTCGTCGCGATGTTCAGCGCCAGTCGCGTCATCGTCGCGATCAGCAGGATGGTCGGGAAGGACGAGAATTCCAGCGGCTTCTTGATCCACAGTGCGACCATGAGGATCAGCACCGAGAAGGCGATCGAGAATGCCAGGCCGAGGTCGATCAGAAATGGCGGGATCGGCAGGAAGAGTATGCAGATGATGACGATGATGCCGAAGGCAAAACCGACATCGCGCAAACTCGGTGCGACTTTCGGAAGGGGTAGTGCAGGTGGTTGCGCCATAACTGGTTCCGTCTCTTCATGAGAGGAGGCGGATACCGGGACCCGCCCTATTCGGATCGACAGTTAAATGGCGAAGCTTGCGCGAGGGTGGCTCAGAAGCCTGACTGGATGCGCGAAAATACCATGTCGGTAAAGATCGAAATCTGCGCGCCGACGAAGGGCGCGGAGATGCCGACGGTAATCAGGACGGCGACAATCTTCGGGACGAAGGTCAGTGTCGCTTCCTGGATCTGCGTGAGTGCCTGAAAAAGAGCGATGACGAGACCCACGACCATGGCAGCGGCAACTGCCGGGCCAGCCGCAACCAGCACGGTCCAGATGGCTGCCTGGAACAGATCGAGTGCGTCAGCTTCATTCATCAGGCAACCTCATATCGCCTTGGAGAAACAGCCCGGCACAAACCGGACTGTAGGTCTTCATTGTTCAAGCGAGCTCGACTAGGTGGAGCTGCCGGTATCAGTGCTCGGCGTCGTTGGTGCCGAATCAGAGATGGTGACACCGGTTTGCACCAGAATCTTACCCCCATCCTTCGTCGTTGCAATGATGCCGTCGGAATAAACCTTGACCGACGATACGACACCTTTGACGCTGCCGTCGGCGCTTTCCATGTATTTGCCGATGTAGCTGCCGGCCTGGGTGAGGCTGGAGCTGGACAGCAACGTGTCAAGCTTGGTGTTCGTCTGGATCGTCTGCTCGACCTGCGAGAAGCTGGCAAGCTGCGCCATCTGCTGGCTCGCATCGACGGGATCCGTCGGATCCTGGTTCTTCATCTGCGCGATGAGCAACTGCAAAAAGTTGTCGTAGTTCAACGTCGCCTTCTGCTGCGCGGAAGACGTGTTGCCCGACGCGGAAGAGCCTACGCCCGAGAGTGCGTCTACCGCCATGGTGCAATCTCCTTGCGAATCTGTTCGACCATCGCCGGCGCCATTTCCTGGTTGTTGAGGATGCTGTCCTCAAGCGTGTACATCGAGCGGATGGCCTTCAGAGCGTCGAACGCGCGGCCTGTCGAGACCAGACCGTCGATGCGCTTCAGCTCAGCAAGGATCTCTTCATTGCGGAAGCAGCTCAGCAGCATGGTGATCGACTTGCGGAACATCACCGTCGACTGCTCTTTGCCCTCAGGATTGATCAGAATCATCTGGGCAATGAAGTAGAGCTGGCGCAGAGGCGTCGTCGCGTCTTCAGGCTGCAGGACGTGGTTTTCGAGAAGGAATGTCACATCATTCAGGAATTCCAGCGCGACCTTGCGGTCAACGCGCAAGACCGCGCCGTTGATGAAGATTCTCTCTCCGGCTTTAAGCGAAATGCGAAGTGTACTTTTCATTTAAGTCCATCCCTGATGATGATGGTAATGTCGATAATGCCCTGGTAGTTATCGGACTGACGCCGTCTGATCCTGTCGCATTCCTTGAGAATCCAGATCGCGATGGAGATGAGGTTGGCACGCAGTTCGACTTCAAGCTGATTGTCGGGGTGCTTCAGGTCCTCGATAAAGCTCACCCAAACGCGGCGGGTATAAAACAGAGCCTCAATGGCTTCCCGGCCGTATTTTGTTTTCTCGCGCGCCGCAGCAAGCATTTCGATAGACCGATCGAGAACTTGCCGCTCTCTCTCTTTCGCATCGGTCACCGAGTCTTGCATGACCTCGGCATAAGAGAACTGATACATTCATGCATCCTTCTTTGTAATGCGCGCCTTTGATCATCAAAGGTAATTTACAAGGCTCAACTGCTGGATCTTCGAGATGATCGTGTAAGAGGTCTGAAGCTGCGTCTCCATGTTCTTGACGATCGTGGTGGCTTCAACCGGGTCGACGCCTGTCAGATCGATAAGCTTGCCCTGCAGAATGCTGGACTGTGCGTCGAGTGCGGCGTTCGACTTGGTCACGCGCTCCTGCGACAGGCCGAGCTGGCTCTGCTGGCCGGTGATACCGGTGGTCGCGCGGCCGGCGTAGTCGATGGCGGCGTCGGAGAGACCCGACATGCCTGCCGTACCCAATCCCTGATTGGTCAGCGCCTTGGTCATGACCGTCGCCATGGCGAAATAGCGCATACCGTCCGAATTGGCATTGGTCGAAGACGTGACGACTTCCGAGTTGCTGATGCGGCTCGTCATGTTCTGGTTGGATGCCGACGACCAGTTGCCCCAAGCCGGTGGCGTCGTGTCGTAGGTCAGGCCACCTGTCGGAGCCGGAGCACCGACGGGATATCCTGTAGGCAAAGTATCCTGCATGAACATCGGCTCGACGAACATGGTGGTGAAGTTCTTCATGTCCGTGGCATCGAGGTCGGCAACGGTCTTGGGATTGCCGGTTACCGGATCGGTCAGCGCGCTGGCATAGGCCTTCAGATTGGTTTGCATCGCCGACATTGCCGCAGCACTCTGGTCGGTCAGCGGCGCGACATCGGTGTTGATGCCCGAGAACAAATATTCGCCGTTCGTCAGCGAGTTGCCGGTATCCATCAGCTGCGAGAACGCGCTGGATGCCTGCTGCAGCGTGACGGTGATCGTGTCGGCGCTCTGGCTTCCCTTCAGGGCCGTCAGTTTGGCAACAAGGTCATCGGCGGCGCCGTTCATCGCGTCGAGACCGTTCTGCGACATCTCCAGACGAAGGTTGACGACCGAATTGCTATCCTTGATCGACTTGATGCGGTCGATCTCGCGGTTGAAATCGACGCTCTTGGCCGTATTCACGCCGAGCGCAACACCGACATCGGCGTACATCTTCGTGCTGGCCTCAACCGCCGACTGCACCATCTGGTTCTGCGACTGACGGATCGTCAGCCGCATGGCGTTTTGAATGGCTGAACTAGAAATAAAAGAGCTTTTCATTTTTTAACTCGCAATATCCAGCAATGACTTCAGCATTTCGTCGACGGCATTCAAAATCTTCGTTGCCGCCTTGTAGGACTGCTCGATGTCGAGCATCAGAGTCAGCTCTTCGTCGAGGTTGACGCCCGTCTCGTTGGAATAGGCCTGATCGGAGCGCGCCAGGGCAGCAGAAGTGTTTTCGGACGCATCGCTGGCACTGCTGCGGTACTGCTCGAGCCAACCGATGGAGTTGGCGGCGAAATCCATAATGCTGACGTTAGAATCTAGACCCGAGCCCGTGTTGAAGCCGGAGACACCAGTGCCAGGATCGAAATCTATCTTGGCGCCCATGGCGTTGTAGTACTTGTCGAGCTGATCCGTGTAACCGCCGTTGCCCGAAAGATTGGTGCTGTAGGGGACGTAAGGAGGAATAGCCGGCATCGGGTCCGGATCGTTGATCGAACCGTCGCGCAGCTTCATCGGATCGCCACCCTGAGAGGTGATGACTGCCGAGTTCACCTTGATCGATCCCGCCATCCCATTGATGATAGCGTACTGCCCCGTGACCGGATCGACGGTCGGCATTCCGCCCGCAGCACCGCTTGGAGACTGCGTCCAGACGAATAGTCCTGGCGTCGTCGAGCTGCCGTCGGTCTTCGTTTCGGCGAACATGTTGACGAGTCCCTTGGCGATCTCGTCAAGCTGACTCTGGAATTTCGGCGCGACATCGTCACGGATTTGAAGCAGCGCCTGGAGGCTTCCCTGGCCGGAAGTCGTGCCGCCCTGCCCCATAGCCAGCGCCACGCCGTCAATATAGACGCCGTTGCCCTTGTCGCTCGCCTGATAGGTCGGGGTCGCCGTGAATTTTACCTCGCGAGGAATGGTATCGAAAAGGACCACACCATCGGAGGTGTAGAGCGCCATATCGCTGCCATTGCGCGATACCGGCTTGACGCTGACGATGCTGGAGATCTGCTTCAGCAGCTTGTCGCGCTGATCGAGCGCATCCGACGGATCGGAATTGGTGTTGACCGCGTTCTTGACGGCGTTATTGGCCGTCTCGAACTGCGATAGCAACGAGTTCAGCGTGTCGACCTGGGTCGCAATCGACTTGTCGGCAGCGGCCCGGGTGTTCTGGACGGAAGCCGTTGCGTTATTCAGCGAGTTGGCGAGATCCTGCGCCGCATTGATCGCACCCTGCGCGGCGACGACATTGTTCGGCGACGTCTGAAATGCGGCCAGCTTCTTCTGGAAGGCGCTGAGATATTCGGACGGAGAGGTCTCGTAGTCGTTGCCGCCGAGGACGCTTTTCACATCCTCCAAGCCATTTAGCAGAGTCTGCTGGGCGCTGTCCTGCGAATTGCTGGCGAGGTACTGCTTTAGGAGAGCATCCTCCTGCGCCCGATCAATCTTGACCACCGATGCGCCGTTCAACGACGTGGTGATCATCGCCTGCCGGCGCACATAGTCCTTGTTGCCGGCATTGGCGATGTTCCCCGACACGGTCGCGCTCTGCGTGCCCGTGTTGTTGAAGATGCTTTGTGCCGTATTAAGTGCTGACGTGAGCGACATGGCTTACCGGTTACCCTGATTTTATCGCTTGAGGTTGACGAGGACGTCCATGATGTCCGAACCCGTCTGGAAGACCTTGGAATTGGCCGTATAGCTGCGCTGCGACTCAATCATTTCGGTCAGCTCGCCTGCGAGGTCGACGTTCGAGCCTTCGAGCGCGCCGGCCTGGAGGGTGCCGAGACCGTTGGTCTGCGGGAAGCCGGTGACAGTGACGCCGGAGCGGCCGTTCGCCTGATAGACGTTGCCGCTAAGCAGCGTCAGCTCGTCCGGGCTTGCAACGGTTGCAAGAGGAATACGGAAAACCGGCTTCGGGTCGCCTTCCTTGTAGTTCGCGTAGACCGTACCGTCCTTGTCGATGGTGACACCGGTCACTTCGCTGGCGGCCTGGCCATTCGGCGAACCGGTGCCGCTGCTGGCCGAAGCCTTCTGTGTATACTTCGAGAGATCGAGATCGATGTTGAGATCGCTCTTTGTATCGGCGATTGCGAGATTGCCGGTGATCGTACCGGCAGCAGGATCCGCCGCGTCGGTGATCAGCCCGCCGGTGGCGTTGAAGGCCATCGTGCCAGAAGCGACCAGCGAATCGGGCATCGGCGAATAGGGGAACGAACTCGTGCCCGATGCCGCTGCGCCATCCTTACGATAAATGGCAACGTCCCAAGTGCCAGAAGTCGCCGATGTCGGCGGAGTCGTCGTATTGTCGGCAGCCGTCGCTGCGGCGGACTTCGTGAAGTAGAAGTCGTATTGAACCTTGCCGCCAAGCTTGTCGAACACAACCATCGAGGTCTTGAAGGTGTTGGACACGCCGGCTGCCGTAGCGCCCGGATCTTGGTTGGCGCTTGGCAGATCGGTTGCAGCAACGACGGGCATGTCAGAATTCAGATTGCCCGAGAACGTTGCCAACGTGGATTCGATCGCGGTCAGACCTGTCTGGTTGACGTTAACAGGAACCAGACCATCGAAGCCGTTGACGACGACTGCCGGCGGGCCGGCCGTGTAGGGGTAGCCCATCAGCGTGAAGCCGGCGGCGTTGACCAGGTTGCCGTTCTTGTCCTTGGTGAAATCGCCGGCGCGGGTCAGAACCGAGGTTCCGTCCGGGCTCTGGACGATGAAGAAGCCGTCGCCCGAAATGGCGAGGTCGGTGCCTGAAGTCGTGTAGGAGAGGTCACCCTGGGCAGTCACGGACTGGCGGACGGACGTCTGAACACCACCGGAATTGTAGTTGCCGGCCGTGGAGGGCAGGACGAGCGACGAAAATGCCGTCGATACCGACTTGTAGCCCGTGGTGTTTGCGTTCGCGATGTTGTCGGCGACGGTGCTCAGGCGGTTCGCCTGGGCGTTCATGCCGGACACTGCCGTCTTCATGCTGCCAAAAATGCTCATCTGAAAACCTCGTTTTCCTTGATAGTCCGGAGAGTATTTGGCGGGCCTTGCGTGAAGCTGTCTGGTGCGGGCGGTGCTTTGGAAATCTTAAGCACCGCTGCCGCGCGGCGAGGCCCGTCGCTGAAATCAGTTCCAGTCGATGCAGTAACCGAGGAAGCGCTTGGAATCGACGGGATCGACACCGAGCTTCTTGCGCAGCTTCTTGCGCAGCTTCGAGATGTGGCTTTCGACGACGTTCTCTTCGACTTCCTCGTCGAAGATGCCGTAGATGGCGTTGAAGATCTGGGTCTTCGTAACGCGGCGGCCGCGGTTTGCGATCAAATACTCGAGGATGCGGCGCTCGCGGCGCGGCAACGCAAAGACCTCACCGTGGATCTCGGGATCGCGGCCGTCCGAGAAGACGCGAATGCCGCCGATATCGGTGTGGCTTGCAATCGCTTTCAGGCGGCGGCGGATGGCCGCGGCCCTAGCGAGAATTTCACGGGGATGGACGGGCTTGCGCACCACGTCATCGACGCCACAATCAAAAAGTGCAAGCGTCGTTTCAAGCGAAGGTTGATCGCTGACTGCAATCACCGGCGCCTGCGAACGGTCGCGGATGGCCCGCGGCAACTCGAAGGTCTGCTGGCCCTGGCCAATCAGAAACGCCTCGACGGCCTGGATATCCGAATCCGCCGCCGTCTGTACCCACTCACCAAATTCGCTTGGATCAAAACCGGTCGAAGGGATGCCTTCCCGGCCAAATAGAGATGTATATCCATCTTTAACGAGCTCTCGCTCATCAACCACGACGATCATTCGTCCGCCTCCGAATCAGTGTGGCACTTCAATGACCTATGGGTACGAATCGCGTGAATCTGGAACAAGGTGTTGGAAGTTAATGGCGGGAATTAATAGTTGATTAACTTTTGTGTCCCGATTTGCTCTACATGTAGTAGGCCACCTCAGTTATGCACACAAAAATTTCGTGGAAAAGTTAACGACCGGTAAATTAGGTCTTGCGTGGCCAGATTCTGGCGGATTCCTGCCACATTTTGACACGATTCCGCTTTGTTCTCTTTTTGCTATTTTTGATTGCATCAATTCTGGCAGAAGTTGCTCGCATTAGGAGTCCACTTGCCGTAGCCGGTGGCGACCAGATTGGCGATGACCCGGCACACATACTGCTTCTGCGCGGGGTCATTGTTCGGTCCGGCGTGGTATCTGGCTACCGCCATCGTCCAGGTCTCATGACGATCGTGAAGGTTGCGGAGGAACTTCGCTGCGTATTCGACATTGGTGTGCGGGTCGAACATCTCTTCAGCGGAGCGGAAGTTCTCACCATGAAAGTAATGGTTGATCTGCATGCAGCCGATATCGATGAGTTTGGCGCCCGCTTTGGTGGCCGAATAATACTGCCGCATGGCGTCTTCTTCGGAAGGCGGAAACACCGCCTTGCCCTCGATATTGAGAGCGAAGGGATACAACGATCCCTTGCGTCCCGTCTCCGTCAGACCCACCGAATAGAGAATGCCTTCGGGGATACCGTACTTGGCCGCGGCCGACTGGATTTCCTTCTCGCAGGCGCCGTTATAGGCGGCCGCCTCAGAGGTAAACGCTGCCAGAGCTGCCGCTGCCAGCGGCGCCAGAAGCAACGTCTTCCACACCGGTCTCAGTTGCGCCATCGAAGCCTCCATTCCCTCGCTGTGCTGTCTGCGACTGGCGCTCACGCGCCTCGCCGCCCTGGCCGTGCTGCAGGGACTGCTGACCCGACTGGCTCTGTGCGTTTGCCTGAGTGCCGGTATCGGCCTTTTCGACTGGCGCCATGCTGATCGTCACGTTGTCGACCGTATAGCCCTGGCTGCGCAGCGACTCGAGGATCTTGCTGTGATCCTCCTTGAGTTGGCGGTAAGCAGCACCCGATTCGACCTTGAGATCGACATTCAACGCATCGCCCGATAGGCGCATCGTCGCCGTTACCAGGCCGAGGTCAATCGGCGTCATCTGGATTTTCAGCGTGTTGACGACCTTGCCCGTGCTGGTCCATTCGGCTGCATTTGACAGCGCCGAACCCGGCTGCATGGCCTGCGCCCACTCCTTGTCGCCGCTGATTGCCGCGGTGACGGAAGCGGAATTCTGCGCCAACCCGATATAGCGGCGCGATTCAAGCACGGTGACGTTCTCGACATCGCCCTTGCTCTTCACGCCCTGCTCGCCATGATCTTCGGTGCCGATGTGGATATCCATCGACTGCCCGCGGCCATCGGCGCGGCTCAGGCGGAATGTCTTGCCATCAGAGGCCTCGGCACCCTCGGTACCCGGAACGGCATCGTCGGCTGCCTTGGAAACACCCACCGCAGCCAGCGCGTCGCTGACATGCGATGCGGCCTTGCCGCCAGCATCGATGGCATCGGCCTTCTTGTCCTTGGCGACGGCGCCGTCATCCTTGGTCTTCACGGATGATCCCTGCGCGGCCGCAGCGATAACGATGGGCACCTGCGGGCCGTCTTTCTGCAGGAGATCGAGCGCATCGCTTGCGGCGTCCTCGCCGTCACCCTTATCCGCCTTCTTTGTCTCGTCGCCCTTTGCAGGCTTGGCGCTCTTCGTCGCATGCGGCAGCGCGTCGTCGGCGAGCGTCTCCGGCGCATCCTTCTTGATGGCGTCCTTGGCCTGTTCGATCGCGTCCTTGACCTGATCCTTCAGCGACTTGCCCATCGCGACCGTTTCCGGTTTCACCGCCGCCTGCTCCTTCAGCGACGCGTCGCTGAGATCGATAACAGGCTTGGCATGGGGCCGAGAGCGGGCAAGTGCGGCAGCATCGGCCTCACTGGGCCCACCTGCATTCGACGCAGCGTTGGCATCATTCGGATTCTGCCCGTTGTCGCCGGCCTTCGAAAGCACGTCGGAAAAGCCGCCGCCCTTGCGGCCGTCGTCGTCTTTCCCAACCGGGCGATTGGATTTCGCTGACGGCGCCTCAACCGGTGCCGCTCCCCCCGAAACGCTGATATCCATCATCTCAATTGCTTTCTTGGCTCAACAACTTGTCGATATCGTCAAGTTTGGACCGGCTCGCAGCCATAAAGGATTTGTAGGCAGGATCGGCATTCTGCTGACCCTGGCTGCTGTCTGCCGGGAGTGCCTGCGCCGCGCCATCGTCCACCACCTCCGAAGGGGCGGTCGGCGACTGCGATTCGGCGTCCGTAGTAACAGCTGCCTGTTCTGAAGTATTCTCTTCATTAGAAGAAGTAGAATCCTTGGCTTGCGTCAAGCTTGCAGGGTCAGGCGCTTTCAATACTTGTTCGGCTACCGAGCGGGCTGCAGCTCGCAGAGCCTTGTCGCGATCCGAGAGATCGCCGTCTGCGACCTTGCCGATATGCTGGGCGGCCGAATCGACATCCGGCGTCGAGACCGACGCCATGTTGCCGTAGAAGCTTGCCAGGGCGCCAAGCGGATCGGTGTCGCCCCCAGACAGAGTCTGTGCGTGCTCGGCCGCGGTCTTGGCGAGTTCCACCTTGCCGGCGATACCGGCCGCACGGGCGATACGCAGATAAACCTCGCGCTGACGCGCATCATCCATGAAACCGAGAATGCTGACGACGTCCTCCGGCTTCACGTCATGCTCGTGATCGACGATCAGCTTGACGAACAGGTCGGCAAACTGGCTCGCATAGGGAGAATGCAGGAAGCGGCGAACATAGCGCTGCGAATAGGCCATGCCCTTGTCGACCAAGCCGGCCTCGACGCTGATCGCCACCGAGCGGCGCAAGGCCGCCTCCTCGACAATGGTGCCGGGTGCAGACAGCCGCGCCTGATCGTAGAGCTTCAGTGCCTCGAGCGGGCTTCGCGCCACCATGACATTGCCGCCAACCAGCGACAGATAGGGACCGATTTTCTTGTCGCGGTATTCGTTGGCCGTTTCGACCAGTGTCTTGGCAACCAGCAGTCCCTTGCCGCTCAGATACTTCCGCAACACGTCGGTGACACGATTGTCGAAATAGCCGTTGACGTCGCGCGACACCAGGTACTCCAGCGTCGCCGGATTGCCGCCGCTCATCGCGTAGACGAGCGCCGCATCAACGTTGCGATCATCGTCATAGACCGAGGCATCGACCGAGCGCAGACGCTGATCGATCGTGCCCAGCATGAAGCGCTGCATTTCGGCAGCGGAGTGATCGCCAAGAACCACGGAATCCTGCACGAATTGCAGCGAGCGCAGCATCTTGTAGGGCGCCAGATCTTCCTGCTCATCCGCAACGGCTACAGCCGGCGCTGTAAGCGCCAGTCCGAGCATGAGGGAGAGAAGATGATGGGGCTTGCTGCGCGCCATGGTTTATCCCTGGTCCGCCTGAACGAGGATTTCGATACGGCGGTTTGCGGCGTTCAACGGATCATCCGGAAGCTTGAGCTTACGATCGGCAAAGCCGGACACCTGCGAGACGCGCTGCTCGCCCAAGCCGCCACGCACGAGCATGTAATAGGCAGCCTGAGCGCGATCCATCGACAGGCGCCAGTTTTCGTTGTCTGCGCCCTTATACTGACGGCCATCGGTATGGCCACGGATCACCACCGCACCCTGGCGCGCCTTCAGGATCTCGCCCAACTTTTCCATGACCTGCACCATTTCCTTGCGGGGAACGGCCGAGCCGACGTTGAACATCGAGTCATTGCCCTGGTCGGAGAGGCTGACGAGCAATCCGCCTTCGGACGGGGTTACCGTCAGGCCTTCTGCGAGCTTGCCGCCTACGCCGCTGATCTGCTTGGCAATTTCCTGCTTCAACTCATCGGCCTGCTTCTGCTCTTCGGCCTGCTTTTGCGCATCCTGCTGCTTGTCGGCCGCGGTATCTGCCGGCTTCTGATCGGACTTCTTGTCGGTTGCCTTTTCGTGAGGCTGATCGGCAGGCTTGGCATCGGCAGACTGGTCTTCAGGCTTCTGCTCCTCGAGCTTGGCAAGCTCTGCAGCATCCGGCTGCTCCTCGGCGTCCTTGGTCGCCGGCGTCTTGCCAGGATTGTCGGCGCGCGTCACCTCGACCTGCTTGGTCCAGAAATCCGGATCGAAAGGATCGCGATAGGCCTCGCCACCATCAGCGCCGGTCGCCGGGCCGGAATCGGCTGCACCACCCTCGCCCTTGGCGCTGACGTTAGCCTGCTGTCCGACTTCCTGGGCGATTTCGGCCAGAACGGAATAGGGATTTTCGAAGAAGTCAGCTTCGGAGTAGTTCGTCTGGTCGCCTGACGTCGAGGTCTGGTCGTCGCCGCTGGCGGCAGAAGCGCCCTGCGTCTGCTGCTCTTCCTTCTGCTTCGACTTGTCCTTCGTCTCCTCGCCCTCAGCCGTATCGACAGGCTTCTTCAACCCCTTTTCGGTGGGCTTTTCGTCGGCAAGCTTGATCGGGTTGAAATAGGTCGCAACGGAGGCTTTCGTCTCCTCGTTTGCAGCATTGACCAGCCACATGACGAGGAAGAACGCCATCAGGGCGGTCATGAAGTCGGCGTAAGCGATCTTCCAGGCGCCGCCATGCGCGCCGTCATGATCGCCACCACCATGTTTCTTGATGATGATGACTTCATTTTTGCCGTGGTGGTGATTTTCGCTCTCACTCATTCCAGAACTTTCTTCAAGCTGGCAGACCAGGCAGAAATACGTGTGACGAGAACGGAGCCATCAACCTCAACAATGAGGTCGACGTCATCCGTCTCAATGTGCCGCAGAAGGCCGGACTTTTCTCCGAGCGCCTTCTCCAGCGATGCGAAAAGATTGGCGGGACCCTTGACGATCACCACACCGGCCGCGCCATCGAGAATTGCCTCTTTCAGAAGCACCGCAAGATCTGCGACAGCCTGCTCCGCGACAGCCTCCGTCACAACGGGCGCGATCGCCTTGGCGGCGGCGGCGCTGACAAGTTCCGCCACTTCGAAGGCGATGCCCGACAATCTGGCAGCGAGAAGGACCGCGAGTTCCTGCTCATACTTCTCTTTCAGCTCATCGAGCTGCCGTTGATAGCCAAGCTCGGCAGCCTGCAACTGGTCCGCGTGGGTCTTGGAGAGACCAGACGTTGCCGCGGCGTAGCCCTCGGCATAGGCAGAGCGGCGTTCAGCTTCGAGATCGACTGCAGGTTCTTCCGCGAAATCTGCAAATCCCCCAAACGCCTCTTCGGCGAAGTCGGAGGCTTCGGGCGCCGGGGCGACCGGCTTGATATCACTGAAATCCTTGAGATAGCGGGATAGCATCGCGCTCATCGACCACACCCGGTATCTGCAAAAAGCTGCGGCATGCCTGCGCCTCGTTCAAACCAATTCTGACCGCCGCTTCACAGAACTGAGGCAGCCTTGCCTGGAACCTAGAAAGTCAAACTTGCGCGAGGATGAATGGCGGGCACGTGCCCGCCAGCTGAGCCAGATTACTATTCGAGCAGGATCAGGATGTTGCCGGCGGAATTGTTAAGAATGTTCATCGCCTCGGTCGCGATGTTCAACTGCGCCTGGATTGCTGTCTGACGAGTCGATGCCTCATCCATATCGGTATCGACAAGCGCACCCACCGTGGTGTCGAGCGAATCCATCATCTTGTTCACATAGTCCGACCGGGCATCGACCTGGTTCTTCATGATGCCGAGACCGGCCGCTGTGGTGTTCAGACCGGAGAGGACCTTTTCAACGACAGCCTGCATGTCCGCCAGATTCTGCGGTGTCGTGCTGTCAGAAAGCGAGATCTGGCTGCCGGTCGCGGGGGTCGTCGAGTTTGCGTTCAGCAGGAAGTACTGGTTGCCGCTGCCAGTTCCCGGATCGATGTCCTTGGTCAGCAGACCCTTTGACGCGTCGCGCGTATCGATCATGACCAGGCTCGATGATGGAAAGCTGATGTTCTGCGGGTAGAACTGGCCGTTAGCGCCGCGGATATAGCCACCGATCACCGAGCGGGTATCCGGAATGACCGAGTTGTTGTTGTAGAGCCAGTTCTCGCCCGAGAAGCTGGTACCGGTAACGCCCGACTGGAGCTGCGACAAATACTGCTGCAGTGTGGTGTTCAGCTTGTCACGGTCATTCGCCGGGTCGGCGGCGGAAACGAGCGTAGCCTTGATATTGCTGACCAGGTCGATCAGCGAGTCCATGGTCGTATAGGTCGTATCGACCTTCGCCGCACCAAGGCCAAGCGCATCATCGATCGTCTTCAGCGAGCTGCCGTCGGTGCGCAGGGTCTGCGCGTAGGACCAGTATGTGGCATCGTCCGCAGCAGTCTGGATCCGCAGTTCCGATGAGATCTGCTGCTGAATTTTATCGGAGTCCTTGCCGAGGCCCCGCATGATGTTCAGTGCGGTCAGGGCAGCCGGGTCTTGAATGGTATAGGCCATCTGTCGATCTCTTGAATGAATGGGAAAGGGACAGACCGGTAACCGGTAGCGACAGATTATGGCTTCATGCCCCCGGCAAAGCGGCCGGTGCGTCGCAGTAACAAATCAACTCGTTGGTGAAATTAACCCAACTTTAATCATAGTTTCAAGGGTTGAGGCCCCTCGGGACGCCGAAACTTGAAAACGTACTTAAGCACATGTTTTTAAAACGAAAATCGCGCCTTTCGAGCGCGATTTCTGTGTGTTTTTGACGGATTGAAAACAGCGCCGCAAGATTCGGTCCAGCTTCAATTTCCGGCTTAGCTGCGGAACAGCGTCAGAACGTTCTGCGCGCTCGAATTCGCAATCGACAGCGACTGGATCGCCAGCTGCTGCTGTGTCTGAAGCGCGGTCAGTTTGGACGATTCCTCTTCCATGTTGGCATCGACGAGGCGGCCGACACCCGAGTCGATGGAGTCACTGAGCGACGAGACGAAATTCTCCTGCAACTGAATGCGTGTCGAAATCGAACCGAGCTGCGAAGCCGCCTTCGTCATCGATTCAAGACCTGCCTCCACAGCATTCAGGGCGAGGCCGATGTCATCCGTCGACAGGTTGGAGATGTCGAACGAGAAAATCGAGCCGATCGTGCCGTTGGAGCTACCGATGATGCCAGTCGAGGTATCGATCGATCCGTTGCTAGTGCCGAACAGCACGTTGCCGGTCGAAGCGGAGTTCAGCACATATTCGGTGGTGGTGACCGAAGTGTTGCCGTTGCCGTCGCGAACAAAGGACGAGACCACACTCTTGGTTTCGTTGCCCGCCACCCAGTTTTCGCCGGAGAACGATGCGGACTGCGCAATGCTCAGAAGCTGAGACTGAAGCTGCTTCACTTCTTCCTGGATCTTCGTGCGGTCGACGCCCTTTTCGGTTGCGGCAACAAGCTTGGACTTGATCTCGGTGACGACGTCGATGGCGCTGTCCATCGCCGAATAGGCGGTGTCGACTTTTGCTGCGCCAAGACCCAACGCGTCGGACACGGCGGAAAGCGCCTTGTTGTCGGAGCGCATGGTCGTCGCAATCGACCAGTAGGCGGCGTTATCGGCAGCCTTGGCGACACGGTAACCGGAGGATACGTGATTCTGGGTGGTTTCGAGACTGTTGTTAATCGTACGAAGTGTCTGAAGCGCAGCCATGGCTGCGACGTTCGTCAAAATGCTCGTCATGAAAAAGTGCCCCTTATTGGCAATACGTCGAGAAGGGACATTCCGGCCTACCGGGAACGGGAACCAGCGCTCATGCCTGTTAACCTGGGATTAAACTTGGTTAACTCACCGTTACGTTGAGCGCAGAAGACGGCAAAATGGTTAACAAAACGTTAACGCGGACAGCAAAAAACCGCGCCCGTTAAGGCGCGGTTTCGTTTTCCTGGGCCGACCGGACAATACCGGACGGCTTGTATCGCCAATCCTATTAGCCGCGGAAGAGCGACAGGATGTTCTGCGAAGAGGAGTTTGCAATCGAGAGCGACTGGATGGCCAGCTGCTGCTGCGTCTGCAGAGCGGTCAGCTTCGAGGACTCTTCTTCCATGTCGGCGTCGACGAGGCGGCCAACACCCGATTCGATTGCGTCGCTCAGCGACGAAACGAAGTTCGACTGCATGTCGATACGCGAGGAGATCGAACCGAACTTCGAACCGAGCGAGGTCATGTCCTTCAGAGCGGTTTCAACGTCGGTCAGCAGGCCGTCGATGTCGCCCTTGGTCGTGGAGGAGTCGATCGTGAACTCGGTGATCGACTTGCCCGAAGACGCGCCGGCCGTGCCGAGAATACCGCCGGTACCGGCAGTCGCATCGGTGTAGAGCAGATCGGTGTCGGAAGCGGTGTACTCGGTGACCGTAACAGATACAGCGCCGGTGTTGCTGCGGACGAAGGAGGAGACAACGCTCATCGTTTCGCCGGCGTTGTTGGCAACCCAGTTTTCGCCGTTGAACGAAGCGGAAGAAGAAATGCTCTTCAGCTGCGCTTGGAGCTGGGTGATTTCGTCCTGAACCTTCGACTTGTCAACGCCGTCTTCGGTTGCAGCAACGAGCTTCGACTTGATTTCGGAAACGACGTCGATGGAGCTTTCGACAGCGGTGTAAGCCGTGTCAACCTTGGCAGCACCCATGCCGAGAGCGTCAGAAACGGCGCCGAGGGCCTTGTTGTCCGACTTCATCGTCGTTGCGATCGACCAGTAAGCTGCGTTGTCGGCAGCCTTGCCAACGCGCAGACCCGACGAAACGTGGTTCTGAGTGTCGGCGAGGTTCTGGTTGACGTTGCGCAGGGTCTGCAGAGCGGACATTGCGGAATTGTTGGTAAGAATGCTGGTCATTTAAATGTGCCCCTAATTGGCTACGTGATGAAGGGCATTCCGGTCTCACCGGGAACGGCGCTCAGCGTCATGCCTGCCGATCGTCTGTTGACCGACCGCCGTTTCGATGTGCTTAGAAAACAGCATCATCGTTAAAAGAAGCTAAACACGGTTAAAAAAAATCGTTAAAAATCGGTAACTTAGGTTAAATCCTGTTAATCCATTTTTAATAACAAAAATGGCCGGTGAGACACCGGCCATTTCGATTTTTCGGTACTTGCTGCCAGCTCTTAACGGAAGAGCGACAGGATGTTCTGCGACGAGGAGTTTGCAATCGAGAGCGACTGGATAGCCAGCTGCTGCTGCGTCTGCAAAGCGGTCAGCTTCGAGGACTCTTCTTCCATGTCGGCGTCGACGAGGCGGCCAACACCCGATTCGATCGAGTCGCTGAGCGACGAAACGAAGTTCGACTGCATGTCGATACGCGAGGAGATCGAACCGAACTTCGAACCGAGCGAGGTCATGTCCTTCAGAGCGGTTTCAACGTCGCTCAGCAGGTTGTCGATACCGCCCTTGGTCGTGGAGGAGTCGATCGTGAACTCGGTGATCGACTTGCCCGAAGACGCGCCGGCCGTGCCGAGAATACCGCCGGTACCGGCAGTCGCATCGGTGTAGAGCAGATCGGTTGCACCGGCCGTGTATTCGGACGTGGTGACCGATACCGAACCAGAGCTGCTGCGAACGAAGGAGGAGACAACGCTCATCGTTTCGCCGGTCGAGTTGGCAACCCAGTTCTCGCCGTTGAACGAAGCGGAAGAAGAAATGCTCTTCAGCTGCGCCTGGAGCTGGGTGATTTCGTCCTGAACCTTCGACTTGTCGACACCGTCTTCAGTCGCAGCAACGAGCTTCGACTTGATTTCGGAAACGACGTCGATGGAGCTTTCGACAGCGGTGTAAGCCGTGTCAACCTTGGCAGCGCCCATGCCGAGAGCGTCAGATACGGCGCCGAGGGCCTTCGTGTCCGACTTCATCGTCGTTGCGATCGACCAGTAAGCTGCGTTGTCGGCAGCCTTGCCAACGCGCAGACCCGACGAAACGTGATCCTGGGTCTTGCCGAGGTTCTGGTTGACGTTACGCAGCGTCTGGAGTGCTGCCATTGCGGAAGTGTTGGTATTAATGCTTGTCATAAGTCTGTCCCCTAGAAAACTAGATACAAAAACGAGGACATACCGGACTGTGATTACCGGCGATGGCGGATGCGCTTCATGCTACTGGGCGCCTTTTCTGTGTGGCCCCAAACCCGTCATGTCCAGGGCAATCTCGCAGCCAATGCTTGCCAACTCCTTAAATGTGCGGGGGCCGACAGGACCCATGCCAAGTATAGTTAAATCTTCCGCAAGATATTTTCGGTTGCACTCACCGAGCCCGTCCGGCGCCTGCGCCACCAGCTTCGAGCAGGCTTCGCGTGCGAATATGGCAAAGCCGGGAAGCAGGTGAACTCGTTCCATTTCGAGGTGACGGTCTTCTGTGCCGCGGCTGCATTGGCGTTTTGATCAGAGCATTTCCAAACGGAGTTCGGTTTTGAACAGCAAAGTCTCGTTTTCGGTGGCATCCCGTGAATACCAGATGGGGCGCTACACAAAGTCTCTCGCAACCCTGAACCAGCTGATCGACGTCCAGAAAGATGCGAAGACCTACGCGCTGCTGGCCAAGAACCTGCTTCAGCTTGGTTTCAAGTCGGACGCGGCGAAATCCTATTCTCTTGCGGCCAAATCCGAAGGCCCGAACTCCTACGAGTATCACAAGCTCGCCGCGCGGCTGCATTTCGAATGCGGCGAGGAGGACGAGGCTCTGGTGATCTGCATGCGCAACTTCGAAAAGGCGCAGCGCGACCCCGACCTCGCATTCATTCTCGTGTCCGTATTCCTCGGCCGCCAACAGCGCGATCTGATCCAGCCGCTGAAGAACGTCCTTTCCGAGAGCAGCAACCGCGAGCACCTTGCCGCCGCTGCCAAGCTGGTTTCCAACGATCTCAGCGACGCTTCCAACGAGCTTCTCGCCCGCAATATCTTCAAGCGCTTCCCGAAGGATTATTCGGCACGCTTCCTCTATCTGATCTTCCTGCGCGAATTCAACGATTACGAAGAGGCGCAGAAGCACCAGAAGGTCGTCGACGACTTGGTTGCCGGCGGACGGCCGGAGGTCCTGCAGAAGGATCACCCATTCTATCACCTTCACTGGTGCGGCAACGAAGACCACAATCGCTACCCGACGGTCGGCGTGCCGAAACTCGATCCCGAAAAGATCGCACTTCGCCGCGGTCTGCCGCATGCGTGGGCCGGCAAGATCCGCGTCGGCTACATGTCCTCGGACTTCTGGGACAACCACGCGACCATGAAGCTGATGCAGCGCGTTCTCGAACTCCACGACCGCGACAAGTTCGAGATCGTGCTATTCGACCATAGCGGACCGCTGGCGCTGCAGACCAACAAGACCGATCGCAGCAAATGGGGTACCGTCGTCGATATTCACAGCATCGCCGACAAGGACGTGCTGCAGGTCGTTCGCGACCACAACATCGACATCATGGTTGACCTCAAGGGACACACGGCCGACAGCCGCGCCCACACATTCAACATGCCGCTGGCGCCAGTGCATGTCGCCTGGCTCGGCTTCCCGGGAAGCACCCTCGGCATCGATCTCGACTATGTCATCGGCGACCACTTCGTGCTGCCTGACGTCGCCAAGCCCTTCTATCACGAGAAGTTCTGCCGGATGCCGGAGAGCTACCAGCCGAACGACCCTGCGAACCGTCCGCAGCCGCGTCCGGTCACCCGCGACCAGTTCGGTCTTCCGGAAGACGCCTTCGTGTTTGCCTCCTTCAACGGCAATCGCAAGATCACCCCGGAAGCGATTGCGAGCTGGGCCCGCATCCTGAAGCGTGCGCCAAACAGCGTGCTGTGGCTGATGACGACCTCTCCGCGCAACGAGGGCAACCTGCGGAAGGCCTTCCAGGCAGAGGGCGTGCCCACCGACAGGATCGTCTTCTGCAAGCGCAGCGCCTATGAGGAACATATCAGCCGTCTGCAGGCTGCCGATATCGGCATCGACACCTTCCCCGTCAACGGCCATACGACGACGTCGGAGCAGCTCTGGGGCGGTCTGCCGGTTCTCACCATGAAGGGCACCAACTTCGCCTCACGCGTCAGCGAGAGCCTGCTGAATGCCATCGGGCTGCCCGAACTCGTCGGTGCGGACCTGCAGGGTTACGAAGATCTCGCTGTCGAACTGGCGGCGCAGCCGGAAAAGATCGCCGGTTACAAGGCGCATCTTGCCGAACAGCGCTACATCGCCCCGCTCTTCGACGCAGAGCGCTTCTGCCGCCATCTGGAACAGGCTTACGAAACGATGGCCGAACGCGCCAAGCAAGGCGAAGCACCCGATCACTTCGACGTCCCTGCCCTGCCGGCACGGACCGAACCGTTCCCGGCCGCATAATAGCGGCCCGAGACCGGAGACATGCAAAACCCGCCGGAGTTGCTCCCGGCGGGTTTTCTTTATGCGGACGAATGAAGGATCGTGAGCGTATCAGCTGAAGGAGCGGACCAGGCTGCCAACCAGAAGATTCCAGCCGTCGATCAGCACGAAGAACAGAATCTTGAAGGGCAGCGAGATCGACGTCGGCGGCAGCATCATCATACCCATGGCCATAGTGATGGTGGCGACAATGAGGTCGATGACCAGGAACGGCAGGACGACCAGGAAGCCGATTTCGAAACCGCGGCGGATTTCGGAAATCATGAAGGCCGGGAGCAGGACGCGGTAGTCGATGAGCGCGCCTGTCTGAACGTTCTGCCCACGCTCGCGGGCCAGATCGACGAAGAGCGCCAGATCCTTGTCGCGGGTATTGGCTGCCATGAAGGTGCGAAAAGGCTCGGCAATGCGCTGGACCGCTTCCTGCTCCTGGATCTGGTTGGCGAGAAGCGGCTGAACGCCGTCCTGCCATGCCTTATCGAAAGTCGGCGCCATGACGTAGAAGGTCATGAACAGCGACAGCGACAGCAGGATCATGTTGGATGGCGTGGACGAGAGGCCGAGGCCGGTGCGAAGGATCGAGAAAGCGATGATGAAGCGAGGAAAACTCGTCACCATGATCAGGATGCCCGGCGCGACCGAAAGAACGGTCAGAAGGCCGAATGTGCGGATGATCCAGGCAGCGACCGAACCATCGACAGGAAGATTTAACAGATTTGTCGGCAGCTGCTGAGCCACCGCCAATTCTGGTACCGCCATCATGGCGGCCAAGAAAATTATGAATCGAATCATTCGATGACAAAGGTCCTGAACATGACCTTGGATACGCGCCCCTGAGAGCGCAGGTCAACACGTTCCTGGATGTCATCCCGTAGATATTGAAAGCCGCGCGGACCTTCGATCTGCTGCAGCGAAACCGTTCTGATGTAAGCCATTATATCTTGATGGATATCTTCAGCGACCTTCACATCAGGCGGTCCGTTGAAGAGCAGTGCGACCTCTAGCCTCACCCAGTTTTCAGAGGGGTAAGCGAGATTGGAGGTGATAGGCTCGAGCTGGACGACGTTGTTCGCTTCGGTCGAGACATGCGGGAGGCCGGTTTCGCCTTCCTTCTTCTCGCCGCCAGCGGGCTTCGGTTCGGCAGCTGCCTCATTTGCCTGCTCGGCGCTCTTAACGTTCGGGGCGATCATCGTGCCCACCGCCCAGCCGCCGCCGGCGCCGAGAAGTGTCAGGATGGCGATGCCGACGATCGTCATCATCGCTGCCGATTTCTTCTTCGGTTTGGCTTCGCCTGCTTCTTCGTCTGCCATGGTTCCGGCCTTAAAGCGGTGAGAAGAGATCGACGGCCTGCTGGCCGCGCGGCGGCTGCTGCATTTCCATCAGGCGGCCACGGCCACCGTAGGAGATGCGGGCTTCGGCGATCTTCTCATACGAGATCTGGTTGTCGGAATTGACATCCTGCGGCCGCACGATACCGGCGACGTTGAGGATGCGGATTTCCTGGTTGACGCGAACTTCCTGCGAACCGCTGATAACAAGGTTGCCGTTCTCGAGGATACCGGTGACGACGGCGGCGACCATGAGCTTCAGCGTCTCGGACCGGTCGATCTTGCCCTTGCCGTCGGTGCTCGTGTCGGAGCCGTAGGTCAGGTCCGTCTTCGAAGCCGGATTCCAGCCGAGAATATTGGCATTGACGTCCCAGTTCATGCCGCTGGAATTGGTGCGGCTACGGCTGGTGTCGTTCTCGAACTTCGCCTTGTCGTTGATCTGGATATTGACCGTCAGGATGTCGCCGACATTCAATGCGCGTGCGTCCTTGAAGAGCGCGGCCTGGCTATCGCTCCAGAGCGAATAGCCCTGCGCGACCTGGCGTGGCTGCTTCGGATAAAGTGCCATCTGCGGCGTCTGGCCGTAAGCCAGGCCGCTGCCGATCGGGCTCATGGCGGGTGCCCGGCCGATCTCCCTCACGGACTGCGGCGACTGGCAGCCGGCGAGAAGGGCGACGGCGGCAATGGCAGCCGGGAAACGCTTGTTCATGAGGGATCCTTCGACGTATTGGGATCGGATGCACTGGCGATGATGTTGGCGATGACGGCGGCCTTCTCAGGGTCCATCTCGTTGAGGATCAGGCTCGACTGGCGCGGGCCAAGCCGCATGATCACGGCGGCCGCAATCTCGGTCTTGGCCTTCTCGAGCTGCAGTGCAGCAGCATCCGGCTTCATGTTCTTGTAGATGTCCGTCAGGCCGGCTTCGGCCTGCTTGAGGAAGACATCACGGCGCTTCAGCCAGTCCTGGTATTCGGCCTTGCGCTTATCCATTTCGGCGACGCGCGTATCGATGTCGGCGCGCAGCTTCTCGAGCTCCTGCTTTTGCAGGAGATAACGCTGGTCGCGGGCCGGATCGGCGATGTTGGTGCAGAACTGCTTGATTTCGTCCTCGGAGGTGATGTCGCCCTCCGGCTTCTGCGCTTCCTGTGCGAAGGCGCCAGGAATGGAAAGCAGCAGCACGGCTGCCGCCGGCAGCGCCGAGCGCCGCAACAGCTCGGCAACCGTCATGTCCTTGTTCAGCCTGATCATTGCAGCACAAGCTCCGCCTGCAGCGCACCTGCAGATTTGATGCCTTGGAGGATGGCGATGATGCCGTCCGGTTTCACGCCAATATTATTGAGACCGGCAACGAGGGTGCGCAGATCGGGACCATCAAGCATTGCCACCCGGCCGCCGGATTTCTGCGCGGCGATGTCGGTCTGCGGCTGTATGGCCGTCTGGCCCTTGGAGAAGGGTTCGGGCTGGATGACCTGCGGCGTCTCGGTGACCTGGACCGTCAGCGTACCATAGCTGACAGCAACCGGTGACACCCGGACGTCGGCGCCGATGACGATCGTGCCCGTTCGCTCGTTAACCACCACCTTTGCAGGCGTATCGGTCTCGACGACGAGGTTTTCGATATCGGCCATCAGGCGCGTCAGGTCGGCTTCACGCGGCTTCTGTACGATGACTTCCTGGGCGTCCTTGGCTTCGGCAACGGGGCCGCCGAAGCGCGACGACGCATAGCCGTTGACGACATCGGAGATACGCACCGCGGTCGAGAAGTCCGGGTTGCGAAGCTGCAGGACGAGATTGACGGAATCCTTGAAGCGCGATGGCAGTTCGCGTTCGATGATCGCACCACCGGGAACGCGGCCGGCGGTGGTGACACCTTCGGTAACGGTTGCCGCAGCACCCTGCGCCTGAAAGCCCGATACCACGACGGAGCCCTGGGCAACGGCATAGATCTGGCCATCGGCGCCCGACAGCGAGGTCATGACCAGTGTGCCGCCGCGCAGCGACGAGGCATCGCCCAGCGAGCTGACATTGACGTCGATGCGGCTGCCGGGGCTGGCGAACGGCGGAAGATTGGCGGTGACCATGACCGCTGCGGTGTTCTTGGCGTTGGATTCGCCGCCCTGCGTCGAGATGCCGAGATTCTGCAGCATGGCGCGCATAGACTGTTCGGTGAACGGCGAGGCACGGAAGCCGTCACCCGTTCCCTGCAGGCCGACGATCAAGCCATAGCCGATCAGCTGGTTATCGCGGCCAGCCTGCAGCGAAGCGATATCCTTGATACGCGACGACATCGCGACGGCAGGCGTCACGGTGGTCATGCACATGGAGAGAGCCGCGAGCGCGGCGAGGATGCGAGAGACGATCTTCATTTTGCCGCCACGTGGATGGTGCCGTCAGCCAGCACGGTGCCGCTGATGATGACGCCCGAATCCATGTTGCGGGCGCGGATGACCTGGCCGGTCGAGCCATCTTCGAGCGGCGAACCGGCCGCGGAAATGGTCATCGGGCCAAGATTGAATACCAGCCGGATCTGCGAGCCGCGCGTCACCGTATAGGCTTCGCGCAGCGCCGAGACATTGATGGTCCGGCCGGGAAGAAGCGTGCGCTTCGAGATCATTCCCCGGACCTCGTCGATCGACTTTGCGTAGTCGCCTGAGAGGTTGGGGTTCGTGACTTCGACTTCCTGAAGCTGGCCGGCGCTGATCGTTTCTCCGGGATAGATCGTCGCGGTCGGGACGACCGCGTAACCCATGCCTGCGCTTGCCGGCGATGTCACAAGGACACCGCCATATGCGATCGCAGCCAGTGCCGTCAGAGCGACGGTATTTCTCGCCCGGCGAAACATCATGTTCGGCCCTTTCCTTGATTACTTCAGGTTCTTGCTGACGATGGAGGCCATTTCGTCGGCAGTGGTGATGACCTTCGAGTTCATTTCATAGGCGCGCTGCGCGGAGATCAGCTCGGTGATTTCCTTCACCGGGTCGACGTTCGACGATTCCAGATAACCCTGCTTCATGTAGCCGTAGCCCTCTTCGTCGGGGGTGCCGACTACAGCTTCGCCGGATGCCGGCGTCTGCTGGAAGAGGTTGTCGCCCATTGGCGTCAGGCCGGCTTCGTTGACGAAATCGGCAATCGTCAACTGGCCAAGAGTGGTCGGATCGGTCTGGCCGGCGAGCACCGCCGACACTTCGCCGGAGCGGCTGATCGTCAGCTGCGTCGAACCGGTCGGAATGGTGATCCCGGGGACGACCGTATAGCCGTCGGTGGTGACCAGCTGGCCGGTTTCATTCTTGTTGAAGGCGCCGGCGCGGCTGTAGAGCGTCGTGCCGTCAGGTGTCTGAACCTGGAAGAACCCGCGGCCGACGAGCGCGACGTCGAGGTCGTTGCCGGTCTGGCTGAGTTCGCCCTGGATATGCAGGTTACGAACGGCGGCGGTCTGAACGCCGAGACCGATATTTGCACCTTCAGGAACGATTGCCTGGTTGGCGCGGTTTGCGACACCCTTTGCGCGTTCGGTCTGGTACAGCAGGTCGGTGAATTCGGCGCGGGCGCGCTTGAAACCTGTCGTGTTGATGTTCGCGATGTTGTTCGCGATGACTTCGAGATTGGTCTGCTGGGCATCCATGCCCGTAGCCGCAATGGCAAGCGCTCTCATCTGTTCGTCCTTATCCGGTTACATCTGCATCTTGGTGACGTCGAGGAAGGCCGATACAACCTTGTCCCGGATGGCGATTGCCGTTTGAAGTGTCTGCTCGGCCTGCAGCATGGAATCGACGACTTCACGGGTCGTTGCCGTGCCCTTGATGCCGGCGAAAGACATTGATTCCGCGCCCTTGACCGAGTCCATGGCCTGGGTCGCCATGTTGCCGAGCATCGAGGAGAAGCTCTGGCCGGCCTTTGCGCTTTCTGCGGCCGAAGTGACCTGCGACGATGAATTTTCGTCCGTGATGCTTCCAAGGCCGCGTGTGCCGGAAAGCGAACCGATGCTCTGTACGTTGCTAATCATTATTGGCTCTTCAGAAGGTCGATGGTGGAGGAGATCAAATCGCGCGTCTGCTTAATGGTCTGCAGATTGGCGTCATAGGACCGGTTCGCTTCGCGCATGTCGGCCATTTCGACCAGCATGTTGACGTTTGGCATCTTCACCACGCCACGCTCATCCGCTGCAGGATTGCTCGGATCGTATTCGGTGGTGAATTCCGTCTCGTCGACACCGAGCTTCTTGACGCCAACTGTTGTGACGCCCCCGGCACGATCGACTTGCTCACCGAAGGTTACCGTCTTGCGGCGGTAAGGATCGGCGCCCGGCGTATCGCCAGTCGAACGCGAGTTGGCGATGTTTTCCGAGACAATGCGCAGGCGAGTCGATTGAGCCTCAAGCCCCGACCCAGCAATCTTCATGGCTGCTGATAAAGGATCCACGATTTTACTTCCTTACAGTCATCAACATCATTCTATTGAAAGAGCCGACCAGCGAGGTGTTCAGCTCGTACTGGCGCTTGATTTCGCCTGACTTGGAGAGTTCTTCAGCGAGACCGACAGTGTTGCCGGATTCCTGCACGCCGATCTCCTGATCGAGTGCGGCTTCCTTGACGTCGATGCTGCCGCTGGTGCTGAAATCGTTGCCGCTGAAATGCGCAGGATTGGTGCGCGCCATGGAAACATCAGCGTTTTCGAGGACCGACTGGAAGGGCGAGACGTCCTTCGCACGGTACTTCGGGGTGTTCGCGTTCGCGATGTTGCCGGCCACAACCTCCTGACGGACTGTCAGCCATTCCGCCTGCCGCGAGGCCAAGTCGAACAGTTGAATCGGTTGCATGGGAACTCTCCGTTTTTACTAAGAGGACCCTAGGGCGGTAATCTTGCGTCAGACTTACGGAGAACGCGGCTTTCGACCGGCGTGTCCGTTATGCCTCGGGCATCAACAAAAAAGCCCCAGGTGCGGCCGGGGCTTTTCTTCATGCTCTGAGCTTTGCAGTCTGGAATTAGCGGTAGATGTCGCCCTTTGAGGTGACGATCACCCATTTGCCGTCGCGCTGCTCGATCGTCGCGAGGCGGCTTTCGTCCGGCAGGACCGATCCGACGCGCACGACATACATTCCGGTCGTATCCTTGATCAGCGCCCGGCCGTTCGCCACATGCAGAAGCTTGAATCCGGAGCTCGCCGGGAACGGCTGGTCTTCCGGCACCAGGCCCTTTTCGACTTCCTTGCCGACGCTGGAGACCGTTGCGGTGGTCAGCTGGTCGAGCGGCTCCGGCTTGTTCTGGACTTCGTTCTTGTTGACCATGGCAAGCGGCGAGACGCTGAAGACGTTGCGTGCCGGCCAGTCGGGAAGATCCCGCGTGCGATCGCCCTGGGCAACATTGATGCTGAACTTGTCCTCGTTGAAGAAGACGTACCAGGGGAAAATCGCAGCAGCGCCCGCGAGCGCGAGGCCTGTCACGGTCAGCAGGCGGTCGAGCATCATCGACTGCCGCTTCTCATTCGACTTCAGCGGAGCAATGCGCTCGTCGTCGTCTTCAAACCCGGTCACGTTCAACCTCTTCTCGGAGCCCCTGGCTGGTTCGGCATTCCGGCTGCCGCCTTAAGGGCAGTGGCCAGATCGGCGAAGGCGTCTGGCGACGCCGAATCGCCCGGCGACTGTTTCAAAACATCGTAAATAATTGGTACTTGCTTGACCGCCATGTCCAAATCCGGGTCAGCGCCCGGACGGTAGCCGCCGATCAGACGCAGGTCGCGTGTCTCTTCGAAACGGTGGATCAGCGACTTCAGACGCGAGACCAGTTTCTCCTGGTCCGGCGTCCAGGCCTTGCGGGCGAGACGCGAGATCGAGGCGAGCGGGTCGATCGGCGGATAACGGCCTTCTTCAGCCAGGCTACGCTGCAGGACGAGGTGGCCATCGAGAATGCCGCGGGTCGAGTCTGCGATCGGATCGTTGTGATTGTCGCCATCGACGAGGATCGAGATTATCGCGGTGATCGTGCCGGTTCCTTCAGGTCCCGGGCCGGCGCGCTCCAGAAGCCGGGGCAGTTCGGTGAAGACCGAGGCCGGATAGCCGCGAGCGATCGGCGGCTCACCCGATGCGGTCGCCACTTCGCGGATTGCGTGGGCAAAACGGGTGACGCTGTCGACGATCAGGAGGACGTTCTGGCCCTGGTCGCGGAAATACTCGGCGATCGTTACCGCCGTCAGCGGCGCCATCTTGCGCAGCATCGGGCTCTCGTCGCTGGTTGCCACGACGGCGATCGACTTCTTCATGTTTTCGCCGAGCGTATCCTCGATGAATTCGCGCACTTCGCGGCCGCGTTCGCCGACCAGCGCGATGACAACCTTGTCGAAGGCATCGGCCATGGCGAGCATCGAGAGAAGTGTCGACTTGCCGACGCCAGAACCGGCGAAGATGCCGAGGCGCTGGCCATGGCAAAGCGGTGAGAAGATATCGACGGCGCGTACGCCGGTCTTGAAGCCCTTGTCGACGCGCTTTCGGGTCATCGACGGCGGCGCGGTGTTGGAGATGGAACGGCGATCGAGCCCTTCGGTGATCGGACCCAGACCATCGATCGGCTCGCAGAGAGAATTGATGGTCCGGCCGCACCAGCTGTCGGAGGGAGCGATGCGGAATGCACCCTTGCGGATGACGGTATCGTGGATGCCGATCGGCTCGCCCGGCTCGATCGGGCAGACATAGGCGAGATCCGGTTCGACGCGGACAACCTCGCCGAGATGAATGCCGGTTGCCGACTTGTGCGCCACGAATTCGCCAAGGCGCACATGCCTGGAAAGACCTGTAACCGTGTAGTGGCCCGCGGCGATTGTCTGCACATGACCGCCATGGGCCACGGAAAATTCCGGCTTCGTGTAACGGGCGGCGAGAGCGGCGAGATGCTCAAGCTTGGGCGAAAGCGCTTCTTTTGTCAGCGGCACGGTGTTCATGTCTCAGACCTTCCGCTTAGCGGCTGCCACCAAGCGTCTTGATCGCCTCGTTGAACGAGTTTTCGCTATCGGTCGTCAGCGATGCGATGCTTTCGAAGGCGCGGTTGACCTCGATCAACTGGGTGATCTCGCGCATCGCGTTGACGTTGGAATTTTCCAGGTAACCTTGCTCGACGCCGACGTTGAAGCGGTCGGTAACGGCGCGCGGCGTTTCCGTGGTCATGACGCCGCTGTTCTCATAGCGCAGGTAACCCTTGGAGATATCGGCCTCAAACAGACCGATAGAGCCAACCTGGCGGTTGCCTTGATAGATACCGCCGTCTGCGCCGACCTTCGGCTCGCCGCCGGCCGTGTTGAGGATGATCGGCGCTCCGCCGGCATCGAGAACCGGATAGCCGCGGATCGAAACCAGCTCGCCGGTGTCCTTCATCGTGAAGCGGCCGTCTTTGGTCAGAACCTGACCGGCCGGCGTATCGAGTGAAAACCAGGCGTCGCCCTTGATGGCGAAATCCAGCATGTTGCCGGTGTGCTGCAGCTCGCCGGTATCGCCAGAAAGATAGTCATTACCCTGCGAGACGAAGGCAACCTTGGCATTCAGCTTGTTGTCGGTGTTGCTGAGGATCTGGTTGAACTTCACTTCCGTGCCGCGGAAGCCCGTCGTGTTCACGTTTGCCATGTTGTCCGCGATGGTCGTCAAACGCTTTTCGAGTGCCATCTGTGATGACAAAGAAACATAAAGACCGGATTGCATCGGGGTAAGCTCCTGGCATTGGCGATGAACGGTACGAAGATCGGGTTCCTGGTGTGCGACCCGATTTCCGCTGAGGCGGCATCTCAGAAACGGGCGTAGTTCGCCCATTCGTCATCTCCAATCTGACAGCAGTTCCTTGTGCGAAACTGGCACGCGAAAATCCTGTCAGCGGGGACAACCATCAGCCTCACGCAAGCCAGCAACCCTATCCCATCAGCTGAAAATAACGATCAGGTGTGACTGACGATGAATATCATTATCGGATTTGTGATTACGATCGGCTGCATCATCGGCAGCTTCATGGCCATGGGTGGCCATCTCGAAGCGCTATTTCAGCCGTTCGAGCTTGTTATCATCGGCGGCGCCGGTCTCGGCAGTTTCATCATGGGTAACCCCATGAAAGTCGTGAAGGATTCGGGCAAGGCGCTCGGTGAAGCCTTCAAGCATACGGTTCCGAAGGAACGCAATTATCTCGATACGCTCGGTGTGCTTTACTCGCTGATGCGCGACCTGCGCACAAAGTCGCGCAACGAAATCGAAGCGCATATCGACAACCCGGCCGAATCCTCGATCTTCCAGACCGCCCCGACGGTGCTGAAGAACAAGGAGCTGACGGCGTTCATCTGTGACTACGTCCGCCTGATCATCATCGGCAATGCCCGCTCTCACGAGATCGAAGCGCTGATGGACGAAGAAATCAACACTATCCTGCACGACAAGCTGAAGCCCTATCACGCGATCCAGACCATGGGTGACGCGTTCCCGGCTATCGGTATCGTCGCGGCCGTTCTCGGCGTTATCAAGGCCATGGCGCACATCAACGACTCGCCCGAAGTTCTCGGTCACCTGATCGGTTCGGCGCTTGTCGGTACCTTCCTTGGTATTCTTCTCTCTTACTGCGTCTGCTCGCCGATCTGCTCGCAGATCAAGATCGTTCGCTCCAAGCAGCACCGTCTCTACGTCATCGTGAAGCAGACGCTGCTCGCCTACATGAACGGCTCGGTGCCGCAGGTTGCTCTGGAATACGGCCGCAAGACGATCTCGGCTTACGAGCGTCCATCGATCGACGCGGTCGAGCAGGAAATGATGAACCCGGGTGGCGAGAACAAGGCGGCCTAAGCGACCATGAACAACGTTGCACTAGAGAAACCGGCAATGAATGCCGCACTGTTGGCCAAGCTTACTGGCCGTCTCGGCGACAAGGCGACCATCGACAAACTCTGTGCCGCCTTTGCGGACGTCTATATCGAATTCATGCCCGACATCTTCAAGAGCGAGACGGGCCTCGAAGTGACGATCGGCTATCTCGGCTGCGATTCTGGCTACAAGAACGACCTGATTGCCGATCTCGGCGCCAACTCGACACTCGTCGATGCAACGCTGCGCAACTGGTCACAGGACATCACGCTTTCCTGCGGCAACGGCTTCATCATCACACTGATGGAAAGCCTGCTGGGTGCCGCACCCGAAACGATCGAGCAGCCAGCCGACCGTCTGCTTTCGGTGATCGAGCTGGAACTTGGCGTCATGGTGTTCGACAAGATCGCCAGCGTGCTGCGTTCCGCGGTCAACGCGCCTGGCGGCTTCGAGCCGATGCTGGAACTGCCGCATGCACTGGAAAACCGCGCAAAGCCTTCCGAAGACAAGCCGGACGAATTTGCGGCGGCGATCAACATGTCAATCACGCTTGCCGGGATGACGTCGGAATTTTCGCTGATCGTGCTGCAGTCGGCGCTGCTCAAGACGCAGATTTCGGCGCCGAAGGCGAAGAGCCAGTCGTCGAAGTCATCGGAATGGGCGGAGCAGATCGGCCACCAGGTCCGCCGCTCGCATGTGACGCTCGAAGCCAAGATCCGCCTTCAGGATCTGACGCTGCGCACGATCTCCAAGCTTGCTGCCGGCGATGTCATTCCGTTCCGAGACGAGCAGGATGTCCGCGTCGAAGTCAGCGCCAACAGCAAGGAATTGTATGTGTGCGAGTTCGGGCGTTCCGGCGAGAATTATACCGTCCGGGTGAAGGATACGATGAGCTCCGACGACGAGCTCATCCGCCACTTAATGAATTAATCGGTTCCCGCCATTTTGGCTGCCACGGCAGCTTGAGGCAAGTTTCAACTGGAATAGTGATTTCATGGCTACGAAGAAAACACAGCAGAACGACGATCTGTCATTGGAGCTTCCGGGCAACGAGGCTGACCTCGATCAGGCGATCGATGATCTTCGCGGGGTGCTGAAGCAGGATTCCGACGGCGGCCTTGCTGATTTCGGCGGCGACGCCGACGCGTTCAGCACCGGCACGGATCTTTCGGCATTTGGCGACTTCGGTGGTGAAGACGAAGCAACTCCGGCATTTGGCGGCGGTGATTTCGGCGGCGACTCGGATTTCGGTGATACCGGTTTCTCGGCATCGAGCGGCGAACCTGCTCCACTTGGCAGCGCGCTGTCTTCGAATTTCGAACTGATCATGGACATTCCGATCGATGTCCAGATCATGCTCGGAAGCAGCCGCATGCAGGTTTCCGGCCTGATGAACCTCAACGAGGGCGCAACGATCGCGCTCGACAAGAGGATCGGCGAGCCGGTTGATATCGTGGTGAATGGCCGCAAGATTGCACGTGGCGAGATCACCGTTCTTGAGAATGACGACACGCGTTTCGGCGTTAAACTGATAGAAGTTTTAAGTACCAAAAAAGCCTGATCCCGGTTTTAGGGACGGAGAGGTTAGACCATGATGGACTTTGACGATTTCAGCGGCGCCATTGCCGGGAAACCGTTGACCCAGGCTGAAAAGGCAGCGGCTGTTCTTCTCGCAATGGGAAAGGGCGTCGCTGGCCGGCTGTTAAAATATTTCACGCAGGCTGAGTTACAGACGATCATCTCTTCGGCGCAGGCGCTTCGTGCGATTCCGCCGGATGAACTGCTTGGCCTCGTTGCCGAATTTGAGGACTTGTTCACCGAAGGCGCAGGCCTGATGGACAATGCCAAGGCAATCGAAAGCATTCTTGAAGAAGGCCTCACCCCTGACGAAGTCGATAGCCTGCTCGGACGCCGCACGGCGTTCCAGGCCTATGAGACGTCGATCTGGGACAGGCTCGGCGAAGGCGACCCGGCCTTCATCGGCAAGTTCCTGCTGCGCGAACATCCGCAGACCATCGCCTATATCCTCTCCATGATGCCATCGTCTTTCGGCGCCAAGGTGCTGATGCAGCTTCCCGACAGCCGCCGCGCCGACATCATGAACCGTACCGTCAATCTCAAGACCGTCAGCCCCAAGGCGGCGCAGATCATCGAAAAGCAGGTCATGACGCTGCTGGCCGAGATCGACGCCGAGAAGAATTCGAGCGGCTCCAACAAGGTCGCCGAGCTGATGAACGAGATGGACAAGCCGCAGGTCGATACGCTGCTCACCTCGCTCGAATCGATCAACCGCGAAGCGGTCAACAAGGTTCGTCCGAAGATCTTCCTCTTCGAGGATCTGCTCTACATGCCGCAGCGCAGCCGCGTCATGCTGCTCAACGACATCTCGGCAGACATTCTGACGATGGCTCTGCGCGGCGCGCCTCCGGAGATCCGCGAATCGGTTCTCGCTTCGATCAGCCCGCGCCAGCGCCGCATGATCGAATCGGACCTGCAGAGCGGCACAGCCGGCATCAATCCACGCGAAATCGCGATTGCCCGGCGCGCCGTTGCCCAGGAAGCGATTCGTTTGGCCAATTCCGGCCAGATTCAGCTCAAGGAAACCGAGGGCGAGGCTTCGGCGGCGGCCTAAGCCATCGGAGCTGTTGACAAATCTCTACTCCTGGCGCTGCGCGGTTGATCGCCATGCCCCGGGGGACTACCCTTCGAACATCAGGCCGCGATCTGTCGCGGCCTTTTGCGTTCAGGGAGTGCGGCTGACTTGGCTGACGATGACGACAAGGACAGCAAAACAGAAGCCCCGACAGGCAAAAAGCTGTCGGACGCGGCCGAGAAAGGCAATACGCCTTTCTCGCGAGAGGTGCCGATCTTTGCGACCGTTCTCGCAACCTATGTCTATCTGACGTTCTACCTGCCGGACGGCATCAGTACGGTCAGCGAGCAGTTACGCGATATTTTCGAGCAACCGGACCAGTGGAAGATCGAGACCGGGCCGGATGCGCTGTCGCTTTTCGTCCATCTTGGCTGGGTGAGCGCCGTATTGTTGACGCCGGCCATGCTGCTTTTCATGTCGTTCGGCCTGATCGCCTCGCTCAGCCAGAACCTTCCCAGCCTGGTTCTCGAACGCATTCGTCCGCAGTTCTCGCGCCTGTCGCCGGCCAAGGGCCTGTCGCGCATGTTCAGCCTGCCGGGCCTGATCGAATTCGGCAAATCCCTGTTCAAGGTCGTCATCGTCGGCATCGTCATGTTCTTCGTGCTGAAGAGCGAATATTTCAGCTCGATCGACTCGATGTTCTCGGACCCGCAGACGTTCTTCGATCGGGCCATGACGATCATGCGCAAGATCGTGCTGATCGTGCTCTTTGCAACCGCCTTCGTTGCTATCGCCGACTTCTTCTGGACGCGCCATCACTGGTTCAGCGAATTGAAGATGACGCGCCACGAAGTGAAGGAAGAAAACAAGCAGTCGCAGGGTGACCCCTTCGTCAAGGGACGCCAGCGCTCCCTGATGCGTGACCGCGCCCGCCGCCGCATGATCGCCAATGTGGAGCGTGCGACGATGGTGATCGCCAACCCGACCCACTTTGCCGTGGCGCTGCGCTATGTGCGCGAAGAAAACGACGCGCCCGTCGTCATTGCCAAGGGTCAAGACCTCATTGCGTTGAAAATCAGAGAGATAGCCGAGAAGAACGGAATCCCGGTTTTCGAAGATCCGCCGCTTGCACGCTCCATGTTTGCGCAAGTCTCGATAGATAGTGTCATCCCGTCAGTCTTCTACAAGGCCGTCGCGGAGCTCATCCACCGGGTGTATGCCGCACAAGCCAAGAACAAGCGGGTCAGATAAGTCGAATGAAGAAATGCCCTTACTCCTCGCAGCGTGAAAGAATTCTTGCTGAGGCGATCAGCCCGGTTGCAACGGAGCTTCGGCTTCTTGACGCTTCCGATCTGATTTCGCTGCTGCGATTCGAGTATTACGGCAATCTCGCCGACCTGGTGGCGTCCGCTGCCGAACTGTTTTTTCATCCGGGCACCGTGAATTTCGGCCTTGGCGGCAATTACACGCTGGAATGGGGCGGCAAGCCCGAAGTCGTGCTCGATCTGGAGATCAAGCCGCGCGGCGTCACTGTCTACGCACAGCTGACGCTTGCCGAAGACCATGCCGGCATCGAGATCAACCACATCGCCTTCCAGGATCCGTCTGCTGATCCAGACGAGAACACGGCGTATCTGGAGCGCAGCCTCAACGAGTCGCGCTACAACGTGCGTCCGGCGCTTCACGCCCTCGCAGGCTAGTCCTTCATCTCATCGAAACGCAGCCCGGCCGGCATGTTCGCGCCGGGCACTTCTTTCTCAGCTGATGTAGCCGAGACGGATCGCCTTGGCGATCGCCTGGATGCGGTTGACCGAATCCAGCTTGATCGTTGCCGAGCCGAGATAGGCGTTGACGGTGTGAACCGACAGACCAAGCTTGTCGGCGATCTCTTCGCTGATGCGGCCGTCACCGGCGAGCTGCAGGCAGGCGATCTCGCGTTCGCTCAAGGCTTCGGCGACAGCCGCGCGCCGCTCGTCCAGCGACAGCAGGTCCATCATGATATGGCTGCTGCGGCCGTGGAGCTCGATGATCGTATCGCTGCCGGGCTCCATGTAGTCGCCAACGAAGACCACGTAGCCGTTACCGTTGGCGCCAAGGCGCACCGGGAACGCCATGCCCGAGAACGGCAGCAGGCCGTCCTTCAGGCGCGTCATGAACGGCGCAAAGGCTGCGGGGCCCGGAGCGGCGCGGTCGTGCCCACCGGCCCATGTCAGCGGTAACAGAGACTTGTCGATATGTTCGAGCAGGACGTCACCGTAGGCATCGACGAAGGCCTTCGCGGCCCCGCTGGATGGTCCCCAGTTCTCAAGCTCGCAGACGAGCCGCTGCTTGGCCGGTACGCCCGATCCGCTGACGCGGTAGACGCCGAAATTCTGTGCGTCGGCCATCTTCTGCATGGCGACCAGGCGCGGAAACAGATCCGAACGGCTGGATACCCTGCTCATCCGCATCGATCTTATCTGCTCTGCATTTCCCATCGTTCTGGTTGACGTCTGCCCCATGTATCCCTCTCAGACCAGACTGTTCCTGACCGCAAATGCAATCGCTTCGGACCGCGTCTTGGTGGCGGTCTTACGCATCACGCTTGTGATGTAGTTGTTGATCGTGTTGCGCGAGATTCCGAGGATCATCGCGATCTCGTCGCTGGTCTTGCCCTCGGCAATCCAGAACAGGCATTCGAGTTCGCGTTCGGTCAGTTCGAAATCGCGATCGGCCTTGGTACCGCCGCAGCGCAGGAAGCTTGCGAAGTATCCGGCCAGCAGACCGACGTCGCGAAGACGCTCGGGCGACAGGATGAAGCCGTCGTCGAACAGGAACATCAGCGACAGGCGGGAACGCCCGACATTGAAGGAGAGCGAGCAATACTGCCGGCTCGCGCCATCAGGCACATCGGCACTGTCAGGCAGCAGAGCGAAACTCGGCTGGAAAAGCTGCATCGACTTCTCGAGCTCGGTCGTGCGCGAGTAACCGCCGACGATGGCGCTGGCCAGATCCTTGACGAGATCGAAGGGCCAATCGGATGAGACGATGAAATCCAGGCCCTCTTCCTGCACAAGGTCAGAGCGGGCAAGCAGATAGTGGGAGGCGCCGACATAATCGGTCAGCGTGCGCATCGCAGGTTGCATCCGGCCGGTTTCTGCGATCTCGCCGAGCTGTTTAATCAGCTCGTCGCGCGAACACAGGCTAGAGGCCTGAAGGCCAATGAAATTCGCCGTCTGATTTTCGCCCTTAAGCGACTGCAATATATGCATATCCATAGGCAGCGTCCTGCGGCTGAAACCAATCTCTGCAAATGCACTAACTGCGCAGGTCCAACGCCGGCCCACGGCAACCCTTACACGAATCACTCAAGCCTAGGCGAAGCGCTCTAAACCGCCATCTCCGAGTTCTGGGGATTTACTCTTGCCGCATTCCATGCGCTGATTCGCAGGCAGTGATCGCTCGATTAATTTCTAGTAAAACTAAATTGATTCTCCCCTTGCCGCAACACAATTCGCGCCTTACGCGAGCGAAGAAAAGACCAAATATCGCACTAATATATAATGTATATCCACTGAAACGTATAATCATCAGCAAAAATTCCAATAACAACTCTAAACATACTTGAAATATCTCCAGATTAACTCTTTCGATATTCTTGTGTATTTCCACATATCACGCAATCAAGAGTATATGCTTTGCCTGGGGATTAAGGCCATTTTGCCACAATCGGACAAAATGTGTTCTGCTTGCGCCACGGACGCATTCCCCCAAAAAAGGTCAGTCAAGCTGACGGACCGGCATGGGACGACCAACGCATCCTGAGGACAAAGAAAAAGGCCGGTTGCCCGGCCTTTGATCTTACGCGGCGTTGTCGACCGCCCATTTTCTGAGGATTTTCGCAGCGCGCTCCTCGTTGATCTCGACCATTCGCGATAGCTTGCGCTCCGGGCCTTCCTTGACACGGCGATTGAAGTTGCCGTCGTCGTCGCCAAGGCTGAGAAGATCCTCGGTGCTGTCGAAGCCGAAGTCCGAGCCAAAGCCGTCCATGAGGGCGCCTCCGCCGCCGGCTGCACCGGCTGGTGCGAAGTCGGGCAGTTCGAGACCGGCCGATTCCGGCGAGCTGTCGCCGATGACCCCTGCCCCACCGACACCGATCGTGCGAGCCAGCGGACGCATGCCCATCCAGACCACGATAAAGGCGACACCCAGGAAGGCCAGCGAGTTGATGATCGTCGCGAGGTTGCGGCTCAGCATGTCGAGGACGCGGACACCGCCGGAGGTACCATCATCCAGAAGCTGGTTTTCGAGGAAGTCCATTGCCGTCACAGTGACGACGTCGCCGCGGTTCGCGTCGATACCAGCCGCAGACGAGACAATGCTCTTCATTTCAGCGAGATAGGCGTCGATCTTGGCCTGATCAGCGGGCTCGCCGACCATCTTGGCGATACGGCCCTTGTTGACGACAACAGCGATGGACAGCTTCTCCATCTTGTAGCTGTTGCGGGTCGTGGCCGTGGTCTTGCTGTTGATTTCGTAGTTGGTCTGCTCTTCCTTCTTGTCCGACTTGTCTTCCGACTGCGGACCTGCGGTACCGCCAGCCTCAGGTGCGGCCTGCGGAACGTTCTGCTCGACCGTCGTCGCGTTGTCGGACTGCTTCTGGGAAGACTGGTTGGCTTCCTTGGTGGTACGGACGGAGCGCTCGACCTTGGATTCCGGATCGTAGGTGGTTTCCTGGATCTGCTGAGCGTCGGTGTTCAGGTTTGCCGTGACGCTGGAGCGGAAGTTGTCCATGCCGAGAAAGGGTGCGAGGGCCTTATCGATGTTGGATTCGACTTCCTGCTGAACGTTCTGGACGATCCCGAGAGAACGATTAAGCGAGTTGTTGCCGGCCTCGTCGCCGGACGCCAGCAGCTGTCCGGTGGAATCGAGAATAGTGACGTCATCGACGTCGAGCCCCGGCACGGCCGAAGCGACGAGGTGACGGATAGAGCTCGCAGCGCTTCGACCCGCCGTAGCGCTTGCACGGATCATAACGGAAGCCGTCGGCTTCTGCTCGGCTTTACGGAAGTTTCCGACCTCCGGCATGACGATGTGGACGCGGGCAGCATTGATGCCCGAGATCGACTGGATGGTGCGACCGATTTCACCTTCAAGCGCGCGAACGCGGGTGACTTCCTGCATGAACGACGTCAGGCCGAGCGAGCCGACCTTGTCGAACAGCTCATAGCCGGCATTGGCGCTGTTCGGCAGACCGCGTTCGGCCAGCAGCAGACGAGCCTTGCCCGTCATACCAGCTGGAACGGTGATGCTCGAGCCGTCGGTGCCGACTTCGAAAGACATGTTGTTTTCGGCCAGCGCCATACTGATCTGATTGAGATCGGGGCTGTCGAGACCTACGTAAAGGGTTTCCTGGGCAGGCTTATTAACAAAAAGAGCCGCAGCCAAAACAATTGCTATTGAAAGAACACCTACACCCGCAAGCGCCAGCAAGCGGGTCCGGCCTAGCGAACCGAGGTTCTTCATGACCTGAACTAATTGATTTAACAGATTCATTCTGTTCTCGCACGATCCGTCAAAGACAAAACAGGCTTATTGCCTCATTCCTTGATAGAGACCGAAACTTGTGCGAGCGTTTCGTCAGGGCATGCTTGGAAGGCAGAGACTAGAAAAAGTCGAAGTCGCCTGCGGCCTTGCTGAGAGGCTGAGAATGGCCGTGGCGCGTGCCGCCACCGAGTGCCTTCTGCATCTCTGCAAGCTTCACGAGGCTGAGTGCCGTCGCAACATCGACGGTCCAGTTCTGCGGGATTTCTCCGGTGATCGTGTCGATGAATTCGGCAAGGCCGCGGGTCTTCTGGACAGCGAGATCGATGCCCTGCATCACCTTCATGCTGTCAGGGGCGTTCAATATGTCTGCGCCACCGATTTCGAGGAGCTGCGGCTCGATACGTTCAATAAGATAGGCAACATCATGCAGCTCGGAAACGATGCGCATGAGAAGGTCCGGCAACGCCTCCAATGGCGAGGGCGGTTCAATGGGGGCGCTAAAAGTCATATAAAAATCCTCGGTATCAGAAAAACTCGATACTAGTTTCAACCGGTTTCGGCGGAGCAGCAGGACGCTGTTCAAGAGCCACAGTCTTTTGCGTTTCAGCACCAGTCAGCGGGTATTGACGGGCACGGCCGGAAACCGGCCAGAATTCCAGCTTGCGGCCATGGTCGCCGCCGGTGCTGGAACCGACCACGGGGATTCCTTCGTCCCTGAGGAACTGCGCGGCAAAAGCGGCATTCTGCTCGCCGACATTGGAGAAGGTCGAGATGGTCTTCGCCCCTCCAAAGATCTTGGCCTCAAGGCGGTCGCGGCGCGCGCCCTGCTTCAGAAGGCCGTTGATCAGCAATTCCATCAGATGCACGCCGTAGCGCGTCGCATCCCCGCCGGTCATCGGCGTATTTCCGGTCCCCGGCAGAAGGAAATGGTTCATACCGCCCACTCCTGCCACTGGATCCCGCAGGCAAGCAGCCACGCACGAGCCAAGAATGGTCGTCAGAACCGCGTTCGGATCATTCAAGACTTTCCATTCGCCTTGGATAATGTGGACACGGCGGGCTGCTGCCTCGACTGTCATTTCAGTGCTCCGAACACGGCTTCAATGGCCGCTTTCATCTTTTCGATGGTGAACGGCTTTGCCAGCACGTTGTTGGCTCCGAGGGCTGCGGCCTTCGTGACCAATGCACGGTCGCCCTGCGCGGTCAGGATGATGAACGCTGCCTTCTTGGTGGCCGGGTTGGTGCGCACGGCCTGCAGCAGACCGAGACCATCCATCTTCGGCATGTTGAAGTCCGAGATGACCAGGTGGTGCGGCTGCTGGGCCATGATCTTCATGCCCTGTTCGCCGTCACCTGCAGAGGTGATCTGCTTGAAACCGAGCTGGGTCAGCGCATCGCTGAGCAGCAGGCGGCTGGTGACCTGATCGTCAACGATCAGAACCTTAATTTTCTCCGCTATCGACATTATTCTGTCCCTTCCTTCCGGGCGGCTGTCATTTTCAGTATTTCTTCGCCGATCGCATTCAGTGGCAGCTGATGCTCAACGGCGCCAAGCTCATAGGCAACACGGGGCATTCCGTAGACCACGCAGGTCTTTTCGTTCTGACCGATGGTGCGCGCGCCGGCATGGCGCATTTTCAGCAGGCCAGCCGCGCCATCGCGGCCCATGCCTGTCAGGATCACGCCGACCGAGTTACGGCCGGCAAGTTCTGCGACGGAATCGAACAGCACATCGACAGAAGGGCGATGGCCATTGACAGGGTCGCGTTCGACGAGCCGGCAGTGCGGCGCCGAGACATTGGCGACCTGCAGGTGTCGTTCACCTCCTGGTGCCAGATAAATCTTGCCAATTTCCAAACGGGCGCCGTCCGTCGCCTCTTCGACCACAGGCGCGCAGAGGCGGTTCAGCCGTTCCGCGAAGCTTTTGGTGAAGGTCGGCGGCATGTGCTGGGTGATGACGGTCGGCGGGCAATTGGCCGGGAACTTCTGCAGAACCGCGATCAGAGCCTCGACACCGCCCGTCGATGAGCCGATCGCGACGATCTTGCGGCCGACGCGGAAATCGGCAACTGCGGGCGGCGCGACGGGAGCTGCGGCCGGGCGCTGGGTGAACTGGCGCTGGGTGCGGGCCGCAGCCTTGACCTTTTCGGCGAGGTCGCCGAACGGGCGAAGATCGCCGGGCGCCGGCTTTCCGATGCAATCGAACGCACCGATCTCGAGGGCTGCGAGGCTCGCCTCGGCACCGCGATGCGTCAGCGTCGATACCATGATCACCGGCATCGGACGCAGGCGCATGATCTTCTCGAGGAAGTCGAGGCCGTTCATGTTCGGCATTTCGATGTCGAGCGTTACGACATCGGGATTAAGCTTCTTGATCGCTTCGCGGGCTTCCAATGCGTCGCCGGCCTGGCCGATGACGCTGACATCCGGATCGGCGCTCAGTACAGCCGTAATCAGGCCGCGCATGGTCGGTGAATCATCGACGACGAGGACCCTTGCAGGAGCACTCATGCCTTCCTCCCAACACCCTTCGTGGTGTAGCGGTAGGTGGTGATACCGATATTGTCGAAGACATTCTTGGCGTCACCGGACACGCGCTCTGAATGGCCGATGTAGAGATGGCCACCCTCCGGCAGAAGCTCGGCGAAACGGGACCAGATCTTCATCTGCGTCGGCTCATCGAAATAGATCACCACGTTGCGGCAGAAGATGACGTCGAACTTGCCCTTGAAGGGCCACTGCGCCATCAGGTTCAATTCATTGTAGGTGATGAGGCGCTTGACGCGGTCATCGACCTGGAATTTGCGGCGGCCCTGGATATCGACTTCCGAGAACCACTGCTTTCGCATGGCGGGAGACACCGTTTCCAGCGCGCTCTCGTCGTAGGCGCCCTGGCGGGCAATCGCCAGAATCTTCGGATCGATATCGGTCGCCAGGATCTTGAAGTCGTAGTCGGCGATATTGGGCATCATCGCCAAAACCGTCAGCGCGATCGAATAGGGCTCCTGACCATCCGACGAGGCAGCCGACCAGATGCGAACGCGGCCGCCCATCTTGGCGCGATGCAGGAACTCCGGCAGGACATTGTCGCGCAGATGATCGAAGTGATGGTTCTCGCGGAAGAACCGCGTGAAATTGGTTGTCAGATGCGACAGCATTTCACGGCGCGGCGCGGCACCGGAGGGCGAAGCCACCAGAGAACAGTATTCACGGAAGCCCGACAGGCCAAGGCTGCGGATATGCTTTGACAGGCGCGAATAGACGAGCGACGCCTTCGTTTCGTTGAGAAAGATCCCCGCGTCCGAGTAGATCATGGCGGCGATCTCCGAGAGGTCGCGGCGGGTCAGCGGATATTCGCCGCTCGCCAGAACCTCGTCAGGACTTCCCTGCCGCACATCTTTTGCACTCATTACGGTCATGCGGCTTCGCTTTCGGCTTCCGGGAAGAGGGCTTCAAGTTCGATAAGGCAGATCATCCGCTTGTCGATCGCCAGGATGCCACGGGCAAATTGGCGCTGGATATCGGATGAGATTTCAGGCGTCGGCTGAATGTTTTCATCCGTCACCGTCAGAATGTCGGACACGGCATCGACCAGCAGACCGACGACCTTCCGCTTGACCTGCGCCACGATAATGACGTGGCGGGCCGACGGTACGGTCGCCCGCATTCCGAGGCGGGCCGACAGATCGATGATCGGCAGGACCGCGCCACGAAGATTGATGACACCCTTCATGTAGCCGGGCGCATGCGGCATTTCTGTCGCAGGCGTCCATCCGCGAATTTCGCGGACCGACATGATATTCACGCAAAATTCCTGGTCACCGATGCGGAAGGCGATGAGTTCGCTATCCCCTTGGTTCAGATTTTTCACGCCGTAGGACATTGTCTTAACCTGCCGCCGCCAAGGAGATTTCTTGCTTCAGGGCCTGGCCGCGCGATGCGCCGACCACCGCATCGACATCGAGGATGAGCGCCACGCGGCCATCTCCGAGGATCGTTGCAGCCGCGATACCCGGAACGTGGGTATAGTTGGCTTCCAGGCTCTTGATGACGACCTGGCGCTGACCCTGGATGGCATCGACCATCAGAGCGCGCTGGCCGCCACCTTCGGATTCCACCAGCAGGGCGACACCTTCGACAGGGTTTGCCTGGGTGGCGCGGAAGTTGAGGATCCGGCCCACATCCACCAGCGGGCAGAAGGAGTTGCGGATCGAGATCAGGCGATGGCTCGCACCAAAGGAGTGGATCGCAGCGGCTTCCGGCTGGAGCGTCTCGACGATTGCCGTCAGCGGCACGACCAGCGTCTGGCCGGCGACCGTGACGACCATGCCGTCGAGGACGGCGAGCGTCAGCGGCAGGCTCATCGTGAAGACCGATCCATGGCCCGGCTTCGAGGTGATGTTGATGCGGCCACCGAGGGCCTGGATCGAGCGCTTGACGACGTCCATACCGACGCCGCGGCCGGAGATATCGGAAATCTTGTCGGCCGTGGAGAAGCCCGGCAGGAAGATCAGGTTGTCGATTTCTTCATCCGACAGGTTGGCATCGGCCGGGATCAGCTCGTTGGCAATTGCCTTCTGCTTGACCTTTTCGCGGTTGATGCCGGCGCCGTCGTCGGCGAGTTCGATCAGGATGCGGCCCGAACGATGCTTTGCCGTCAGGCGAACCGTGCCTTCCGGATTCTTTCCGAGCGCCGTGCGCTTCTCCGGGCTTTCGACGCCGTGGTCGACTGCGTTACGGATCATGTGCGTCAGCGGTTCGGCAAGCTTGTCAATGACCGTCTTGTCGACTTCGGTGTTTTCACCTTCGGTGATCAGGCGGATCGACTTACCGGTCATGTCGGCGATTTCGCGGACGATACGCGACATACGCTGGAAGACCGGCTTCACCGGCTGCGCGCGGATCGCCATGACCGAGTCCTGGATCTCGCGGGTGAGCTGCTGCAGCTCCTCGAGGCCCATGTTGACGGCAGACGTACCGGTCGCGTCGTTTTCGATGACACTCTGCGAGAGCATCGCCTGATTGATGACGAGCTCGCCGACGAGGTTGATCAGGCGGTCGACGCGATCGAGATCGACGCGGATCGTCTGGCCGGCGCTGGCGGCAGCGGCGTTGTTCTGGGCAGCGGCTGCGGCGGCAGCGCTGGCAGCGGCGGCCGATTCTTTCTTCTCGACGCGGGAAGCGGCAGCAGCCATTTGCGTGACGTTGGAAGCCGTCTCGGCGGCGGCAACAGCAGCAGCCGCATCCGACTTGGCCGTTTCGGCAGGTGCTTCAGCGCCTTCGTCGAGAACGGAGAGATCGAAGGGAACCGGCACCATCGGCAGTTCGTCGTTGGAAGCTTCGGCAGCCTTGGCGTCTTCGACAGGGGTGATCGTCAGATCGCAATCCCACTCGGCAAATTCGAAGACGGTACGGATGGCGTCTTCACCCTTGTCCGTGCGGAGCGTAACGTTCCAGAAGAAATAGGCCGCTTCCGGGTCGATCTCGTCGATGCCGACGAGAGCGTCCGTGTTGCAGTAGATGCTCATCTCGCCGAGGCGGGAAAGATCGCGCAGCAGAAGGGTGGCGTCGTTACCCTTCGAGTAGAGATCCGAGCGCGGCTTGAAGACGATCTCGTAGGCCGGCAGATCGGAACCGGTTTCTTCTTCATCGCCGAAATCGCCGAAGGAGAACGGGATCGGCTGAAAGCCGCTGTCGTCGGTCGGTACGGGCGCTGCAGCAACCGGTGCCGGAGCCGGCTTTGCGGCAGGCTTCGGGGCCGGGACTTCGGCAGCGGCGGCGGCCGACGGCATTTCGCCGTGCGCCAGCGCTTCAAGTTCCTTCACCAGGCCGCGGCTGCGCGTTTCATCGACGCTGCCGCCGTCGCGGGCAGCGTTGGTCAGATCCGCCAGAACGTCGGCCGACTTCAGCATGACCTTCAGGACGTCCTGGTTGGGCTCAAGCTTGTTGGAACGAACGCAATCAAGTGTAGTCTCGAACACATGGGCGAAGGCGACGAGATCGTCCAGACCGAAGGCGCCAGCGCCGCCCTTGATCGAGTGGACGGCACGGAATACCGCGTTGACGGTTTCCGGATCGCGATCGCCATCATTCAGTTTCAGCAGACCGGATTCCAGTTCGGCGAGCTGTTCCTCGCACTCCTGAAAAAAGATCTCTTTGATTTCGTTCATATCCATAGGAGAAGTTCCTGGGTTTAAGCGGTTACACGCTCAATGGCATCGATCAGCTTGGCAGGGTCGAAAGGCTTGACGATCCAGCCTGTCGCACCGGCCTGGCGGGCACGGTTCTTCTTTTCAGCGTCGCTTTCGGTGGTCAGCACCAGAATCGGAATCGCACGGTACTTTTCGTTGCGGCGAACGCCTTCGATGAAGCCAAAACCGTCGAGACGCGGCATGTTGATGTCGGTGACGATGACGTCAGGGTTGGATTCTTCGAGGACTTCGAGGCCCTCGACGCCGTCTTCCGCCTGGATCGTCTCGAAGCCCGCATTGTTGAGCGTCACGAGAAGCATGTTTCGGATCGTCCGTGAGTCATCCACGGTAAGCACTTTTTTCTTCATTGCCGGATCTCCTTGGCAAGCAGGTGGTCTACATCGACGCCGACCAGCTGCATGGTTTTTTCGAATGCATCAGACATCTTCGAGAAGCTGAACGACAGCTTGTCCTGATCCCAGGTCTTCTCTGCTGCCAGCAATACCTGCGTGCACAGACCGCCGACCCGCTCGACGCTGGACGCATCGATAACGATGTCGCTACCGCGCATTGCCAGAAGCTTGTCGCGCAGGGGCGCCGCTTCATTGAGGTCGAGTATCGCTGCAAGATTAAGCGTCTTGCCGCTCTTCTTCGCTGCCATCAGCCTGTCCTTGTTTCCTTGTGTCCCGCCCTCGAATGCGAGCGGCCCTCATATTCAGATAGGTTAGTAAACATTCCGCCCTCCGAGGCCTGAAACCTGGCGGGAAAAACCGAAATCTTCGTTGTCGTATTGCTCGTCGAGCGTCACCGGCCGGGCGGCGATCTCGACACGCGGCTGGACCGCCGGACGGGCGATCTGCTGGCGCACCGGCTGCGCATTTTCGCGAGCGATGCGGAATTCGCGGATCGTCTGGCCAAGCTCCAGGATGACAGTATGCAGGTGGTCGGCGCCATCGGCCGAATTGCGGGCAACGCCTGCGCTTGCCGCAACATCGGCGCCGAGGCTTTTCACGTCACCGGTCAGCGCATCGAGGCTCGCCGCGTGCTCACCGGTATTTGCGGCAATGGTGGTGATCGCCTCGTTGATGCCGGTGACCTGGCGGACGATGCTGCCGATCGAATCCTGCGTGCGGCCGACCATCTGTACGCCGGCATCGACCTGCGCCTTGGTGGTGGAAACCAGCGTCTTGATTTCACGGGCCGCTTCCGCCGAACGTTGCGCCAGAGCCCGGACTTCCTGGGCGACGACGGCAAAGCCGCGGCCGGAGTCACCGGCACGCGCCGCTTCGATGCCGGCATTGAGCGCCAGAAGGTTGGTCTGGAAGGCAATCTCGTCGATCGTGCCGATGATCTGGCCGATCTTTTCCGCCGACTGCTCGATATCGGCCATGGCGGATATCGCCCGGCCGACGACAGCGCCACTTTCCTCGGCGGCAACACGCGTCGAGGCTGCGGCCTGTTCGGCAGCGCGGCTTCCCGCTGCACCCTGGCGGACGCTTTCGGCGATGGCCTGCAGTGCAGCGGCCGACGACTGCAGCTCGTCAGCTTGCCCGGCGGCGCGTCCAGCAAACCCCTTCGAGACATCGGAGAGCGAGCGCGTCGATAGCTCTGCTCTCTGTGTCCGGTCGGAGATTTGCGTGAACTCCGTCTGCAGGGTGTCGAGCGCACCATTGAGAGCGGCGGCAATTTCGGCATGAGCGCCGTCAGTCTCGACAGGTGCGCGCACCGTGAGATCGCGGGCGACGAGACCGTCGATGACATCGGCGAAGATGCGGGCGACGTCGTCCTTGTCCTTGGCGCGCTGTTCCGCGAGCAGATGTGCCTGCGATGCACGCAAAGCATTGAAGCGAAGCGACACGGCGATTTCGACATCGACCATGACCAGGCGGATGATCGCGGTCATCATCCCGGTGATTTCCCTGGCGCGGCGCTTTGCACCTGGAAGCAGCGGCTTGCCGGCAAGATCGCCCGCGAGGCCCGAGATCAGATGCTCCAGCATGACGCCGTGACCGGCGACGTGCCAGCGCGGGTCGAGGCCCATCTTGCTTTCGGTATCGGACAGAACCTTGACGCGCTCGGCATAGAGACTGTCGAACCGGGCATCGGTCAGCACATCCCAGTGCGACGATTGCAGGTCGTGCAGCCGGTCGAGCTGGCGGTCGTTCTGAAAATTTTCTGCCGCATCAGGGAAAGCCTGGAAGCGCTGAAAGAGATCGCGCAGGCCGCTCTTCAGCTGGCCCTCGAGCAGCGGGCGGTGACGGCGGACAAGCTCGCATTGCTCGGCATCGAGGCCGGCAAAGCGCAGGCGGTCGCGGAGGCTGCCTGCCTGTGCGCCCTTGGCCTGATCTGATGGCATATCCTGCCGCAATGCCTGTCCCCAACAACATCCGGACCTTGTCCGGTGAAAAAACCGTTTTGCTCCATCCGACGAGCACAATGCAGGGAGGCCCTTGTCACCGGCATATGGCCGGAGAACAGGCGTCTCCCATCAACAGAAATCTGTTTCGGAAAAGAGATGGATACCGGATCGAGCCGGTACGGCGGGACGGCGTCATGCCTGGTGGGAACGAGCAACATTTCCCATTCCGACGTGTATCGCAATGTTTATGGTTAATTCCTTGCTTGAAGGTTAATGCGGATTTTAATCAGCCAAGCTTTTAAAAGCATTCCTGAGCCTACAAACGAAATAGTCCCAAGGAGTTGCAGGCATGCTACAAGTCCTGCGCAAGCTTTGTGTTATATCCCACCCTTAAGACATGACATGATGTCGTTAAGGATAGAGCAATGATTGTTCTCGGACTGGGATCCTGCCTCATCGCAATCGCTACGCTGGCCGCCGTTGCCCTGCTCGATCAAATCGAAGCACGCCGCGGCTCAAGCGATCTGCGCGTTCTCTGAAAAGCCATTCGCTGCGGCATAGTGCGGCTTTCTGAGCTGCCCTTGTTGGCAGCCCTGCCCGGCTGATGTATGGCAGGCGCCTTAACCAGCGGAAGTACCATATGTCAGCCAGAACCGGCCTTTTCATCATTCTTGCCGTCACCCTGTGGCGCATTGTGACGTTGCATTTCGACACGACGGATTTCTTCGTCGACGAGGCGCAATACTGGTTCTGGTCGCAAAATCTCGATTTCGGTTACTACTCGAAGCCGCCAATGATCGCCTGGTTCATCCGCGCCTTCACTGCTCTCGGCGGGTCGAGCGATATCTTCTGGGTGCGTGTCGGCGGCCCGATTGTGCATGCGGCAACCGCCGTTTTGCTGATGAAGCTTGCCAAGCGCTTCGCCGGTCCCGAGATCGAAGGCTGGACGGGCGCGATCTATGTGACGATGCCTGCGGTGGCGCTGTCTTCCGTGTTCTTCTCCACCGACGTCGTGCTGCTGTTCTTCATGACGATCGGCCTCTTGGCCTATGCGGGCCTGACGAAAAAGCCGTCCGTCGGCCTGGCGCTTTTGATGGGGGCTGCGTTCGGATGCTCGTTCCTATCCAAATACGCGATCCTTTTCGTCGTTCCAGGTGGACTCATCGCCCTGCTTTTCGTGCCGGCCGCTCGTATCGCCTGGCGCGACTTCTTCATTTCCGTGGTGACGGCGCTTGTTTTTGCGGCGCCGAACCTCTGGTGGAACTTCACGCATGATGCGACCACCGTTCGCCACACCGAAGACATCGCCAAATGGGACCAGATGAAGCTCGACTTCGCCGGAGCCGGCGAGTTCTTCGCCGCACAATTCGGCGTCGTCGGACCGATCATCTTCTTCGCGATGCTCTGGGCGGCGTGGCGGATGATCAGAGGCAGAAGCAGCGAAACCGAAAAACTGCTCGTCTGGTTTTCGCTGCCGGTCGTCTTCCTGATCACGCTGCAGGCTTTCGTCGCCAAGGCCGAGGCGAACTGGGGCGTCACGGCCTATGTCGCTGGCACCGTGCTTGCCGTCTCCATCCTTGCGCAGCTATGGCCGAAGGGCCTCAAGATCTCGCTCGGCATCGGCGCATTTGCGAGCATCGTCTTCCCGCTGGCAACGATCTTCGCGCATCAACTGGTGCTGCCCGGCGGCAATGAGATCATGAAACGCTATCTCGGCCGTGCCGATATCAGCCGCGAGGCCGCCGAGCTGGCGAAGCAGGCCGGCGCCGCGGCAATCGTCACCGACAACCGCGATTTCATCGCCGACATGTTCCACACGCTGCGCGCCGATCCAGTGAAGATCTACGCCCGGCCGCCGGCCGATTTCCCGAAGAGCTACTACGAGCAGAATTTTGCCCTGCCGGCGGGATCTCAGGAGCCGGTGCTGTTCGTCAGCCGTTACGAACTCACCTGCACCAATGGCGGCACCGCTGAGCTCGTGAAGAGCTGGCAGCCCGCCAATGGCTACTATCGCGGCAAGACTATCTATGCCTACAAGACGCCGGGCACCTGCTTTGACAAGCAATCGTAGCAGATAGCTTAACCGGCATTTCGCGGGGGCAGGCATAGGCCGGTCCCCGCCCCCTCGACATCGACGAATTTCACGCCGCCATCCTCGAAGGCGAGGCGCAGCTGTGCCTCGGTCGCACGATGGATTTCGTGGTGCCGTCCCTCGTAGTCGCGTATCGTGCTGCGCGAGACCGCGGCCTTGTCTGCAAGGTCGCTCTGCGTCCAATCGAGCAGGCCACGTGCTGCGCGGCATAAAGCAGGCGTCAGAATTGTTTCTTTTGCGCCTTGACCCATGATTTTAAGTCACCCATATTGGTCAACATAAGCCATATATGTCATGTTTTGAACGGGAATACCAGATCGGGAGATTGCGATGCCGCACGATACACCTTTGATTTCGACAATTGTCGGGGGTCTCGTGCTGGCGTTTATCTTCGGCGCCATTGCCAACAGGCTGAAACTGCCGCCACTCGTGGGCTATCTGCTAGCCGGTATTCTCGTCGGTCCGCACACTCCGGGTTATGTGGCTGACCAGAACCTCGCCCCCGAACTCGCCGAAATCGGCGTTATCCTGCTGATGTTCGGCGTCGGTCTGCATTTCTCGCTGAAAGACCTCCTCTCCGTTCGAGGCATCGCGGTTCCCGGCGCGATCGTGCAGATCGGTTTTGCGACACTGCTCGGCTGGGGTCTGGGCTGGCTGATGGGATGGCCGACGGGCGGCAGTCTCGTCTTCGGTCTCGCTCTCTCCGTCGCCTCTACCGTCGTCCTTCTCAAAGCATTGCAGGAGCGGCGGCTGGTCGAGACGGAGCGCGGCAAGATCGCCGTAGGCTGGCTGATCGTCGAAGACCTTGCGATGGTTCTGGCGCTCGTCCTCATCCCGGCTGCCGCCAGCATCGGCGGCGGCGAGCATGCGACGGTGGAGCCGCTGTCTGCTGGTCTCAACCGTCTGCTCGGCCTCGATCTCGGCATTGGCGGCATCATCGGCATGACGCTGGTTAAGGTAGCGCTGTTTGTGGCGTTGATGCTGATCTTCGGACGCAAGCTCATCCCCTGGACGATGCATCGCATCGCCCACACCGGCTCGCGCGAGCTCTTCCGCCTCGGCGTTCTCGCCATCGCGCTCGGCGTGGCCTTCGGCGCCTCGAAGATGTTTGGCGTGTCGCTGGCGCTCGGCGCCTTCTTCGCCGGCATGGTTCTCGCCGAAAGCGAGCTCAGCCACCGCGCCGCCCAGGAAAGCCTGCCGCTGCGCGACGCTTTCGCGGTTCTGTTCTTCGTTTCCGTCGGCATGCTGTTCGATCCGAACATCCTGATCGAAAAGCCGCTGCCGGTTCTGGCCACCGTCTTCATCATCGTTATCGGAAAATCGGTGGCGGCCTTGTTGATCGTGCTGCTGTTCCGGAAATCCGTGAGCACCGCGCTGACGATTTCCGCAAGCCTTGGTCAGATCGGCGAATTCTCCTTCATTCTGGCGGCTCTCGGCGTCGATCTCGGCCTGCTGCCGGAAGAAGGCCGCGACCTGATCCTTGCAGGTGCGATCATCTCGATCATCCTCAATCCGGCGCTTTTCTATCTCTGCGATCGCATCAAGCCACTGCTGGAGCGGCCGAAACGCGAGGAAGCACCTGTTGAGGCTGCACCGGCCGAACCCGCCGAGCCGGAAGACGAGGTCCTTCCAACGGCACTGTCCGGCCATGCCATCCTCGTCGGCTATGGCCGCGTCGGCAGCATCGTCGGTCAGAACCTCAAATCCTCGGGCACGCCTTTCCTTGTCATCGAGGATGCGGAAAAGCGGATCGAGGAGCTGAAGGCACAGGGCGTGGAAACAGTAATGGGCAATGCCGCCGCCCGCGAAGTGCTCGATCTTGCCAACCTGACGGGCGCCCGCAGCCTGGTCATTGCCATTCCGAACGCCTTCGAGGCCTGCCACGTCGCCGAGCTTGGCCGCGCGGTCAACCCGTCCATCCTCATCGTCGCGCGCGCCCATTCGGATGCAGAGGTCGAGGCGTTGAAGCAGTATGGCGCCGATACCGTGATCATGGGCGAACGAGAAATCGCCATGGGAATGGTTGACCGGCTGGCTCAAGTGCATCATGACAGTCCAGCCTATGAAGATGGGCCGGAGACTGATACAATTCCGCCAGCGGTCACAGAGCCGCCAGCGAAAGAATGACGGGTTTTTGCGCTTTTGAGCCGGTTTGAGAGCGAGATCGCAAGGAATGATGAGGGAATGCCGGATGCGCGCCGCCTGAGCGCTCGCATTGCCGTTTCCCTCGTGCTTGCAATCTTTGCCTATCTTGGCCTGCTGCTTGGCGGCAACCTCATTCTCGGGCCCGATTCCCAGACCAACAATGCGCTGAGCGCGCCGGGCAAGGAAACGCAGCCGCTGCAGCTGACGGCGCGTGAAGCCGTTCGCGGGCTGCTTGCTACCGACCGCAAGATCGCGCCGAAGCAGACGCTGCACGATTCCGATGCAGCCGCGCTGCCGCTTCTTCCGCATCTCGAATTCGCCGAATGGCCGGCACCTGCGACTGCGGGCGTCACCGATACGGCCACCCGGCCCGCCGCCACGGCGGCCCATCAGCCTCGCGCACCGCCGCTAGCCTGATTTTCCGCGCCACTCGCGCTTCAAGAACATGCAGAGACACAGCCAGCGCCTTGCGCCGGCCTACTTTTATTCAAGGATCAGATAGAATGCGCAATTCACCATGGCTGGTGTTCACCTATTCGGTGATCATCGTGCTCGGCCTCATCATCGCGCTGCCGAACGTGCTGTCGCAAAGCACCCTCAGTAAGCTGCCGGCCTGGCTGCCGCATAGCCAGGTCTCCCTCGGCCTCGACCTTCGTGGCGGCTCGCACCTCGTTCTCGAAGTCGACGAAGCCGACCTGACCAAGGAACGGCTGCAGACCCTGCTGCAGGACGCCCGCCGCGTTTTGCGCGAAAAGAGCATCCAGACGAAGTCGATCGTTCTCAACAACAACCAGATCGTCGTCACACCTGTTGATCCGGAGCAGAGCGGCGCAGCCGTTACCCAGCTGCAGACGCTCGGCAACCCGATCAGCACAGGCCTCAGCGCCGGTCAGTCCGATCTCTCGGTCACGACCAACGGCGGCAACGTGATCGTCGCCTTCTCGCCGGCCGGTCTCGCGAGCCATGTCGATTCCGCTGTCCAGCAGAGCCTTGAAGTCATCCGCCAGCGCGTCGACCAGGTTGGCGTTGCCGAACCGACGATCCAGCGCATCGGTGCAAACCGGGTTCTCGTGCAGCTTCCGGGCGCGCAGGATCCGTCGCGTCTGCGCCAGCTCCTCGGCTCGACCGCCAAGATGTCGTTCCACATGCTCGCCCCGAACAACCAGCCGGGTCCTGGCGTGACCATGCTGAAGGACGACAAGGGCGAAAGCTATCCGGTTCTAGACCGCGTCGAAATCTCCGGCGACCGGCTCTCGGACGCGCGCGTCGGCTTCGACCCGAACACGCATGAGCCGATCGTCAGCTTCCGCTTCGACAGCGCCGGCGCAACCCGCTTTGCCGATATCACCCGCCAGAATGTCGGCAATCCCTTCGCCATCGTTCTCGACGACAAGGTGCTGAGCGCCCCAGTCATCCGCGAACCCATCACCGGCGGCTCCGGCCAGATTTCCGGCAGCTTCTCGGCGGATACAGCAACGACGCTTGCCGCCATGCTGCGCGCCGGCGCCCTGCCCGCAAAGCTGACCGTCATTGAAGAACGCACCGTCGGTGCCGACCTCGGCGCCGATGCGATCCGCATGGGTATCTATTCGGGCATCGTCGGCTTCGTCCTCGTCGCCCTCTTCATCTTCGTCCTCTACGGCAAGTGGGGCTTCCTAGCGAACTTCGCCCTGCTGATCCACACGATCCTGACCTTCTCGGCCCTGACGCTGGTCGGCGCGACGCTGACACTGCCGGGCATTGCCGGTATCGTGCTCGGCATCGGTCTGGCCGTTGACGCGAACGTTCTGATCAACGAGCGCATCCGCGAAGAAACACGTAAGGGCAAGAGCGCCTTTGCTGCTATCGACACCGGCTTCCGCCGCGCCTACTCCACGATTATCGACGGCAACATGACGGCGCTGATTGCCGCCGCCATCCTGTTCTGGTTCGGCTCCGGCCCTGTCCGCGGCTTCGCCGTTACCATGGCTCTCGGCCTGATCATCTCGATGTTCACCTCGGTCGCCTTCGTTCGCGTGACGATGATCGAGATTACCCGCCGCCAGAAGCTCAAGGTTCTGAACATCAAGCCGCTGCTGCCGATGATGTTCAACCCCTACGGCCGCCACATCCAGTTCATGAAGGCACGCTTCTTCGGCGTCAGCGTCTCGGCGCTGCTGTCGATCGCATCCGTCATCCTCTTCATCCATCCTGGCCTCAACTACGGCGTCGACTTCCGTGGTGGTATCCAGATGTCGGTCAAGACGACCGAGGCCGCCGATCTCGGCAAGTTCCGCGAAGGCCTGAACAGCCTTGGCCTCGGTGAAGTCTCCCTGCAGTCCTATGGTGACAACAACACCATGGCCGTGCGCGCACAGCGCCAGGACGGTGGCGAGGAAGCCCAGACCGTTGCTGTCGAGAAGCTGAAGAACGAGATCGTCAAGATCGATCCGTCGGCGACCGTAACCGGCACAGACGTCATCGGACCGAAGGTCAGCGGCGAACTCGCATGGGCAGGTATCCTGTCCGTCGTCATCGCCAGCCTGGCAATGCTCGCCTATATCTGGGCGCGCTTCGAATGGCCGTTTGCGGTCGGCGCAATCGTCACGCTCGTTCTCGATGTGACCAAGGCGATCGGCTTCTTCGCACTGACGGGACTGGACTTCAACCTGACCGCCATCGCGGCGATCTTGACGCTTGTCGGCTACTCGGTGAACGACAAGGTCGTCGTCTACGACCGCATGCGTGAAAACATGCGTCTCTACAAGTCGATGCCGCTGCGCGAAATCATCGACCGCTCGATTAACGAGACGCTGGCACGAAGCCTCTACACCAACGCCACCGCCTTCCTCGCCCTCCTTCCGATGGCGATCTGGGGCGGCAGCGCGGTCGAAAGCTTCGCGATCCCGATGGTGTTCGGCATTCTCGTTGCCGGCGCGTCGTCGATCTTCATCGCGGCCCCGATCCTGCTGTTCCTTGGCGACTGGCGCCGCCGCCACGCCAAGCCGGCAGCGGATGCCAAGCCGGAAGCCGAGATCATTCCTCCGGCACCGGCAGAGCCGCGCAAGTCGATCGGCTAAAAACCGGTTGCTAACAAAAGCTTGAGGCGGGCGCCGGTTGCAGAACCGGCGCCCGCTTTCTATGGTGCTTCCAAGGTCGAGGGGAGATACCGCCATGTCATCCAGCACGACGCCGGAAGAGACCAGGAACACCGAGGAGCGGATCCGCCGCTTCCTGGCCGTGGCCTCTCATGACCTGCAGTCGCCGCTCCGTCACATCGCCATGTATTCGGAAATCCTGCTGGAGGATCTCGAAGGCCGGATCAGCGCCGACGAGAAGCAAAGCCTGACGACCATTCTCGAAAAGGTGCAGACGGCGCAGAAGCTGACCAAGGCACTGATGACTTTTGCATCGGGCACCCCGCAGGCCGCGCGCGAGAATGTGGATCTGACCATCGCTTCTGAGACCGCGTGGTCTGAAGCCACGGCGGAGTTTCCAGAGAGCAAAGCCGTGCTGGCTCATCGCGGGCTGCCGGAACTGCGAACCGACACCACCTTGCTGACGGCAGTGCTGAAGCAGCTCTTTGTCAACGCGATTGCCCATGGCGAGCGAGAGGACCTTCGGGTGGAAGTCGGGGCTGTGCGCGATGGCGGAGAGCTTGTCATTTCCGTCGCCGATAACGGCCGGGGCATCGATCCCGCGCATCAGGCACGCATTTTCGAGGCGTTCTGGAAGCTGCCCAAAGCCGGAAGAGTTCCCGGGCCGGGACTTGGCTTGACTGCTTGCCGTGAGCTGGCCGCGGCGCTTGGCGGCACGGTGACGATTGCGGCATCATCCGCCAGTGGCAGCCGGTTCGAAGTCCGTCTGCCTGCCTGAGCCGTCAGATCGTGTAGTCGTCCTTCCAGAAATCCGGAACGTCGTAGGTCACGTATTCGCGGATGATATATTGCAGCGTCCGCGCATCCATCTCATCCTTGCCGATGCGGAAATCGACGCCGTAATCCGGGAACTGCTGGAAATAGCCGTCGGAAATATCGGTCGAGATCACGCCGATCGGCCCGGTATAGCCGATGCCGCGCAGTTCCGGCACCGTCTCGCGGAAGTCCGCATTTGGGAGCAGACGGTTGTCGAGCAGGATCAGATCATAGCGCGCAACCTTGATCTTCTCGAGGGCATCTCCGATCGACTGGGCGTATTGGACATCGACGGCAGGCTCGGAGAGGCTGCCGATCTTCTTCTTCAGCGAGCGAAATTCAATGAATTCGTCGTCCACGAACAGGACCTTAACGGTCCGCCCGGCGCTTGTCTCGGCTGCCATGCCATCCCCTCCGGTCACGAAACGAGCCCGTTCCGGAGCGCTATGGCTACCATGTGTACGCGGTTGACCGCGTCGAGCTTTCTGACTGCCGCCGTAATATGCGAATTCACCGTGTGCTCCGACAAGCCGAGAATGATGGCGATCTCAGCAGAGGTCTTGCCTTCGCTCGTCCATTTGACGATCTCGGCTTCGCGCTGCGTCAGACGTCCAGACATTTCCTGGGTCAAGATTTCCTCGTACAGCTTGTCGAAGATACGCATGACGTCAAGCAGGACGTCGGCGATCTCGCTCTGGTCCGGCTCCTGGCGAACGCCGCTGAGCACCAGACAGTATCGCCGCCCCTCTGGCGTAAAGAGCGGAATCAACAGAAACGTGTTGCCGTTGAATTCGTTGAACACCAGATCGGCGGGATAGCCTTCCAGCTGCGCGCTCTTGCCGAAAACGGGTGACGTGAGGAACTGCGTGGATTTCGCCTTGATCGCCCCCAGCGCCTCCTTCAGTGTCCGGATAAACAGCGTCGCACGCCGCTCCGCCACGTTGGTGATGACGATTTCACGCTCTCCGAACGGCGCTGCCGCCTCGGAAATCTTTGCCAGAACGAAATTGTCGAAATGGTAGTGGTGTGCCGCCGCCTTAAACAAGCGGAAGAAATCGGTCCGGTTGATGGCCCGGTTCAGCTCGGGCCCAGTATGAAAAGGAACAGCCGCAGCATTGGTCATTCCGGCAACCTTACCTCGAAACTTCCAGAAGTCACTCCACACCATCCCGAAATCTTGGGATATACGTCCTAAACGCGAACAGTTACAAAAAAACCGAGACAGTTGATGGGGATAACGGAACGGGGACTTCCCAGTATCCCAAGGCAAACAAGCCCATCAATTTCTCAACCGCAAGTGATGCAAAGGCAGATATACTGAAATCGTAGTCTTACCTAGGTATCGCATTTTTCGTTGTTCATGATCTCATGAGTAGCGGGAAAAGTGCCGGAAGTAAGCGCGAGAGAGCCGATAGATCCATTCAGCTAAGGGGTTGGCTGAAGTTCGTGGCGGCGAATATGGGTCAGTCGGCTCTCTCAGCGCTCAAATCACTCCTCTTCCTCTTGGTTGTATCTTGGGACGCTGAACAAGCCTTGTCAATTGGCGTTTCAGCGCGCTGTCGCGTGTTCGGGCACCTCGCGCCTACACCAGTTGATTGAGAAGACTATCGTTCAAATTCAAAGGCTTTTGCAGGTAGATATGGGCGCCGGCTTCCAGCGAGCGCTCCCGGTCCTCATCGGCATCCGAACCGCTGCATATGCCAAGCTTCACCGATGCGAAGCGAGGATCGAGGCTGACCTTGCGCACCAAAGCAAGGCCGTCGTCGAGAGGCATGTAGAGATCGGCGATCAGCAGATCGGGAAGCGGCTCGCCCGTGGCATGACGCGCCTCCAGCATCTCCCAGACTGGCTGCGCCTGGGAGAACGACACAAGCTCGGCGGTGAAGGCGCCCTTCCGGTGCATGTAATCGAGATAGAAGAGATCATCCTTGCTATCATCGATGTAGAATATCAAAGGCATAGCTGCTTCACCCGGTCGCCACCGGCGATGTCCCGCCTGTTTCGCGATGCGACAATAAAGATACTTCGCTAAGAATCGTTATCAACCTCCCCCGAATCGGCAGAGGAAAGACGTACACAACCTTAAGTTTCCTATTGTGTATTCGGTCATTTCGGAAAAGATGACCCGAATTCAGGAGGATCGACCGCGTGTGGAATGCCGCCAGCTTGAGGGACGAAGCGCAGAAGAGGGGCCGCTACCGCGTGGCCGCGATTGCCATCGGAACGCTCATCACGCTTCTCGGCATCTGCGCGATCACCGGCTGGCTGCTGGAAGTCGAGGTCATCGTCTCCGTCGTGCCGGAATTTCCGGCGATGGCGTTCAATACGGCGCTCTGCTTCGTGCTTTCTGGTCTGGCATTGGCGGGATCGGTATCGAAACGGCAGCGTCTGAACATGGCGGCGTCCCTGATCTCGCTGTGTGTGGCGGCAATCACCGTGACGCGGTTTGCTGAGATCATCTCGCTCGGTCGCACCTCGCATATGATCGATCGCGTGCTGACCAACCTCCTCGTCTCGCGGGAATTTTCCGACCTGATCGGCGGCGGCATGGGGCCGAATACGACGCTCTGCTTCCTGATCGGCAATCTTGCGCTGCTTGCCGGCCGGAACTGGAAGGATGACAGGGCTCCCCTTCTCCAGGAATTGACGGGCTATGTGATCATCACGCTCGGCATGGTCGCCTTCGCTGCTTACGTCACCAGCGCCGAGGAGGGTTATCGCTGGGGTCCCTATGCGGCGATGGCGCTGCATACGTCGATCGGCGTGACGTTCTTCGGCGGCGGATTGCTGGCCGCCGCCTGGTGGCGCCAGCCGCAGGACAGCGCCAGCGTGCCGCTGTGGATACCCGGCGTCGTTTGTTTCACCGGACTGCTCGCCGACCTCTATACGCCGCTCGGGGTGGCGAACGGCATTCTTTATGTGCCGCTGATTTTGACCGCCCTCTGGTTCGGCAATCGCAACGCACCGCTCTACCTGGCGTTCGTCTGCACGGTCCTCATCCTTCTCGGCTTCTTCGCCGTCAACCATAGCGACACGGTCGTCTGGCCCGAGGCTGCCAACCGCGCGATCACAATCGGCCTGCTGTGGCTGATCGGCTATCTGGTGCACAATTACATGCGCAACAGCGCCAGCCTGGAGACGGAGCGCATCCGCTTCAGCTCATTGGTGCGCAACACGCCGGATGCCGTGATCACCATGGACCAGCGCGGCGTTATCTCCAGCTTCAATCCCGCGGCCGAGCAGATGTTCGGCTATCTGCCATCCGAAACGCTCGGCAAGAACATCAACATGCTGATGCCGGAGCCCTATCACTCCGAGCATGACCATTACCTGCAGCACTACCATGAGACCGGCGAGGAACGGATCATCGGAACGACGCGCATGGTGTCCGGCCGCCGCAAGAATGGCGTGGTGTTTCCGCTCGATCTGTCCGTCAGCGTGGTGCCAACAAGCGGCGCGCGGACATTCGTCGGCATCGTGCGCGACATAAGTGACAGGGTGCAGCAACAGGAACGGCTGAAGACGACGCTGGCGCAGCTGGAGGCCTATACGGCCGATCTGGAACGCAGCAACCAGGACCTCGACGAATTCGCCTATATCGCCTCGCACGATCTGAAGGAGCCGCTGCGCGGACTTCATAATCACTCACGCTTCCTGCTCGAGGACTACGAGAACCAGCTCGACGAGGACGGCGTTCGCCGTCTCAACCGGCTGGTGCGGCTCAGCCAGCGGATGGAGAAGCTCGTCAACGATCTTCTCTATTTCTCCCGCATCGGACGCCAGCAGCTGGCCGTCAAGCGCACCGACATCAATCTCGTCATCAAGGACGTGGTGGCGACGCTGGAAGTGTTCCTGGAGGAGCGGCACGCGCGGGTCGTGGTGGACGGTGAGCTTCCCGAGGTTGTATGCGACGCGACGCGGCTGACCGAGGTGTTCCGGAACCTGGTGACCAACGCCGTCAAATATAACGACAAGCCGGAGCCGCTGGTCACCATCGGCTATCTGGAGCAATACACCGGCAAAGATGGTGCAACGGCGCGCGGCGTGTTTTTCGTCAAGGACAACGGCAAGGGCATCGCGACGGAATTCTACGAGGACATTTTCCGGATTTTCAAACGGCTTGAAAAATCGCAGGATTCGGATGATGGAACCGGGGCCGGACTGACCTTCGTGCGAAAGATCATTGGCCGCCACAATGGCGAGATATGGCTGGAGTCCGAGATGGGTGCAGGCACCACATTCTACTTTACGCTGGGAAGCAACAGAGAGGGCCACAATGCAGCCGCGTGATATGCAGCCGATCCTGATTGTCGAAGACAGCGAGGACGACTTCGAGGCGACGATGCGTGCCTTCAAGCGCACCAACCTGCGCAACCCGATCCGCTGGGCCGCTTCGGGCCAGGAAGCGCTCGATGAGCTTGCCGGCATGAACCCGCGCCCCGGCCTGATCCTGCTCGATCTCAACATGCCGGGTCTCGACGGCCGCAAGACCCTTGAGGCCATCAAATCCAACCCGCAGTGGCGCAAGATCCCGGTAGTCATTCTGACGACATCAGACGATGAGCGCGACATCGAAGGCTGCTATGCACTCGGCGCCAATACTTATGTGCAGAAACCTGTCGATCTCGACGGACTGTTCTCCGCGATTCAGCGGCTGAAGGAATACTGGTTCGAGATTGCCATCCTGCCGCACGAGGATTGAACGATTGGCGGAAGACTGCCTGGTACTGATCATCGACGACAATATCGACGACCGCGAGGTCTACCGGCGGATGCTGTCACGCGTTGCCGGAACGAACTACGTGGTAGCCGAGGCCGAGACCGGCGACCAGGGATTGGAGCTTGCCGCCAGCAAGCGTCCAAGCTGCATCCTGCTCGACTATTCGCTGCCCGGCCGCGACGGACTTGGGGTGCTTGCCGAAATCCTGAAGCTCGATCCGGCCGCCAATGTGATCATGCTGACAGGACAGGGCAACGAGACTGTCGCCGTCGAGGTGATGAAGAACGGGGCACGCGACTACCTGACCAAGGATGCGCTTTCGCCCGAGACGCTGCACCGCTGCGTGCAGAATGCCGTCATGCATGGCGCGCTGGAGAAGAAGCTGGAGCAGAAGCGGCAATCGCTCGAGATATTCACCCGGGCGATGGCGCACGACCTCAAGGAGCCGCTACGCACCATCAAGTCCTTCAGCAAGATCCTGCACGGCTCGGCTTCGCTGCCGGCCGAGGACCGCGAGCTTCTCGATTATATCCTGAGTGCCGCCGACCATATGGAAGACCTGATCGTCAAGGTCTCGGGCTTCACCAAGCTTGATGTCTCCGGGGAACTGGAACTGAAACCCGTCTCGCTCGCCGCCGTTTTGGGGCAGGTCGAGGATAATCTGCACCAGCAGATGGAGAGCAGGCAGGCAACCATCGTCAGCGGCGATCTGCCGGAGGTTATGGGCGACGGGACGCTGCTGATCCAGCTGATGCAAAACCTGATCTCCAATGCGATCCGCTATTGCGAAGACCAGCGCCCTCAGGTGCATCTCAGCGCCGAGGCCGCCGGTAGCGGGCTCTGCCGTCTGCTGGTCAGCGATAACGGACCGGGCATCGATCCTGATCATCGCGAACTGATTTTCCAGCCCTTCAAACGGCTGGTCGGCCGCGGCATCGAAGGAACGGGGCTTGGCCTTGCTATTTGCCGCCGCATTGCGCAGTTGCATGGCGGTGCGATCTGGTGCGAGGCGAAGACGGGACGCGGCGCGACCTTTGCGCTCGAATTGCCGCTCGCAAACAGCATGTCCGCCGAGGCGGCAGCGCAGACGGGGCCGCAGGCGGTGCGGGCAATCGAACAGCCTCAAGAAGCCAAGGGCCGTCTTGCCGAAGTGCTTCTCGTCGAAGACAGCCCCGCCGATATCCAGCTTCTGAAGCTCAAGTTGATGCGACGGGAGAAAGTGAGCTTCAACCTGCATGTGGCGACCAACGGGCGTGAGGCCATGCGGCTTCTGGAGGAGCGGGCGATCGATCTCAGCCAGCCGCCGATGGACCTGATGCTGCTCGATATCAACATGCCGATCATGGACGGTTTTGAGGTGCTGAACGCGCTTTCGGCCGATATCCGGCTGAAGCAGATACCGGTCTGCATCCTCAGCACATCCAGCGACGAGAGCGACATGCAGAGGGCCAAGGAACTCGGCGCTCTCGCCTATATGATCAAACCGCCGACGCTGCAGCAGCTGGAGCAGGCCCTGGCAGATGTCGACAGTTTGGAATTGCAGCCGCGCGGCGATGCCCTAGTTCTTTGTGTAGAACAATCGAGGCAATCTCCAACGGCACTGGTATGACTTTAGTATCCGCATTAGTTCTGGCGCTTCTCGCCACTCCCCAGCAATACGGACTGCTTTCGATGATTTCTGGCATACATCACATCACCGCCATCACCCGCAAAGTGCAGGCGAATGTGGATTTCTATGCCGGTTTTCTCGGCATGCGGCTCGTCAAACAGACTGCCGGTTTCGAGGACGAAACCCAGCTGCATCTCTTCTATGGCGATGGCGAGGGCACGCCCGGCTCGCTGCTGACTTTCCTTGCCTGGGAAGACGGCTCACAGGGACGCGCCGGTTTCGGCCAGATCAGCGAGATCGCGCTGGCAATCGACCCGACCAGCATCGGCTACTGGCTAACGCGCGCCATGAGCTTCGGGATCCGCATGGAAGGCCCGGCCGACGAATTTGGCGAGCCGGTGCTTCGCTTGAAGGATCCCGACAACATCATCCTGAAGCTTGCCGGCAGCAAGGAGCTCAAAAGCGCTGCGGCCTGGGCGGACGGACCGGTTCCGATCGAACATGCGGTACAGCGAGTCCGCGGTGCAACGATGCTGACCGAAACGCCCGATGCCAGCCGCGCCTTCATCGAGAGCCACTTCGGCTATCGTTTCCAGGCAAACAAAGGCGCCATCGACAGGCTGGTCTCCGATTCCGGCGATGTCATGGACGTGCGCAACGCAAAGGGCTTCTGGTCCGGTGCGCCGGGCACGGGAACGATCGATCACGTTGCTTTTCGCGCCGCGGATGAGGCCGAGCTGACATCGGTTCATGACACACTTGCCAAGTCGACGGACTCGGCAACCAACATGCATGACCGGAAATATTTCAAATCGCTCTATGTCCGCGAACCGGGCGGCACCCTGATCGAGCTTGCAACCGACAAGCCGGGCATGCTGGTAGATGAGCCGGCGCCGACGCTCGGCACCAAGCTTTTCTTGCCCCCGAAGGATTCGATCAAGGATCTGAAGGATCTAAAGGTCGTGCTGCCGCAATTTTCGATGCCGGGCGAGCCAAGGGTCAACTACCGCGATCTGCCCTTCGTGCACCGCTTCTACACGCCGCCGGATCCGGATGGCAGCGTCTTCGTGCTCCTCCACGGCTCCGGCGGCAACGAGACGACGCTGATGCCGCTGCTGCACAAGGTGGCGCCGCGGGCAACACTGCTTGGGGTGCGCGGCCGGGCGACCGAAGAAGGCTTTCCGCGCTGGTACAAGCGGATCACGCCCTTCTCCTTCGACCAGGACGACATCAAGAGCGAGGCGGAAGCCTTTGCCGCCTTCATCGACGGTGCGGTGAAATCGTATGGGCTGGATCCGAAGAAGATCGTCTTCGTTGGCTATTCCAACGGCGCGAATCTTTTGAACTCGCTGATCTACCTGCACCCGTCGCTGATCCATAAGGCGGTTCTGCTGCGCTCCATGCCGGTTCTAACGAATTATCCGCATGCCGATCTCAAGGGCACAGACCTGCTCGTCATCAGCGGCAAGACAGACGCCTATGGAAAATATGCCAACGATCTCGAGGGACGGTTGAAAACCTCGGGCGCGACCGTCGATTCGGACGTCATCCCCGGCGGTCACGATCTCGGCGATGCCGACGTGCCGATCATTCAGCAGTGGCTGTTGAAGGAAAGCCAGTAGCAAGCCGCGGCGCGAAAGACTTGCGATGACGGAATTTGTTCTTTCATCCCTACTCTTGCGGAAGCTTTTCCGGTGTGATCACCGCCGGAAAGCTTGGCTTACACTGCGCGCCATGCGCTAAATCTTCGGCCTTCACCGGCTGCAACTCTCTATTGTGCAGCGCAAAGCGGCATCGAAGAAAGGGAGATATTTTACGGCATTCTCGTTATGTAAAATTCTCATATTTCTATTTATATCACAGCAGAATTCCTGCGTACTTACACGATAATTTCAATGGCTAACGATAGCGAAAATATCAAATCAGCAATTGTAACCATAGTTATCACGATTTATTACAATAGATCGACAATACATTCGTGAATTTAATTACCTAAAATTCACTCGCCTATAAATTACCTCATTCTTTCTGTTTCTTCTGCGCCTGTTCTATTTTGCTGCATTGCAAAAAGTCCTTGCCGAGTTCTGATATCAGACCTATCTTGGCCCGGACATCGATCGCAGAAGGGGAAATTGCATGCCTCCTCGGCCCGTTGATATCAGCCTGATTATCTCATCGAGAAATCGGGCTGGCGGCCTGTTGAACTGCCTGGATGCCATTGCGAATGCCGCCCGGCAGGCGGACGATTTGCAATTGGAGCTCGTGTTTGTCGACAATGGCTCGACGGATGATACGTCCGAGGTCTTTCGCCGTTGGGCGGCTGTCGCGCCTCTTCACACCAATCTTGTCCATGAGACGCTGCCGGGGCTGGCCAATGCCCGCAATTCCGGCATCGCGGCGGCAACCGGCCGTCTGCTGGCCTTCACGGATGACGACTGCGAGGTGTTTGCGGACTACTTCACGACCATCGCGGCTCTGTTTGCCGCCGACGATGCGATCGTCATGCGCGGCGGCCGGGTCGAGCTTGGCGATGCCCGAGACCTTCCCGTTACCATCAAGACGGAGCTGGAACCGGCTGTGCTGAACAACGAGCTGCATGCCGGCGGATTCATTCATGGCTGCAACATGGTTTTCCCGCGCGCGCTGGTCGATCGCGTCGGCGATTTCGATCCGCGCTTCGGCGCCGGTGCCACGTTCCGCTCCGGCGAGGATACCGACTACATTCACCGCGCCTTCAACGCCGGTATCCGGGTTGAGTATGTGCCCGAGCTGGTGGTCAAGCATTTCCACGGCCGCCGCAAGATCGAAGATATCCATCGCCTGCACGCCGGCTATGCCTTCGGCAACGGTGCGCTCTATGCGAAATACCTGTTCGACAAGCGCTCGAACATGCGCGGCATGCTGCGCTGGGATATCCGCCAGGCTGTCCGCGAAGCGATCGGCGGCCAGCCGATGAGCAAGGAGATGGGGCTGACCTATCGCCGACAGCTCCGGGACAATCTGACGGGAATGATCGCCTACTGGCAGAGCACCCGCCGCAAGACGCCCGGCGCAATCCGCACCTGACACCCGCACACTCTTTGCGCCGATGACCCAAGCTTCGGCTGCAATCGATAGGATGATGAATGGCAGAACATGCAGTTGCGCATGCCGATCTGAAGAAGAAGACGGCACTATCCGTCCTCTGGTCGGTTGTCCGTGTGGCCTGGAGCACGATTGCGACCTTCATCATCTTCGTCATTCTGGCGCGCATTCTCGGGCCCGGCGACTTCGGCACTTTCGCGCTCGCCAGCCTGTTCGTCGAAATCGGCCGCGTGCTTGCCTATGCCGGGCTCGGCGATGCCATCACCCGGCAGCTGGATCTCGATGAGGAGCTGGCCGATACCTGCTTCTGGGCCACAGTTGCGTTCAGCGCCATCATTGCCGCCGTGGTCTTCGTGTTCGCGCCCTATTACGGCGAGCTGGTGCGCGACGAATCCGTTGCCGGAATTCTCCGCTGGCTGGCGCCTCTGCTGCCCGTCTCGTCGCTCGCTGTCATCCACAATGCGCGTCTCGCCCGTGAATTCGGCCACAAGAACCTTGCGGCGCAGAGCATCGCAGCCAGCCTCCTGTCCGGCATCACTGCCGTCGTCTGCGCCTATCTTGGCTGGGGCATCTGGGCACTGGTCGCGCAGACGGCGGTCAATGCCGCGGTCACTGTCGTTCTTGGCTGGGTCGCCTATCCCTGGATGCCGCGCTTGCGGTTCAATGTTGTGAAGTTCCGCTCTGTCTTCCTGTTCAGCGTCAGCCTCGTCGTCACTCAGCTGATGTGGATGCTGCTGGCCCGCGTCCAGGACATTTTCATCTCCCGCTGGTACGGCGCCGTCGAAGTCGGCCGTTATCGTATCGCCTGGCGGCTGATCGAACTCATCGGCCAAGCCGTTCTCGCGCCGATCGGCAGCGTCTCGCTGGTCACGCTGTCACGCCTGCAGAACGATCGCGTCGCCTTCCGTAACGCCTACAACAAGATCGTCGGCGCCGCCGCGCTCGGCACCATCCCGCTGCTCTTCGGTTTCGGCGCCCTGTCCAACGACGTGATCGCGCTGCTCTTCGGCGACAAGTGGGGCAATGCCGGCGATATCGCCACCGTGCTGGTGCTGATGTCGGTGCCGTTCGTGACCAACTTCTTCGCCTCTTCGGCGCTATCGGCAGTCAATCGCGCAGAATCGATCCTTTCGGTCGCCGCGCTTCAGTTCGCCGCAACCCTGCTGCTGACCTGGCTGCTTGTGCCCTACGGCATCCTCGCCGTTGCCGCCGGCTATGTGCTGCGCGCCTGGCTGACAATGCCCTACCAGCAATATGTGCTGCATCGCTATGCCGGCATCGACTCGCTCGGCACCTTCAAGTCGGTAGCCCTGCCCTTCTGCGGCAGCGCCGTCATGGCGGTCTGCGTCTGGTTTGCACATCCCCTCATCGCCGAACACCTGCAGAGCCGCTGGCTATCGCTTGGTCTCAGCATCGGTCTCGGCGCCGTCATCTATCTCGCCTTTCTGCCGGTCTTCGGCAGATCCGCCATCCGCCCTTATATCGCGCTCGGCAGGTCTTTGCTGCCGTTCGGAAAGCGGGCCGAGGCCTAGCCGCCGGGGCTGGGCCAGACTCTTCAACAGGAGCCTTATATGCAGGAAACCAACATTACGATCATCAACCGCCTTCAGGGACTGATCGCAAATTGCCTTTCCGACCTCGTCGATCCGGCCGAGCGCTTTGCGCTGCTCGATTTCCCGAACCACTACAATATCGGCGACAGCGCCATCTGGCTGGGGGAACTTGCCTATTTTGATCGCCGCAAGACGCGGCCGGCCTATGTGACCGAAATCCCCACCTATGACGACGAGCGCATGCTGGCAGCGATCGGCGATGGCCGGATCTTCCTGCATGGCGGCGGCAATTTCGGGGATATCTGGGCAGGCTACCGGCAGTTCCGCGAGGACATGCTGACCAAGTACAAGGGCCGGCCAATCGTCCAGATGCCGCAGACAATCCACTTCAAGGAACAGGCTGGTATCGACAGCACCGCCCGCGCCATTGAGAAGCACGGCAATTTCACGCTGCTGGTGCGCGACCACAAGAGTTTCGAATTCGCCAAGCGCTGGTTCCAATGCGATGTCAGGCTTTGCCCCGACATGGCCTTCTGCATCGGCCCGGTGACCCGCCCGGTGCCGCAGCACGAACTACTGCTCAATCTGCGCGAGGACCAGGAAGTGGGCGCGCCGCAGGACCTGACGGCGGCGACCAGCCGCCCGGGCACGGTGAAATCAGACTGGCCGGATGAGCCTGCCGATTTCCAGAAGCAGACGAAGCGTGCCGCGATCCTGAAGGGGCTGCTCTCCGGCCGCATCGGCGGACGCGCCAGGATGACCGAGCTTGCCTATCGCGAGCGGGCTCAACAGCGCTTCGACCGCGGCGTGGCGCTGCTGGGCTCTGCCCGCCAGGTGATCACCGACCGCATGCACGGCCACATCATGTGCGTGCTGATCGGTGCTGATCATTGCGTGCTCGACAACAGCTATGGCAAGACCAGCAGCTTCATCGAGGCGTGGGGCACCTGCAACAATGCGGAAAAGGCGGCGATCGCGGCAACCGTCGACGAAGCGCTTGGCATTCTCGATGCGCGGCGCATGCAGCCGGCGGCTGTCGCCTGAGGCTCAGCCTCGCCGGGCGATCATGATCCCGGCGAGCACCACGAGGCCGCCGATCGCCTGCATCGGGCCGATCGCCTCATTGAGCAGCACCCAGGCAAGGATGGCCGCCACGACCGGTTGCAACAGCAGCGTCAGCGACGAGAAAGCGGCCGGCAGATAGGCGAGCGCAAAGGCGATTGCCACCTGGCCGCTTGCGTGACTGATGAAGGCGAGGCCGAAGACGATCGCCCAGCCATAGGCCGTCGGGGGTAGCATATGTGCCTCGAAGAAGAAGCCCAGCGGGAAGACGCAAATAGCGGCCGATGCCGTGCTCCACAGCATGATGCGGATCGTATCGAAACGGCTGCGCAGCTGGCCGATTGCCAGGATGTAGCCTGCATAGAAGATCGCTGCGATGATCGCCACGCCATCGCCGCGCAGATCGCCGTTGCCGAGTGCCGCCGGTCCGCCCTTGAGGATCACCACGCCCGCCAGCGCCAACGCCAGCCCCAACACGAAAATGCGGGAGACAGGTGCGCGGAAGGCCACGAAACCGATGACGGTGACGAATACGGGCGCGAGGTTGGCAAGCAGCGTGGCATTGGCAACCGAGGTCATGGTGATCGACAGGTGCCAGGCCGCAAGATCGGCCGCGAGGATGACGCCCGGCAGGATCAGCATGGCATAATCGGAGAGCTTTTCAGGCTTCGGGCCTGAATCCTTCTTGATCAGCGAGAAGATGAAGATCGGGATCAGCGCCAGCGCGACGCGCCAGAAGGCCGTTGCCATCGGCCCCACTTCGGAGAGCCGCACGAAGATCGGCGAACCACCGATGGCGGCGCCGCCAAGGATGAGCGCCGTCAGCGCGAAACGTTGTGAAGGAGCGGCTTCTGTGGAAGGGGCGGCGGCCTGCGACATGATCTCTATGCTTTCCCGGCCAGCCATGATTGAGACGCCAGCCGTGATGCGAGTTATCAGATCGAACCGAAAGAGGATAGCGCGGGAACGACACCCGCGACACAAAAGCTCAACCGGAAATAACCGTCGAGAATTCCGGATTGCCGCGGATCGTGTTGCTGACCGTGCAGATCTCGTCTTCGGCCAGATGCGCGATCTTCTGGCGCGTTTCCTCGTCGATCTCCCCCTTTATCGAGAAGGCGATGTTGAACTTCTGGACGCGCGACAGGCCTTCGACAGCCTTCTCGCCTGTGACGTCAGCGGTGATCTCGGTGATCTTGTCGAGGACGCCCAGATTGCTGGCGGCGATACGGGCGCTCAGCACCAGGCAGGCCGAGAGCGATGAATAGAGAAGATCGAGCGGATTGAACCCTGGCTGAGACGGGCTGGTGACGATATCGATCTCGCCCTTCGTCGCCGAGGTGACATGCGGAAATCCGGTCCGGCCGAGGACGGCCTTGGCGCCTGTGGGTCTGGGTCTTGCTTTGAGATCGGCCATGCCGCGACACTCCATTTGCGATGGGATTGAGATAGTGAGTTTGGCCGCAACACGCAACGAAACGGCTTCTCTCAAATCCGGAGACGGACGCATTTGAATGCTGTATCAGGCAGCCCATGAAGAAAAAACAGATCGCGATCATCGGCGGCGGCCCGGCGGGCCTGATGGCGGCGGAAACGCTGGCCGGTTCCGGCCATGCGGTCACCGTTTATGACGCCATGCCGACGGTGGCGCGGAAGTTTCTGCTGGCAGGGAAATCCGGGCTGAACATCACCCATTCCGAGGACTACGCGCAGTTCACCGCCCGCTTCGGCAGCACTTCCAGCCGCCTTCGCCCGGCGCTTGACGCGCTGACCCCCGGCGATATCCGCCGTTGGGCGGGCGAACTCGGCACCGAGACATTCGTGGGATCATCCGGCCGCGTCTTCCCGACGGCCATGAAAGCCTCGCCGCTGCTTCGCGCCTGGCTCGCCCGTCTGGAGACGCAAGGCGTGGTCATCGCAAAACGCCACCGCTGGATCGGATTTGCTGATGGGGGCCTGATTTTCGAAACCCAGGAAGGCCGGAAGGTCATCCGCCCGGACGCGGCATTGCTGGCGCTTGGCGGCGCGAGCTGGCCGAAGCTCGGCTCCGATGCCGCATGGGGGCCGTGGCTGCGGGAGAGAGGCGTCGATATCGCGCCTTTCCGCCCTGCCAATTGCGGCTTCGATGTCAACTGGAGCGAAGTGTTTCGCGAGCGTTTTGCCGGGGCGCCGTTGAAGGCGGTGACCGCCACTTCGGCGGCCGGGACATTTCCCGGCGAATTCGTGATCTCGGCGCATGGGATCGAGGGTAGCCTTGTCTATGCCCATGCAGCCGCCCTTCGCGACGATCTGGAGCGCCATGGCACCGTCTCGCTGCTTGTCGATCTCGCGCCAGGGCGACCCATCGAACGGCTGGCGGCCGACCTCGCCAGGCAGGATCGGAAAGCAAGCCTCTCCAACCGGCTGCGCAAGGGCGCCGGTCTCGACCCCGTCAAGGCAGGGCTGATCCGGGAGCTTGCAGGCGACGACGTGCTGAAGGACCCGCAGCACCTCGCGGCACGGATCAAGTCGCTGGCGATCCCGCTGACCGCAACCCGGCCGATTGCCGAAGCCATATCCTCGGCCGGAGGCATTGCGCTGGATGCGATCGATGACGGTTATATGCTGAAGGCCATGCCCGGTATCTTCGCCACCGGCGAAATGCTGGATTGGGAAGCGCCAACCGGCGGCTATCTGCTGACCGCATGCATGGCGACGGGCAAGGCAGCGGCGCAGGGCATGCTTGCGTGGCTGGACCGCGACTGAACACAGCCCGCGCTTATCCCGCCTTGTGCCGGATACCCCTAATGCGGTTGACGACCTCCGCCAGGAAGACGCCAAATAGCGCGCCCATGCTCTTCGTCGCCGCATCCTCGAAATGCGCATGACGCGTCGGAGACAGGAACTGCAGCGTCTCCAGCGCGAAGGCACCGATGACCAGCAGCACCGCACACAGAACGACCCGCCGCGGATAACCGGTGACGAACAATATGCCCATCACCATGAAGGCCATGGCGCGATCGACATCGACGTCAATGATATCGTGCGGCCGGTACTCGATCGGACACACGGTGACAAAGATAACGGCGGCCAGCGACAGCCAGGCGGCCACTCTCACGAGAAGCATCTTGTTCATGGGCGAAGGGTAGGCCGATGGCGGGCAGGTGCAATTCAGCCAAAAGTACAAAATGGGCTAATCCGCGACATGCAACTGCCACGAAACGCGAGGCGATGATCAAGCTTTTCTTAAGGAAAAAGAGTGGTGCCCAGACGCGGATTTGAACCACGGACACGCGGATTTTCAATCCGCTGCTCTACCAACTGAGCTATCTGGGCATTCCTGCTTCGGCCTGCATTCTTTCGAAGAAAGAACCGGAGGGTTTGGTGTGCCCCGGAAGCGAGCGGGGTTATAGCATCTTGTCGGGACATGGCAAGCGTCAAATGACAGTTTTTTGAGGCTTGTGGAATTTTTCCAAATTCCCGAGTGAATTGAAGGACTTCGCCTGTGGTTTTAGAGGCTATTCCTCGTCGTCGTACTCGGCTTTCTTCTCATCGTCGGCAACGGGGATGGCGTAAGCGCCCGTCAGCCAGCGCGAGAGATCGACCTCACGGCAACGGTTCGAGCAGAACGGATAATGTTCGCGATGCGATGGCTTGCCGCATTCCGGGCAGGGCCGCGTCTTGCGAAGCGGTTCGACCTTGGCGGTGGTTCTATTCTCGTCTTCGGACATGACGATGCCCCCGGCTTAGCCCTCAGGCCACCGGCTGTGCACATCGAAGCCTTCGCCGGTCAGCAGGAGGATAGTTTCATAAAGCGGCAGGCCCACCACATTGGTGTAGGAGCCGACCATTTTCTGGACGAAGCTGCCGGCAAGACCCTGGATGCCATAGGCACCCGCCTTGCCGCGCCACTGGCCCGAGGCCAGATAGCTTTCGATCTCGAAACCGGAGAGGCGCTTGAAGCGCACCTTGGTCTCGACGATCTTCTGGCGGATCTTGCGATCGGGCGTTACCAGGCAGACGCCGGTGTAAACCCAGTGGCTGCGGCCGGAGAGCAGATTGAGCGAGGCGGAAGCCTCATCCGCAAACTCGGCCTTCCCCAGAATGCGGCGGCCGACGGCGACGACCGTATCGGCCGCAAGGATGTAGCTGCCCTTCCAGGCCAGATCGCCCTTGATCGCCGACAGCGCCGCCTCTGCCTTCTCGGTCGAGAGCCTGCGGGCCAGCGAGCGCGGATGCTCCGATTTCTTCGGCGCCTCGTCGATATCCATCGGCATCAGGCGCGACGGTTCGATGCCTGCCTGATTGAGCAGGTCGACACGTCGCGGAGAACCGGAAGCCAGGATGAGCTTGTATGTGAGCGCCATGGAACCTCGACCGGAAAGGAAGCCTCGAGGGCTTGCGGCCCAAGCTTACTTGAAACGGTAGGTGATACGGCCCTTGGTGAGGTCGTAGGGGGTCATTTCCACAAGAACCTTGTCGCCCGCCAGAACGCGGATGCGGTTCTTGCGCATGCGGCCGGCCGTGTGGGCGATGATTTCGTGCTCGTTTTCAAGCTTCACGCGAAAGGTCGCGTTCGGCAGAAGTTCGGTCACGATACCCGGAAATTCAAGGACTTCTTCTTTAGGCATATAAGGCTTTTCTTCCTGTCGGTTGAGATGGCGGACTTGCGCCACCTTAAAATTTGGGCGGAAACTACACAATCAACGGTCATTTGTGAACCTTGTTGATCGGGCTTTCTTCCTTTTGTTTTAGGCCGATTGCGCGGCAATGCCGTTTCGTCTGAGTAGCCGGCTCTCGATCAGCGCCGCAATGTGATCCCGCACCTCTCTGTAGGCATCGAGAATCTGGTCGCGGCTGCCGGTTTCGCCGGTCGGATCCATGGTCGGCCAATACACCACTTCAACGGCGTTGGCACGCGTCAGTTCCAGCGCTGCGTGATGGGCCTGCGGCGACAGCGTGATGATCAGGTCGAAATAGTCGTCCTCGAGCTCCTCAAGCGTCTTCGGCAGGTGGCGGCCGAGCGAAAGGCCGATCTCTTCAAGCACAACATCGACGAAGGGATCCCGCTCGCCGGCGCGAACGCCTGCCGAGCGTATATAGGTGTTGGCGGGCAGCATGCTCCGGGCGATTGCCTCGGCCATCGGCGAGCGGATGGCGTTCATGCCGCACATGAAGAGGATCGCGCCCGGCGCCTTGCCTTCTGCGGTGAGCGGAGCGGGCTCCATCCCGGTCATCCGCGCCAGTAGAGCACGCAGACCAGCGTGAAGATGCGCCGCGCGGTGTCGAAATCGACGTCGATCTTGCCCTTCAGCCTGTCCTTCAGCGTCTGCGAGCCCTCGTTGTGGATGCCGCGGCGGCCCATGTCGATCGCTTCGATGCGGCTTGGCGAGGCCGAGCGGATCGCTTCGTAATAGCTTTCGCAGATCATGAAATAGTCTTTCACGATGCGGCGGAACGGCGTCAGCGACAGGATGTGGGTGGCGACATCGCCGCCTTCCTCCGTCCTGATGACGAAGACCAGCTTGCTGTCGATGAGCGAGATATTGAGCTTGTAGGGCCCGCCCGGATGACCGGCGGGCTCGAAGGTATTTTCCTCGATCAGATCGAAGATGGCGACGGCGCGCTCGTGCTCGACATCGGGCGTCGAACGGCCGATCGTGTCGTCAAGGACGACATCAGAAAGCCGGAAGTCGCCCTTCGCCATGCCTCACCTTTCGAGATTGAGGCGGATCGCGACCGATCGCGCATGGGCGTCGAGGCCTTCGGACACCGCCAAGGCGATCGCCGCCGGGCCAAGCTCGCGCAACTGCTGCGGGCCAAGGCGCAGGATCGATGTGCGCTTGACGAAATCGAGCACTCCAAGGCCGGACGAGAAGCGCGCCGAACGCGCCGTCGGCAGCACGTGGTTGGAGCCGCCGACATAATCGCCGATCACTTCAGGCGTATGCGCGCCCATGAAGATCGCGCCGGCATTGCGAATGCCCGGGAGAAGCGCATCGGGATCGACGACCGCCAGCTCCAGATGCTCGGGCGCGATGCGGTTTGCGAGCGGAATGGCGTCCTTCAGATCCTTGACGAGGATGACGGCACCGAAATCACGCCAGCTGGCGGCAGCGGTCTCGGCGCGGTTCAGCGTCTTCAGCTGGCGCTCGACGGCGGCTTCGACAGCCTTGGCGAATGCGGCATCATCGGTGGCGAGGATCGCCTGCGAGCTCGCGTCATGTTCGGCCTGCGCCAGAAGATCGGCAGCGATCCAGTCCGGATTGTTGTCCTTGTCGGCAATGACCAGCACTTCCGATGGTCCGGCGATCATGTCGATGCCGACAGTGCCGAACACATGGCGCTTGGCGGCCGCGACATATGCATTACCGGGGCCGGTGATCTTGGCAACGGGGGCGATGGTTTCCGTGCCATAGGCAAGTGCGGCGATCGCCTGCGCGCCGCCGACACGGTAGATCTCGGAAACGCCTGCGAGCTTCGCAGCTGCCAGTACCGCCGGATTGACGACGCCGCCGGTTGCCGGAACGGCGATGACGATGCGATCGACGCCCGCGACCTTGGCCGGAACGGCGTTCATCAGCACCGAACTGGGGTAGCTCGCCGTACCGCCTGGAACATAGAGGCCGACGGCTTCGATTGCCGTCCAGCGCGAACCGAGGCCGACGCCCATGGTGTCTTCGTAGATATCGTCTTTCGGCAGCTGGCGGGCATGATGGGATTCGATGCGGACGGCGGCGACCTTCAACGCGCCCAGCACTTCGGCCGGGACCGCCTCGACGGCAGCGTCGATCTCGGCTTCGGTGACGCGCATCGGTACCTTGGCATAATCGATACCATCGAATTTCTTCGAATATTCGGCAAGGGCCACGTCGCCGCGGGCGCGCACGTCATCGATGATGGCGCGCACCGCGATGTTGACGTCTTCGGAGACCTCGCGCTTGGTGGTCAGAAAAGCGGCGAAACGCTGCTCGAAACCATCCGATGCCTGATCCAGCCAGATTGCCACGCTCAATTTCCTTCCAAACCAACGCTAAACATCAAACCGCGCAGAGACGATCGTCAAGCGCCCGGATGGCGCGGCTTGGAGGCGGTTTCCCATGCTCCGCCGATATCTGCAAGCTGAACTTCGATGCATTCGACATCGAGAACGATCTCGGCCGCACCTGACAGCGTGATTTCGATCGTGCCTTCGGGGCCCTCGCCCTTCGGCTCGAAGACGACCGACAGCAGCGACAGCACTTCGTCGCGGCGCTTGCGGTCGATGCCGGTGGAGCGGACGGCGAGAACGCGCTTGAAAACGAGGGCAGCGCGGCGGCGCTCGAAGCCCTTGCGCTTACCGCCAGCCTCTTCCCAGACGAAGCGGTTAGCGGCGAAGGCAAACTGGCCGTCCTTGGGGGACCAGGCGATGTCGCCGACCTTGAAAACGGCGTCCTGCAGATGCGCGGAGACCACAGCAAGGTCTTCACTGTCGAGTGCAAGAAGCTTCAGATCGGTCATGCAGGCTGTACCCCCGGTCGATGATGCCGCATCGCCGGTATGGCGATGCGTTAGACAAGGGAAATAGGACGCCTGAGGGCAATGCGCAACAGCTATGCCGCAATGCCCGCAGGGGAAAGCAAAGGGCGGAAACCGCCCTTCCCTTATTCGCTGACGCGTTCGACGATGGCGCCGCAGCGGGTGAGCTTTTCTTCCAGACGCTCGAAGCCGCGATCGAGGTGATAGACGCGCGACACCATGGTCTCACCTTCAGCGGCAAGACCGGCGATGACGAGTGAGACGGAAGCGCGCAGATCTGTCGCCATAACAGGCGCACCCTTGAGCCGCTGAACGCCTTCGATTTTCGCCGTCTGGCCGGACAGAGAAATCTTGGCGCCGAGGCGGGCCAGTTCCTGCACGTGCATGAAGCGGTTTTCGAAGATGGTTTCGGTGACATGCGAGACGCCGGACGAACGGGTCATCAGCGCCATGAACTGCGCCTGCAGGTCGGTCGGGAAGCCCGGGAAGGGATCGGTGACGACATCGACGGGCTTGATGCCGGCGCCATTGCGCTTGATGCGCACGCCGCTGTTGGTCGCCGACACATCGGCACCGGCGCGGCGCAGCGTTTCGAATGCGGTTTCGAGCAGCGCCATGTCGGTGTTTTCGAGAACGACGTCACCACCGGTCATGGCAACGGCCATGGCATAGGTGCCGGTTTCGATACGGTCCGGCAGAACCCGGTGGCGGGCGCCCGAGAGCGACTGCACGCCTTCGATGGTGATCGTCGGCGTGCCGGCACCGGTGATCTTGGCGCCCATGGCGATCAGGCAGTTGGCGAGATCGACGACTTCAGGCTCGCGGGCGGCATTGCCGATGACAGTCGTGCCGCGGGCAAGCGTTGCCGCCATCATCATCACATGGGTGGCGCCGACCGAAACCTTCGGGAAGGTGTACTTGGCGCCGATCAGGCCGCCCTTCGGCGCCGTCGCGTTGATGTAACCGCTATCGATTTCCAGGTTGGCGCCGAGCGCCGTCAGGCCTTCGAGGAAGAGATCGACAGGACGCGTGCCGATGGCGCAACCGCCCGGCAGCGAAACGCGGCACTGTCCCTCGCGCGCCAGAAGCGGACCGATGACCCAGAAGGAGGCGCGCATCTTCGAGACCAGCTCGTAAGGGGCGGTCGTATCGACGATAGTGCGGCAGGTGAAATGGATGGTGCGCGAATAGGCATCGTCCTGGCGCTCGCGGCGGCCGTTGACGGCAACGTCGACGCCGTGATTGCCGAGGATGCGCATGAGCAGCTCGACATCGGCCAGATGCGGCACGTTTTCGAGCGTCAGCGTGTCGCTGGTCAGCAGAGACGCGATCATCAGCGGCAGTGCGGCATTCTTGGCGCCGGAAATCGGGATGATGCCGTTAAGCTCATTCCCGCCGACAATTCTGATACGATCCATGGGGCTTACGGGCTGCGCCCGCCTTTCCTGAAAGTTCTGCCTTTAAAAGGGATGGGGGTCTTTAGACGAATTCCCGCGACGCTTCAATTCGCCGCGGAGCCAACATTACGATTCGTCCATTTTTGCGGCAGGCAGGCCAATCGTCTCGTCTGCCTGCCCGGAACGGCGCGCCCGGACCTGCTGCTTGCGCCTCGAAAGATTTTCCCGGAGTTTTTCCGCAGCCCGCTCGCGCCTCAGCCGCGCCTGCTCCTCGATTGCCGCCTTGCGGCCATTTACAGGCTTTTCGCTATTGTCTTCCATGCATTCTGCTTAGCGGATTCCCGCTCCCGCCAAAAGGCCTTCCTCGTTAATCCACGTGAAGTTCGAAATTGCGGCTTGCGCTTGTCCGGAACCTGTGGCAATAGGCGCCCCGTCCACGCAACACAGCCTGATGGCTCGAAGCGTTCCTGGTCCTGCTGCCGTAGCTCAGTGGTAGAGCACACCCTTGGTAAGGGTGAGGTCGGTGGTTCAATCCCACTCGGCAGCACCAGTTTTTCTTCAGATAATCCACAAACCCCCGGCTTAGGCTTAGGCTGATCCTGCACGGTCACCTGGAATGTGCCGTCGCCAACATGAATGGCGGCACCGCTCCGACAAAGCAATTTATCAAGTTTCAGACCTCCCCCTTTTCTTTGACTTGTTGCCCCATAGTTAAATCCCTGTCGCCGAAAGGCTTTTTGGATAGGAGTGGGGATAAATGGGTGCTTCGATACTGATCGGTATTCTGATCACGTTTCTCGTCATCATTCTCGTATTGTACTTGGTTCAACGCCTGCCGATCGATGGCCGCACACGGCAGATCGTGCAGATTATCGTGATCATCATCGGTATTGTGTCGCTGCTGAAATACCTAGCTGTCTTCTAGGATCCGGGGGCCCGGCTTTTGCCGGGCCACAATTCCCGCACGGAGCACGGCCACACGTTCGCCCTCGGCATCTCCTCCAATGTGAGATGGCCGATCTGGCCAAGTTCAGTTCAAATCCCCCATTGCCCCGCCAAAATAACCCGCTAATATACTCTCAGCACGAGCCTCTCGGGAGGAACACGAGGGGCGTTGTGCGCGTTTGGCGTAAACACTGGAGGAATACGCCTATGGCAACTGACAGATGGGATAGTCCGGTCAAGGTCGGCTTCGAGGATACCGATGCCCGTACCGTCAACGGTCCGTTCGATGCATTGAAGTGCCTTGCCGATCTCTGGCCCGCGGCGCGCGGTCTGCGCTATCTGAAAGCCCGCAGCACCTGCCGTGCAGCACTTGATGGCCGCAAGACGGCGGAAGAGGCGCGGCTCGAGTTTGTGGCAGCGGCCGAAGAGGCGAAGCTCAGGCTTCACTGACCGGCGACAGCTTCGGCCCTAAACAGCGACCCTGACGGCGGCGTGCCGGAACGGGACGGCTGTTTATTTTCATTTAACCAACGGTGAAGGACGGACTGGATAGGCCAAGTATTGCCGTTGCGCGCCGGCGCAGGCCGACAATAAAACATCGGCAGCCATCATGATGATGGTCAGAGGCTCGTCACCCTCTGCTTATGCAGACGAGCCTCGAACAGAGATAATTTGCGGAAATACTTCGAATATTTCACGCTTTCAGCAGCCGGTATCGCTCTGGCTTTCGACTTCCACATAGCCGACGCCCATGATCGTACCATCAGGCGCGCGGATGAAGGACGGCACGTAATGCGCCTCGGCCGGCTGGCAGGCGACGGTGCTGGTATATTCGTTGAGCGCGATCTGATCCTGCGGCAGAGCCGAGTAATAATCGACATCGGTTTCCAGAGAGGCGGATGCGGGAATGGCAAATGCGGCGGAGGCAATTAAAAGGGCTGGAACCCCCATACGGATAAACGTCCTCATGACTCTCTCCAGCGTTGAAATCCGCCCAATCAACCCTTGAAGGGCGGCTTTGGTTCCCCGCTTTTCTTCGCACGATTTCACGCGCACTTGCCGGAACTTTTCGGGCAAGCGGACTGTTCAATAGGGTTGAAAACAACGTGGCCGGACGAAGTAGAATTAATCATGAAAACACTGATGCTGATCATCGTCGCGCTCATGGTGGCATCCGTTCTCAGTATTCTCGTCATCAAGCCCTTCGAGCAGGGCGGCAGCAACGATGACACGCCGCCGAAAACGATACAGCAGCCGGAGCCGAAGTAGCGCACCACTCTGCCCCCGCAAATTTCAACGCTCTCTACTTGGCGAAGCGGATCTTTGGCGCCATATCAATGAAGGGGTCGAAGGGGGCAACTCTCATGTTCAAGGTCATCGTTCCGGTTTTCACCGCCGCCGCCATACTGGTGGCCTGTAGCGCTGCCGATAGCGGCGCCGGGCCGACGCCCATCCCGGGCAGCCTCACCTATGGCGGCCCTGCCCGCTCCAAGCTGACGAAATCGCCGCCCGGCAGCTATGTCTATAACAGCTTCTACAATTCGAGCGGCCAGAAGGTGCAGGAGACCTATATTCTGCAGCCGGACAGGACGCTGAAGCTGACGCGCCAGGAAGTGGTTTCCGACTTCGTCTACTGACGCGCGCTTGACAGGAATCACTATCAAGAACATTCAAGGAACGTCTTATTTGTCCGTGCCGCTCTTGCGCGCGGGCGCCAACCGGACGGCTGGATGTATCTCGAAAAGCTCAACCCGCAACAGCGCATGGCCGTGGAGCATGGGACCCTCATCGAGGGGAGCCATGTCGCGGGACCGCTGCTGGTCATTGCCGGCGCCGGTTCCGGCAAGACCAATACCTTGGCGCACCGTGTCGCGCATCTGATCGTCAAGGGCGCCGATCCGCGCCGCATCCTGCTGATGACCTTCTCGCGCCGGGCCGCCTCCGAGATGGCGCGGCGCGTCGAGCGCATTTGCGCCGAAGTGCTCGGCGCCAATTCCGGCATCATGGCCGATGCGCTCGCCTGGAGCGGCACGTTTCACGGTATCGGCGCGCGGCTGTTGCGCGACTATGCAGAGCAGATCGGTGTCGATCCGGCCTTCACAATCCACGACCGCGAAGACAGCGCCGACCTGATGAACATCATCCGGCACGATCTCGGCTTCTCGAAGACAGAGAACCGCTTCCCGACCAAGGGGACGTGCCTGGCGATCTATTCGCGAGTGGTCAATTCGGAGGGTGAGCTGCCGCTGGTGCTGCGCGATGCCTTTCCCTGGTGCGCCACCTGGGAGAACCAGCTGCGCGATCTCTTCGGCGCTTATGTCGAGGCCAAGCAGGCGCAGAACGTGCTCGATTACGACGACCTGCTGCTCTACTGGGCGCAGATGGTTGCAGAGCCAATGATTGCCGAGGATATCGGCAGCCGCTTCGATCATGTTCTGGTCGACGAATATCAGGATACCAACCGGCTGCAGTCCTCTATTCTGCTGGCGTTGAAGCCGGGCGGACACGGCCTGACCGTCGTCGGCGACGATGCGCAGTCGATCTATTCCTTCCGCGCCGCGACGGTGCGCAACATTCTCGACTTCCCGGCCTCGTTCACGCCTGCCGCCAATATCGTGACGCTCGACCGGAATTACCGCTCGACACAGCCGATCCTGGCGGCCGCCAATGCCGTCATCGACCTTGCCTCTGAGCGTTTCACCAAGAACCTCTGGACGGAGCGGCAATCGGCCGAGCGGCCGCGCCTGGTGACCGTTCGCGACGAGGCCGATCAGGCGCGCTTCGTCGCCGACAAGGTGCTGGAGAACCGCGAGGAAGGCGTCAAGCTGAAGAGCCAGGCGGTGCTGTTTCGTGCCTCGCATCACAGCGGCGCGCTGGAGGTGGAGCTCACCCGGCGCAACATTCCCTTCGTCAAATTCGGCGGGCTGAAGTTTTTGGACAGCGCGCATGTCAAGGACATGCTCGCGGCGCTGCGCTTTGCGCTCAATCCGCGCGATCGCGTTGCCGGGTTCCGGCTGATGCAGATCCTGCCGGGCGTCGGCCCCTCGACGGCGCAAAAGACGCTTGATCACATGGCCGCCGATCCGAGCCCGATCCAGGCGCTTGCCGAACTGGCCGCACCGCCGCGCTCGGGCGACGATTGGACGGCTTTCGTGTCCGTCATGCAGGAGCTGAAGACCGGCAAGGCGGGGTGGCCTGCCGAAATCGGGCTGGTGCGCGAATGGTATCAGCCGCATCTGGAACGGCTGCATGAGGATGCCTCGACGCGTCAAGCCGACCTGCTGCAGCTCGAGCAGATTGCAGCGGGTTATCCTTCCCGCGAACGCTTCCTGACGGAACTGACGCTCGATCCTCCGGACGCGACCAGCGATCAGGCTGGCGTGCCGCTGCTCGACGAGGATTATCTGACCCTTTCCACTATCCATTCGGCCAAGGGTCAGGAATGGACCAAGGTGTTCATGCTGAACGTGGTGGACGGCTGCATCCCCTCCGACCTCGCGGTCGGCAGCAGTGCGGAGATCGAGGAAGAACGGCGGCTGCTTTACGTTGCGATGACGCGGGCCAAGGACAATCTCGATCTCGTCGTGCCGCAGCGCTTCTTCACCCACGGACAGAATGCCCAGGGCGACCGGCATGTCTATGCCTCCCGCACCCGCTTCATCCCGGCAACGCTGCTGCAATTCTTCGAGGTCTGCGGCTGGCAGCAAGCAAAGGCCGAAACGGCGGCCAGCCAGCAGGCGCGCCAGGTGCGGATCGATGTCGGCGCACGCATGCGCGGCATGTGGCGCTAAAGCGCCAAGGGCTCGACGCGGCCGAAAAACGGCTCAAGGGCTTCAGGGCCGACCGCCGAGACATCCGCCGGTTTCCATTTCGGATTGCGATCCTTGTCAATAACGGCGGCGCGGACGCCCTCATAGAAGTCGGGCGTCTTCAGGATCTGCATGCAGGCAGCCAGTTCCCGGTTCAGGCATTCTGCCAGGCTGGCGCTCGCCCTGCCCGTCCGCAGCAGCCGCAGCGTCAGCTTCAGGCTGGTCGGCGAGCGTTTGGCGATGACGGTGCGCGTCTCGGCGGCGAAGGCTCCCTCCTCTGCCGCCAGCGCAGTCAGAATGTCTTCCACACTGTCGAAGCGGAAAGCGCGGTCGATGATCGCCCGGTTGTGTTCCAGATGACCGGCATGGGGGTGATTGGCGAGATGTTTCAGCAGGGCATCGACGGTGGTCGAGGACGAGCCAACGGGCATACGGGCCAGCGCATCGATCATCTCGGGCAGGCGCCCGGAGGCGATCTTGACGTCGGCGAGGCCCGCATAGAGTGCATCCGTGGCATTCATTTCCAGACCGGTCAGCCCTGCCCAGGTGCCGGTTTCGCCGGGCATGCGCGGCAGCAGCCATGTGGCTCCGACATCCGGGAAATAGCCAATCCCGGTTTCCGGCATGGCGAGCCGCGTACGCTCGGTGACGACCCGGTGGCGGCCATGCGCCGATAGGCCGACGCCGCCGCCCATGGTGATGCCGTCCATGACGGCGATATAGGGCTTGGGGAAATTGCCGATGCGGTGGTTGAGCGCGAATTCCTCGCGCCAGAAGGTCTCGGCCTCCTCTGAGCCCGCAAGGCCGCTCTGGTGGAGGGCGCGGATATCGCCGCCGGCGCAAAAGCCGCGCTCGCCCTCTCCGGTGACGACGATGCTCGCAACCGAAGGATCGGCCTCAAACTCGTCGAGCGCCGCGTCCAGCATGCGCACCATGATCAGCGTCAGGCTGTTCAGCGCCTTGGGACGGTTGAGGCGGATGATGCCCGCGCTGCCGCGCCGTTCGATGAAGACTTCCCGGTCGGATGTTTTGTGCATGGTCGCCGCGCCTTTGTTGATCAGATATCAATAGACAGGCGCGGCACTTCGTTCCAGTGGGATCAGTAAGGCAGCATCGCGTGCAGAGGTTCCTGGCCGATCATCAGGCCGTCGCGCTGCAGCGCATAGTCGATCGCCGCATCGAGCTTCAGCGGTCGCGAGAAATGGTAGCCCTGCGCCAGCCGCACGCCCATCGCCCGAAGACCGTCGGCAACCTCTTCGCTCTCCACGCCTTCGGCAACCGATGCGATGCCGAGGTTCTGGCAGAGATTGGCGACGGAGCGGGTGATGTTCATCGAGCGGATATCGCGATCGAAATTCATCACGAAGGCCTTGTCGATCTTCAGCTTGTCGAAGGCGAGACGATGGATGTGGCTGAGGCTGGAGAAGCCGGTGCCGAAATCGTCGAGCGCGATCGAGATGCCGGCGGCGCGCAGGACGCCGATGACCTGGTCGGCCGTATCGAAATCGGAAAGCAGCGCCGTCTCGGTGATCTCGAACTCGATACGCTTGGGATCGACGCCGGAGCGATGGATCATCGCCAAAAGCGTCATCGACGTTTCGTGGTCGCAAATGTCGCGGGCCGAAAGGTTGAACGACAGGCGCAGATGATCGGGGATCTGCTTCAGCGCGTCGAGCGCCTGACCGAACAGCACGCGGGTCATCCGGCCGATGACGGCCGTGCGCTCGGCGGCTGGAATGAAGGCATCGGGGCTAATGCGGCCGAAGCGGGCGCTGTCCCAGCGCGCCAAGGCCTCGTAGCCGACGACGCGGCCGCTCTTGAGCTCGATGATCGGCTGATATTCGAGCGACAGTTCGCTGGCGAAATCGTTGGCCTGCAGCTCAAGCTCGATGAGATAGCGCTGGGTTAGTATCTTCTCGTGTTCAGCCGAGAAGAATTCGACGCCGCCGCGGCGCTTGCTCTTCACCTGATAGAGCGCGAAGTCGGCCTTCTCGTAGAGATCTTCGGCGGAGAGATCGCCACCCTCGGGATAGACGATGCCGCAGGATCCGGAGACGCGCACCGAACCGTCGGGAATTTCGAAGGCTTCGTGAACGGAGGCGCAGAGAGCCTGGCCGAGATCGGCGGTGGCCCTGCGGCTGATACCTTGTGGAAAGATGATACCGAACTCATCGCCGCCGAGACGGGAAACCACAGCCTCGCTGCCGGCAAGCGCGGTGAAGCGGCGCGCGGTTTCCTTGAGCACGAGATCGCCCGCCGAATGGCCGAAGATATCGTTGACGGGCTTGAAGCCGTCGAGGTCGATGATGCCGATAACCGGCGGCTCCTTCGGCTGCTCTTGCAGCATGCGTTCGAGCGACAGGAAGAAGCTGCGGCGATTGGCAAGGCCGGTCAATTGATCCTGAAGCGCATTGCGGCTGTTGACGAGGTTCAGCTCATGCGCTTCGGCCTGCTTCTTCTCCAGCTCCTCGGTCATCTGCACGAGACCGGCGAAATTCTGGAAGTAGCTGTTGATCACCCGCAGGAACGGAAGGATCAGGAACAGACCGCTGACGGCGGTGGCGATGAAGACAGGATTTCCTGACGACAGGAAGGTCAGCACCATGGCCGTGAAGGTGATGACCGTGGTGATCATCGCCGCGACCGGCAGGTGCATGAGACAGAAGACGCAGGAGATGCCCGTTACGACGAGGAAGTAGGCGATCTGGCCCTGCTGATAGGCATTGCCGTAGCTGTAGAGCGCGACGGCCCAGGCGCCGAAGGCGATGGTGAGAATGCAGGAGCCGGCGATCGTCACGCGCATCACCTTGTATGCGCGCTCAGGCGTGACGTTTTCCTTGCCGTTGATCTCCCACCAGCAGAGGCGGAACAGGCAGGCGACACTGAGGCCGGTCGGGATATAGAGCGACAGCCAGAGCGGCGCGGTCTTGATGTGGGTGATCGCGACAGCCAGCGAATTGATGATCAGCAGGACATAGAGAATCGGGATCTGTGTCGACAGAGCCTGAAACTGTGCCATCAAGAACTTCGGGTTGTCTTTTTGCAGCCGTAGCGAAGCGATGAAGCTTTTCATTGTCCCTTTTCCCTTGGCCATAAAACAGCCAGAGAAAGCTTGATTTTTTCTTATTTACGCCGGCCCTAGCCCTCTATCCTCAGACAGATGGTAAACACCATGTTAGCGCGATCAGAACGATGCGGCGGCGAGTTCGCGATAGATGCCCTGAAGATCGCCGACGCGGCGCTGGGTCAGTTCCAATTCCCAATCGAGCGCGCTGCGAACGATGGTTTCCAGCGAGTCATGCTTCGGAGCCCAATCGAGCAGGCGTCGCGCCAGCGTTGCATCGGCAACGACGCTGGCGGAATCGCCCGGGCGGCGTGGCGCCATGTGGATCTTGAACGAGTGGCCGTGGACACGCGTGACCATGTTCAGCACATCGAGAACGGAATAGCCCGAGCCGTAACCGCAATTGGCGACCAGCGAGCCCTTGCCCTTGCGCAGGTGCTGCAGCGCCTTCAGGTGCGCCTCGGCGAGATCGGTGACGTGGATGTAGTCGCGTACACCGGTGCCATCATGCGTTGGATAGTCGATGCCATAGACGGCGACGCTGTCGCGCTTGCCGAGAGCCGCTTCGCAAGCGACCTTGATCAGATGCGTCGCGCCATTGGTGGACTGACCGGCGCGACCCTCGGGATCGGCACCCGCAACATTGAAATAGCGAAGGGCCACGTAGTCGAAGTCATAGGCTGCAGCCGCATCGCGCAGCATGAACTCGGTCATCAGCTTCGACTGGCCGTAAGGGTTTTCCGGATTGAGGCTGGCGGTCTCCTTGACCGGATCGGAACTCGGCTGCGGTCCATAGACAGCAGCGGTCGATGAGAAGACGAAATGGCGTACGCCGGCTTCGATAGACGCGCTGAGCAACGCGCGCGTCTTGCCGGAATTGTTGTCGTAATAGGAGAGCGGATCTGAAACCGACACCGGTACGACGGCGGAACCGGCGAAATGGATGATGGCCTCTATGTCGTTTTCGATGAAGATCGTCCGCAGAATATCGGGATCGGCAACATCGCCGAGATAGAAGCGGGCCGCAGGCGCAACCGCCCAGCGAAAGCCGGTCGATAGGCGATCGAGCACGACCACCTCTTCACCCGCCTCAAGCAGTGTCCAGACCATGTGGCTGCCGATATAGCCAGCGCCGCCCGTCACCAAGATTGCCATGTCCCGCATTCCCTGTTTTATCGCACAGGGGCATCAGACGGGTTTTCCCTTTCGGATTTTCTTATCGAAGGCCCGTTTTGGGCCGTTCCGGCGGGTAAGTTTGCGGCTGTGGTTAGAGGCTGATTTCGGCTTTCGCTACAATTTTATCGAACCGGCCAAACACGGGGCAGATGCCCGGCTGATGGCGCCGGGCATTCCGATCTCAGCGGCTCATGATGTAGTCGCAAAGACGCTCGGCGGCGGTGCGAACCTGGGCCGGATCGCGCAGGAAACAGGCGCGCAGGAAGAGTTCGCCGCCCGCGCCGAAAGCCGCACCCGGCGCCAGGCCGACACCGGTCTTGTCGACGATATCGATCGCAGCCTTGCGGCTGTCGGTAACGCCGTCGATCTTGAGGAACGCATAGAGAGCGCCATCGGGCTTCAGCGTCTCGACGCGATTGGTGGCAATCAGGGCGTCGCAGAGGATATCGCGGGCTTCGGTGGCCTTGCGAATGTTGGCGGCGACGAAATCATCGCCGTGGTTGAGCGCTGCGACGGCGCCCTTCTGCATGAACTGCGCAACGCCCGAGGTCGAATACTGGATCAGGTTTTCCAGCACCTGCCCGGTTTCCGGCGGGCCGACGATCCAGCCGACGCGCCAGCCGGTCATCGACCAGTTCTTAGAAAAGGAATTGACGAAGAAGATCTTGTCGCCCGGTTCCATGACGTCGAAGAACGAAGGCGCGCGGCCGCCAGCGTAGAAGTAGCGGGCATAGATCTCGTCGGCCATGATCCAGAGACCGTGCTTGCGGGCGATCTCGAGAATCTGTGCCAGATCCTGCTTCGTCGCCGTCCAGCCCGTCGGGTTCGACGGCGTGTTGACGAAGAGGCCCTTGGTCTTCGGCGTGATCGCGGCCTCGATGCGGTCGAGATCGACCGCCCATTTGCCGCCTTCGAACTGAAGTTCGACGCCCACCGAACGGGCGCCGGCGATTTCAAGCGCGGCTGCTATATTCGGCCAGGCGGGCGTCAGATAGGCGATCTCGTCGCCCGGCGAGGTCATCGCCTGCACGGCAATCTGGATCGCCTGCATGCCGGAACCGGTGACATAGAAATGTTCCGGAGAGAGCGTCACACCGAAATGACGGCCATAGTAGTCGGAAAGCGCCTGGCGCAGTTCGGGAATGCCGCGCTGCCAGGTGTAGAAGGTCTCACCGGCCGCCAGCGCATCCATCGCAGCCTTGCTGATGAAATCGGGGGTCGGCAGATCACCTTCGCCGACCCAAAGGGGCAGCAGGCCTTCGCGGCCGCGGGCATAATTGACGACTTCGACGATCCCGCTTTCGGGTGCCGTGATGGCGCGCGGGCTGAGGCTATTGACGATCGACATGAAGGACTCCGGTTTTGGCCTTCATAGAACAAAACCAGGCGCAAATCCCAATGAGAATGCGTGATGTCACATCGATTTTCGTGATGGATGGAGCCCTGCCTGACAGCAGGGCTCGAAGGCGCTGAAATCAGGCCGGACGCTTGGCCAGAAGATCGCGGATTTCCGTCAGCAGCGCCACGTCTGCCGGCGGCGGCGCGTCTTCCGCGGCCTTCTCCTCGTTACGCTCGATCTGCTTGCGCAGCATGTTTACGGCCTTGACCATCAGGAAGATGATCCATGCGAGGATGAGGAAGTTGATGAGGACGGTGATGAAATTGCCATAGGCAAAGACAGCGCCCTGCGCGCGGGCGGCAGCCAGCGTCGGAGCGTTGACGGCCGATGAGAGACCAATGAAATAGTTCGAGAAGTCGAAGCCGCCGAAGATGGCGCCGACGATCGGCATGATGATGTCGTCGACAAGCGACTTGACGATACCGCCGAAAGCGCCGCCGATAATGACACCGACCGCAAGGTCCATGACGTTACCGCGGGCAATAAACGCTTTGAATTCGTTGAGCATCCGATCTGTCTCCCTCTGATGCGCACTCACTGACAGTCCGTGGTTTATTAGCTACATGTCCGCCATAATTATTCAATTGTTAATTTTGAATAACCACTTCTTCCGGCGTCTTGGACTTAAGGTCTAGACCGCCCCGATTTCCAAAGGCGGGCATTTCCCCTAATCTTTGAAACTCAAGGGGCCCGGCGAACAGTTCGCCGGTGGAGGATCGATGCTTCCTGGCTGGGTCATAATCGCGTCTGCCTTCGGCTACATGCTGCTGCTGTTTGCCGTCGCGAGCTATGGCGATCGCAAAAGCCGCCGGCTCGGCACGCAGGAGGGCGGCTGGCCGGTTGTCTATGCGCTCAGCCTGGCGATCTATTGCACGTCCTGGACCTATTTCGGCGGTGTCGGCCTTGCCTCGCAGCACGGCCTCGAATTTGCCGGGATCTATATCGGACCGATCCTGGTCTTCACGCTCGGCATGCCGCTCCTGCGGCGGATCATCGAGCTTGCCAAAGCCGAGAAGCTGACGTCGGTCGCCGACTTCATCGCGGCGCGCTACGGGAAAAATTCAACCGTCGCGACGATCGTTGCACTGATATCGCTGGTCGGCGTCATTCCCTATATCGCGCTGCAGCTCAAGGCGATTTCCAGCACCGTTTCTGTTGTCGTGAACCCGCAGGATTACGGCATCGGCAGCGGCAATCTCTACTTCCTCGATCTGCCGCTGATCGTCACCCTCATGCTTGCCTGTTTCGCGGTGATGTTCGGCACCCGCCACACGGATGCGACCGAGCATCAAGACGGGCTGATCCTCGCCGTCTCGATGGAATCCGTCGTCAAGCTCATCGCCTTTCTGACGGCCGGTATCTGCGTCATCTGGTTCCTGTTCGACGGGCCAATCGACCTCTGGGAGAAAAGCACGGCGAACCCCTTGGTCACAGCAGCGCTGGATTATCAGACGCCTATCAGCCGCTGGATCGTGCTGACGCTGCTCTCGGCCTTTGCGATCATCATGCTGCCGCGGCAGTTCCATGTGACCGTCGTCGAGAACAGGACGGCCAAGCAGCTGAGGCTCGCGGGCTATCTGTTCCCGCTCTATCTCGTCGCCATCAATCTCTTCGTCCTGCCGGTGGCGATCGGCGGGCTGCTGACCTTCGGCGGCGCCGGCAATGCCGACCTCTACGTGCTCTCGCTGCCGCTTGCCGGGCAGATGCCCGTGGTCTCGCTGATTACCTTCATCGGTGGTTTCTCGGCGGCAACAGCGATGGTGATCGTCGATTCTGTGGCTTTGTCGATCATGGTGTCGAACGACATCATCATGCCGATCTTCCTGCGGCGGAAGCTCGCCGGGCGCGCCAGCCAGCGCGACGACTTTGCCAAGACACTGCTCAACATCCGCCGCAGCGCCATTTTCGCCGTCCTGCTGCTCGGCTATGCCTATTACCGTTCGACCGACAGTACGGCGGGCCTCGCCTCGATCGGCCTGCTCTCCTTTGCGGCGATCGGACAGATCGCGCCTGCGCTGTTCGGCGGCCTCGTGTGGCGGCGGGCGAATGCGCGTGGCGCAATCCTCGGGCTGACGTCGGGCTTCGTCATCTGGTTCTACCTGCTGTTCCTGCCGTCGCTCGGCGGGCCTGATTATTCCTATATCGCCAGCGGCTTCCTGGGTTTCCTGTTTCCCGGCACGACGGTTTTCACGGCGCCGGATGCCGACCCTCTCGTCAACGCAACCACGATGAGCCTGCTCGTCAACACGGCTTTCTTCATCGTCGGCTCGATGACGCGCAATGCGCGGCCGCTGGAGCGCATCCAGGCGGGCATCTTCGTCAAGCGGCAGTCGCGCTCGCAGTTTGCGACACGCGGCTGGAAGACGCGGATCAGCGTCGGCGATCTGAAGGCCGCCATCGCCCGCTATCTCGGCGAGGAACGGATGCAGCGCTCGCTTGCGACCTACGAGCAAAGCTCCGGCCGCAAACTGGAAGACGACCAGCCGGCCGACATGGCGCTGATCCACTTCAGCGAACAGCTGCTCGGCAGCGCTATCGGCTCGTCTTCGGCAAGGCTGGTGCTGTCGCTGATCCTGCAGAAGATCGAGGATGCGTCGTCGGATACGGCCTGGCTGCTCGACCAGGCGAGCGAGGCGCTGCAATATAACCAGGACATGCTGCAGACGGCCTTGTCGCAGATGGATCAGGGGATCGCCGTCTTCGACAGTTCCAACCGGCTGACGATCTGGAACCGGCGCTTCCGCCAGTTGCTCGACCTGCCTGAAGATGTCGGCCGCGTCGGATTTCCGCTGTCGGAGATCGTTGCCATTCTCGGTCAGCGCGGCGACATACCGGCCGCCGATCTGGCGCAGACCGTCCGCCACTTCCAGACGCTCGACAAGCCGTTCTCGCTGGTGCTCGGCGGCGGCGACAGCATCATCGAAGTGCGCTCCAACGCCATGCCGGACAAGGGCATCGTTGCTACCTTTACCGACATTACCCAGCGCGTCGAGGCCGACAGGGCGCTGAAGCAGGCGAACGAAACGCTGGAGCAGCGCGTTGCCGAACGCACCGCCGAGCTGACGCGGGTCAACCATGAGCTCGGCGAAGCGCGTGCCTCGGCCGACGAGGCCAATATCGGTAAGACCCGCTTCTTTGCCGCCGCCGGCCACGACATTCTGCAGCCACTGAATGCCGCGCGGCTCTATTCATCGGCGCTGGTCGAGCGCATGGCGCAATCCGACAACGGGCCGATCGTCCGCAACATCGACTCGGCGCTTGAGTCGGTCGAGACCATTCTCGGCGCCGTGCTCGATATCTCGCGGCTGGATACCGGCGCGATGCGGCCGCGGCTGACGACCGTGCCGCTATCGGACCTTCTCCAACGGATCGAGACCGATTTCGCGCCGATCGCCCGCGAGAAGAAGCTGAAGCTGGTGGTGATGCCGACGACGCTGAAGGTGCGCTCCGACCCGAACCTGTTGCGCCGCCTAGTGCAGAACCTCGTCTCCAACGCCATCAAGTACACGCTGACCGGCAAGGTGCTGGTCGGTGCGCGCCGGCGCGGCGACAAGGTGGTGATCCAGGTGATGGATTCTGGCATCGGCATTCCGCCGTCGAAATTCCGCACCGTCTTCAAGGAATTCGCCCGCCTCGACGAAGGCGCCAAGACCGCGACCGGGCTCGGGCTCGGGCTTTCCATCGTCGATCGCATCGCCCGCGTTCTGAACCATCCGGTGGAGCTGCACTCGACGCATGGCAAGGGAACCGATTTCCGCATCACCATGCCGCTCGACACCACGAAGCTCGGGGCAGCGCCGGTTGCGGCCGTCAGCACTGAACGTCAGGCGCAGACGCTCCGCGGCCTGAAGATCCTCTGCATCGACAACGAACCGAATATTATCGAGGGCATGCGGCTTCTGATTTCAGGCTGGGGCTGCGAGGTGCAATCGCTGGCTTCACTCGCCGAAGTGGCGGAGTTCCATGCGCCGGCGCCGGACCTTGTTATCGCCGACTATCACCTCGACGACGGGACCGGCATTGCCGCGATCCTCGATCTGCGCCAGCGCTTCGGCGCCGAGCTTCCGGCACTGCTTCTGACGGCCGACCGGACGCTCGAAATCCGGGCGGAAGCCGAACGCCACGGGATTGCCGTGCAGCACAAGCCGGTGCGCCCGGCCGCACTTCGCGCCTTCATCACGCAGATTTCGGGCCAGAAGCGGGCAGCCGCGGAGTAACGTCTCCCCAGAGAACCTGCCTTCCGGACCGCCGTCGCCATGCGCGAAAACGCAAGCGCGGCGGTTGTACAAAAGATCGCCGCCGGTGCCCGCAATGGTAGGCTAATGCAAAAGGCTGAATTGCAATAGCGTGCGATCCATCGCCTCATTGAGCCGGGCAATCTTCTCCACCTCATCGACACGGGTCCGCCCTGGGCCCTGGCATAGCTTTGGTCTCACACATGCGCCTGATTGTCGTCAATGACGTTTCCGTTGTCCGGGGTGGCGCCACCAAGGTTGCCATCCAATGCCTGGAAGCCTGTGTCGATGCCGGGGTCAACTGCACCTTCTTCGTCGGCGACGACGGGGCGGGGCTGAAGGAATACGGGCTTGATGTGCGCACCATCGCGCTCGGCGAAAAGCCTTTGCGCGACGGGCCCGCGATCGCCAATATCTTCGACCGGCATTTCAACAAGCGCGCCTATGAGGCTCTCTCAGGGCTACTTAAGGAATCCACCGACGAGACGGTGGTCCATGTTCACGGCTGGAACCAGATCCTCTCGCCCTCGATCTTTCATGCGCTGTCGCAGAGCAATGCGCGCGTCATCATCACCGCCCATGACTTCTTCCTCAACTGCCCGAATGGCGGCCTCCTGAACTACAAAAGCGGCGAGATTTGCGGCGTGACGCCGATGTCTCTCGGCTGCCTGACCACAAATTGCGACAAGCGCAACTATCTGCACAAGCTCTGGCGCTTCCGCCGCACGCTGGCGCAGGCCGGTGTCGGCGAAGCCTTCTGGGAGCGGATCGAGGTGATCCTCGCCCATGAAAACATGGAGGCCTATCTGACGCCCGGGCCGCTCAAGCATTTCCAGACGCTGCGCACACCGACCGAACCGCTGACCCGCCAGCCGACCGAACCGTGGCTTCGCGAGCGCATCATGTTTCTCGGCCGCATGACCTGGGAGAAAGGCGTCCGCACGCTCGGCGATGCGCTCAGGATGACCGGCCAGGCCGCGACCCTGATCGGCCGCGGGCCGCTGCTCGAAGAGATGCAGAAGACCCTGCCGCATTGCTGGGTTCCCGGCTGGCTGGATGATGCCACCGTCGCCAGGCTCGCGGGCGAGGCGCGCGTCTTCATCATGCCGTCGCGCATGCCGGAACCCTATGGCCTTGTCGCCGCTGAGGCGATCATGAGCGGGATACCGCTGATCGTCAGCAGCAACGCGCTGATCTCCGAGGAGATCGCGGCGAATGGCGCCGGGCTGGTGTTCAAGAGCGGCGATGCCGCCTCGCTCGCCGACGCACTCGGCAAGGTGAAGAACGACAGTCTTGTCGAAAAGCTCACCGAGGGCGCCCGCGCCTTCGGAAAGAAGATCGCGCCCTCCCGCCAGGAATGGGACCGGAAGATGATCGCGATCTACACGGGGGAAAATGCCTTTCTTGCGGCCTAGGAGGGATCATGGCACGTGCATTGGTGACTGGGGGATGCGGCTTTGTCGGCCGGCATCTGAGTGAGCGGCTGCTTGCCGAGGGAATGGACGTCGTCTCCGTCGACCTGCTGAAACCGGGAACGGGCGCGCTTGCGCCATCGCAAAAGCAGCTGTCCAACCGCCATTTCACCTTCCTGCAGGAGGATTGCCGCAGCTATTTCGATCGTAGCCGCGAGTATTTCGACTATGTCTTCCATCTTGCCGCCCTCGTCGGCGGGCGCATGACGCTCGAGAACCAGACGCTGCTCGTTGCCGAGGATCTGGCCGTCGATGCAGCACTCTGGCGCTGGGCGGGCGAAAACCGGCCCGGCAATGTCGTCTATTTCAGCTCGAGTGCCGCCTACCCCGTCTCGCTGCAGACCTTCGAGGCACAGACCATCCTTTCCGAAGAGATGATCTCCTTCGACCGGCCGATCGGCGTGCCTGATCTCAGCTATGGCTGGACGAAGCTGACCGGCGAATATCTGATGAAGCTCTATGTCGAGCGCTATGACGGCCGCGCCGTCGCCTACCGCCCGTTCAGCGGCTATGGCGAAGACCAGGACCTCGCCTATCCCTTCCCCGCCATCTGCCGCCGCCTGCTCCGCGAACGCGGCGCCCCCGAAGTCTCCGTCTGGGGCAGCGGCCACCAGTGCCGCGACTTCATCCACATCTCCGATTGCGTCGGCTTCGTGATCGAGACAATGGACGCCATGACCTCAGGCGCGACGCTGAACCTCTCGACCGGAGACGCCACCTCCTTCATCGAACTCGCCGAACGCATCAGCCGCCAGCTCGGCTGGTCACCAAAGGTGAGCGGCACCGCGAGCCGCCCGGAAGGCGTGTTCTACCGGTGTGGCGATACGGCGCTGCAGCGGGGGCTCGGGCTGGCGCCGAGGGTAAGCCTTGAGGAGGGAATCAGGCGGTCGCTGGAGTTTCATCGGGAGATGGAGGTGATGGTGTGAAATGGGCAAGCGAAACGTTTGAAGTCACTTCTAGTTGCTTTGCGATGCCTTTCCGCATATTTTGTTCAAATACAATCTGAAACTTTCCAAACATAAGCATTTCAATGCCAACCTTTTCAGCCTCCTTAGAAAAAGCACTTCATCAAGCGCTGTCGTACGCGATTGAACAGCATCAAGAGTATGCAACCTTAGAGCATTTGACACTTGCCTCTTGGATGAGCCGGACTCGATAGCGATCATGCAAGCGTGCGCGGTTGATATCAACGAACTCCGAAAAGATATCGGCAAGTACCTTGATGCCTTTCCGCCTTTTGAAGGTATAGTAGAAGATTCGAAGCCAACCAAAGCTTTTGAACGCGTAATACAGCGCGCAGTGATACATGTTCAATCGTCGGGTCGCGATGAAGTTACCGGCGCAAATGTTATTGTAGCATCCTTCGCGGAAAGAGAATCTAAAGTCGCCGAGTTCTTTGCAAAGCAGGATTTCACTAGATATGACGCAGTCAACTTCCTAAGTCACGGAATCAAAAAGGCAACCGCGCCCGAAATCGATTTACAGCGGAGAGGCGAACCGTATGTTTTCATCTCTTACGCCCGTAAGGATATCAAATCCGCGAGCGCGATCAGACAACAGCTACTGAAAAACAATATAAATTGCTGGTGGGATCAAGATATAAGCGCAGGCAATCAATGGCGATCTGAGATCGAGCGCAGGTTGCACGACAGCATGGCGGTAGTTGTTCTTTGGTCCGAGAATTCAGTTAAATCACCTGCAGTGATCGAAGAAGCCTCTCGTGCACAAGCAGCGGGCAAGCTCATACAAATTCGAGTGGATAAAATCTCGCTGCCGTACGGCTTTGCTGAGACGCAATATATTGCCGCTGGGAGAATCGCAGGTAAGCCCTCGGTTGCAGAAGAAAAGCTTGTAAGTGCCGTCAGGGGCAAGGCCTCAACATTGTCGACCAGCCAGCTAAGAACACGGATTATTGAGTCTAGTTCAACCGCCACAAAAATTGTCAGCGGGAAAATTGCAGTGGTGGATAGCCCACCGAACGCGCGCCCACCGGTTAGCCATAAGAGCGACCTGAAAGAAAGACTCAGAGCGCAATGCAGCCTATCTGATCAGCTGGAAGAAGACTTATCTGCCAATAATTGCAACCTTCCCCAAGCGATTCGGCGATCTATTTCCAAATACTCTAAGGCACTCCAATGGAGTAAAGTTTGCTGGTATGCCTTGGATGACGCTGCCGCATCGGTTGCGGAGTGCGTAAATATTTACCAAGATGAAGATTGGCCAGGTACAACGCTTCACGATGTCAAACGACTAGCGCTTCGGCACAGGCAGCTTGAGCCCCTACTACGGCCTCAGCAACCAGAAGAGAAAAAATCGACGGAGCAGCCAGAATTACAATTGGAATCGATTTCGAACTCGACGCTTAGCAGCCTTGCCACACAAGCAAGCGAACTTGCCGCGGATCAAGCCTCCATCGACACGCTCGACGATACAGCAATTGAGGCCATCAATCACTATGCCAGCCTTATCAAGGATAACGTTGGTATAGTTTCCTATTATAGTAACGATACAAATGCAAAAAACTTTGAAATTAGAAACTCTATTCTCAAACTGGGCGCCATTGCAGGATCTATAGTCGCCGCATCGGCTGCGGGTGTTGCAGCAAATATACTTACCGCTCCTGAGGCAGCAATTACGCTTGCATCGAAAGCCGAAAAGCTATTCTCCTTCATCGTCTCGCTCTTCTGAATTCTAGAAATATTATTCCACGCCGTTTGATATCGTTTTACGTGCATCGGATCTTGGGTGACAAGTGGTCCACGACAACACTTCCCCATCAACCCCTTGTTAAACCTTTATTGACCATAATCGCCGCTTAAGGCGCGGTATTGTAGGCGTTCACCGGACCTCTGCTGCCTTTGTTCCCGCGTAAGACGGAGATGGTCATGATGGAATATGCGGTGGAAACGCGGACGGTTGGGGAGCGCGAGGGGCTTGGCTTCCTTTCGGCGCTGGCGCGGCGTGCGGCCCGGGCTCTCGTGGCTGCGTTTCTGGCGGTGCCCGCCTTTCTTGGCTCCGAGGTTGGGGCGGCTGCCGAAGACCGGGCGCTGAAACTCTATTTCACCCATACCGGCGAGAAGGCGACGATCACCTTCAAGCGTAACGGCAAGTTCGATCAGCGCGGGCTGACGCAGATCAACCGTTTCCTGCGTGACTGGCGCCGCAACGAGCCGGCGCGCATGGATCCGCGGCTGCTCGATCTCGTCTGGGAGGTCTATCAGAAGGCCGGCGGGCGCGATTACATCCATATCGTTTCCGCCTACCGTTCGCCCGCCACCAACAACATGCTGCGCACCCGCTCGCGGCTGACTGGCGTTGCCAAGAACAGCCAGCACATGCTGGGCAAGGCGATGGACTTCTATATTCCGGGTGTGCAGCTTTCCAAGCTGCGCGGCATCGCCATGCAGATGCAGGGCGGCGGCGTCGGCTATTATCCGAAATCCGGCTCGCCCTTCGTGCATCTCGATGTCGGCCGGGTGCGCGCCTGGCCGCGCATGTCGCGCCAGGAGCTGGCGCGCATCTTCCCGAGCGGCAGAACCATGCATGTACCGGCCGATGGACGGCCGCTGCCGGGCTACAACCAGGCGGTCGCCGAATACAAGAAGCGCGGCAGCGTGAAGACCGTCGAGATCGCCTCGGCCGAGGACGACGAGGATACGGGCGGCAGCGCGACGCTTCCGAGCAAGCTGGCAACGGCGCTGGTGCCGACGCCGCGCAGCGTCCGGCGCGAGATCCCGATGCTGGCTGCAGCGCCTGTGCCGGAAAAGCCTGCTCCTGAAACCTTCACCAATCTCGCTTCGCTGAGCGTGCCACTGCCGGCCTTCCGGCCGGGCAGCGAGAGCGCCGCGGCACCGGTCGATCCGGTCCAGACGGCGTCGATCGATCCCGTTGCCATCAGGCCCGCGATCCGCCCTTCCGTGCCCTCGTTCGGCGCCAGCGCGCTCGCCTCGCTGAAGCCGAGTTCGATGCCCGGCGCCCGGGCCGAGCTGATGGCAGCATTGCCGATGGCGAAGTCACCCGAGCTCGATGGCGGCGTTTCCGCCATCTCCGACGAGGCACTGATCGGCTGGGCGCTGCATGGCAACGGACGCGAGCTCGGCATGAGCGCGCCGCGGATCATCCGCCGGGCGATCCTTGCCGATCACAGCATGGCCTACGAGGTCATGGACGACGAAGAGGAAAGTGACGAAGCCGAGTTCGATGTTGACCGCTTCGGGTCCGATCAGGCAGGCTGAGGGATGGGCGCGGATCAAGCGCCCGCCTGCGCCCGATGACGGCGCCAGCCTGAATGGAGTTTGAGAATTGAGTACCGCTTTCGTCAAGGAAGAGAGCGCGGAAACGGCTGCGGAAACCCATCTGCCCGACCGCCCGATCTCGCCACACCCGAACCTCGTTACCGAAGCCGGCCTGAAGGCGCTGGAAGAGCAGCTGCAGCAGGCACGCGACGGCGTGGAAGCCGCCGCCGGGATCGAGGACGTCAACGAGAAGCGGCGGCAGACCGCCATTCCGCTGCGCGATTTCCGCTATTTTGCCGAGCGCGTGCGCACCGCGCAGGTGATGCCGGCGCCCGCCTCCACCGACATCGTCGCCTTCGGCAGCAAGGTGACCTTCAGCCGCGATGACGGTCGGGTGCAGACCTACCGGATCGTTGGCGAGGATGAGGCGGATCCCAAAGTTGGGTCGATTTCGTTTGTTTCGCCTGTGGCGCGAGGACTGATGGGCAAGGGTGTCGGTGATCTCGCGATGGTGGGCGATCAGGAGCTGGAGATTACGGCGATCGCTTGAGGGGCGCCTCCAGAGAGGGACGTCATCCTCGGCCTTGAGCCGAGGATCTACGCAACCGTCTTACGCCGTGCCTGCCGTTGTGGATACTCGGGACAAGCCCGAGCATGACGGCGTAGTGGGTGGCTGCTTAGTGCGGGCACCCTGTCAGAGGCCGCTTACGCCGCCTCCTTCTCTCCGCGATAGGGATCAAACCGGCCATAGAAGGTCTCACCCTTGGCGGCCATGTCCTTCAGCAGCGGTGTCGGCTTGAAATGCGGGCCGTAGCTGGTCGCCAGCTTTTCCGCCAGTTCGACGAAGGCCTTGGCGCCCATGCCGTCGATATAGCTGAGTGCTCCACCGGTATAGGGCGCGAAGCCGAAGCCGAGGATGGAGCCGACATCGGCCTCGCGCGGATCGGTCACGATGCCTTCCTCGACCGTGCGGGCGGCCTCCAGCGCGATGGTAACGAGGAAGCGCTGCTTCAGCACCTCGATATCGAGATCATCGGCCTTCTTCTGCGGATAGAAGCTCTTCAACTCAGGCCAGAGCGACTTTTTGGCGGGCTTCGGCGGGTAGTCGTAGAAACCCTTCGAATTCTTGCGGCCGAAGCGGCCTTCCTTTTCGACCATGCGGGAGACGAGCTCCATGTGGCGCGGATCGATGGCCTTATCGCCGAGATCGGCGACGGTGGCCTTGAGGATCTTCAGCGACAGGTCGATCGCCACTTCGTCGTTCAGCGCCAGCGGTCCGACCGGCATGCCGGCCATCTTGGCGGCATTCTCGATCATCGCCGGCGGCACACCCTCAATCAGCATGTCATAGCTTTCCGACATGTAGCGCAGGACGCAGCGGTTGACGAAGAAGCCGCGGGTATCGTTGACGACGATCGGCGTCTTCTTGATCGCGGCAACGTAGTCGAGCGCCACGGCGAGCGCCTTGTCGCCGGTTTCCTTGCCGAGGATCACTTCGGTCAGCATCATCTTCTCGACCGGAGAGAAGAAGTGGATGCCGATGAAATCGCCGGGGCGCTTGGAGTTCTTGGCGAGACCCGAGATCGGCAGCGTCGAGGTATTGGAGGCGAAGATGGCGCCTTCGGGCAGCACTTCCTCGACAGCCTCGATGACGGCTTTCTTGACGTCGCGGTCCTCGAACACGGCTTCGATGACAAGGCCGACATCCTTGAGATCAGCGTAGTCGGCGGAGGGCGTGATGCGGGCGAGGATGGCGGCGGCCTCATCCTGCGTCAGCCGGCCCTTACCGACGGAATCCTTTGCCAGGCCCTCGCCTGTCGCCTTGCCCTTGTTCGCAGCGTCCATATCGCGGTCAATGAGCGTGACCTCGAGACCAGCAGCGGCCGAGACGTAAGCAATCGACGCGCCCATGAAGCCGGCGCCGACGACGCCGATCCTCTTGAGTTCGGTCTTCGGCTGACCGGCCGGGCGGCGGGCGCCCTTGCCGAGTTCCTGCATCGAGATGAACAGCGAGCGGATCATCGAGAAGGCTTCGGTGGTCTGCAGCACCTGGGTGAAATAGCGTTGCTCGATCTTCAGCGCCGTATCGAAGGGCACCTGCAGGCCTTCATAGACGCATTTCAGGATGGCGAGCGCGCCCGGATAATTGCCCGCCGTCTCGCGGCGCAGGATTGCGGGTGCTGCGGGCCAGAGCTGCGCGGACGCTGGCGTCCAGATGCCGCCGCCCGGAACCTTGAAGCCCTTCTCATCCCAGGGGGCGACCGGCTTCAGGCCATCCTTGATCATCTGCTTGGCGGCCGGGATCAGCTGGTCCGGCTCGACCACCTGATGCACGAGGTTCATCGCCTTGGTGCGCGAGGCGGAGAGCGACTGGCCCGTGGTCATCATCTGCAGGGCGGACTGCGCATCGGCAAGGCGCGCGACACGCTGCGTGCCGCCAGCGCCCGGGAAGATGCCGACCTTGACCTCGGGAAGCGCGATCTTCACCGACTTGGCATTCGAGGCTACGCGGCCATGGCAGGCGAGCGACATCTCGAGCGCGCCACCCATGCAGGTGCCGTTGATCGCCGAGACCCACGGCTTGCCACATGTTTCGAGCTTGCGGAACAGACCGGTCATGCGGCCGACGAGATCGAACAGTTTTTGCGCGGCGGTATCGGGATTGGCGGCCTTCTCGTCGTTGTAGAAGGTGAACATCGCCTTGATCATCGACAGATCGGCGCCGCCGGAGAAGGTGGACTTGCCGGAGGTGATCACCACGCCCTTGACGGCGCTGTCGGCGACGGTGGCGTCAACGATGGCGTTCAGCTCTTCCATCACCTCGGTGGTGAAGACATTCATCGACTTGCCGGGCATATCCCAGGTGACAAGGGCGATGCCATCGGCATCGGTGGCGACGGTGAAATTGGTGTAGCTCATCGTCTCTCTCCCTTAGACGCGTTCGATGACGGTTGCCGTGCCCATGCCGGCGCCGATGCAGAGGGTGACCAGCGCGGTATTCAGGTCGCGGCGTTCCAACTCGTCGAGCACGGTACCGAGGATCATCGCGCCCGTGGCGCCGAGCGGATGGCCCATGGCGATGGCGCCGCCGTTGACGTTGATCTTGTCGTGGGCGATGTCGAAGGCCTGCATGTAGCGTAGCACGACGGCGGCGAAGGCTTCGTTGAGTTCGAAGAGGTCGATATCGGCAAGCGACATGCCGGTGCGCTTCAAAAGCTTTTCGGTGACGTCGACCGGGCCGGTCAGCATCAGCGCCGGGTCGGAGCCGATATTGGCGAAGGCCTTGATGCGGCCGCGTGGCTTCTTGCCGAGGCTTTCACCACCGGCCTTGGAGCCAAGCAGCACGGCGGCTGCGCCATCGACGATGCCGGAGGAATTGCCGGCGTGGTGGACGTAGTTGATACGCTCGACTTCAGGGTGGGCCTGGATGCCGACGGCTTCGAAGCCGCCCATTTCGCCCGGCATCTGGAAGGACGGGTTCAGCGAGGCCAGAGCCTGCATGTCGGTGCCGGGGCGCATGTGCTCGTCATGAGCCAGGATCGTCAGACCGTTCTGGTCCTTCACCGGGATGACGGAATTCTTGAAGTAGCCCTTTTCCCAGGCGTTCGCTGCGCGCTTCTGGCTTTCGACGGCATAAGCATCGACGTCGTCGCGGCTGAAACCATATTTGGTGGCGATCAGATCGGCGGAGACGCCCTGCGGCATGAAATAGGCCGGGAAGTTGACCGACGGGTCCATGAACCAGGCGCCGCCAGACATGCCGAGGCCGACGCGCGACATGCTTTCGACGCCACCGGCGATGACGATGTCATCGGCGCCCTGGGCGATCTTGCCGGCCGCGAAATTCACAGCATCGAGGCCGGAGGCGCAGAAGCGCGAGATCTGCATGCCGGGCGCACGGGTGGAATAACCCGCTTCGAAAGCAGCGGCCTTCGGGATGACTGCGCCGGCATCCATGACCGGATCGACGCAGCCCATGATGATGTCATCCACGGTGCCGGTGTCGAGGCCGTTGCGGTCGCGGATCGCTTCCAGCGTCTTGGCGGCCAGGCGCACGGACGGCACTTCATGCAGCGAGCCATCCTTCTTGCCGCGGCCGCGCGGCGTGCGCACGTGGTCGTAAATGAATACCTCGGTCATTATTTCATCTCCTCGACACAGCCATCGCTGCGAAACTTAGCTATTGCTCAAAGTCCACTTGCCGCGACGATCATCATCTGCGGAAACCAGCCGACCCTTCTTACGCAATTCAGTTGCAGCCCATCGCATGTCGTATTGCCAAGAATAGAACAGCTCACTGCCCTCGAGATCCTTGCGGTGGTGCTCCCAGATATACTGAGCGACATAAAGAATCGAACCGCTACCATTGTTGGATTTGAGTGCTTCGACCACCCAATCACTTAGATCACCCTTAGAAACCAAATTCCCCTCCCCAACCCTCCCCACAAGGGGGAGGGAGTTTAGCCTTCAAAACGCCTCGGCGGCGAGTTCCATCATCGTGTCGGCGCCGGTTTCGATGCGGGCCTTGCGCAGCGCCGTCTCGGGCATAATGCGCTCCATGTAGAACTTGCCGGTGACGAGCTTGTTGTTCAGGTAGTCGGCACGGGCGCTATCGCCATTCGCCAGCGCGTCTTCCGCGGCCTTGGCCATCTTCGCCCACATGTAGCCCAGAACCACGAGGCCGAAGAGGTGCATATAGTCGGTCGAGCCGGCACCGGCATTGTCGGGCTTGGCCATGGCATTCTGCATGAACCACATGGTTGCCGCCTGGACGTCGTTCAAGCCCTTCTTCAGGTGCTTGGTGAAGAAGGCGAGCTTCTCGTCGTTGCGGTTTTCCTCGCAGAAATCACCGATTTCCTTGAACAGCGCCATGACCGCGCGGCCGCCGTTGAGGCCGAGCTTGCGTCCGACGAGATCGAGCGCCTGGATGCCGTTGGCGCCTTCGTAGATCATGGCGATGCGGGCATCGCGGACATACTGGCTCATGCCGTGTTCTTCAATATAGCCGTGGCCGCCGAAGACCTGCTGGGCCATGACGGCGTGGTCGAAGCCCTTGTCGGTCAAGACACCCTTGAGGATCGGGGTGACGAGACCGAGGATGTCGTCGGCCGTCTGGCGTTCCTTGTCGTCTGCTGAACGGTGAGCGATGTCGGATTTCAGCGCGGTCCAGAGCAGGAAGGCGCGGCCGGCCTCGTTGAAGGCGCGGATCGTCATCAGCGAGCGGCGGATATCCGGGTGGACGATGATCGGATCTGCCTTCTTGTCCGGCGCCTTGGGGCCGGAAAGCGAACGGCCCTGGATGCGCTCGCGAGCATAATTGACGGCGTTCTGATAGGCGATCTCGGAGATCGACAGGCCCTGCAGGCCGACGCCGAGGCGGGCTTCGTTCATCATGACGAACATGGCGTTGAGGCCACGGTTTTCCGCGCCGATCAGATAGCCGGTCGCCTCGTCATAGTTCATGACGCAGGTGGCATTGCCGTGGATGCCCATCTTGTGCTCGATGGCGCCACAGGAAACGGCGTTGCGATCACCCGGCGTGCCATCTTCCTTGACGATGAATTTCGGGACGATGAAGAGCGAGATGCCCTTGGTGCCCTCGGGCGCGCCCTCGATGCGGGCGAGCACGAGATGAACGATATTGCCGGTCATGCCGTGTTCGCCGGCGGAGATGAAAATCTTCTGGCCTGAAATCTTGTAGCTGCCATCGCCCTGCGGCACGGCCTTGGTGCGCAGCAGGCCGAGATCGGTGCCGCAATGCGGCTCGGTGAGGTTCATGGTGCCGGACCATTCGCCGGAGACCATCTTCGGCAGGTAGGTCTGCTTCTGCTCGTCGGAGCCATGCACGAGGATCGCGGCGATCGCGCCCTGGGTCAGGCCCGGATACATCATCAGCGACATATTGGCGGCGGAGGTATATTCGCCGACGGCGGCATGCAGCGTGTAGGGAAGCCCCTGCCCGCCGAATTTTTCCGGCACGGCAAGGCCAGTCCAGCCGCCCTGGCAATAGGCGTCGTAAGCTTCCTTGAAACCCTTGGGAACGGTGACCGAGCCGTCGTCAGCGCGCTTGCAGCCTTCCTGATCGCCCGAATAGTTCAGTGGGAAAAGCACTTCCTCGGCGACCTTTGCCGCCTCACCGAGAATGGCCTCGATCATGTCAGGCGTGGCATCCGCAAAGCCCGGGAGATTGTTGTAACGCTCCAGACCCAGCACGTCGTTCAGCACGAAGAGCGTGTCGTTAACCGGGGCCTTGTAGACTGGCATCGTTCGAATTCCTCCAATTCGCAGACCGGACCGAGACCGGCACATGGGAGTGTCTTACAAAATATTGACGTTTGCGTAAACGTCAAATTCTGCATTCGCGTGAATTTGTGAAAAGCCCGATGCAGTCCGGCTTCAACCTGAAAGCCCCGATGCGTCAGTGAAGCTCGGCCGAGAGGGCAGACTGCCTGCGGATCACGTCGCTCATGGCTTTCAGAAGAGTGGAAAACTCCTCGAGCACCAGACCGAAATAGGCGTCATCAGTCTCCGCCAGGGCGCTGACGGAGGTGCAGGCGTTGAAGATCAAGTTGTCGAGATCGTCGTTGCGATCGAAGACGCCGTCGCAGAGATCGTCGTCGCGGAGCGTGTGAAGCTCATCGACAATCTTGCGGATCAGCGAGCGGCGCTGCCAGCGATGCATGTTGACGATGTTTTTCTGCGCATGCCGGATTTCGGACATCAGGTCTGTAAACAAGAAATGGTCCCCGTGAGCTGGCTCACCATATCCGGCTTTTGTAACGCTATCGTGTGAGGCGCGGGCGCAGGCAATTTGCCATCAGTTCCTGCTTCGTCGCGAAGTGCCCGAAGAGCTGAACGAGCTCGCGCTCCTGCTTCTTGTCCAACCTCTGTTTGCGGGCGAAATCGCTGACGCTCCACACTTTTCTGGCATCGAGCAGCGAGGTGATCTTGGGGTCGATATGCGAGCTCATGGGAATGCCCTCCTTCAAGGCGTCATATCAACGCGGAAGGCGGCGCCGAAGTTCCTGCTGGACAGGAGTTTTTGAGCGCTATTCTGACGCAGGCGAAGCGGCGGCGAAATGTGTGATGACGCCGCTCAAGGCGAGCCTTCAGGCGCTGAGCGCGGGCTGCGCCAGCGGCGGTGCGGCCTTGGCAAATTTCTTCGCGCCGGCAACACAGGCAACGACGGCGAGCGTGGCCGCCAGCATGCCCCAGCTGACACTTTCCCCGAGCAGGGTTGCGGCGAGCACCAGACTGAAGAACGGCTGCAGCAGCTGCAGCTGGCCGACCCCGGCAATGCCGCCGAGCGCCAGGCCGTGATACCAGAAGATGAAGCCGATCAGCATGCTGAACAGCGAGACATAGGCGAGACCAAGCCAGGATGGGTTGCTTATAGAGGGTAGCGTTTCAGGCATGGCCACGACCGAGAGCACTAACATCAGCGGCAGAGAGAGGACCAGTGCCCAGGAAATCACCTGCCAGCCACCGAGTTTGCGGGAAAGCCGCGCGCCCTCGGCATAACCGAGACCGCAAACGATGATCGCGGCAAGCATCAAGAGATCGCTTGGCGATATTGCGCCGTCGCTCTGGATCAGGGCGAAACCGGCAACGATGGCGCTGCCCAGGCAGGAGAACAGCCAGAAGACCGGTTGCGGCCGCTCGCCGCCCCTCAGAACACCGAAGATCGCCGTCGAGAGCGGCAACAGGCCGATGAAGACGGTCGAATGCGCCGAGGTGATGTGTTTCAGCGCCAGCGCCGTCAGCAGCGGGAAGCCAACGACCACGCCGACGGCAACGACGACGAGCGGCAGCAGATCACCACGCTGCGGGCGTTTCTCGCGAAACAGAAGCAGAAGCCCGCCAGCCAAAATGCCGGCGATCGCGCCGCGCGCCACAGTGAGGAACACTGGGTCGAAACTCGCCACGGCAACTCGGGTCGCGGGTAGCGAGCCGCTGAAAATGAGAATCCCCACAAAGCCACTGAGCCAACCGGCTGCTGTTCTGTCCATCTGCATGCTCCTGTTCTCGCCCGCTATGAACCCGAGGGCATGGCATTGCCAGCGACAGTGCGGTACAGTTCGAACAAACTGTTATGGACACGGATACAGTACAGATGGATCAGGCGATCAAGAATCCGGAGAGCGGCAAGCGCATCGGCGCCGTGATGACGGAGATACGCAGGCGGATATCCGGGCGGGAACTGGTGGCAGGTTCGCGGTTGCCTTCGGTGCGGGCCTTCGCCAAGACCATGCATGTCTCCGCTTCGACTGTGGTCGAGGCTTACGAGCGATTGGCGGCCGAAGGCCTTATTCGCTCACGCCCGGGATCGGGCTTTTACGCGTCCAGCCCACCAGCACCGCTGACGCTGTCCGATATCGGGCCGAAACTCGACCGGGCGATCGATCCGCTCTGGGTCTACCGGCAATCGCTGGAAGACAGCCCGGCCCTGCTGAAGCCCGGATGCGGCTGGCTGCCGGAAAGCTGGATGCCCGTCGATGCGATGCGAAAGGCGCTGCGGACCATTGCCCGCGGAGAGGATGCCGTCCTTGCCAATTACGGAACGCCGCTCGGCCAGCTTCCATTGCGGCAATTGCTGTCCCGGCGGATGAACGAACGCGGCATCCCGGCCTCCCCCGATCACATCATCCTGACGGAATCCGGCACCCAGGCGATCGATCTGGTCTGCCGGTTCCTGATCGAGCCGGGCGATACGGTGATCGTCGACGATCCCTGTTACTTCAACTTTCATGCGCTGCTGCGAGCCAATCGTGCCAGGGCCGTCGCGGTGCCAATGACACCGCATGGCCCCGATATCGAAGCCTTCGAGCAGGCGATCGAACAGCACCGGCCGCGGCTCTACATCACCAACTCGGCCATCCACAACCCAACCGGAGCCACCTGCTCCGCCGTTGTCGCGCACAAGCTGCTTAAGCTGGCAGAGCGGGCCAACATGACAATCATCGAGGACGATATCTTCGCCGATCTGGAGCATGAACCCTCGCCGCGGCTGGCTGCTTTCGATGGTTTGGAGCGGGTCGTGCATGTCGGCAGCTTCTCGAAGACGATTTCGACTTCGGTGCGTTGCGGGTTCATCGCAGCGAAGCCGGAATGGGTCGAGCCGCTGATTGATCTCAAGCTAGTGACGAGCATCGGCGGCGGCAGGCTCAATGCCGAACTGATACTGCTGCTTCTGACCGACGGCAGTTACCGGAAGCATCTCGATACGTTGAAGGTCCGGCTTTCCAAGGCCATGGACGACACGATCGGCCGGCTGGCTGCGCTCGGCATCGAGCCATGGATCCGGCCACGATCCGGAATCTTCCTGTGGTGCCGGCTGCCTGATGGGATCAATGCCGGAGATATCGCGCAGGCCTGCCTTGCCGATAATGTCGTGCTCGCGCCCGGTAATGCCTTCAGCCTCTCGCAGACATCCAACAGCTACCTGCGCTTCAATGCCGCGCAATGCGATGATCCGCGCATCTATCGCTCGCTGGAAAGAGCGCTGAAAGCGGCCCGTCAGATGCCGGCGATCAGGTAGCGGTCACGGCCCGCAGCCTTGGCCTGGTAGAGCGCGGTATCGACGACCTTGAGAAGATCGATACGGTTCGTCCCGGCTTGCGGCGCCAAGGCACCACCGATGCTGAGGCGGGCGGAAACTGTCTGGCCCTCGACCTCGAAAGGCTGGCGAAAGGCCGCCACCAGCCGGTCGGCGACCGAGGATAGAGCGGCTGCATTCGGCGGATTGGGAACGAAGAGCGCAAACTCGTCGCCACCCATGCGCACCGCGATATCACCCGCCCGGACGACGGCGCGGATGCGGTTTGCGGCCTCGCGCAGCACTTCGTCGCCAGCATGGTGGCCGAGACGGTCGTTGATGCCCTTGAAACCATCCATGTCGAGATAGAGAGCGCCGAAGGTCTGGCCTGCGGCAAGCGACCTGTCGAGTTCGCCATCGACCAGCGCCGCGAGAGCCGAGCGATTGTAGAAGCCAGTGAGCGGATCGGTCATCGCCGCAACCCTGAGACTGGTTTCGGCAAGGCCCATGATCATGTTGGCCTTCTGCAGGCGGAGCAAGGCGCTTGCGACCAGCGCGAAGCGGCGGAGGCTGTCGATTTCGACTTCCGAGAGATCCCGCGGCCGGGTGTCGAGAATGCAAAAGGCGCCGACGGCGAGGCTGTCATCGGTTTCGATCGGCGCTCCCGCATAAAAGCGAAAATGCGGATGACCCTCGACATAGGGCATGCGCGACAATTCCGGATGGCGCTGCAGGTCGGGGACGATGACGAGGTCGTTGGCATAGACGACGCGGGTGCAGATGGAGAGATCGCGCGAGCACTCGGCGAGCTGCATTCCGGCCTGGCCGGCGATCCGCTGCCAATCCTCGTCGATGATGTTGATGGCGGCAAAGGGAGTGCCGAAGACGCCGCGGGCGAGCTCGGCCAGGGCGGCAAGTTCCGGCGTCGGACTGCGGCTCGCGGCATTCAAGGCGCGAACAGCGAGCAATCTTTCAGCTTCATTGGCGGGGAGCCGGACAACCTGTCCCATTCCAAACCTCCGTCGTCAGTCACGAACTGCTTAAACATGATGCCATGATTCGCGAACACAAGTGCTGAAGTTCCACGAATGTTAACAAGGCCTTGCTGGCAGCAATCTCCGGCAGCGGACATTGGCGCGGAAAGCTGGTAAGCTGGAACTGCACTTGCAACCGGAGGAGCGCATGGACGACCATCGCGCCATTGCAGATCTCATCGCACGCCAGTTTGCCCATCTGAGCTGGACTTACGGTGCTGGGCCTGAAGCCGATGGCTTCATGGAGGACTTCCATCCGGATGCCCAGCTATTCGCATCGGCGCGCCCGGCAAGAGCGCAGACGGCAGCCAAGTTTCTCGAGCGCATGGAAGGCCTGTCGCAGACCTCCCTTCGGGCCTTTGCCGAGCGCTGTCCTGCAAGCAAAATCCTGGTTTTTGGCAATATCGCCGTCGCCGTTGCCAGTTGCGAGGCGATCGAGAATGGACGGGATCGCAGCAACAATGTCGAGATGATGCTGCTGGTGAAGGGCAGTGACGGCTGGAAGATTGCCGCCCAGGCATGGGACCGGGTCCCCGCCGGCGACGACTTTCCGGACTGGCTTTCATAACCGGCTGTTGCTTCCGCCGACAGACGCGTTACATTTCGCTGGCTAACCGAAGAATGAGCTTGGGAGGAGCGATTTCATGAGACGCATGTGGCCTGAGGAATTCAATTTCGTTCTCAAGGATGCGGAGGAAGTGGTGCTGGACCTTCCAGCGGTGACCCACGAGGATGGGACGCATGGCGCCGCCACCCGTCGCAACGCGCTGAAGGTTCGTATTCCACAGGAAGACTACGAGCGGATCTGGCCTCTGGCCGAGGCCCGTTATCGCCTCGACGGCCGATTTGCCGGCAAGGCGATTACCCTGATCACCACCAACCCCCATTATCACGCCTGGCATCCGGCGGATGGCGGCAGCGCCGACCTGACCTCGGATAGCGGCAGGCATTACACGACGAAATATGTCGTCGTGCATTTTCTTCTCGATGACGTCAGGGAGGTAGCGGCGGCCTGAGGCCGCCCGCCCTTACGCTTCGTCGAGCGCCAATGCCAGATCGGCGATCAGGTCGTCGGGATGCTCGATGCCGATCGACAGCCGGATCGTCGATTCCAGTACGCCGATGCGCTGACGCACATCTGCCGGAACGCCCGAATGCGTCATCGTTGCCGGGTGAGAGGCCAGGGATTCCGTTCCGCCGAGGCTGACGGCGAGCTTGAAGATCTTCAAGGCGTTCAGGAATTTGAACGAGGCCGGCTGGCCACCCTTGATGTCGAAAGAAAAGGTCGAACCCGCGCCGCTGCATTGCGTGGCGAATGTCTGGCCAACCGGCGACTGCGCGTCGTTGTAGGGCAGATAATGGATTCGCTCGACCTTCGGGTGATCGCGCAGGAAACCGGCAACCGCCTCGGCATTGCTGTTTGCCCGCTCCATGCGGATCTGCAGCGTTTCCAGCGACCGCCCGAGCATCCAGCAGGAATGCGGATCGAGCTGCGTGCCGATGGCACCGCGCAGCGCCTTCACCTGCTTCATCACAGCCTTGCGGCCAAGGGCGGCACCGGCGATCAGGTCCGAGTGCCCGCCGACATATTTGGTCAACGAATAAAGCGAGATATCGGCGCCATGCTCGATCGGCCGCTGGAAGACCGGGCCGAGCAGCGTGTTGTCGCAGGCGACGATCGGGGTGTGACCCTGCTTCCTGCCGATCGCATCGGCGACGCGGCGGATCATCGCGACATCGACCAGGCTGTTGGTCGGATTGGCCGGCGTTTCGATCAGAATGACCGAAACACGGCCTTTGGCCATGGCCTCTTCGGCTGCTGCCTCTACCGAGGTTTCGCTGACACCATCAGCAAATCCAACGGCCGAGACGCCGAGATTGAGGAAGGTCCGTGCGAGCAGCGTTTCAGTGCCGCCGTAGAGCGGCTGGGAGTGGAGCACTGTATCGCCGGGGCGGACGAAGGCCAGCAGCGTCGTGGCGATCGCCGACATGCCCGATGAAAACAGCACGCAGCTTTCCGTCCGCTCATAGACGGCAAGACGATCCTCGACGATCTCGCTGTTCGGGTGGTTGAAGCGCGAATAGACGAGACCAGCCCCCTTGCCTTCCGGCGGCTCCTTGCGGCCGGAGACATAGTCGAAGAAGTCGCGGCCATCTTCGGCGGACTTGAAGACGAAGGTGGAGGTCAGGAAGACCGGCGGCTTGACGGCGCCTTCGGAGAGTTCGGGATCGTAGCCATAGTTCAGCATCTGGGTTTCCGGATGCAGGGCATGATTGCCGATATGGGTTCTCGAAGGGTGCGGCGCAGTCATCGGATGTCTCCTCGATCGATGTCACGGTTTTCGCACCGCAAATTATATCAAATGCGGCGGCACTTTCTTGCTATTTCGCGCGGTATGATGTTCCGCAGAGCAACTTATTGCGGAGTTTCATCAGCATGACGCAGAAAATTGCCGACGAGATCGATCGCCGCATCCTCCGGGAGTTGGCAGCCGATGCACGGATCACCAACAACGAGCTGGCCGAGCGCGTCGGGCTATCGGCTTCCGCCTGCCTCAGGCGGTTGCGGCGGCTGGAGGAGACCGGTGTGATCAAGGGTTACACGGCGCTGATCGATCCCGCCGTCGAGGGCTGGACGATGACGGCAATCGCTTCGATCCGCCTTAGCCGCCAGCACGAGGACGAGATCCAGATGTTCGAGAATGCCGTGCGCGGCTGGGACGAGGTGCTGGAGTGCCATCTGGTCACCGGCTCGAAAGACTATGTGCTGAAGGTGATGAGTGCCGGGCTTGAACAGTACGAACGTTTCATCAAGGACAAGATCGCCAAGCTGAAATGCGTCGATACGATCGAGACCAGCTTCGTGATGAACACGATCAAAGCGCGGCGCTCCTAAGCCCCGGAAAAGCGCAGCAAAGATCCAAACGTTAAAAATTCTCACACAAGTTAACGGGTTGTTTACCACGTTTCGTGAAAGGTGCGCGGTGAGCAGTGGTAATCCGCATTCCTTTTTCAAGTCTCGCGTTTCTTCGGAATGCCGCTACGCCGTCCAGCTTGAGGAAAGTCTAAAAAACTAAACTCGGATGTACGGTCTCTCAAGCCAATAGCCGAACCCTGACGAGGGTTGAGGCAGACGAAGCGAGCAAGAAGATGAACGGATCGCGATCAAATTCTCCCCGGAGCCCCGAAAGGTCGTCTCTCGACGCGCTTAATCGCACGATCGAAGGCCTGGAGGCGCGCATCGAAGGACTGATGGGCGGCAATGGCCCGCGCGACGTTGCGCCGCGCAACGCGCCGCCGGAACGTGACGCCTATGTGCGATCCTACGAGCAGCCGCGACCGGCCTACGCCGCTCCCGCAGCAACACGTCCCGATCCGCTCGCCGAAATCCGCCAGCGCCAGCGCATGCTGGAACAGGGACGCGAACGCGCCGCCGCCGAACGCGCAGCTGCTGCTGCCGCCTACCGTGAACCGGCACCCGCGATCCGCGCTCCGGCACCGGCCGCAGCGCCGGCTCCCGCCTATGGTGCCTCCAGCGATACGATGACCGAGATCGCCCAGGCGCTGGTCAACCTGCGCCAGGATCTCAAGCGCGATATTTCCGAAGGTGTGACCCGCGAAATGAGTGCGCTGCGGAGCGAGCTTCGCGACCTCAAGTCATCGGCGCAGGACCGCCGCTTTGCCGACGACATCCGCGAAGACATGGGCCGCCTGGCCGAGAGCATCGACCAGCTGTCGCACCGCTCTGCCGGTCCGGAAGCTGCGGGACTGCGCAGCGAATTCGACGAACTGCGCTCGCTGATGGACGGCCTCGCCCGCGAGGATTCCGTTCGTCACATGGAAAGCCGCTGGGATGGTTTCGAAAACCAGCTGCACGCGCTGGACACGGCGGGCCTGCAGGAAGAGCTGGTGACGCTCGCCTACCGCCTTGACGATATCAAGCGCCACATCGGCGGCATGGGCGAAAGCCCGGCCGTGCGGGCACTCGAAGACAAGCTGATCTCCATCGCCAGCGCGATGGAACAGTTCGGCAGCATGATCCAGCCGCATGACCGGGCAATGTCCGAGCAGTTCGCGGCAATGGATACGCGCCTCGACGAAATCAGCCGGGCGATCGCCGCCAGCAGCCGCAATGCCACCAGCGGCGATCCGGCGCTGATGCACCGCCTCGAAGGCCGCCTGAACGCGCTGGCCGAACAGATCGACCTGATGGGCCGTAGTGTCGAAAGCCGCTCGAACCCTGCCGATGGCATGGCCGACCGGCTGGAAATGCTGACGCGCCGCGTCGAGGAACTGGCAAACACCAAGGCAAGCTCGCGCCTGGACGAACGGCTGGAACAGCTGTCCTACATGCTGGAGCGAACCCACAAGGCCGCTGCCCAGCCTGAACTGAACGGCGCGCTGGCCGATATTTCCCGCAAGATCGATGCGCTCGAAAGCGGTGCGGTCAACGATGTTCTGGCAGAGCGTCTCGACTATCTCGCCCGCCGTATCGACCAGATGGAAATGCAGCCTGCGCCGGTGGCCCAGGCGCCTGTCGATGACAGCGCCTTCCGCCGCATCGAGGGCCGCCTCAGCGACATCGCCGCCCGGCTTGAAGAAAGCACGGCGGCACCGGCAACCGACTCGCGAGCACTGAAGAGCCTCGAAGACCAGATCGCCAATCTTTCGGCACTGCTGCACGAACCGCGCGGCAACGAGGGACTGTCGATCGATCTCGACCGTCGCATGGGCGCGATCGAAGATTACATGGCAACGAGCGACGAATATATCATCGAAGCCGCACGCCAGGCCGCCGAAGCGGTGGTCGATGCCTATTCCCGCAATGGCAACCTGCAGGCGGGTTCCGTCCCGGCCGCCGACATGTCGGCGCTGAACGCCCTTGCCGCCGATCTTCGCCAACTCGAGGATCTGAGCCGCAGCGGCGAGGAACGCACCCACAAGACGTTCCAGGCCCTGCATGAAACGCTCGTCCATATTGCCGACCGGCTTGACGACATGGAAACGCGCAACAGCAGGCCGGCTGCACGGATGCCGGCCGCCAACGCCGATTTCGAAGTCGATCCCTATTCGCTGATCCCGGCCGGCGCTGAGGCCGAAAGGCCTGCAGTGTTTGGAACGAAGACTGCCGCTGCCGCACCTGTTGCCCGCGCCGTCAGCGAACCGGCTGCGCCGCAGCCGATGCAGCCTCCCGTCAGCCACACCAGCGCAATCGCAATCGAGGCCGCTACCAAGCCCGCCGCTGACGCCAAGCAAAGCAAGAGCCTGTTTCTGGCGCTCGGCAAGAAGCTGATGCCGGGCAAGAAGGCGCCGAGGGCCCAGGCCGGCGAGCGCACCATCATCGATCCGGTCCCGTCGATCGATCCTGTCGATGTCGTGCCGTCCGAAGAGGCCAACGAGCTGCTGGAGCCGGGCTCCGGCGCTCCTGACGTCAAGAAAATCCTGGAGCGGGTTCGCGCCAGCCAGAGTGCAGCGCGCGCCAATCCAAAGCCCGCGACCGAAAACGATCGCGCCGACTATATCGCGGCCGCCCGCCGCGCGGCACAGGCTGCCGCAATCGAATCCGACCCGAAGGCACAGCCGGTCAAGGGTGAGAAGAAGGCGAAGGCTCCGAAGCCAGCCGGTGGCGCAAGCTCGTTCTCGCGCTTCCGCCGTCCGCTGCTTCTCGCCGTCGGCGCCGTTCTTCTAGCGATCATGGCGTTCCCGCTTGCCCGGACGCTGACATCCGGCCAAAGCGCACCGCCGGCCGAAGTGGCCGTGCTGAGCGATGCCACGCAGACCCCGGCAACGGCCGACACCTCGGCCGCTCCGCAGGCCGATGCACCTGTAGCCGCCCAGAATGAAGCACCGGCTGCTCCCGAAGCTGCGCCTCAGGCCGCCGTTCCGCCAACTGCACCAACCGAGCACCTGACCGATGCGGCACCGCTCGACGGCGAAGGCGCTGCGACCCTGACGCCGGGCGCCCCGACGCAGGACGCCACGGCCTTCGCGCCGAAGGATGCCCCGGCCTCGACCAACGCGGCACCGGCCCAGCCGGGCCTGACCATTCCTGACGTGATCCAGCCGGCGGCACTTGCCGACGCGGCACGCGCTGGCGATGCACTCGCCCTGTTCGAAATCGCTGCCCGTTACAGCGAAGGCCGCAACGGCGTGACGGTCAGCGAAGCCGATGCCGTCAAGTGGTACCAGCTTTCTGCGGACAAGGGCTTTGCCCCGGCGCAGTACCGCCTCGGCAGCATCTATGAAAAGGGCACCGGTGTCGCCCGCGACATCAACAAGGCCAAGGACTATTATGAGCAGGCCGCCAACCAGGGCAATGCCAGCTCCATGCATAATCTTGCCGTGCTCTACGCCTCCGGCGCGCTCGGACAGCAGGATTATGCGACGGCGGCGAACTGGTTCACCAAGGCTGCCAATCTCGGCATCACCGACAGCCAGTTCAACCTCGCCATCCTCTGCGCCCGCGGCAATGGCGTGACGCAGGATCTCGGCGAGAGCTACAAGTGGTTCGCGATCGCAGCCAAGGGTGGCGACAAGGACGCTGGTGCCAAGCGCGACGAAGTGGCCAAGGCGATGAAGCCTGCCGATCTCGACAAGGCACGCGCCACCACCGACGCCTGGAAACCGCAGCAGCTCGACAACAAGGCCAACGGCATCGACGTGCCTGACGCCTGGAGCGGCAAGGGCACCAGCACCTCCAGCGTCGACATGAAGAAGGCGATCCGCAACATTCAGGCGATCCTGAACAATAACGGCTTCGACGCCGGTACGCCTGACGGCGAGATGGGCGCCAAGACCGTCTCGGCGATCAAGAGCTTCCAGAAGTCGATCGGCCAGGATCCTACCGGCAAGATCAACGACGACACGGTGAAAGCTCTGCTGGAGCGCAACACCAAGAACGCCACCAAGGCATAAGCCGGCGTAAAAAAGCGAAATCGGAACGGCCCTTTTGCCTTCGCCGCAAAAGGGTCGTTTTGCTTTTGGAGTTTCGCCACCGTGATTGATTGCCAGCCGGGGGATTCGTGAGCATTCAGCGGGACAGCGTGCCCTATTTCAGCCAATGGGAAACGGCCGACATGACGTTGCCCGTGCTTGCAGAAGGCTCCGCAGCCCTGTTGCGCGATCCGCTCTGGCAGCGGTCGGGTGCAGAGACGGTAGAGGATTATGCGCGCTGGGCCGTCAATGTCTGCGGCATGGCCTGCCTGAAGATGGTGCTTGCCGCCCGCGGCGAGATCCACCCGACTCTGGCATTGGCGCGCGCCTGCACTGCCTATGGCGGCTATGTCGTCAATGAGCTGGATGCCTCGATCAAGGGGCTGATCTATGCGCCCTTCGTAACCTACGTGCGCGAGCATTTCGGACTTGCCGCCGAGACAATGACCGGCGTCCGGACATCAGCTATCCCGGCGCTTCTGGCGGAGCGACCGTTCTTCATCGCGTCCGTCAATAGCGGCATTCGCTGGCCGGACCGCGTACCGCCGTCGAAGGGCGGACACTTGGTTCTGGTCACGGCGGCTTCGCCGGAGACGATCCGCTTCCACAATCCATCCGGTCACGATGCCGCGAGCCAGGCCGACGTGACGATGCCGCTTTCGGTTTTCGACCGCTTCTTCGCCAATCGCGGCATCGCCGTCGGCTTCTGACCATTTCAACACCAGATCATTCCGGAGGTTTTCATGACATCTTCCCGCGGCAAGCTGCGCATCGCCGTGCTCTTCGGCGGCCGCTCGGCGGAACATGACGTTTCGGTGCTATCGGCAACGAATGTGATGCGGGCGCTGGAGCCTTCGAAGTACGAAGCGGTTCCGGTTTTCGTCACCCGCGAGGGCCAGTGGATGCTCAGCCGCTTCGAGGATGGAAACCTGGCCAAGCCTCTCAGCGGCACCGAGCTGGCGCTCGTCCCCGGCGGATTTGGACGGATGATCGCCATCGACGCGGGCAAGATCAGCGATGCCGGCAAGATCGATATCCTGTTTCCGGTGCTGCACGGGATCCATGGCGAGGATGGATCGGTGCAGGGGCTGGCCGAGGTCGCCCGCGTGCCGCTGGTGGGCTGCGGCATCCTCGGCTCGGCGACAGCGCTCGACAAGGATATCGCCAAGCAGCTGCTGCGCGCGGCAGGCCTGCCGGTTGCCCGTGGTGTGACGATCCATGAGGGAAAGTCACCCACATTCGACGCACTCGAAGGCGAACTTGGCCTGCCACTGTTCATCAAGCCGGCGCGGCAAGGGTCGTCGGTTGGCGTCCGCAAAGTTTCCGGCAGCCAGGAATTCGGTCCCGCGCTTGCGGAAGGCTTCACGCATGACCGGAAGCTGCTGGCCGAAGAATTCGTCCGCGGACGCGAGATCGAATGCAGTGTGCTTGAAGACACCAAGGGCGGGCTCTTCGTTTCCCGTCCGGGCGAGATCATCCCCGCAGAAAGTCATGGCTTCTACAGCTACGATGCCAAATATATCGACGAGGACGGGGCGGCACTGAAGATTCCTGCTGAGCTGCCGCCGGAGATCGAGGCAAAGATCCGCGAGACCGCGGCGCTCGCCTTCCGGGCACTCGGTTGCGACGGCATGGCCCGCGTCGATTTCTTCCTGACCGAGGACACGCGCTTCCTGATTAACGAGGTGAACACGATCCCCGGCTTCACCGATATCAGCATGTATTCGAAGGCGATGGCGGCAAGCGGCGTCAGCTATCCCGAGGTCATCGACCGGCTTGTCGAACATGGGCTGGCACGGGCCGGTCTCTAGGCAAGAGATGGTCTTTACCCGGCGCCACAGACAGGTGCCGGGCAAGAAAACATCAGGACTTCGCGAAGGCCTGTCATAAATCCTGAAAAAAGCCGGATTATTCGGGAGTTATCGCCGCGGAATGTGCGGAACGGATGTCGTTTCTCGAAAGCCTCTGGCAACGATTTCCAAGTATGATGCGCCATTCGAACGGGACAAGCGCGCCTGCCCGGCGGGGGCAGTGAGTAATCGGGGTCGGTTGTGGCAATTTATCTGCCCATCGCAGAGTTGTCGGTGAACATCTTCATCATTCTTGGCATGGGCGCCGCCGTCGGCTTCCTGTCGGGCATGTTTGGCGTTGGCGGCGGCTTCCTGATCACGCCGCTGCTGATCTTCTACAACATCCCGCCCGTCGTTGCCGTCGCCACCGGTGCCAATCAGGTCGTGGCATCGTCGATCTCCGGCGCGATCACGCATTTCCGGCGCGGCACGCTCGATGTCAAACTGGGATCGGTGCTTCTCGTCGGTGGCCTTTCGGGCGCGACTGTCGGTATCTGGATCTTCTCGCTACTGCGCCGTCTCGGCCAGCTCGACCTGTTCATCTCCCTGCTTTACGTTGTGTTTCTCGGCACCGTCGGCGGGCTGATGCTGCTCGAAAGCGTCAACGCGATGCGCCGCGCGGCAAAGAACGAGGCGCCGGCGCCGCGAAAGCCCGGGCATCACCACTGGGTGCATCGCCTGCCCTTCAAGGTGCGCTTCAAGAAATCGAAAATCTATCTCAGCGTCATCCCGGTGATCGCGCTCGGCTTCGGGATCGGCATCCTGACATCCGTCATGGGCGTCGGCGGCGGCTTCATCATGGTTCCGGCGATGATCTACCTGCTGCGCATTCCGACGAATGTCGTCGTCGGCACCTCGCTGTTCCAGATCATCTTCGTCACCGCCTACACGACGATCGTGCAGGCCGCGACGAACTTTTCCGTCGATATCGTGCTGGCCTTCATCCTGATGGTCGCCGGTGTCATCGGTGCGCAGTATGGCGTGCGTGTCGGCCAGAAGCTGCGCGGCGAACAGCTGCGCGCCCTTCTCGGTCTGCTGGTTCTTGCAGTCGGCATTCGTCTGGCGATTTCGCTGGTCGTCACGCCTGCCGATATCTACTCGATCGTGATGGGAGGCAATTGATGCGCTGCCTTCCAGCCTTCGCCTTGTCGCTCGCCCTCCTCCTGCCCGGCCTTGCATCGGGACAGATGCTGCTGCCCGGGCAGAATTCCGAGAGCTCCCGCGAAGGCCTGGAGATTGGCACCTCGACCAGCGAAATCGCCATCACCTCTGATTTCCGCGGTGCGGACCTGACGATCTTCGGCGCTGTCACCGAGACCGACCAGCTGCTGCTCGCCGTCGGGCAATATGACGTGGTCGTCGTTTTGGAGGGCCCGCGCGAGAACGCCACGGTGCGCAAGAAGCAGCGCGTCTTCGGCATCTGGATCAACACTAGCTCGATGACCTTCGAGGCCGTGCCGCATTCCTACTCGATGTCGAGCTCACGGGCGATCGACGACGTCACGACGCCGCTCGACCTCACCGACGAGGGGATCGGCATCGACCACATTCCGCTGACGCCGGTCGGCTATGTCGGCGATGGCAGCAGTCTGGGCGAATTCCGCGAATCCTTCCGCCGCCTGCAGCAGAGCGGCGGCCTCTATGAGCGCGATCCCTCGGGGGTCCGCTTCGTCAGCTCCAACCTCTTCAAGGCGAGCCTGCGGCTTCCGGCCAACATTCCGAACGGTGTGCATACGGTGCGCGCCTACCTGTTCAAGAGCGGAAAGCTGGTGACGCAGAAATCCGTGCCGCTGCGCGTCATCAAAACCGGCATCGAGCAGATGATCACCGATGCAGCGCACGAGAAGCCGATCCTTTACGGTGCCTTCTCCGTGTTCCTGGCGCTGATCACAGGCTGGCTGGCCAGCATCGTCTTCCGCAAGGACTGATCAGGCGCTTTTCTTCCGCGCGACGACCTCGAGATAGGCTTCTGTCAGCCGCCCGAGGACCGAAGGCGTTCCCGGTGGAAGCTCCATGCCGAGATGCTTGGCGCGCAGCTCATCCATGAAATCGTTCCACAGCGGCGCTCCGCCATTTTCCAGCAGTTCGGCACGGATCGCCAGTTCCTCTGAAACAGGCATGTGCTTTCGCCCCCAGGCACCCATCTGCGCCAACAAGGGCACGAGATCGATCGACATTTCGGTGAGGCTATAGACCGACTTCTGCTTGTGGCTCGGATCGTCTTCCTTGGTAAGCAACCCTTTGTCGACGAGACGGCGAAGGCGGTCTGCCAGGATGTTCGAGGCGATCCCCTCCACCGAATTCTGCAGCAGCTCGCGAAAATGGCGGCGATTGCCGAACATGATGTCTCGGATGACGATCAGGCTCCATCTGTCGCCGAGGACCTCGAGCGTCAGATTGATTGGGCAACCCGAGCGGTGCAACTCATTCATTCCCAGCTCCCAAAACCGATTGCATTTTGCCGGTGGTTTACCCCGTGCTCAACCGATTGCTTTTCGCAATCGGTTTTGACTATGATAGATTTAGACGTTCAAAGGGAGGAAATGCAAATGCGCAAGCTCGTTGTCTGGAATCTGATGACGCTTGATGGCTATTTCGAGGGCACGAAGCCCTGGGATATCGGCTTCCATACGCTGGTCTGGGGACCGGAACTGGAAGCCTATTCCGAGCAGTTCGGCAAGGAAGGCGACCTGCTGGTCTTCGGCCGCAAGACCTACGAGGGCATGGCCGCCTATTGGACGACGACCGAAGACGAAGACAATATCAAGCCCTATATGAACAGCATCGCCAAGATTGCCGTTTCCCGCACCCTGACCGAGGCGACCTGGAACAACACGCGCCTCGTCAGCGATCCCGTCGCAGAGCTCACGAAGCTGAAACAGCAGGATGGCAAGACGATCTTCATCTTCGGCAGCGCCGAACTCGCCGACGGGATGCTGAAAGCAGGGTTGGTCGATGAGATCCGCATCTGCCTCGTGCCGGTCATTCTCGGCAGCGGCAATCCCCATTTCAAGCCCGCCAGCGAACAGCGCGCCCTGACGCTCATCGAGAGCACGGCGACCAAGAACGGCGGCGTCATTCTGCGCTACGCGGTGCCGAAAGCGGTTTAGGTTTCGTTGATGTTGTGGCCGAGAAGTCGGGTGTCACTAAGCAGCCGAACAGCTGATTCTTACGCCTGCCGATCTGGGTTTCGATAGAATAGGCCATTTCAGGCTGTTTCACTCCCACCACACAGACGGATTCTGGCTGGACACTGTTCCTGTGGCTGCGGGATGGGGGCAATCCCTGGCCTGATCGGCTCTGCCGCGCTCCCGCCTTTTGAGGGACACAACTTCACCTTTGAATAAAAACGGCTCTTTAAGATTTACGAGTTAGTAATCTCTCGAAACGAGAGGTTCAGTTTTGCGTATCCGTACACTTCTCGCCCTGGTGCTGCTGGCACTTGTTGCCGGCTGTGCGACGGCGCCCCGTCAGACACGAAATATCTGCGCGGTCTTCGACCAGCGCGATGGGCTGTTTACCAACTGGCAGCGCGAGGCCGAGCGCGCCGAAAAGAAATACGGCATTCCCGTGCCGATCCTGATGGCGACGATGTATGTGGAATCGGGCTTCCAGCCGAACGCCCGTCCGCCGCGCACGAAACTCTTCGGCTTCATTCCCTGGACGCGGCAATCGACCGCCTACGGCTATTCGCAGGCGCTTGACGGCACCTGGAGCCACTATCAGTCGGAGACGGGAAACTGGACCGGCCGCCGCACCAACTTCGCCGACGCGATCGATTTCATTGCCTGGTACCACTACAGCAACAGCCAGGCGACCGGCATCCAGCGCAACGATGCCTACAATCTCTACCTCGCCTACTATTCCGGCCCGACCGGCTACAAGCGCGGCGACTGGCGCTCGAACGGCCAGCTGCAGAAGACGGCGCAGAAGTTTGCGAATATGGCCGCGACCTATCAGCAGCAGCTGAATGGGTGCGATTGAGGCGCGAGCTTAGCCGCGCAGGTTCCCGAACCGGACGGAATAGATGCGGTCTCGGCCCAGCAGGTGCGCGACCAGCGATGCGTGATCAAACAGGCCCTTCATCGCCTTGTGGCCGAGATCGAGGCCGCCGCTCATGACGCCGAAGGCGGGCATCAGCAGGCGCGAACCATCCGTGGCAAAGCAGGGACGGCGGATCGATTTTTCGCGGCGGCGGACGGTGGCGGCTGGGTGCAGGTGACCGGCGATTTCGCCCTGTTGCAATCCACCCTTCGGCTCGTGCCGGAAGGTAAGGCCGCCATAGTGGATCTCGTCGGTTGAGATGCCGGGCAGATCGACGGTACCGTCAGGATCATGGTTGCCGTTGATCCATATCCATTCGCGGCCGCGGGCCATGTCCGAAATCAGCATGCGGAAGGGTTCCGGCAGATGCTGAGAGCCGACGCGATCATGGAAATTGTCGCCGAGCGAGACGACGATCTTCGGATCGTAGCGGGTGATGACGGCCGAGAGAACGGTGAGCGTCGCCAGTGTGTCATAGGGCGGCAGCATCATGCCGCGGCGGGCGAAGGCGGCACCCTTCTCCAGATGCAGGTCGGAGACGACGAGCATGCCTGTTTCCGGCAGATAGAGCGCGCCGAGCGGATCGCAGACGGCGGCAACACCAGCCACCGACGTTTCCACGCCGGGCATCGGGACCAATCCGTTGAGTTCGCGCGCCAGCGCCAGGCGGTTCATTGCGGTCTTCTATCCTAATTCATCAGCTCATCGCCTCGGCGATGAGGTCGTCTGCCGCTTCGGCGAGCAGTGCATCATGGGCTTCGCCCGGCACCGCTTCCTTGCCAATCTCGAGCATGACGGGCACGGCGAGCGGCGAGATGTGGTCCAGCGCGCGATGCGTGATGTGACCCTTGATTCGTCTCAGCATATCGCCAAGCCGGGAAATATCCAAAAGCCCGGTGCCGGCATCCTGCCGCGTCGCCTGCAGCAGGATGTGATCAGGCTCGTGGCTTCGCAGTACGTCATAGATCAGATCCGCGGAAACGGTGACCTGCCGGCCGCTCTTTTCCTTGCCCGGGTGACGGCGCTCGATCAAGCCTGCAATCACGGCGCAATTGCGGAAGGTGCGCTTCAAAAGAAAGGATTCGTCGAGCCATTCTTCCAGATCGTCGCCGAGCATGTCCTCATCGAAAAGGTCGGCGAGGCTGAGGCGGCCGCTTGAGATCATCTGGCCCATATCCTCCAAGCCCCAGATGCCGAGCGAGTAATCCGTACAGACGAAGCCGAGCGGTTTCGCGCCTGCGCGCTCCAGCCGCCGTGTGAGCAGCATGCCGAGCGTCTGGTGGGCCAGGCGCCCCTCGAAGGGGTAGGCGACCATGTAGCAGCGGCTGCCGCGCGGGAAGGTCTCGATCAGCAGCTCGTCGCGCTTCGGCAGCATCGACTTGTCCTTCTGCAGCGACAGCCAGTCACGCACCTGATCCGGCAAATGGTGCCAGCGGTCAGGATCGGCGATCATCGAGCGGACCTGATCGGCGAGATAGGTCGAGAGCGGAAACTTGCCGCCGGCATAGGATGGGATCTTGGGATCGAGGGAGAAGGCCTGCGAGGCGAGCGCCTCGTTTTCGCGGATGCCTTCGAAGCGCAGCACCTTGCCGGAGAAGATGAAGGTATCGCCCGGCGACAGCTGCTCGAAGAAATACTCCTCCATCTTGCCGAGCACCGCCCCGCCGCGGCCGATGCGCCCGCCCTCGCCGCGCTTGACCATCTTCAGGTTCAGCATCGGGCTCTCGACGATGGTACCGAGATTGAGCCGGTATTGCTGGGCGACCTGCGGATTGGAGACGCGCCAAAGACCGTCGCTGGTTTTGCGGATGCGGGCGTAGCGCTCGTAGGTGCGCAGCGCATAGCCGCCGGTCGCGACGAAATCGACGATCTGCTCGAAAGTTTCCCAGGCGAGATCGGCATAGGGGGACGCGGTCCGGATCTCGTCATAGAGCTGCAGCATATCGAACGGTTCGGCGCAGGCCATGCCGAGCACGTGCTGGGCCAGCACATCCAGCGCGCCACGGCCAACCGGCGGCGTGTCCTGCGCACCGATGTAATTCGCATCGAGCGCCGCCTGACACTCCATCACCTCGAAGCGGTTGGCAGGCACGAGGATCGCCTTCGAAGGTTCGTCCATGCGGTGATTGGCGCGGCCGATGCGCTGGGCGAGACGCGAGGCGCCCTTGGGCGCGCCGACATGGATGACGAGATCGACATCGCCCCAGTCGATGCCGAGATCGAGCGTCGAGGTGGCAACGACGGCGCGTAGCTTGTTGGCGGCCATCGCCGCTTCCACCTTGCGCCGCTGGCTGACATCGAGCGAACCGTGATGCAGGGCGATCGGCAGATTGTCCTCGTTGATCGTCCAGAGTTCCTGGAACAGCATTTCCGCCTGCGAGCGGGTGTTGACGAAGAGCAGCGTCGTCTGGTGATCGAGAAGCTGTTTGTAGACATCAGGAATGGCGTATTTGGCGGAGTGACCCGACCAGGGAATGCGTTCCTCGGTCTTCAGGATCGAGATATCGGGCTTCGCGCCGCCTTCGACGGTGACGAGACCGGCATGTCTCTCCTCGCCCTCTTCCTGGGCCACCAGCCATTTCTGCAGGTCCATCGGCTCGGCGACGGTGGCGGAAAGGCCAATGGTCTGCAGATCGGGGGCGAGCCTGCGGAGCCTGGCGATGCCGAGGGAGAGCATGTGGCCGCGCTTGGAGGTGACGAGCGAGTGCAACTCGTCCAGCACGATATATTTCAGGTCCCTGAAGAAGCGTTCGGCTTCCTTGTTGGCTAGCAGCAGCGCCACCTGCTCCGGCGTCGTCAGCAGGATATCGGGCGGGTTGAGCTTCTGGCGCTGGCGCTTGGCATTCGGCGTGTCGCCGGTGCGGTTTTCGATGCTGACGGGCAGGCCCATCTCTTCGACGGGCTTGGTCAGATTGCGCTCGATATCGACGGCGAGCGCCTTCAGCGGCGAGACGTAGAGCGTGTGGATGCCGGTGAAGGCCGAGCCGGGCGGGATCTTGCCGCGGCGGGTCAGATCGGTCAGCGCCGGCAGAAAACCGGCCAGCGTCTTGCCGGCGCCCGTTGGTGCGATCAGCAGCGTGCTCTCGCCGGCTTCGGCGCGCGCCAGCAATTCCAGCTGATGCGTGCGCGGCCGCCAGCCCTTTTCCGCAAACCAGCGGAGAAAAGGGGCAGGCAGGGCAAGGCTGCTATCGGTATCGACTTGGTCCACGCCATAAAGGTAGTGAAATCAGGGCGAAAGAGAAGAGCGCGATCTCACATCGCGATATAGCGGTCCTTGCGGTGATTGATGGCGAGCGTGAGGTTCAGGACCACTGCGCCAAGCACCGAGCAGGCGATGATGAACGGGCTGGCGACGAAGAAGGACAGGGCCAGAATGATGCCGTCGAAGCCGAGCTGGACGAGGCCTGCCCGCCAGCCGAAACGATCCTGGATATAGAGCGCCAGAATGCCGACGCCGCCCAGGCTGGCGCGATGGCGGAAGAGCGCCAGCATGCCCGCGCCGATGACCAGGCCGCCGAAGAGGGCACCGGCGATCGGATCGACATGCGAAAGACTGATGAAGCGAGGCGCAACCTCGGACAGTGCCGAGGTCATGGCAATCGCAATAAAGGTCTTGACCGTGAAGGCAGGCCCGAGGCGGCGAAAGGCGAGATAATAGAAGGGCAGGTTTACGGCGAAGAAGCAGAGGCCGAAACTCCAGCCGGTGGCGTAATGCATCAGGAAGGCCATGCCGGCCGTGCCGCCCGTCAGAAGACCGGCGCCTGAAAGTAGCGAGACGCCGAGCACCGCAAGCATGCTTCCGGCAACCAGGCCCTGGGCATCGTCAAGGAGCGAGTGGCGGTCTGCCGAAGAGTTCAAGACGCCTGTGAATGCCATTATTTTCCCCCTCCCGGTTTGGCTCTTTCTATCCTGACGGAGCCGCTTGGCAAGATGTCCCCGTCAGCGATCTGCATTTTCGCCGCATTGCTGGAGCGGCCTGACGGCTGACACCGAAGAGAGACAGAAGATGCCGACACGCCGCTCGATCCTTGCCGCCATCGGCGCACTCGCCCTTCTTCCCGGGATATCTAGAGCGGCAGCCGCGGCACCCGCCAGCCTGCCGCTGTGGCCGAGCTCTCCTCCGGGCGGTGGTGGTCCGTCGGGCGATGTGCGGCAGAATTCCAAGGGGGCGGTCAGCAACATCGCGGTGCCGAAGATCGATGTCTTTGCGCCGAAAGCTCCCAATGGGACGGCCTTCCTGATCGCGGCGGGCGGCGGCTACAAGCGCATCGAGATGCGGAGCGAGGCGCTACCGGCCGCGCAGTGGCTGAACGATCGCGGGATCACCGCCTTCGTGCTTTGCTACCGGCTTCCGGCCGAAGGCTGGAAGGCCGGGCCACTGGCGCCGCTGCAGGACGCGCAGCGTGCGCTGCGGCTGATCCGGGCGAATGCCGGAACCTTCCAGATCAATCCCGACCGCCTCGGCGTCCTCGGCTTTTCTGCGGGCGGCCACCTTCTCGGCCTGGCGGCGACGCGATCGGCTTTCGCTTCCTACGAGCCGATCGATGCGGCCGACGGGCTTTCGGCGCGGCCGGATCTTGCGGCATTGATCTATCCCGTCATCACCCTGAAACCGCCGTTCGACCGTACCTCGACGCGAAAGGTGCTGATCGGCAGCCATCCGGGTGCGGCCCTTACCTCGGAGTGGTCGGTGGAAGATCACGTGAAGGCGCATTGCCCGCCGGTTTTCCTCGTGCAGGCGCAAGACGATCCGATTTCCGATCCGCAGAATACCCTGATCATGGAAGCCGCCTGCGAGAAGGCAGACGTGCCGGTCGAGCTGCATCGGCTGGCGAGTGGCGGCCATGGCTTCGGCATGGGCGTGCCGGGCAGTGATACGGGCGCATGGCCGGACTATTTTGCCACCTGGCTCGACAAGCAAATCCCGCCTCGCGGCTGAAATTTCCTCCTCTTTCACAACACGCTTGACTCCCGCGATAATCATGGATATTTTTTATCCACGAATTGAGGAGGTGACTTCGATGAAACTCAGCGATGGTGTCGAGCAGGCCATTCATTGCGTCGCGGTGCTTGCCGGCCTTTCTGCCGAAGGCGTGCTGTCGGCCGCCGCACTCGCCGAATTTCACGGCGTTTCGACGAGTTATCTCCTGAAGCATCTGCAGGCGCTTTCGGGTGCCGGGCTGCTGAGCACCGTGCCGGGGCCGAAAGGCGGCTACCGGCTGGCGAAAAAGCCCGATGCTATTTCGCTGCTTGATATCGTGCTTGCCGTCGAGGGCCCGGCGCCCGCCTTCCGCTGCAGCGAAATTCGTCAGCGCGGGCCAAACCCGCTGCCGCAGCGCTACTTCACCAAGCCGTGCCAGGTCACGGCGGCGATGCTGAAAGCCGAGCGCGCCTATCGCGCCGAACTCGCCAAGACAAAGATCTCAGACATTCTGGCGGACCTTGCCGCCGATGATGACGGAGGCATCGCCGCCCGCGGTTGCGCCTTCATGGACTTGAACGAACGCAAAGCGGCTCGATGAGCCTTACCCCCAAAGGAGAATGACGATGCAACCCCGTTTCAATTTCGCCAAGGCTGCCCCTGATGCTTACAAGGCCGTCGCTGCATTGGAGCAGTATGTCCAGACCTCAGGTCTCGAGCGCCGCTTCATCCACCTGATCAAGCTGCGCGCCTCGCAGATCAACGGCTGCGCTTACTGCGTCGATATGCATGTGAAGGAAGCGCGTCACGACGGTCTTTCCGAACAGTGGATCAACCTGATGTGCGTCTGGCGTGAATCGCCGGTCTATGATGCCAGGGAACGCGCGCTGCTCGGCTGGGTCGATGCTGTCACGAACATCGCTTCGACCGGCGCTCCGGATGCCGATTACGAGGCGCTGAAGGCGCATTTCGGCGAAGAAGAAATCACCAAGATTACCGTGGCGATCGGCGCGATAAATGTCTGGAACCGCCTCGCCGTCGGCTTCCGGGCACAGCACCCGATCGACCAGCCGGCAAAGGCTGCCTGAGGCTACGAGCCCCTCTCTCCAAACGGGGAGAGGGGTTCATTCATCAATTCGTCTTGGGTGCGGTCTGGACCGGCCGTTCGGCGGAGGGATCGACGCTGTTGAAGACCTGGCGGAGGGTCTGGGAGATTTCCTCGGCTGAGGCACCCTTCGCGTATTCTTCCTTCATGCGGCGTCTGACAAGCTTTTCCAGTTCTGACATATCGTCACCTCATCATTTCCGGCGCGAGGTCATTTTCGCGCTGCAGCATGGATGAGGCAAGTTACGATTTGTTCACGCGCGCTCACAGCGCGATGTAGCGATCGGCGCGATGGTTGATCGTCAGAAACAGATTGAGCACCACCGCGCCCAGCACCGAATAGAAGACGACCGGCGGCGTGGTGACGAAGAAGGCCGCCGCCAGCACGCACATATCGATAGCGAGCTGAACGAGACCGGCGCGGATGCCGAAACGCTCCTGCATATAGATACCGAGAATGCCGACGCCGCCGAGGCTGGCGCGGTGGCGGTAAAGCGCCAGAAGGCCGAAGCCGAGCAGCAGGCCGCCGAGAAGGGCCGCCCATGCGGGCTGGATCGTGGCGATCGCCATGACCTTCGGCTGCAGGCTTGTCAGCGCCGAGGTGAGGCCGATGGCGATGAAGGTCTTCAGCGTGAAGGCGATGCCGAGACGCTTCCAGGAGAGATAGAAGAACGGCACATTCAGGAAGAAGAAGGCCAAGCCGAAATTGATACCGAACGCGTAGTGGAGCAGGAAGGCGATCCCCGCGGTACTGCCGGTCAGAAGGCCGGCGCTGGCGAGAACGTAAAGGCCGAGCGCCGAGACGAGGCTGCCGGTGAAGATGCCCTGGACATCTTCGACTGCCGTGTGACGCGTGGCGCTGGTGTTCCAGAAACCGAGGGCACTGATGAGCTGGGTCATGTCGCTAATCTCCAAACGGCAGACGAGTTCAAGAGCGCCGGAGACAATCCTGCGCGATGGATTTTCGATGATGAGAGAGCCGGGGCGTTCCTGCTTTTAGATCGCGGCGCCGGTCGGCTGATGGCGGAATTATTGGGCTTTTCGCACTTGCGAGCAAGCGAAATATGTAAGCAATGCTGACCTATTTCAAATTCGCAAGATTTGTGCGTTCACTTGCCCCGGCGCGTAAGGAACAGAATACCGGAAACCGGTTTTCCGCCATCTTTGCGAATGGTGGTTTTCTCGATTTTCAGCACATCGAAGCCGTGGCGAGCGGAGAGGGCTCGGACATAGGTTTCCGTGTGGGCATATCGCAGCGAAGGCGCCAGATGAAAGCTATCGCCCTCGCCTGCATCCTCGACAGAGAAAGCGAAGTCGCCGCCCGGCACAGCAAGCCGTTCCGCAATCGCGAAAACGCTTTCGAGATTGCCGAGATACATCAGGACGTCGGCAGCGGTGATCAGGTCAGCGCGGGTTTCGCTTCTGCCTGAAAAGATGCCGGAGCTTTCGGGAGAGAGCGAGAGATCGGCCTGGGCCAGGTGATCGTAGATCGCCTTCTCTTCCGCCTTGGCCAGCATGTTCTGCGAGAGATCATAGCCCTCAAGCACATCGACGGTGTCGCGGATTTCCGGCCCGAGGAGGCCTGTGCCGCAGCCGAGATCGACGGCCAGCGTATAGCGGCGGCCGGTTGACGCCACCACGGCTGCCAGCTTCTGCGGGACGGAGTAGTCGAGCTTTTCGACAAGCGAGGTCTCGAAACGACCGGCATAGTCGTCGAAGAGACGCTCGACATAGCGGCTCGGCGGCTGGTCCGGTGTCTCCGCTTCGCCGAGAAGCGCAAGCTTGAGGCCTGCGCCGAAGATATCTTCGGGGTCGAGCGCGACGGTCTGCCTGTAGCCATCGGCTGCGCCAGCCGTGTTGCCGGCCTTTTCGCGATAGGTCGCCAGCCGGTACCAGCCGGCCGCCCAGGATGGCGTCAGTTCCAGGGCCTGTTCCATGAGTTCCGCCGCCGCCTCCGGCTCGCCGCCTTCATCGAGCATCTTGGCGTAATCGGCGCGGCGGTCGGCAATGACGTCGCCTGAAGAGAGCTGGCTCTGCTGCATAATGGGACCTTTTGAGTGCTCGCGCATTTGGCGGTGGCCACAAAAAAACTCAAGTCCTATTTCAGAGGCGGGGCGGACAGCTCTGGAAAAGGCTTGCGAGCAATGATTCGCGACCGTATCTCAGGGCAAACAGGAGATGTGAATGTCCGATCAGGTGAACAAGTTTCTCGGCGACTCGCTCGGCCGAACTTTGGTGAAGCTCTTGGTGGTTTCGCTGATCGTCGGCTTCGTCATGACGATCTTCGGCTGGACGCCGTATGAGATCGTCTACGGCATTCGCGATTTCATCCGGGAAATCTGGTATCGCGGCTTCTCGGCCCTCGGCCGCGTCGGCGATTATCTCTTGCTCGGCGCCACGATCGTCATTCCGATCTTCATCATCATCCGTCTCTTCAACTATCGCCGCTGATCATGAGCTTCACAATCGTTTCCCGGCGCGGGTTGCTGCGCCTCTCAGGCCTTGCACTTGTCGCGGGCGTTGCAAGCTGCACCACCACACCGAAGATGTCGTCGACGCCCTCGGACGGTCAGGATGAGACGGCGGCCGCTCTGCCGCTCGTCAACCAGCTGCGTGCCAAGAACGGCCTGCCGCCGCTCAGCATCGACCCGGCGGCAAGTGCTGCAGCGATCTTCCAGGCGAAGCGCATGGCGAGCGCCGGCAAGATGGCGCATCTCATGGGCATGTCCGACAGTTTTGGCGCCCGTGTGAAGGCGAGCGGCGTGCAGCTTCCGGCGGCCGAGAATATCGGCGTCGGCCAGAAGTCTGTCGATGGCATCGTTCAGGCGTGGATCAACTCGCCGCATCATCTGGAAAACATGCTCGGCCGCTATAGCGGCGTCGGCGTTGCCGTCGCGCATAATGCATCTTCCAACAACTGGCCCTATTGGGCCATGGTGCTCTCGAACTGAGGCGATTCTGCCTCCCGTTTCGAGGCAGGCATGAGCAGGACTGAAGACCGCACACCATTGGCATTCGACGTGACGCACCGGCTGGTGCTGTCGATCGCTATCCCGATGACCCTCGGCTTCATGACGACGCCGCTGCTCGGCCTTGTCGATACCGGCGTCGTCGGCCATATGGGCCAACCCGACGCGCTCGCCGGTCTTGCCATCGGCGCCATGCTCTTCGACCTCCTCCTCGGCAGCTTCAACTTTCTCCGCGCCTCGACGACCGGCCTGACCGCGCAGGCGCTTGGCAGGCGTGATCTGCGGGAGCAGCAGGGCGTGTTCTGGCGGGCGATGATTTCGGCGATCGGCTGCGGCGTATTGTTGCTCTGTCTGTCCCCGCTGCTTCTGGCAGCGGGGCTGAAGCTGATGGGACCGGAAGCGGCCGTGGCGCAGGCGACCAGCACCTATTTCTCGATCCGCATCCTGGCGGCGCCCGCCGCACTCGCAAACTATGCCATTCTCGGCTTCGTCCTCGGACGCGGCCAGGGCACGATCGGGCTTTCGCTGCAGATACTCATCAACGGCATCAATATCGTGCTCGCCATCTATCTCGGTCTGGAGCTTGAATGGGGTGTCGCAGGCGTTGCCTGGGGCACGATGGTCGGCGAGACGGTCGGTGCGCTCGCCGGTCTGGCAATCGTGTTGCGCAGCTTCAAAGGAAGTCAGCGCCCGCAACGTGCCGAAATTCTTTCACGGCACCGGCTTGCAGAGCTCTTCGCGCTCAACCGCGATATCCTGATCCGCACCTTCGTGCTGATCGGCTCCTTCGCCATCATGACCCGCATCGGCACCAGCTTCGGCGCCGTGACGCTGGCGGCCAATGCGGTGCTGATGAACTTCTTTCTGCTGTCGGGCTATTATCTCGATGGCCTTGCCAACGCGGCCGAGCAGATCACCGGGCGAGCGATCGGCGCGGCGCACCGTCCGGCTTTCGATCGCGGCCTGAAGCTGACGGCGATCTGGTCTTTCGGACTTGCGGCCGCCGTTTCGGCTTTCTTCTTTGCGGCCGGTCCGTGGCTGATCTCGGTGCTGACCACCTCCCCCGATGTTCGCGAGGCGGCCAACACCTATATGCCCTGGGCGGCGATCACGGGTCTCACCGGCGCGCTGGCGTTTCTGATGGACGGGGTCTTCATCGGCGCGACGTGGTCTTCAGACATGCGCAATCGCATGCTGATGTCCTTTGCCGGATATCTGGCAGCGCTGGCGGTCTTCGTGCCGCTGTTCGGCAATCACGGGCTCTGGCTGGCGATGAACGCCTTCCTGCTGTTTCGCGGCATCTTCCTGGCGATGCTGGTCAAGCCGCGCGCCGATCAGACCTTCGCCGCAGCCCAGTGATCGAGCCTGCTGTCGCGCAGCTCGCTGATCGATGAGACCTTCTCGCGGTCAACAAGCTTCGACAGGCCGCGGATGATGTCGCCAGCCAGACCCGGGCCTTCATAGACCATGCAGGAATAGAGCTGCACGAGGTCCGCGCCCGCCTTGATCTTCTCAAGCGCGGTTTCAGCCGAGGACACGCCGCCAACGCCGATGATCGGCAGAGACGGGCCGACGCGCTTGCGCATCCGCGCGAGCACCGCCGTCGACTTGCCAAACAGCGGCGCGCCGGAAAGCCCGCCAGCCTCCTTCGCCTGCAGCTGATCCTTCAGGCCATCGCGGGCGAGCGTGGTGTTGGAAACGATCAGACCATCCAGCGCATGCGCCAGGGCTTCGGCGGCGATATCGTCCATGCCTTCTTCCGTCAGATCAGGCGCGATCTTCAGGAAAACCGGCACGCGGCGGCCAGCCTTCTTCGCTTCCTCGTCGCGGGCGGCGAGAACGGCGGACAGAAGGGCCGCAAGGCTTTCGCGCGCCTGCAGATCGCGCAGGCCCGGCGTGTTGGGCGAGGAGATATTGGCCGTGAAATAGCGGGCGATGGAGTAGAAGCGGCGGATGCCGGTGACGTAATCGCCGATCCGGTCTTCGCTATCCTTGTTGGCGCCGATGTTGACGCCGATAATGCCATCGCCTCGGATCGCCGAGAGGCGCTGGAAGGCCGCCTCGTGGCCTTCGTTGTTGAAGCCGAGGCGGTTGATGACGCCATTGTCTTCGACCAGGCGGAAGATGCGCGGGCGCGGATTGCCGGATTGCGGCTTGGGCGTCACCGTGCCGATTTCCGTGAAGCCGAAGCCGAGCCGCAGAAGCGCTTCCGGAACCTCGGCATTCTTGTCATATCCGGCTGCCATGCCGAGCGGATTGGCGAATGTCAGGCCGGCGACCGTTTGCGCAAGCCGCGGATCGGCAGGAATGCGGCAAGCCGGTACGAGGCCCGATTTCAGCCCGGCGATCGACATGCCATGCGCCGTTTCCGGATCGAAGAGGAAGAGGCCCTTACGGGTGGCCTGCTTGAAAAGGTCCAACATCAGATAAGCTCCGGAAAGATATGATTGCCTGCCTCATCGAGCCGCAGCGGCTTCTCCCAGATCACCGCCGAAAGCGGCAGCTCGCCATAGAGATGCGGGAAGAGATCGCCGCCGCGCGAGGCCTCGAAGATCAGATTGTCGCCGAGCCTTGCACTGTCGATCGCGATGAGCATCAGACCCGCCTGCCCTGCGAAATAGAGCGCTGCCGTCTGGCGTGCCTGGTCAGCGGTCGAGAGGTGAATGAAACCATCGTTGAGATCGATACCGGCGCCGAGGAAGACGCCTGCTTCCCGCGCCTGCTGCCAGAGCGTTTCCGTCACGATCTTGTAAACCGCCGGTGTCACGGTCATGATGGCCTCACGAATGGCTGATCCTGGTTGCCAGCGCTTTGCCGCAAAGAGACGGCGATGTCCACGGCCCGCAGGCGAAAAACGACAGCCGCATCGAAAATCCGGAGGATGATCTGATGAAGACGATCGCAATCGGACTTGCAGCCCTGCTTATCCCCGCCGCGCTTTCTGCCGCCGAAGCTGACGCGGCGCGCTTTCAGCTGGAGCGTAGCGGTGACCATTTCATCCGTCTCGACAAGCAGACCGGCGCGATGTCGCTTTGCGAGGAGAAAGAGGGATCGCTGGTCTGCCGTATGGCCGCCGATGAGCGGGCCGCCTACGAGGATGAGCTCGACCGGCTCTCGGAGCGCGTCGGAGCGCTTGAGAACAAGAGCATCGTCAACAAGGCTCTGCCCTCGGATGCCGAGATCGACCGCTCGATCAGCATCATGGAAAAGATGATGAAGAGCTTCATGGGCGTGGTGAAGCAATTCCAGGAGGATGAGAAGACGGCGCCCCTTCCGCAAAAGACCTGATTTGATATAGTCATATAAGAATGGAGACATGTGTGGCGCGCGCCGCCGCATGTGGGAGGACGGGATCGGCTCTTGGGAGGGAGTGATCGATGCACGAACAGACGATCATCATTGCGGACGATCATCCGCTTTTCCGGGATGCGCTGCGTCAGGCCGTATCCGGCATGGACGGACAACAGTCCATTATCGAGGCAGGTGATTTCAGCGCGGCGCGTGCTGCCGCCGGCGATCATCCCGATGCCGACCTGATGCTGCTCGATCTGGCCATGCCAGGGGTTAGCGGGTTTTCCGGGTTGATGTCGCTGCGTTCGGAATTCGCCAGCCTGCCGATCGTCATCATCTCGGCCACCGACGACGCGACGACGATCCGCCGGGCGCTGGAACTCGGCGCTTCGGGCTTCATCTCGAAATCATCCGGCATCGAGGATATCCGCCGTGGCGTCCAGACGGTGCTGGCCGGCGATATCGCCACGCCTGAAAATTACCGCGACGGGCAGGAGCAGGACCCTGACGTTGCCGATCTGATCCACCGCCTGCATACGCTGACGCCGCAGCAGAGCCGCGTTCTGACCATGCTCGGCGAAGGCCTGCTCAACAAGCAGATCGCCTATGAACTCGGCGTCTCCGAAGCGACGATCAAGGCGCATGTCTCGGCCATCCTGCTGAAGCTTAATGTCGATAGCCGCACCCAGGCGGTGATCCAGCTCGGCAAGATCAACATGGCGATGGTCGCCTGATCCAAAACAGGATTTTATTCCTCTTTGCTCTTTACTCTCCTCACGCTTGGCGTTAATCTTTGCGCCGACTGGAGAGTAGCGCTCAGCGCGCAGGATCATGCACGATGCTGTCACACGAGCAGATTTGGGGAGCGATCGACAGGCTTGCCGAACGGCACGACCTGACGCCCTCGGGTCTTGCCCGCCGTGCGGGGCTCGACCCAACCTCCTTCAACAAGTCCAAAAGGCTTTCGACTGACGGCAGGATGCGCTGGCCTTCGACCGAATCCATCGCCAAGGTGCTGGATGCGACCGGCGCGACCATGGAGCAGTTCCTGACCTTCATGCGCCCGGCCACTGGCTTTTCCGGCATTCCCGAGGGCGCCTTCCCGGCTCAGGGCAGTTCGATACCGCTTCTCGGCTTCGCGCAGGCGGGCGCAGGCGGCTTTTTCGACGATGGCGGCTTTCCGGCCGGTCAAGGCTGGGACGTCGTGGAATTCCCGGCTGCTCCTTCGCAAAAGGCCGGCGTTTATGCCCTCGAAGTCCAGGGCGACAGCATGATGCCGCTCTACCGGGATGGCGATGTGCTGATCGTCGAGCCCGGCGCACAGGTGCGCCGCAACGATCGCGTCGTCGTCAAGACGCGCGAGGGCGAGGTAATGGCAAAGGTGCTCTTGCGCCAGAGCCCGCGATCCATCGAGCTGATGTCACTCAACCCCGAACACCCGAACCGGATATTCGAGCTCTCCGATGTGGATTGGATTGCCCGCATCATCTGGGCCAGCCAATAGGAAAATCTTCCATGCGGCCTGCGGCACTTCTGACAGCTGTTGCGGGGATCGCCATTGTTACGGGCATGCTGGCAGCCGGGCGGGAACGTTTTTCCGGGGATGATGGCGCGGCAATAGAAAGCGAAGCGCCCGCTCCTGCTGTCTTAGAGGCCGCAAGCGCTGCGCCGCCGCCTGCTCTGAAGCCGCCTGCCCCCGAAATCAGCATGAGTGCCAGACCGGTCGATAGCGGCAGCCAGTTCTATCCGGCAGAGGTCGATGGAAGGCCTTTGGAACGCGTTGCGGCGCCCGAGCCGGAAAAGCCGAAACCCGAACCAAAGAAGGGTGCCGTGCTGCCGCGGCCGGTTGCCGAAAGCGCCGGCGTGCTTGCCTTCGGCGACCGGAAGCTGGCGCTTGCCGGTATCCTGCCGACGCCTGATGACAAGAGCTGCAAGGATGGCGATGGCAGCGATTGGCCCTGTGGCATGCTGGCGAAGACGAATTTCCGGCTGTTCCTTCGCCTGCGCTCGGTGACCTGCGATCTCGACGACGTCAACTGGAAGGGCACGGCGACCGCAAGCTGCAAGATCGGCACGCAGGATCTTTCGGAATGGCTTGCCGAAAACGGCTGGGCGGAAGCAGCGCCGGGCTCCGCCTTTGCTGCAGCCTCCGAGACGGCTAGGGCGGACAAGAAAGGCATCTTCGGCGACGACCCGCGCAAGGGTGCGCCGATCGCTCCGCCGGCCGATCCGCCGCCTGACGACAATCCCCTCGATCCGACCTAACGATCCCTTGTAATGACACAGACCAATTCCTAAACTTCGGGAGAACAGAGGGAATGACCGAATGAACAAGCCGCTTTCCGCCCATGACGCCCTGATCTACGTGATGGTGATGGCCTCCGCCGTCGACAGCACGATGAACGACCGGGAGATGGAGCGTATCGGCCAGCTGATCGGCTTTCTGCCGGTCTTCCGGGATTTCGACGATGACAAGCTGATCCCGATCGCCCGCGATTGTGCTTCGCTGCTTTCCGGCCCCGAGGGACTCGATGTGGTGCTGGAGACGGTCAAGGATACGCTGCCGGCAAAGCTGTATGATACCGCTTATGCGCTGGCCGTCGAAGTGGCGTCGGCCGATCTGTCCGTTAAGGCAGAAGAACTCCGCCTTCTCAGCATGCTGCGCGACCGGCTGGGTCTCGACAAGCTCACCTGCGCCGCGATCGAGCGCAGCGCGATCGCCCGCTTCCGCAAGGGCTAGTAGAGGCCATTCGGGAAATAACGCAGGTAGATTTCCTGCAGGCGGCCGTTGCGCGACAGGGCCGCCAGAGCGTGATCCAGCGCCGCCGTCAGGATCGCATCGTTCCGGCGCAGCATGATCGTCATGCCCTCGCCCAGGAACTGCTCCGACGGATAGGGGCCATCGAACAGCGAACAGCATTTTGCCGATGCCTGTGACGACACCCAGAAGGAAAGCTGCAGCGCATCTGCGAAGGCGGCATCGACCTTGCCGTCCTTCAGAGCCGTCAGCAGCGCTTCCTTGTTGTCGAACGGCACCGCCTTGATGGCCGGGAAATAGGCGGCGAGCATCGCTTCATGGACAGTCGACTTGACAACACCGACCGGCTTGCCTGCCAGTGCCGCTGCCGTATCGCCCTTGATCGCTGCCTTGCCGTTTCGGGCAAAACGGGCCGGAAGCATCAGATAGGGCCGTGAAAATGTGAACTTGCCGCGCAGATCCGGCGTCACCGCCAGGCCTGCGATCACCGCGTCGCCCTGCGACGCTGCAAGCGCCTCCGCAAGATCGGCGAAGGGCAAGGCCTGGATTTCGCATTTATCTGCAATCTCGAGTTCATTGCAGATATCGCGTGCCAGATCGACATTAAAACCCGACAGCTTTCCGTTTTGATCGGTAAAGTTGAACGGTGGAAAATCCACGGATGTCAGGAACCGCAGCCGCACCAGCGATGAGAGGTCCGGCTTGGCAAGGCGTTCGCGGGAATCAAAAAGTAGCGGCAGAGAGGGCGAGGCCTGCTGCGCCCCGGCCGTCACAGGAAAAAACACAACCAGCGACAACCAAAAAGTTAACAATCCCTTAAAAGCTAGGGATGCAATTGAGGATTGTGTCATTACTATCCAGCCTCGGATCAGGGGCAGGGTGTCGCCGCTTCGGTGACGGTGTATCAGAGTCATGCGTATCGGGGAATATGCGCCGGGCGGCGCCATCGACCGCCTGCGAACAAATCACAGCCAGAATGACCGGGTCGTCGTTGAGGCTGAGGACGATGAGCTTTTCCGCACAGAGGCTCGCGTTCTGCAGGAACTTGGCATCGGGAAACCGATGATCGCCGAGGCCGCCGGACTGGCGCGGCAAAACGGGACAACGATCGAGCAAGAACTGCTGTCCAGCGGCTGGATTCTTGCCGAGAACTATTATGCCGGATTGGCGCGGTTGCTCCGGCTGGAGTTTATCGACCGGCTGAATCCGGAACTCATTCACGACAGTGATGTCCTCGATACGCAGCTTATCGAGACCAAGGTTCTCAAGCTCCAATACCTGCCGCAGCATGCCCATGCGATCGTGCCGCAAGCCCGGCAGATTCCAGCCCTGCAGGCGCGGCTCGCCGCTCGCCCGGATTTGCGCGAGCAGCTGCTGATTACGACCCCGGCAGAGATGCGCAGGGCGATCTGGGAACGTGGCGCCCAGCGACGGGTGAAGCAGAGCGTCAATACGCTTTTCGAGCGTGACCCGGATGTGAGCGCACGTATCGTGCTGCTTGGAAAGCAGGGTTTCATTGCCGGTGTAGCGGTGACGGCCCTTGCTGCTGGAATTCTGGCGAATGCCAATGTCTTGCTCGTAGCGCATATCTTCGTTTCGCTATTCTATCTGGCATCGATGCTGATCCGTTTCATGGCACTCACGAAGCCGGTGCCCCGTTTCAATCTCCGCACAGCGGATGGTGATCCGCTGCCTGTCTATACGGTTATGGTCGGTCTCTACCGTGAGGCGGCGGTCGCCGAGCAGCTGATCACCTGCCTGAAGCGGCTGAATTGGCCGGTCTCGAAACTCGATATCAAGCTTGTCTGCGAGGCTGACGATCGCGAGACGATCGCAGCGCTGACGGCGCAGGCACTCGGCACGCAATTTGAAATCATAGAGGTTCCGCCTGCCCGGCCGCGAACGAAGCCGAAGGCGCTGAACTATGCACTGGCTTCGGCACGCGGCGAGCTGCTCGCCGTTTACGATGCCGAAGACCGGCCGCATCCGGACCAGCTGCGCGAGGCCTATGCGACCTTCCGGGCTTCCCCTGATGACGTCGTCTGCCTGCAGGCGCCGTTGATCATCGCCAATGCCCGCGACTCCTGGATATCGGCTGCGTTTGCGCTCGAATATTCCGCGCTGTTCCGCATGCTGCTGCCGATGCTGGCCCTGATGCGCCTGCCGATGCCGCTCGGCGGCACCTCAAACCACTTCAAGACCAGCATCCTCAAAGAAACAGGTGGCTGGGATCCGCACAATGTCACCGAGGATGCCGACCTCGGCATGCGGCTTTACCGCAGGGGATATCGCTGCGGCGTGCTGAGTTCCCAGACGCTGGAAGACGCGCCTGTCACTGCCGCGACCTGGCTCCACCAGCGCACCCGCTGGTTCAAGGGCTGGCTGCAGACGTGGCTGGTGTTGATGCGCGATCCCGCGCTGCTTATGCGGGAGATGGGCCCCGCGGGCTTTGCGGTGTTTCAGTTGCTGATCGCCGGAATGCTTTTGTCTGCGCTCGCGCATCCGTGGATGCTGTTCTTCATCAGCGCGGCTTTGCTCGACCTCGCCGAACGAAACAGTGCGAAAGATCTGGTCCACTAGATCCTGCTTGCCGTCGATAGCTGCAATGTCATCGCCAGCTACGTGCTTTTCGTCCTGCTTGGGCGCAAGGCAATGACGCGCTGGGAGCGCCGGGCGCTCAGGCTGCGCTGGCTGGCATTGCCGCTTTATTGGCTGATGCTCTCGGCGGCTGCATGGCGTGCTGTCTGGCAGCTTCGCAGCAATCCGTTTTTCTGGGACAAAACCCCGCACGTGCCCTGCCGGAAACCTGCATAGACCGCCCGGGCCATTTGCCCGCCGCGCATTGCTTGCCATCTTTTCTGTGGTTTGCCCCGCGGCGTTAGGGCAGCATTAAGCAATCTGGATTCTTATCGCCGGCGACGACACCGGCCCCCTCCCGCCGCTTGCATGATGCGCGCTGTCGAGCCTCTCCGAGGTATTTCGGAATGCCGCAAGAACCGCAGCAGATTTCGCTGAGTTTCACACATTGATTTCAAACGCGCTGCGGCAAGCAACAGGCCGCGCCGAACGCAACGGGCTTTTTCCATGCTCAAACATCTGAAAATCCGGACCAAGATCCTTTCCGTCATCGCGCTTCTCGGCGTGATCACCGTCGCCGGTGTGGGATATATCATCTCTGAATTCCTCCGCGCTGACGCAAATTACAGTGCCTTCATCGATCATGAGGCACTGGCGGCCATGCAGGGCTCGCGCGCCAGCGCTTCGCTGATTTCCTCCGTTCTTCAGACAACCACGCTCTCGAACATGAAGCCCGATACGCCGGCCTTCAAGACGGCTCTGTCGGTGCCCAGCAAGATCCCGCAGGCCCGCGACCGTCTGCAGCAGGCCTCCGATCTGGTTCCGGCGCGCAAGAGCGCGATCGATGAGCTCCTGAAGGGTATCGACGAAATCGAAGCCCTGTCGGCGAAAGTCGTCGAAGCTGGAAAATCCGGCGACATGACCAGCGCCCAGTTGGCAGCTGTCATGATGACGACAAAGCTGAACGCCCTGACACCGAAAATGACCGCCAACAACGACGCGATGATGTCGATGCTCAACGACGGCGGCGATGCGCTCTCCGTTGCCGTTCGCACGCGGATCAACATCTGCCTCGCCGTCATTGCTGCATCGATCGCCGGTGCGATGGCGCTGGGCTTCTACATCGCCCAGGCAGGTATTGCCGGGCCGATGGTGCAGCTGCGCGAGCGCATGACGTTGCTTGCCGAAGGAGAGACGGAACGCGACGTGCCCGGCCTCGATCGTGGCGACGAAGTCGGCCAGATGGCCGCAGCACTTGCCGTCTTCCGCGACAACGCCCTCGAGCGCAAGCAGATCGAGGCGCGTGCCGAGAGCGAGCGCAATCTCAGCGACAACGAGCGCCGCCAGCGCGAAGCCGAAAAGATCCGCGAAGCCAACGAACTCGCCCGCACCGTGGACGAATTGGCAAATGGCCTGAAGCGCCTGTCATCAGGCGATCTCGTCGCCCATATCGAGACTCCTTTCCCGGATCATCTCGAAGGCCTACGCGCCGACTTCAACAGCTCTGTCAGCAAGCTCAACGGCACGATGAACGCCGTCGGCGCCAATGCCCGCGCCATCGGCGCAGGTGCCAACGAAATCCGCTCCTCGGCCGACGAGCTGTCGCGCCGCACCGAACAGCAGGCGGCCTCCGTCGAACAGACGGCAGCAGCGCTCGAGCAGATCACCACAACGGTGCGAGATGCCGCCCGCCGTGCTCAGGAAGCCAGTGAGCTGGTGACACGCATGCGCAGCGGCGCCGAAAAATCCGGCGCCATCGTCCAGAAGGCTGTCGGCGCGATGCAGCAGATCGAGCAGTCGTCGGTGGAAATCGGCAACATCATCGGCGTCATCGACGACATCGCCTTCCAGACCAACCTGCTGGCATTGAATGCCGGTGTCGAGGCGGCGCGTGCCGGGGAAGCCGGCAAGGGCTTTGCGGTCGTTGCGCAGGAAGTCCGTGAACTCGCCCAGCGTTCCGCCAATGCCGCCAAGGAAATCAAGGCGCTGATCACCAATTCCGGCACGCATGTGCAGACCGGTGTGGCGCTTGTTGGCGAGACCGGGAAGGCGCTGGATGCGATCGTCCAGGAGGTGCAGGAGATCAACCAGCACGTCCACGCCATCGCCGAGGCCGCGCGCGAGCAATCGACCGGCTTGCAGGAGATCAACACGGCCGTGAACACCATGGACCAGGGCACGCAGCAGAATGCCGCGATGGTCGAGGAAAGCACCGCCGCCAGCCACAGCCTGGCAACCGAAGCGGCATCGCTGAACAATCTGCTCGCCGAGTTCAGGCTGACGGGAACCGGCGGCTTCGCTGCAGCCGCTCCGGCATCGCAAGCAACGAGCCGCCCGATCGCCTCACGCCCGGCAGCAATCCAGGCGGCCGCACCGGTAACCAAGCCGCGCCCGGCCTCGATCCGCGTTGCCAACTCCGCAACCGCCCGCCCCAAGGCCTCGCCCGCACACGCGCTCGGCCAGAAGCTTGCCAGCGCCTTCGGCGTGAACAGCCCGGCGATCGAGAGCAAGGACGCCGATTGGACGGAGTTCTGACCGCTATCGACAGGTGGCGCCTGACCAGGCGCCATTTTGCTTTCCAGCACCATCTTGCGCAGCCAGAAGAGGCGCGGCAAACGCCAGCAAGTGTCGCCAATGCTCATAATGTTATTCTCAAAGGCGCGGAGGCGATACCTTGAATATCATTCGCCTCCCGGTACATAGGCCGAGAACGCCTGTGAATTAACCTCTGCCAAATTTCGACTTTGACTTTTCAAAGTGACTGCCGCTTACTCCACTAAGGGTGGTAGAGGGCTTAAAGTCGTGCGTTGTCTTCGGGTTGCTGCGTGTATCTGGTTTTCGTTGCTTTCATCCCTGGCGTGGTCGGCCGATATTCAGATCGAAAAGCTGAAGGATGAGATCTCGCTTATCTCCGTCGTCGGGGAGTTTGTTGAAGGCGATGACACCCGCTTCAAGAATCTGGCCATTTCGACCGACAGTGCCGTCGTCTTTTTGAGCAGCTCCGGTGGACTTGCCGGCGTCGGTATGGAGATCGGCCGAACAATTTCCATCAAAGGGTTTTCGACAGCGGTAGGGGAAAGCACAATTTGTGCATCATCGTGCGGTCTTGCCTGGCTCGCAGGAAAGAATCGCTTTCTTACTGAAACATCGAAAATCGGCTTTCACGCTGTCTTCGTCGACACCACCGGCCAGCAGGATGTCAGTAGCGCCGGAAATGCCTTAGTCGGATCCTATCTCCAGCAGCTTGGCCTAGGCGCAAAAGCCATCGTCTATGTCACTGACGCGGCACCACAATCAATGCAATGGCTAACGGCTGACGATGCCAAACGCATCGGGCTAGATGTCACCCTTCTGCCCAGCGATAAGCAGGGACAAGCTTCAACGCCAGTTCCTTTCGGAACGAATGGCACGGCGAGCTATGCCCCGACAACAGTGACCGTCACGCCGCAATCTCAGCCTCAGGAGCCGGCATGGAAGTTGTTTGAACACACCGACCTACCGGGCTACGACCTTCCTGACATGCCGTTGAAACTGTTCACTGTCGAAGACTGCAAAATGGAATGTGACGGCAATGACCGCTGCCGGGCGTTCACTTTCAACGAAGTCCACAACGTCTGCTTTCTTAAGGGGATGGCGACCGAGGCGCTGCAGTTTTCCGGCGCAGTATCTGGCTATAAAGGCGATGCGTCAGATATTCGTCGGATAGGCCAGGACTTTGGCCCATCGCTTGAATTTCGCACCAGCAAGAACGTTGAAATCAAGGGTAGGCCGTTTGCAAAGTTCAATGGCTCGACGTTGGACGCGTGCCAAGATCAATGCGTTCTGACCCCTACTTGTCAAGGGTTCAACTATTATCGAAGCGGCATGTGCGTCATGCTCAATATCCGCAAGCCGACACGCGGCAACCTGCTGTCAACCGCAGGGAGCCGGTCAAATTGAATACACCACGAAGATATTTGGAGCGGGTGAAGGGAATCGAACCCTCGTATTCAGCTTGGGAAGCTGCTGCTCTACCATTGAGCTACACCCGCGCAGTGCAAGCCTTCCAACAGATGGGAGGCGGTGTCAAGGCGGTCAGATGCGGAAGTGTTTCGAGAGCTTCAGGCCCTGGGCCTGGTAGTTGGAGCCGAGGCCGGAGCCGTAGAGGCTTTCGGGTTTTTCCAGCATGTGCTCGTAGATCAGGCGGCCGACGATCTGGCCGTCTTCGAGGATGAAGGGGACCTCGTGGCTGCGCACTTCGAGAACGGCGCGGCTGCCGCGACCACCCGCCGGTGCATGGCCGAAGCCCGGGTCGAAGAAGCCGGCATAGTGGACGCGGAATTCGCCAACCAAGGGGTCGAAGGGCGTCATCTCAGCGGCGTAGTGCGGCGGGACATGCACGGCTTCGCGCGAGACGAGGATGTAGAACTCGTCCGGGTCGAGGATCAGCTCGTTGCGGCCGCGGCTATAGAGCGGCTCCCAGAAATCGAAAATGTCGTGCTGGGCCTTCTTGTCGACATCGACGACGGCGGTGTGGTGCTTGCCGCGATAGCCGATCAGGCCTTCCTTGTCGCCTGCGAGATCGATCGACAGGGCAATGCCGCCGCCTGAGACGTTCGGCTTGGCGCTGGCGACCAGCGTCTCGCTGTCATGCAGCGCCTGAAGGTCCGGTTCGCCAAGAATGGAATGGCCGACGCGGAAGCGGATCTGCGACAGGCGCGAGCCGCGGCGCACGACGATCGGGAAGGTACGCGGCGAGATTTCGAGATAGAGCGGGCCGGAATATCCGGCCGGGATCTTGTCGAATTCCTGGGCGTAGTCAGTGATGACGCGGGTGAAGATATCGAGGCGGCCGGTGGAGCTCTTCGGATTGGCGGAGGCCGACATGCCGGCCGGCAGATCCACACGCTCCATCAGGGGAACGATATAGACGCAGCCGGTTTCGAGAACAGCCCCTTCGGAGAGGTCGATGACATGCAGGCTCAGACGATCGAGCTTGTCCGACACCAGATGCGAAGGGCCAGGCATGAAGCTGGCGCGCACCCGGAACGCCTTGGCGCCGAGGCGCAGGTCGAGGCTTGCCGGCTGAATCTGGTCACGGTCAAGTTCCCGTTCGGAGATCAGTCGGCCGGTCTCAAACAACGCAGCAATGGCACGGTCGGCCAAGATTCCAGTTTCGCGAGCCATCATGCTCCATCCATAGTTCGTGGCCGACAAAACCAAATACGGGGAATTGACGCAAGCAGCTAACGGCAGTATTGCAGCTTTATCCCGTGGTGATTTGGCCGGTCGGCTTGCAGCCACGTTAAATAAGTGGCTAAAAAGACCGGGTATGAAACCGGTCTGCTTTTGCGGCCGGTTTTTTTTGTTTTTGAGGTGATGGCATGAGCAAGTCCTGGCGCCCTGCAACCCAACTCGTTCACGGAGGCACTCTGCGCTCGCAATATGGCGAGATGTCGGAGGCAATCTACCTGACGCAAGGCTTCGTCTACGACACGTCGGAGGCGGCCGAGGCCCGCTTCAAGGGCGAGACCGAAGGCTTCATCTACGCCCGCTACGGCAGCCCCACCAACGACATGTTCGAGAAGCGCATGTGCGCACTCGAGGGTGCGGAAGATGCACGCGCCACGGCCTCCGGCATGGCCGCCGTCACCGCTGCAATCCTCTGCCAGCTGAAGGCTGGCGATCATATCGTTGCGGCCCGCGCCCTCTTCGGCTCCTGCCGCTGGGTGGTCGAGACGCTGGCGCCGAAATACGGCATCGAATGCACGCTCGTTGACGGCCGATACCTGGAAAACTGGGAAAAGGCGATCACGCCGAAGACCAAAGTGTTCTTCCTGGAAAGCCCGACCAACCCGACACTCGAGATCGTGGATATCGCCGGCGTTGCCAAGCTCGCCAACCAGGTCGGCGCCAAGGTCGTGGTCGACAACGTCTTTGCGACGCCGCTCTTCCAGAAGCCTCTGGAGCTCGGCGCTCACATCGTCATCTATTCGGCGACCAAGCATATCGACGGCCAGGGCCGCTGCCTCGGCGGCGTCGTGCTCTCCGACAAGGCGTGGATCGACGAGCACCTGCACGACTACTTCCGCCATACTGGCCCGGCCATGTCGCCGTTCAACGCATGGACGCTCCTGAAGGGCATCGAGACGCTGCCGCTGCGTGTGGCCCAGCAGACCAGGAATGCCGCAAAGATTGCCGATTTCCTGGCCGAGCAGAAGCAGGTTGCCCGCGTCATTTATCCCGGCCGCAAGGACCATCCGCAGGCCGACATCATCGCCAAGCAGATGACCGGCGGCTCGACGCTGGTCTGCTTCGAGCTGAAGGGAGGCAAGGAAGCTGCCTTCAAGCTGCAGAACGCACTCGATGTGGTGACGATCTCCAACAATCTCGGCGATACGCGCAGCCTGATCACGCATCCGGCGACGACAACGCACAAGAACCTCTCGGATGAGGCGCGTGCCGAACTCGGCATTTCGGCCGGCACCGTGCGTCTTTCGGCAGGCATCGAAGATACCGACGATCTGCTTGAAGATTTCGCCCAGGCTCTGTCGAAGATCCCGGCTTAAGCAGTAAGCCGCCGGACTTGCCGGTCCGGCGGCCCGCCCCACCTAAAGCTTCAGTCAGCTCTGCTTTATTAGAGTCATTAACTTTGAATGTTAGGATTAACAATCAAAACGGCGTGCAATCGCCTGTATTTGGCTGATGATACGGTGGCATTTCTTGACGGAGCCAATGCCGTATAAGATACGAGTAAGATATCCCGACTAAGGTGTAAGGCATGTACCGGGCCCTCACACGCGATATAGAAGTTGTTGTCGAGCCGTTTTATCTGGAGGAGCAATCCGATCCGGACGACGATCGCTATGTCTGGGGATACCGCATCGTCATCAGCAACAATTCCGGCCTGTCAGTCAAACTCGTCAACCGTTACTGGAACATAACGGACCAGAACGGTGTGGTCGACGAGGTAACGGGACCGGGTGTGGTCGGCGAACAGCCGCGGCTGGAGCCCGGCGATACCTATGAATACTCGTCAGGCTGCCCGCTCGATACGCCATCGGGGCTGATGTTCGGCCACTACCAGATGGAAACGGACGAAGGCGAGCTCTTCGATGTCGAGATACCCGCCTTCTCCCTGGATTCGCCCGGCCTTCTCAGAGTGCTGAACTGACCGTCATTCGGCCGGCTGCAGCTCTGCCGGCTCGAAACGATAGGTGGTCGAGCAGAATTCACAGGTGACGGCGATCTCACCGTTTTCCTGGCTGGCCTCGATCTCCTCCGCCGAAAAGCCCTTCAGAACGCCGCCGATCTTTTCACGCGAACAGCTGCAGCGGTCGTAGACCTGCTTGGCCTCGAAAACCCGCACGCCGCGCTCGTGGAACAGGCGATAGAGCAGCCGCTCGGTTCCGACCAGCGGATCCGTCAGCTCATCGGCGTCGATGGTCTCGACCATGGCGCGGGCTTCTGCCCAGGCGTCATCTTCCTTCAAACCTGTCGCAATTTCATCGCCGTCTCCGCCATGCAGATCCGGCTGGCGCATGCGCTCGGGCGCTTCCGGCAGGAACTGCGCGACAAGCCCCCCTGCCCGCCAGCGATGCCGCGGCTTGCCGCTGCTGTCGCGGTCGAGAAGTTCGGCAGCCGCCAGACGGACGCGCGTCGGGATCTGCTCGGATTGGCGGAAATAGACGCCGGCGATATCCTCGAGCGAGGTACCGTCGAGTTCGACGATGCCCTGATAGGGCTGGCTGAACTTGCCCTGATCGATGGTGAAGGCCAGCACGCCCTTGCCGAGCAGCTGCTCGGGTTCTGTCTGCCCGGCGGCGATCGCCTGATCCAGCAGTGCCTGATCGAAGCGCGCATAGGCGCGTACGTTCTCGGGTGTGGCAAAATCGGCAACAAGCAGGTCGACCGGGCCATCACCCTTGGTCTGCACCGTGAACTTGCCTTCGAATTTCAGCGACGTGCCGAGCAGAACCGTCAGGACCACGACTTCGGCCAGAAGCCGGGCGACGGGTGCGGGATAGTGGTGGCGCTCAAGGATGGCGTCGAGCATCGGGCCGAGCTGGACGGCGCGGCCGCGCACATCCAGGCCTTCGACCTGAAAGGGGACGACGTGATCATCGCCCGCGAAGTGAAGCTCGTTGAGAGCGGCGGCTGTGTCTGCCATGGTCTTACTCCTAGTCGTCAGAGCGGCAGACCAAGCTGTCTTCCCGCTCGCGCGGCCACCAGGCCATCAGGCCGGATGTGGCGTCCAATATGGTTCAGATCGCGCCCAGGCACCATGCAAGAATCGACTTCTGCGCATGAAGACGGTTTTCCGCTTCATCGAAGACCACGGATTGCGGGCCATCGATCACATCGTCCGTCACTTCCTCACCACGATGGGCGGGCAGGCAATGCATGAACAATGCATCCTTGCCTGCTTTCGCCATCAAAGCCTGATTGACCTGATAGGGCTGGAAGACGTTGTGACCGCGAGCCCGATGTTCCTGATTCATGGAGACCCAGGTATCGGTTACCACGCAATCGGCGCCTTCGACCGCACGGTCGGCATCATGGCCAAGCATGATTTCGGCGCCCTCATTGCGGGCCCAGTTCAGATAGTGATCCTTCGGCTCAGAACCAAGGGGTACCGCCATGTTCATGCGATAGCCGAAACGGGCAGCCCCTTCGACCAGCGAATGCAGCACATTGTTGCCGTCACCGGTCCAGGCGATCGTCTTGCCCTTGACCGGGCCGCGATGCTCTTCGAAGGTCATGATATCAGCCATGATCTGGCAGGGATGCGTATCGTCCGTCAGCGCGTTGATGACCGGTACCGTCGCGTGTTCGGCAAGCTCCAGCATGCGGTGATGCTCGGTCGTACGGATCATGATCGCATCAACGTAGCGCGACAGAACCTTGGCGGTATCGCCGATCGTCTCGGCGCGGCCGAGCTGCATCTCGGTGCCCGAGAGGAACAGCGTCTCGCCGCCGAGCTGCCGCATGCCGACATCGAAGGAGACGCGCGTCCGTGTGGAAGGCTTTTCGAAGATCATCGCCAGCATCTTGCCGGCCAGCGGCTTGTCGCCCTTGCCTGCTTTGAACGCCTGCTTGCGCAGCATCGCGTCGTCCATGATGACACGCAGATCGGCAGAGCTCATCGCCGAAAGATCGAGGAAGTGTTTGGGGGAAGCCATGTCGTCCTTACCTGTTTGCCCCGGAAGGCATCTATCCGTTCAAGCCGTCTTCTTGGCCTTCGATGCGCGAATGCTTTCGGCGGCCTGCTCAATGCGGGCGAGACCCTCGCGAGCTTCCTCCGCCGTGACGACCAAAGGCGGCAGCAGACGCACAACGTTGTCGCCGGCGGGCACGCCAAGCAGATGCGCATCGCGGATGGCAGCCAGAAGTTCAGTCGAGGGAACGGCGGCCTTGATACCGAGCAGCAAGCCCTCGCCGCGGATATCCTCGATCACGTCGGGATAGCGGTCCTTGAGCGATGCCAGGCCTTGGCGGAAGACCAGAGCGACGTCACGGACATGCTGGAGGAAGCCTTCGGCAAGGACGATGTCGAGCACAGCGCCGCCGACAGCCATGGCGAGCGGGTTGCCGCCATAGGTCGAGCCGTGGGTACCGGCCTTCATGCCGGACGCAGCTTCCGCCGTTGCCAGGCAGGCGCCGAGCGGGAAGCCGCCACCGATGCCCTTGGCGACAGCCATGATATCAGGGGTGACGCCGGACCACTCATAGGCAAAGAACTTGCCGGTACGGCCGACGCCCGTCTGGACCTCGTCGAGAATGAGCAGCAGCTCCTTCTCGTCGCAGAGCGCACGCAGCGCCTTCATGAACTCCGTGGTCACCGGGCGAATGCCACCCTCGCCCTGAACCGGCTCGATCAGAATGCCTGCGGTCGCATCGGTGATTGCGGCGCGCACAGCGTCGATATCGCCAAAGGGCACCTGGTCGAAGCCAGGGGCCTTGGGGCCGAAACCTTCGAGATACTTCTCTTGCCCGCCGGCAGCGATCGTCGCCAGCGTACGTCCGTGGAAGGCGCCTTCGAAGGTGATGATATGGAAACGCTCGGGATGGCCCTTCGAATACTGATAGCGGCGTGCGGTCTTGATCGCGCATTCCAGGGCTTCCGCGCCGGAATTGGTGAAGAACACCTTGTCGGCGAAAGTCGCCTCCGTCAGCCGCCTGGCGAGTTGCTCCTGACCGGGGATTTCATAGATGTTGGACAGGTGCCAGACCTTGTCGGCCTGTGCCTTTAGGGTATCCACGACATGCGGATTGCTGTGGCCGACCGAGGTCACGGCAACGCCGGCACCGAAATCCAGATATCGTTCGCCGCTTTCGGTAATCAGCCACACGCCCTCACCTCGCTCGAACCGCAATGGGGCACGAGAATAGGTATCATATAGCGGCGCGGCTTCAGCCATGGCGCGGTCTCCTGTCAGCGTTACGGGCAACCGGACTCCGGCTAAAAAACCAGGTCCGAAAAATTAAAAATGCCGCCTTTCGGCGGCGACTGGCACTATTTACTTTTCGCACTGCAATGTCAACAAAACTGCGGCTTTCGTGGCTTCTGAGAGACGCTCAAGCAATGTCGCGTTTTATCAACAGCTAATGTTGCAGAAATGACTCTCAGGGGAAGCAAGTTGGGGAAAACCCCGAATTCGATTCATCCGGATTCCTGCGACTCTTGTCACGGAGTCAGCCTCACACTAGGTTAAAACTCAATTACTAGACTGCATGCGGCGGAACTAGTCACCAAAATTAGTCAAGCGTTTCTTGTGCCGGATTCGTCCGGGGCAAACAGTGAGGGATTCTGCCTTCGCAACGCTTAAACGGCGGAGACACAGGGCATGAACTGGACAGACGAGCGGGTCGAGAAACTCAAGAAACTGTGGTCCGAAGGGCTGAGCGCGAGCCAGATCGCTGCCCAGCTTGGCGGCGTCAGCCGTAACGCCGTTATCGGCAAGGTTCACCGTCTGGCGCTGCCGGGCCGTGCGAAGGCCGGCGGCAACGCCACGGCTGCCCGCGCTCCCAAGCGTACGGCGGCAGCACCCCGCGCCCCAACCTACGCATCGCGTCTGGCGACGACCCGTACGGTCACCCGCCAGCAGGGCGCGACGATGCTGAAGGAAGAGATCGAGATCGACGTCATGGAGGAGATGGAATACCGTCCCGCCAAGAACGTGATCGTCCCGATTTCCCGCCGTCTCGGCCTGACGGAGCTCACCGAGCGCACCTGCAAGTGGCCGGTCGGCGATCCCTTGAAGGACGATTTCCACTTCTGCGGCTGCGAAAGCCCGGATTCTTCGCCTTACTGCACCTACCACCAGCGCCTGGCCTACCAGCCGGTCAACGAGCGCCGCAGGGCAGCAGCCCGGGCAAACTGAGCCGGGTAAGCACAAACGAAAAACGGGCCTTACGGCCCGTTTTTTTGTGTCTCAATTCCGAAAGCTTCAAGCTTCCATCGAATATCCAGCGCCGCGAACGGTGCGGATGACATCCTGCATGTTGGAGAAATTCAGCGCCTTGCGCAGACGGCCGACATGGACATCGACGGTGCGCTCGTCGACATAGATGTCGTGACCCCAGACGCCATCCAGAAGCTGCGAGCGCGAGAAGACGCGGCCGGGAGAGGCCATCAGGAATTCCAGCAGGCGAAACTCGGTCGGTCCGAGACGGACTTCGCGGGTCTTGCGATGAACGCGGTGCGTCTCGCGGTCGAGTTCGATATCGCCGCATTTCAGCACGGTCGAGAGAACTTCGGGCTTGGCGCGGCGCAGCATCGCCTTGACGCGTGCGACGAGCTCAGGCGTCGAGAACGGCTTGACGACATAGTCGTCGGCACCGGTCGAGAGGCCGCGAACGCGTTCACTTTCCTCGCCGCGTGCCGTCAGCATGATGATCGGCAGGCGCTCGGTCTCCGGGCGCATGCGCAGCCGGCGGCAAAGCTCGATGCCTGATACGCCAGGCAGCATCCAATCAAGGATAAGAAGGTCCGGCGTCCGCTCCTGAAGGCGGATTTCCGCCTCATCGCCGCGCAGGATGGTGTCGACCTCGAAACCTTCGGCTTCGAGATTGTAACGAAGAAGCACGCTCAGTGCTTCTTCGTCTTCAACGACTGCAACTCTCGGGATCATTCTGCTCTGTCTCCTGAGGCCCGGTCCGGATATTATTCCGTGACCGCGCCGACGGTGTTGGCGGTGTCGTCCTTCGGACGCTCGCCCTCCGGCTGGGCGCCGGTCGCCATGTAGTAGATGGTTTCTGCGATGTTGGTGGCGTGGTCGCCGATGCGCTCGATGTTCTTGGCGCAGAACAGAAGATGCGTGCAGCTGGTGATGTTGCGCGGATCTTCCATCATGTAGGTCAGGAGCTCGCGGAACAGCGAGGTGTACATCGCGTCGATTTCCTCGTCGCGCTCGCGGATCGACTTCGCCTTATCGGCAGCGCGCGTCGTGTAGACGTCAAGCACTTCCTTGAGCTGCACGAGAGCCAGTTCCGAGAGATGCTCCAGGCCGCGGCCAAGCTTACGCGGAACGCCGGTGCTCTGCACGGCGATAACGCGCTTGGCGGTGTTCTTGCCGAGATCGCCGACACGCTCGAGGTCAGCGGCGATGCGGATCGAACCCATGATCTCGCGCAGGTCCGACGCCATCGGCTGGCGGCGGGCGATGGTGACGATCGCCTTGTCGTTGATCTCGCGCTCGGCGTGATCGAGGATCACGTCGTCGGAGATGACCTTCTGCGCCAGTGCGCCGTCGCCATTGACCAGCGCGCGCACAGCGTCGGAGACCATCTGTTCCGCCAGACCGCCCATTTCGGAAATGCGGCGGGTCAGGAACTTCAGATCCTCGTCATATGCAGAAAAGATATGTGTCGATGCCATGGGAAATGTCCTTGAGTGTCTCTATCGGAAGTCGTGACGCCAAAGATCAGCCGAAGCGGCCCATGATGTAGTCCTGGGTGCGCGGATCGTCCGGATTGGTGAACATCTTGTCGGTGTCGTTCTCCTCGACGAGGTTGCCGAGGTGGAACATGGCGGTGCGCTGCGAGACGCGGGCCGCCTGCTGCATGGAGTGCGTCACGATGACGATCGTGTAGCTTTCGCGCAGCTCGTGGATCAGCTCCTCGACCTTTGCGGTTGCGATCGGATCGAGCGCCGAGCAGGGTTCGTCCATGAGGATGACCTCAGGCGAGACCGCGACGGCACGGGCGATGCAGAGACGCTGCTGCTGACCGCCGGAGAGGCCGGTGCCGGATTCATGCACGCGGTCCTTGACCTCGTTCCAGAGGCCGGCGCGCTGCAGGCTGGTCTCGACGATCTGGTCCATGTCGGCCTTCGACTTGGCGAGACCGTGGATGCGCGGGCCGTAGGCGACGTTTTCGTAGATCGTCTTCGGGAACGGGTTCGGCTTCTGAAACACCATGCCGACGCGGGCGCGCAATTCGACGACGTCGATATCCGGATCGTAGATATCATCGCCATCGAGCGTGATCTTGCCGGTGACGCGGCAGTTGTCGATCGTGTCGTTCATACGGTTCAGGCTGCGCAGGAAGGTGGACTTGCCGCAGCCGGACGGGCCGATGAGCGCAGTCACTGTATTTTCGCGGATGTTCAGCTTGACGTCGAAGAGAGCGCGCTTTTCGCCGTAATAGACGGAAACGTCCTGGCCGATCATCTTGTAAGGGATGCTGTTCATCTTCTGGTCCAGAGCCTTCTCAACTGCTGCTTCTGTCAACATGTTCATGGGTTTGTACTCCGTTTACCAGCGGCGCTCAAAGCGACGGCGCAAGAGGATGGCTCCGATGTTCATGACGATCAGGAACAGAAGCAGGACGATGATGGCACCCGAGGTACGCTCCACGAAGGCGCGTTCGGCTTCGTTGGCCCACATATAGACCTGGACCGGAAGTGCCGTGGACGGATCGAGCGGCGTGGTCGGGGCATTGGCGACGAAGGCGACCATGCCGATCAGCAGCAGAGGCGCGGTTTCGCCGAGCGCATGAGCCAGGCCGATGATGGTACCGGTCAGGATGCCCGGCATGGCAAGCGGCAGAACGTGGTGGAACACCATCTGCATCTTCGATGCGCCGAGACCGAGAGCGGCCGAGCGGATCGACGGCGGCACGGCACGAAGCGCAGCACGCGTCGCGATGATGATGGTCGGCAGGGTCATCAGCGTCAGCACCAGGCCACCGACCAGCGACGCGGAACGCGGCAGACCCATGAAGTTGATGAAGACGGAGAGGCCGAGCAGACCGTAAACGATCGACGGAACGGCAGCGAGGTTGTTGATGTTGACCTCGATGAGATCGGTCAGCTTGTTCTTCGGCGCGAACTCCTCGAGATAAATCGAGGCGGCGACACCGATCGGCAGAGCAAGAACCAGAACGATCAGCATCAGGTAGAGCGAGCCGATGAGAGCAACGCCGAGCCCTGCCGCTTCCGGACGGCTGGAATTGCCATTGACGAACAGGCCTGTGTTGAACTGCTTGAAGAGAGCACCGCTCGCCTTAAGCTCGTTCATCCAGCCGACCTGCTTGTCGTTCACCTTGCGGTTCTTCTCATCGACAGAGAGATCGATCTGGCCTTTGCTGGCGCTATCGATATTGGCGTCGGCAAGCACCGTGACATTGACCGTCTTGCCGATGATCGACGGGTCGGAAACAACCATGTCGCGCAGCTGGATCGGAGCGCCCTTGGAGAGCATGGCCGAAGCATCGCGGACGTCAGGACGGCTCGAGGCGTTGACATTCAGCTGCTTGACGATGGCGTCACGCAGCAACGCGCCGTAGTTGGCAGAGACGAGGACCGACGGATCGGTCGCACGCTTGTTGCTCGGGTCAATGGTCTTTTCGGTGAATTCCACCGGAAGCGTGATCGCCGTCTGCTGGAAGGCGGTATAGCCCTGGCGGATGACCGTCGAGAGCAGGATCGCCAGGAAGATCAGGCCAAAAGATATGGCAGCGATGCCATAGGCCTGGAAGCGGCGTTCTGCGGCATAGCGGCGCTTGATGCCGATGTCGCGGCGTGCCGGAGCCTTGGAGACAGTGATGCCTGCAACGGGAGAAACAATATTCGTCATTCGTACTGCTCCCGGTATTTGCGCACGATGTAGAGCGCGTAGATATTGAGGCAAAGCGTGATGAAGAAGAGCGTAATGCCGAGCGCGAAGGCAACCAGCGTCTGCGGCGAGGTGAACTCGAGGTCACCCGTCAGCTGATTGACGATCTTGACCGTGACCGTCGTCATCGGCTCGAACGGATTGATCTGGATGCGGGCGGCAACACCGGCCGCAAGCACAACGATCATCGTTTCGCCGATGGCGCGCGATGCGGTCATCAGCAGCGCACCGACGATACCCGGAAGAGCGGCCGGTAGCACGACCTTCTTGATGGTTTCGGAGCGCGTTGCGCCGAGGCCGAGCGAACCGTCACGCAGCGCACGCGGCACGGCGGTGATGATATCGTCGGACAGCGAGGACACGTAAGGGATCAGCATGATGCCCATGACGATACCGGCGGTCAGAACACTCTGTGCCTGGATGAAGTTCGTGTAGTCGCCGGTCAGGAGACCGCTGACCTGCGACGACAGATCGCGCAGGAACGGGCCGACGGTGACGAGCGCGAAGAAGCCGTAGACGATGGTCGGGATACCCGCCAGAACTTCGAGCAGCGGCTTGGCAAGCGAACGAATTTTCGGCGAAGCGTATTCGGCCATGTAGATGGCGGCGAAGAGGCCGACCGGCACGGCGACCAGCATGGCGACGGCGCCGATATAGAGCGTGCCGAGCAACAGCGGGATCAGGCCGAACTGACCAAAGGACGAGCTGCCGGCACCCGCGAAGCGCGGATCCCAGACGGTGCCGAAGAAGAAGTCCGCGGCGGGAACGCTGGCGAAGAAGCGAATGGCTTCCGACAGCATCGACAGAACGATGCCGATGGTCGTCAGAATGGCGATAGACGAAGACAGCAACAGGCCCCAGAGCATGACGCGCTCAACGCGGTTGCGGGCCCTGAAGCGTGGCTTGACGCCGCGCAGGGCGTAGAGCGCGCCACCGACGGCAAGCACGAGCACGATCGCGCTCATGATCAGACGGCTGGAGGCGCTTTCGGCATTCAGCAGCTTGGCGGCATCGAGCATGTAGGGCTGCGGTTCACCGGCGAGCGGGACGCCCTTCTCGTTGAGCTTGGCCTGAACCGCCTTGGTGTCGGCACCGACTGCCGTGACTTCGTCGGATGTGAGCAGGTTCAGGCCACGACCAACGGTCGCGACCATGCTGTAGCTCAGATCCTGCTCGGCAGTGGTCTTCGCCTTCACATCGTCGGGAAAGGATTTGCGGACGGTGGATTCGATGATGCCTGGGCTGGCGGCGAGCCAGACACAGAGAACGATCAGGGCCGGAAGGATGGCCCAAATGGCGGCATAAGCGCCGTAATAACCCGGCCGCGAATGCAGCACGGAAGACTTGCCCCCGGCAAGTGCCGTGGCCCGGCTGCGGGCGGCCACATAGGCCAGCGCGCCAAGCACCACGAGACACAAGAGTATAATGGATGTGCTCATTCTTTACGTCCCCAGGCGCTCGGCCCCAAAAGCACAGGCTGCGATATCGCCGCCGGCTTCCCAATCATGGAGAAACTCGAAACCTTGCGCCTGACCGGGCAAGGGTACCTCAGTCGAAGACCGGCGCGGCACCCCCCAAGGCACCGCGCCGGCTTATTGATTACATCGTTTTTTCGGCTTCTACGGCCTTGCGGATCTCTTCGCGCTCGGCGTCCGGAGCAGCAACGAGGCCGTATTCGACGAGCGGGCTGTCAGGGCCGATCATCTGGTCGGATACGAAGAAGTTGACGTATTCCTTCAGGCCCGGAACGGCGCCGAGATGTGCCTTCTTGACGTAGAAGAACAGCGGGCGGGAAACCGGGTAGGTGCCGTCAGCGATGGTCTCGGTCGATGGAACGATACCGCTCATCGAAGCAACCTTGAGCTTGTCAGCGTTGTTTTCGTAGAAGGAGAGGCCAAATACGCCAACGCCGGTCTTGTTGGCAGCGATGCGTGCCAGCGTTTCCGGATAGTCGCCGTCGATATCGACTGCAGCGCCGTCCTTACGGACTGCGACGCAAGCCTTCTGCTGAGCAGCCTTGTCGGTGATTTCCTTGGCGATGACGTCGAGTGCGCCCGAAGCCTTGCAGCCGGCGGCCAGAACGTTCAGTTCGAAGACTTCGCGGGTGCCGTGCTTTTCGCCCGGGATGTAGGCAGCGATATCAACAGCCGGGAGCTTCGGATTGACTTCCGACCACTTCTTGTAAGGGTTGGCAACGAGCTTGCCGTCAACGACGACCTGCGCAGCGAGAGCCTTGTAGAGGTCCTCAGGAACGTAGGCGACGTCAGGGTTGGACGAGTCGGTTGCGAAGACGATACCGTCATAACCGATCTTCACTTCCTGGATGTCGGTGACGCCAGCGGTCTTGCAGGCTTCCAGTTCGTTCTTGTTGATCGGACGCGAAGCGTTTGCAACGTCGATGGTGTCTTCGCCAACGCCCTTGCAGAATTCCTTGAGGCCAGCGCCCGTGCCGCCAGATTCAACGACCGGCGTCTTGAAGTTGGTGAAGGTTTCGCCGAAGGATTCAGCGACGATCTTAGCGTAAGGCAGAACGGTGGACGAGCCGGCAACCTGGATCTGGTCGCGAGCGGCTGCAGCGCCTGCAAAAGCAACGGTTGCGGCAAGAGCGGCAACGGTAAGTTTAAGCGTGTTCATCAAAAAATCTCCCGGCATTGGGCTTTGTGTGGGCAGGCCCCCCAGGGCCCTCGCATTGCCTTTTTTCATCGGCAGCCACTCTTTAGCCCCTGATGCACAGAGCTTTTATGTCACTTTGGTGAAACATTTGTGACAGGTTAAATTATTGAAATGAAATAATAAAAATTTTGGATGTTATGGATGTGTTGCGGCTTTATGTCAAAACCGCACCGTAAAGGCCGTTCCCTTACCAACCTCGGACTTGACGATCAGCCGTGCACGATGGCGCGTGAGGATGTGCTTGACGATCGCAAGCCCCAAGCCGGTGCCCTTTTTCGACCGGCTGTCCTCGATGCTGACGCGGTAAAAGCGCTCGGTCAGGCGCGGAACATGCTCTGCCGGAATGCCCGGCCCCTTGTCGGCAACGGTAACTTCAACCGGCTGTCCGGACCCGTTCTTGACCGTCACATCGACGGCCTTGCCTTCCTGGCCATATTTGCAGGCGTTTTCGATCAGGTTCTCGAAGACCTGCACCAGTTCGTCGCGATCGCCGAGCACCTCGGCCTGACCTTCCGGCAGATGAAGGTTGATCTCGACGCCGACATCCTTCGCCAGAGGGGCGAGCGAATCCCGGACATGGCCGAGCAAGGGGACAAGATCGACCTTCTCATCCGGCGCGATATGCGACTTCAGCTCGAGGCGCGACAGAGACAGCAGATCATCGACCAGCCGGCTCATGCGCGTCGTCTGGTCGAACATGATGCCGAGGAAGCGCTCCTGCGCCTTCGCGTCGTTCTTTGCAGGGCCCTGAATGGTCTCGATGAAGCCGCGCAGGGAGGCGAGCGGCGTGCGCAGCTCATGGCTGGCATTGGCCACGAAATCTGAGCGCATGCGGTCGATACGCCTCACCTCGGAAATATCGCGGAAGGACAGAATGAAGAAGTGCTCGGCATTTTCGCCACCGCCGAGATCGATCGGCGCGCTGCGTACGATATAGACCCGCTCGGAGGGAAGCCGTTCGGAATGCTCGATCTGGTTCGGCGCGTTGGTGACGATGGTTTCGCGCACCATGTCGAGAATGCCGGGCGAACGGAGACGAGCGGAAATATGGGCGCCGATGATCATCTCGCCGAAGGCCTTCTCGGCCGCCCGGTTCTGGAAGAGAACCGAGGCATCGCCCGAGAGCACCATGACGGGAATATCCAGTCCGGCAAGCGTTGCCGAAACCTCCGGCAGACGGCTTTTCGGCGCTTCCGGTTCAGGAACGGGCAGCTCGGCGAGCTTTGCCTGCACGGCTGGCTCGGCATTCATGATGACGACAAGCAGCATGAGGGCAACAAGGGCCAGGACGCCCCATTTGTTCATGTCTGCCGCCAGCGCCACCATTCCGATGACGAGTGCGGCCAGAAGCACTGGCCGTTCCTGCCTGATGCGGGCCATCAGCCCCGATGTCCACGGCGTTTCCTCTTCCACGTGCCCCTCGCCCGCATCGGGTCCTGTTTATCGCTTCAAACTTTGCCTGATAGCGCTGATTCATGACAGAAGTTTTCGGCTGCGGCCACCAGCCGCGAAACAAGCCGTGGAAACACACAGCTTTTTCTGAATTCCCCGAGAGATTTGATTTTTCACACGAAATATGATCGCCTGCTCAAAAGCCGACGTTGCTGGAGGAAATTATGGGCGAGGATGTCGAAAGCCGCGCAGTTGAACTGGAGATCAGGGGCAAGAAGCGTGTCTTCGACGTCGATGATCCGGTCCTGCCCGATTGGATCAGCGACAACGCGCTCGAATCCGGCGACTTTCCCTACAAGAAGAAGCTGAAGGAAGAAGACTATCTCGAAGACCTCGAGAAGCTGCAAATCGAACTGGTCAAGGTGCAGTTCTGGCTGCAGGCAACCGGCAAGCGGGTGATGGCGCTGTTCGAGGGCCGGGATGCCGCCGGCAAGGGCGGCGCGATTTCCGCATCGTCTGCCCGCATGAACCCGCGTCTTGCCCGCGTCGTCGCGCTGGCGAAACCGACCGAACGCGAAGCCGGTCAATGGTATTTCCAGCGCTATATCAGCCAGTTTCCCACGGCCGGCGAATTCGTGCTCTTCGACCGCTCCTGGTATAACCGCGCCGGTGTCGAACCGGTCATGGGTTTCTGCACGCCGAAGCAGTACGAGGATTTCCTGGAACAGGCGCCGCAACTTGAGAAGGTGATTGCCCACGAGGGCATTCATTTCTTCAAGTTCTATCTGGATATCGGCCGCGAAATGCAGCTGAAGCGCTTTCACGACCGCAGACACGACCCGCTCAAGGTTTGGAAGCTATCGTCCATGGATATCGCGGCACTGACGAAATGGGGCGACTACAGCGACAAGCGCGACCGGATGCTGAAAGCGACGCATACCGAATTCGCGCCCTGGACCGTCATCCGCGCCAACGACAAGCGGAGAGCACGGATCAACCTGCTTCGCCACATGCTGAAGACGATGGACTACGACGGCAAGGACAAGAGCGCGCTCGGCGAACTCGACGACAAGATCATCGGCTCGGGTCCCGGCTTTCTGAAATAGGATGGGTTAATGCGGCCTGCAGCGGCGATCGGCGGATTTTTGACGGTATTTGGGCTCGCCGCACAGGCACATGCCTGCGTGCTGCTGCAGGATGTTGATTACAGCGTGCTCTATCGCTCAGATACGATCGTCAGGGCGAAAGTTGTCGGCTACCAGAGCCGTCCGGAGCAGAAGGACGCGCTCTTCCGTCTTGAGATCGAGCAGGTGCTCACCGGCAAGAGCGTCGAGCCTCATATCATCGAGGCGCGCTGGGAGCGGAAATACAAGCCGGCGCCGCAAATCTGGGACGGCTATACCAACGTGATCGTCGGCCTGCGGCTTTCCGGCGGCGCACCGGCGCAGATCGTTCGTGAAAGCTGTGGCTTCGACGGTATCGTCGAGGATACGCCGCAGGACCTCTCGATCCTGCTCAGCCAGGCGCCCGCCGGCAGCTGATCGAGCCTGCTTATTGCCCGGGCAGGATACGCACCGCGTAAAGATTGATCCCGCGGGCCCTGCCATCGACATCGCTGTTGATCAGCAGCTTGCCATCCGAACTCGGCGCCAGAGAGCGATCGAATCTGACTTGCAGCAGCGCATCCGACTTTTCCCGCGTGACGCTGAAACGGTGACGGGCGCAGTTCCCAAGCGTCTGGAAATCGCACTCGACGGTGATCTGCGTCGGCTCGTCGGTGGTCGATTGCAAGGTGATGGCGATGGTGGACGACTTTCCGGCGAGCTGCTGCAGCACGGCGGCGGGTACGGTGATGCCGATATTGCCGTCGGCGCCGTTGCTCTGCGAAATCAGCCGGACTGCGGCCGCGTCGTTCTCCGTCACGTTTTCCGTATGCGCCTGCGCACCATTGGCGATCTTGCTGGCATCGGATGGCTTGAAGACCTCGATCCATTCGGCCGAGAAACTGTTCTGCGGGTCGATGGTTACAGGCTCGTCGGTGTGGCTGCCGGAATTATCTGCCGTCTCGTTCTGGCTGCCGTCGAAATCCTCAGGCTGGGTGCTGGCAGGCGGATTGGCAACGCTGGTATCGCGCTCCGCGGCCGTCAGCAGCAGGCCTGACTTATGCGCCCACCAGGCCCCCATGCCGAGAAAGGCGATCAGCACGCACCAGACCAGAAGCCGGGAGAAAAACTTGCGCGGCTTTCGACGCTTGGCCGCCCCTTCCGGGCGGAAATCCATATTGCCGGGAGCCGCAGCCTTGGCCGCCGGACGTGGTTCGGCGGCAAAGGCTTCCTCCGCAGCGGGCGCAGCACCCAAGTGATCGGCAGCACCGGCATGCACGCCGTCGAGGCTCGCATCGTCATAGGCGCTGCGCGGCTCTTCAGCATGGCGTGTCTCGCCTGCCAGTTCCGGCGCGGCCGCCTCAGGCGACGGGGCTTCATGATGATAGGGTTCGGGCACTTCGACAACAGGCGGAACCGGCACTTCCGGCGGCCCCTGGCGCGGATGCATACGCTCGCGCTCTTCGGCCTCGATCATGTGGATCGTCGTCTCAAGCCGGTGACGGTGGTGCGCGACAGCATCGCGGTCGGTGACGTCCTGCTTGCGCAGCCCTGCCTCCAGCGCCTGGCGCGCGGACTGATAGATTCTGGCGCGGATCTCTGGATTGTCGCGATCGGAATTGCCAAGCGCCGTTCTGATGGCCGTTTCTAATCCGCTCACGTGCGATCCTTCACTCTTGAAACCGGCATTCCGCTCAAATCTTTACAAATGCCTAACAAAATCCGGTAGCGGCAACAGCGCCAAACCGCAAGCCTCCGGCACGCCGCCCGGCCGATCGGCAGGGGAAAACGCCGCCTTTCAGAATATCCGAAAATCGCAAAATCGGTAGCCTGCCCAGTTGGGTGGCCTTTTCGGCGCAATGTAACTCTGTTATCAAATTGACGCTTCCGTAAACGTCAATTCATGGTGACCTCATGGCGCTGCCCGAAATCCTGACGAAGAACCTGCGACTCCCGGTCGTGGCCTCGCCGCTGTTCATCATCTCGCATCCGGCCCTGACACTGGCGCAATGCAAGGCAGGCGTCATCGGCGCGTTTCCGGCGCTCAACGCCCGGCCGGAAAGCCAGCTCGACGAATGGCTGGCGATGATCACCGAGGAGCTTGCCGCCCACAATGCCGCCAATCCGGACCGGCCGGCCGCGCCGTTTGCGGTCAACCAGATCGTCCATATGTCGAACAAGCGGCTGGAGCACGACCTGATGCTCTGCGTGAAATACAAGGTGCCCGTCGTCATCTCCTCGCTCGGCGCCGTGCCGGAGGTGAATGCCGCCGTGCATTCTTATGGCGGCATCGTGCTGCATGACGTCATCAACAACCGCCACGCCAACTCGGCGATCCGCAAGGGTGCCGACGGGCTGATTGCGGTCGCCGCCGGCGCCGGCGGCCATGCCGGCACGCTGTCGCCCTTCGCCCTCATCCAGGAAATCCGTGAATGGTTCGATGGCCCGTTGCTGCTTGCCGGCGCCATCGCCAATGGCGGGGCGATCCTGGCGGCCGAGGCGATGGGCGCCGACATGGCCTATATCGGCACCCCCTTCATCGCCACCGAGGAGGCCCGAGCGAGCGACGCCTACAAGCAGGCAATCGTCGACGGGGCGGCCAACGATATCGTCTATTCGAACTATTTTACCGGCGTGCATGGCAATTATCTGAAGCCATCGGTGAAATCCGCAGGCCTCGACCCCGACAACCTTCCCGTCGCCGATCCCTCGAAGATGGATTTCGAACAGGCAGTCGGCGGCGCTAAGGCCTGGAAGGATATCTGGGGCAGTGGCCAGGGCATCGGCGCCATCAAGGCTGTCGAGCCGGTTGCAAAGCTCGTCGATCGCCTGGACAGCGAATACCGCGCCGCCCGCGCCCGCCTCAGCCTCTAGGACGATTTCCACAACGCCGGTCTTTTTTGCCAAAGCCGCCAGACGGCGCTTGAAATCTTCAAACAATGGCTGTATCAGCGCCATGCAAATCGCGGGCCGCCTGGTTCGGCCGCACGGATTGCCGCTTTAGCTCAGGTGGTAGAGCACATCATTCGTAATGATGGGGTCGCAGGTTCGAGTCCTGCAAGCGGCACCATTTGCTTTTCCCAGTCGTTTCAATACCGCTAAAAACACAGCCTATGGCTTTGTTAAGCTTTTTCATAGTTACGCAATGATTGAAATACATGGTTAACCCTTGATTGATATCCTTTCCTCCAGTTGTGATTTGGGGGATAGTTTCTATGAAAGGTTTGGCTGCCGCGGTTTTGGCGTCGGCGTTTTCGGTCGTTGGCGTTCACGGGGCGATGGCTGCCGATCTGGCGCCTAACGATCTGATGATCCCGAAGTTTCTGCTCGATGAACCGGAGAAAGTACCGGCAACGGCGAGCCGGTTCACCGGATATATCGAAGGGGGCTTCGAGACCGGCACATCGCGCGACACCGAGCTCGACAGCCGCTCGTGGCGGTTGCGCGGATCGATGAATGCGAGTTCCGACACCGGGCTCAACCTGCAGGCGGATGCCGATTACGCGCATTCCTATCTCCAGGAATACGGCTGGAACGACAATATCGGCGGTACGCTGCATGTTTATTACCGGCCTGACGGCAACTATGCGTTCGGCGTCTTCGGCCAGACCGGACGGTTTGAATCGCGCTTCCTGCCGGATACGACCGCACGCGACTATCTCGGCGGCCTGGAAGCCGCATGGCTCGGCACCGACATGACCATCTATGGTCAGGCCGGCCTCGGCACGACCGATATCGGCGGCTTTGACTATGATCACTATGCCGGCCGTGCCGGGATGCGCTATTTCTTCACCGACAATATCCGCGCCGATTTCGAAGCTGCATTCGACCGCTACCAGGATGACATCGAGACGGCCGATATCTGGAAGATCTCCGCGATCGGCAACTACCGACCGGATGGCACGCCGGTCTCCTTCTATGCGGGCTACCGCTTCGAGCATGCCAAGCTCGCTGTCGACGACTTCGGCAGCGACAGCGACATCTCCAACAACTTCCTCGTCGGCATGCGCTATCACTTCGGCTCGACCAGTCTTAAGGACGAAGAGAGCAACGGCCCGATCTGGCGCGGAGCGTCGTTCTAGGCAGAAACGGGATTGACCATGGCCGCCGCAGCGAAACCATCGCTGCGGCGGTTTTGCGTTGTGTAACCGGAAGGATAATTGGCTTTACAGAGCCCGCAGCAAGGGCCTAAAAACCAAAGCAGCACTTCGCGCCGGCGCTTGCCCCTTTCTGCCGAGCCGCCTTCGATGACGGCATAGCGAAGCATCCTGAAAGGTAAGTCATGTCTGATACGGCCCAGCGCTCGAACCGCGTTCTCGTTGTCGCGACCATCATGTTTGCCACCTTCATGGTGGCGATCGAAGCCACGATCGTGGCGACCGCAATGCCGCGCATCGTCGGCCAGCTTGGCGGTTTCAGCTATTACAGCTGGGTATTTTCGGCCTTCCTGCTGGCGCAATCGACGACCACCGTCATCTACGGCAAGCTCTCCGACATCTTCGGCCGCAAGCCGGTACTGATCGGCGGCATCGTGGTGTTCCTGATCGGCTCGCTGCTTTGCGGCTTTGCCTGGTCGATGACCTCGCTGATCGTCTTCCGCCTGCTGCAAGGCCTCGGCGCAGGCGCCATCCAGCCGGTGACGATGACGATCATCGGCGACCTCTTCAAGCTCGAGGAACGTGGCCGTGTCCAGGGCATCATGGCAACCGTCTGGGCAACCTCGGCGGTGGTCGGGCCTCTCGCCGGCGGCGTCATCGTCGACAATATTTCCTGGGCGTGGATCTTCTGGATCAATCTGCCAATCGGCGTCTTCTCGATCATCGCCTTCTCGCTGTTCCTGAAGGAAACCGTGGCGCACAAGGAGGCCAGCATCGACTATCTCGGCGCGATCCTGTTTTCGATTGCCATCATCGCCGTGCTGGTGATCCTGACCGAGACGGATGCCAGCGCCTGGATCCTGCTCTCGCTCGCCGCCGTCTTCGTCATTTCGGGCGCCCTGTTCTTCTGGCAGGAGAAACGCGCGCCCGAGCCGATCATCTCGATCGCGCTGTGGAGCCGCCGCCTCGTCGCGACGAGCAATATCTGCATGCTGCTTGCCGGTATGGCGCTGATCGGGCTTTCCACCATTCTCCCTGTCTATATTCAGGGCGTGCTTGGCCGCTCGCCGATCGTGGCCGGTTTCACGCTGACCATGCTGGTTGTCGGGTGGCCGCTGTCGGTGATGATGTCGAGCAAGCTGTTCAAGGCCTTCGGCATTCGCAACACCCTGCGTTTCGGCAGCCTGCTGTTTCCGTTCGGTGCGCTTTTCCTGCTGTTCCTGACGCCGGACAGCTCGCCGATCGTCGCCGGTGCCGGCTCGTTCTTCATGGGCTTCGGCATGGGCCTGATCAACCTGACCAGCATTGCGCTGGTTCAGGACAGCGTCGAATGGTCGATGCGCGGCAGCGCCACGGCCTCGATCATTTTCGCCCGAAGCCTCGGCAATACGCTGGGCGCCACCGTCCTCGGGGCGATCCTGAATGCCGGGATCAATCACTATGCCAGCGGCGACACCGCCGAGAACCTGCACAACGTCCTGAACCAGCCGACCGGATTGACCGAGCTCGCAGGCGATCCCGTTGTGCGCGGCATCTTCGATGCGTCATTGCACTGGAGCTTCTGGGGCATCGTCGTGGTGGCGGTGATGACGCTGATCTCGACGTGGCTCATCCCGGTCGGCGATCATCGTCGCAGGACGACGAGCGTTTCCGCTAGCGAAGCGGCATCGCACTAAGGATCAGACATCGGCCGGATTCTGCGGCAGCGATTGCAGCAGGGTCTGGCGGGCCGAGCGCAGGTGCAGGCGGGCCGAGAAATCGATCTGCGCCTGATCGCCGGATTCCAGCGCAGCGATGTAATCGAGATGCTCGTGAATGGCGCGCTCGTTGCGCTGGCGGGCGGCCGCCTTGTTCCACTGGTAGTGATAGTGGAACACGATGGCGATGGCATCGTAGAAATCGGCGATGAAGCGGTTCTTCGAAGCGCGGTGGATCAGCAGGTGGAAGCGCTCGTCGAGTGCCGAGAACTCCTTATAGCGGCGATCCATGTCGGCAAGCACATCGAGATGGTCCTGCTTGATGACGGCCAGATGCTGCCAGGCGGCATGATCCTTAGGCAGACGGCCAAAATCGGCGGCCGAGTGGAGCTCGAACATTTCGCGCACATCGGCGAGTTCCAGCGCGAATTCGCGGGTGAAGCCCTTCAATATCCAATGACTGTTCGGCCGCTTCTCGATCAGCCCGAAACGGGAGAAGCGGATCAGGAATTCGCGAACGCTTGTCGTCCCGGTACCGATCTCGCGGGCCAGTTCCAGCTCGTTGATCTGCATGCCGGGCGCGGCATCATCCGAGAGGATGCGCTGCATGAAGCTGCGCTCGATGATGTCGTGCAGCGAATCCGTTTCCTCGGATGGAAAAAGATCCTTGGCGGTCGGCGCCCTGAGCACGATCTTCTGGCGCTTGTTCCAGCGGATGATCCCCTCGTCGCTCAGGCGCGTCAGGATCGCCCGCGCGGTGCTGCGGCTGATGCCCAGCTGGGCGGCAATTTCGGGCTCCGACGGCAGCGCGGCATCCGGACGCAGTGCGGCCGCATACCTGTTGTACGCTTCCTTGAAGACGGTATTCTGTCTTGCCATGCCACCCCGCTCCTTCCCGTGCGCCGAGACCCTGCACGCGATCGTGCGGCCAGTGCGCCGGGGGCTTATCCATTGCAATCCTTATATTATTCTGGATTGCTTGCGGCTGTTTGCCTCCCTCGTCCACAGGAACAATATTCCCGTTGACTTCAAAATGTTTATTGTAGATAAAAAACAAAATCAATGCGCATTTCGCCAATGCAGCGAGCGTTTTCCTCAGGGAGAAGACAATTGGACAAACTTCCTTGGCTCATCCTTTCGGCCGGAGATAATGTCGCCGTCGCCACGTCGGCCATCGAGCCCGGAGCCATTGTTGCCGGCGTCGCCGCACGGCAGAAAATCGACCCCGGCCACAAGGTTGCGATCGCCGACATCCCGCTCGGCACGCCCGTTGTCAAGTATGGCCAGGCCATCGGACGCACGACCGCAGAAGTGAAAGCGGGTGACCACGTCCACAGCCACAATCTGCATTTCGAAAACGACCGCCTGGCAGCGACCGCCAATTCCGCGCCGGAAGCGGCGACCGCCGAAGACAAGGCCCGCACCTTCATGGGTTACAAGCGTGCCGATGGCCGCTCCGCGACCCGCAATTACATCGGCATCATCGCCAGCGTGAACTGTTCCACCACCGTCTGCCGCGCCATTGCAGACGAGGCAAACCGGACGATCCTGCCGCATTACGAAGGCATCGACGGCTTCGTGCCGATCGTTCACGACCAGGGCTGCGGCATGAGCTCGACCGGCGACGGCATGGCTGTTCTGCACCGGACGCTTGCCGGCTATACGCGCCACGTCAATTTCGGCGGCGTGCTGATGATCGGCCTCGGCTGCGAGGTCAACCAGCTGACGCTTTACGGCCAGAGCGGCGCCGGCGACACCAAGCGGCACTTCAATATTCAGGATGCCGGCGGCTCGCGCCGCGCCGTCGAGCGCGCCATGGGCATGCTGCGCGAGATCGCTGCCGATGTCGGCAAGGAACGCCGCGTGGCGCTGCCGATCAGCGACATCATCATCGGCCTGCAGTGTGGCGGCTCGGACGGCTTTTCCGGGATCACCGCCAATCCGGCGCTCGGCGTCGCGGCCGATCTGCTTGCGGCAGCGGGCGGCACATCCATTCTCTCGGAAACCTCGGAAATCTATGGTGCCGAGCATCTGCTGCGCAGCCGTGCCGTCAGCGACGACGTGGCAAGGAAGCTCGACGAGAAAATCGTCTGGTGGGAAAAATATGTCGGCCTGCATGGCGCATCGCTCGACAACAACCCCTCGCCCGGCAACAAGCGCGGCGGCCTGACGACCATTCTCGAGAAGTCGCTTGGCGCCGTCGCCAAGGGTGGGCGCTCGCCACTGACAGCCGTCTACGGCTATGCGGAACGCGTCACGGCGCCGGGTCTGGTCTTCATGGATACGCCCGGCTACGACCCAGTTTCGGCAACCGGCCAGGTCGCGGGCGGCGCCAACATGATCGCATTCACGACGGGACGCGGCAGCTGCTTCGGCTGTCGTCCCGCTCCATCGCTGAAGCTGTCTAGCAACTCGGCGCTCTATGCGGCGATGGAAGAGGACATGGATATCGACTGCGGCACGATCGCATCAGGTGACGCGACGATCTCGGGCAAGGGCCGCGAGATCTTCGAGCTCATCATCAACACCGCATCGGGCAAGAAGACCAAGAGCGAAGAGTTCGGCTACGGCGATAACGAATTCGTGCCGTGGCATCTTGGAGCAACGCTCTAATATACAGACAGACAAGTCTTCAGAGGAGGAATGATGAAGACGAGGAGGATCGGCAAGACGGATCTGCAGGTGACCGAAATCAGCTTCGGTGCTGCAGCTCTCGGCGGCCTCTACCGCGCCTGCCCGCGCGAGCAGGCGATGGACACGCTGGATGCGGCATGGAATGCCGGTATCCGCTATTTTGACGTGGCGCCCTGGTATGGCCTCGGCCTCGCCGAGCGCACTGTCGGCGACTTCCTGCGGTCCAAGCCGGAAGCCGAGTATGTGCTGTCGACCAAGGTCGGCCGCCTGCTGCGGCCGGTGCCGACCGGCACTGTTCCCGATTACAGTTATGTCGATCCGCTCTCCTTCGATGCGGACTATGACTATTCCTATGACGGCATCATGCGCTCGGTCGATTTCAGCTATGCGCGGCTTGGTCTCAATCGCATCGACATTCTCTATGTGCACGATATCGGCGGCTATACGCATGGCGCCGCGAAAAATGCCGTCCATCTGAAGCAGTTTCTCGACAGCGGCATCAAGGCGCTGGAGCAGCTGAAATCGAGCGGCGCCATCAAGGCTTTCGGCCTTGGTGTCAACGAGGTGCCTGTTTGCCTCGACGTGATGCGCAATGCCGATATCGACGTGATCCTGATGGCCGGGCGCTATACGCTGCTCGACCGTTCCGCGGTGGCCGAGCTCATTCCGCTCTGCCAGCAGAAGGGCACGAGCCTTGTGGTCGGCGGCGTCTTCAATTCGGGGATCCTGGCGACCGGGCCAGTGCCCGGCGCGCATTTCGACTATATGGCGCCGACGCCTGATGTCGTTGCCAAGGTGACCGCGATGGAAGAGATCGCCAAGCGCCACGGCGTTCCCTTGGCCGCGCCCGCGTTGCAATTCCCGCTTCGCGATTCATTCGTCTCATCGGTGCTGATCGGCACGGCCAGGGCATCCAGCCTGGAGCGCAACATGCAGCTCTTCGAGCCGCGCCTGCCCGACAGCATCTTCCCGGAATTCGAAAGCCAAACGCTCGTTGCTAAGCCATTGGGCAGCGATGCCGTTCGTATGTAGGAGCCACGCATGCTTAAGGGTGTCCACCCCGTCCTCAGCCCCGACCTGCTTCTGGCGATCGCCAGAATGGGGCATGGCGACGAGATCGTTATTGCCGACGCCAACTTCCCGTCCGCCAGCATGGGCCCGGAAATGATCCGCGCCGACGGCGTGAGCGCCACCGATATGGCCGAAGCGATCCTGACCCACTTCCCGCTAGACACTTTCGTGCCGGAAAGCGCATGGCGCATGGAAGTCGTCGGTGACGCGGCAGCCGTGCCCGAGGTCTGCGCCGAGTTCCAGGCGATCGTCGACCGCAAGGCGGGTGACAGCTTCCGCATCGCCACGCTGGAGCGCTTCGCCTTCTACGAACGGTCGCGCAAGGCCGCCTATATTGTCGCGACAACCGAATTCCGGCTCTACGGCAATCTGATCCTGAAGAAGGGCGTCGTCCTTCCCGAAGAGGTCTATCGCGGCTGACGACAATTTTAGAGTATCTTTGAATTGATGGAAAAACATAAGCTTAGGGAGGATTGAAGGAAGCGAAAAAGGCGAAATTGCCCCACTTGCAATTTCAAAAAGCCTCAGCTAGCTTCATCCGGCAAATGTTTTTTATCGATAAAAATCGTCCGCCTGCGTTCAGCGGTTTGGTTTTCTGGAGGAGAACGCAACTTGGGAGGAGAACCCACAATGAGCATGAAGTCCATCCTTTCCCGCCGGGCGTTTAGCGCTCTCGCAGGTGCAGCCTTTATCGCAACGGCAATGCCGATGCCGTCCTTCGCTGCGGAAGTGACGATCCCGATCATCGTCAAGGACACCACGTCCTTCTACTGGCAGATCGTTCTGGCCGGCGCCCGCAAGGCCGGTACCGATCTCGGCGTCAAGGTGCCGGAACTCGGCGCGCAGTCTGAATCCGACGTCAACGGCCAGATCAGCATTCTCGAAAACGCTGTTGCCGGCAAGCCGGCCGCTGTCGTCATCTCGCCGACCGAATTCAAGGCGCTCGGCAAGCCGATCGACGAAGCTGCCAAGTCCGTTCCGATCATCGGTATCGACTCCGGCGCTGACTCCAAGGCCTTCAAGTCGTTCCTGACCACCGACAACACCCAGGGCGGCCGCATCGCTGCTGACGGTCTTGCCGCTGCCATCAAGGGCGCCACCGGCAAGGAAGAAGGCGAAATCGCCATCATCACCAGCATTGCAGGTGCAGGTTCGCTCGAACAGCGCCGCGAAGGCTTCCTCGATCAGGTCAAGACCAAGTATCCGGGCCTGAAGGTGATCGCCGACAAGTATGCTGACGGCCAGGCAACCACCGGCCTCAACATGATGACCGACCTCATCACTGCCAACCCGAACATCGTTGGCGTTTTCGCGTCCAACCTGATCATGGCACAGGGCGTCGGCCAGGCGATTGCTGAAAACAAGCTCGGCGACAAGGTCAAGGTCATCGGCTTCGACAGTGACGACAAGACCGTCGGCTTCCTGAAGGACGGCGCACTGGCCGGTCTCGTGGTGCAGGACCCCTATCGCATGGGTTACGACGGCATTAAGACCGCACTCGCCGTCTCCAAGGGTGAGAAGGTCGAACAGAACGTCGATACCGGCGCAAACCTGGTCACCAAGGCCAACATGGCAGAGCCGAAGATCGACGCTCTTCTGAACCCGAAGATCAAGTAATCTTCAGTCGAGGCCGCGCGTAAGAAATTCCGCGCGGCCTTTTCTTCACCTGTGTTATCGTCCGCGTGGTAGCGCGGAACCTGGGTGGAGAAACAGGAATTCGCATATGGGAGGAGAGGTCCATGGACGGACTGGAAGAGGTCAGTCATCGCCACGATGACAGTGCCACGCTGAAAGAGGCAAGCCGTATTCCGGCAGGTTCGCCCATCCTGGAACTCAAGGGATTGCAGAAGAATTACGGCTACGTCCAGGCGCTGAAACCAGCGACGGTGACATTTCTGGCCGGTGAAATTCACGCGATCGTCGGCGAAAACGGCGCCGGAAAATCCACCCTCATCAAGCTTCTGACCGGCGTCATCACCCGCACGGCGGGTGAAATTCTCTGGTGCGGCCACCCCGTCGGTCTGTCCTCGCCGAACGAGGCGATCGCCCGCGGCATCAACGCCGTCCATCAGGAAGTGGTGCTCTGCCCGCACCTGACCGTGGCCGCCAACCTTTTCCTCGGCGACGAGGTCAATCAGTTCGGCCTGATGCGCAAGAAGCAGATGGTCAACATGGCCCAGACCGTGCTCGACGATCTCGGCTTCGGGCTGCCCGCCAGTGCGCTGCTCAGCGATCTGACCATTGGCCAGCAGCAGCTTGTGGCGACCGCCCGGGCCGCGATGCGCGGCACGCAGTTCCTGATCTTTGACGAGCCCACAGCCTATCTGACCCGCCAGGAATCGGCCCAGCTCTTCAAGCTGATCCGAAGGCTGCAGGCGGAAGGCGTGACGATCGTCTATATCAGCCACCGCATGGAAGAAGTGTTCGAGCTCGCAGACCGCGTTTCGGTTCTGCGCGACGGAACCCATGTCGGCACACGCCTGATCGGCGAGACAAACGAGACCGAGTTGATCGCCTTGATGATCAATCGCTCGATCGAGCAGATCTACCACAAGGAAGAAATTCCGATCGGCGAGACGATCGTCGAAGTGCGCGGCCTCTCCGGACCGGGCTTCGACGACGTGTCCCTGAGCGTCAAGGCCGGGCAGATCGTCGGGCTTTACGGCCTCATCGGTGCGGGGCGCAGCGAATTCGCGCTCGGCCTCTACGGCCGGGAAAAGACGACATCAGGTGAAATTCACTGGATGGGCAAGAAGGTCGATATCAAGAACGAGCGCGCCGCCATGGATCTCGGCATCGCGCTGGCGCCGGAAAGCCGCCGCGACCAGGGGCTCTGCCTCAACCTGCCGATTGGCCTCAATATCAACCTGCCTGTCTTCAAGCGGCTGAGCAGCGGGCCCGTCATCAATCATACCGTCGAGACAGCGAACGCCGACAAGCAGATCCGCGATCTCAGCATCAAGACGCCGAGCCGCCGCGTGAATGCATCCAGCATGTCCGGCGGCAACCAGCAGAAGATCGTCATCGGCAAATGGCTGAGCCATGGCGCGCGGCTGTTCATTTTCGACGAGCCGACTGTCGGCGTCGATGTCGGCACCAAGGCGGAAATCTACCGGCTCTTTGCCAAGCTATTGAAGGAAGGCGCGGGCATCATCCTGATCTCCTCCTACCTGCCTGAAGTCTACGAGCTTGCGGACCGGCTGCATGTGTTCCGCGGTGGCAAGCTTGTCGCCAGCCATGATTTCCACGCAGCGTCGCATGAAGAAGTGCTTGGCGAAGCGATCGGCGTCTGAGCAAGAAGAATAAGAGGGAGAGAGAACAGTGACTGCAACCCCCACCGAAATTGCGCCTCCGCCGCCACGCCGCAAGGTCAACATTCTGTTCGGCCTGACCCTGATCGGTCTGCTGCTCTTCCTCTGGCTGATGCTCGGAATTTTCACCGCCAGCTTCTGGACGCCCCTAAACATCAGCAACCTGCTGCGGCAGGGGTCGATGACGGCTATCCTGGCGCTCGGGCAGACCTTCGTGATCATCACGGCGGGTATCGACCTTTCGGTGGGCGCCATCGTCGGCTTTGCCGGGGTCATTATCGCCTGGCTTTTGCAGGCGGGCGTCCCGGTCTGGGCGGCTATCCTGCTTACCCTGCTGTTCGGCGTGCTGATCGGCACCTTTCACGGCTTCGGTATCGTCAAGATGGGCCTGCCGCCCTTCATCATCACCCTGGCAACGCTGACATCGCTGCGTGGTATCGGCCTTTTGATCACCAATGGCTCGTCGATCAATATCGTCAACGAGGACTTCTCGAACTTCGCCCGCGCCGACTTCCTCGGCATTCCGAGCCTGTTCTGGATGGTGATCCTGGTCGCGGTGCCGAGCTTCGTGTTCCTGCATCTCAGCCGCTGGGGCCGCTATCTCTTCGCGGTCGGCTCGAATGCAGAAGCCGCGCGCCTCTCCGGCGTCAACGTCAACCGGATGATCTTCCTCGCCTATATTCTCTCCGCCACCTTCGCCGCCTTCGTCGGCGTGCTGCTGGCCTCCCGTATCGCCATCGGCAACGCGACACAGGCGGACGGCTGGGAGCTGCAGGCGATTGCTTCCTCGGTCATCGGCGGCACGTCGCTCTTCGGTGCGGTCGGCTCCGTCCACGGCCCGCTGATCGGCGCCTTCATTCTGGCGACCATCAACAACGGCGCGAACCTGCTCAACGTCAACTCCTTCTGGCAGCGCATCATCACCGGTCTTCTGATCATCGTGATCGTCTACTTCGACCAGTTGCGCCGCCGCCGGAGCGTCTGAGACGAAAAGCGAAGCCGGTCATCGACCGGCTTCTTCACTTCTGAATGCGAGAAACAAGATGAAAGCAGTGCTTTGCCAGAAGCCCGGTGTGCTCGAAATCGTCGAGCGCCCTTCCCCCGGCACGCCCGCTCCCGGCTGGGTGCGGCTGGCGGTCAGCCATGTCGGCATCTGCGGCACGGACTACCACATCTTCGAAGGCAAGCATCCGTTTCTCGAATATCCGCGCGTCATGGGGCATGAGATATCCGCCACCGTCGTCGAGACCGGCGACGGCGTGGCGATGGCGGTGGGAATGCCTGTGATCGTCAACCCCTACCTTTCCTGCGGCACCTGCGTTGCCTGCCGGAAGGACAAGCCGAACTGCTGTACAAACATCAAGGTTCTCGGCGTCCATACCGATGGTGCCTTCTGCGAAGAGATCACGGTACCCGCGGGCAATCTCTATGCCGCAAAGGGTCTCAGCCTCGAAGCGGCGGCGACCGTCGAGTTTCTGGCGATCGGCGCGCATGCTGTTCGCCGGTCGATGGCAGCCGCCGGTTCGCGCTCGCTCGTCATCGGTGCCGGCCCGATCGGGCTCGGGGCGGCCATCTTCTCCCGTATCGCCGGTCATGAGGTTACGCTGCTCGATACCAGCGCCGAGCGTCTGCAGATGGCCGCCGATCGTTTCGGCTTCCAGTCGGGCATCGTCGCGAACGAGGCAACCGCCGATGCAGTGAAGGCTGCAACAGATGGCGATTGTTTCGATGTGGTCTTCGATGCCACCGGCTATGGCCCGTCGATGGAAAAGGCCTTCTCCTTCGTTGCCCATGGCGGCGCACTGGTACTGGTCAGCGTCGTCAAGGACGAAATCCGCTTCTCCGATCCCGAATTCCACAAGCGCGAAATGATGGTGATCGGCAGCCGTAACGCAACGCGGATCGATTTCGAACATGTGGCGGATTCGATCGCCAAGGGCCTCGTGCCAGTCGACAAGCTGATCACCCACCGCACGACGCTCGCGGACGCGCCACGCGATCTCGCCCGCTGGGCGCATGAGAAGAGCGGCCTGATCAAGGCCGTGATCAAGGTCGCGGGTTGATCAGACCGCTTCGATGACCTGACGCATCTGACGGACGATGCCTGTATCCGTCTGGTTCGAGCTCGGCGCTTCGAAACCGAAGGCAACCGCGCGCGGGTCCATGCTGGCCAGCGCCGAGCTGCAGGAGCCGTGAATTTCCCGGGCGCCGGTAGCACGCAGGATTTCGGCTGCATTGGACGGGCGCACGCCGCTGCCCGGCATGATCGAGATGCGGCCAGCGGCCGTGGCCGAAAGCCGCTTCAGGGTTTCGAGACCGTCCATGGCCTTCGGCACGCAGCCGGACGTCAGGATGCGCTCGCAACCGAGTTCGACGGCCTGTTCAAGCGCCTCATCGGCATCCGGAACCAGATCGAAGGCGCGGTGCAGCGTGGAGCCCAGACCTGCCGCATGAGCCTTGAGGCGATGGATGAGCGGCATGTCGAGCGTCCCGTCCGGCCGGTTGGCGCCGATGACGACACCTGCGAGGCCGAAAGCTCTGACGGCATCGATATCCGCCATCATCGACGCCTCGTCGGCCGCATCGAAGATGAATGGCCCGGCATGCGGGCGGATCATCGCGTAAACAGGGATCGGCGCTGCGGCTGCGGCTTTCATCATGCCTGCAACGGGCGTCAACCCGCCGAGTTCGAGAGCGGAGCAGAGTTCGATGCGGTTGGCGCCGCCTTCGATCGCGGCAGCAAGCCCCTTGGCGCTATCGACGCATACTTCAAGCAAAACCGGCATTTCTCATCTCCCGAATTGGCGCGCCGAACGCTCTACGCCATGACCGGCGATTTTGCGATGGGTTGGCCGACGATTTTGCGTACGGCGTCGATGATCATCGTGCAGGCATCGGCGGAAGCTTTCCGGTGATTGAAGGCCACATGATAGGAAATCGGGATCTGCTCGGCCAGATCGACGATCCGCACGCGATCGGCAATCGGCAGCGCGCTGACGCGGCCGAGGAACGAGACATAGCCGTGATTGGCGACGAGATCGACGATCACGGGCAGCGAATCCGCCGCACGGATATCCTGATTGCGGAAGCGGCGGCTCACCATGCCGGCGCGGCTGAGCGCCGTCGCAGCGTCGCCGAGACCCGTGCGCTCGCTTGGGGTGCAGATCGGGTGAGCGGCGACCAGTGCGGCGACATCCGTCTCCGTGCTCTCCGGCGGGGCGATGGCGACAAGATCGGTGCGCAGCAGTTCGCGGTTCTGGAAGCTCTCGAGTCCGAAAACGGAATCGAGAATGGCAACGTCGATGCGGCCGGATTTCAGCGCCTCGCGCAGATCGTCGGCGGTCATCGAGATCAGCGAGATGGCATTCTTGTTGCGGCCGGTGTTCCAATCGGCAACCAGGGCGCCGAGGCAACGTGCCACCCAGCTTTCGGCGCCGGTCGGGATGATTGAACCAATCCTCAGCGATCGGGCGGTGCGCTGATAGCGCTCGTCGGCTGCCGATTTCAGGTCGTTCCATGCCTGGCTGATCGCCGAGAAGATCGCGTAGGCGCGCCTGCCCTCCTCGGTCAGGGCCGAGCCCTGCGCCTGCCGTTCGAACAGCTTGTGGCCGGTGAACTTCTCCAGATTGGCGATCTGCAGCGAAAGCTGCGGCTGACCGAGGCCGAGACGGCGGGCAGCACGGTTGATGCTGCCTTGATCGGCGACCTCGAGAAAACGCTCCATGGTCGCGACCTTCACCGGGATGCGGGCAGCCCAGCCTTCGAAGTCTTCCGGTGCCTCACCCGAGAGATCGGCAAGTTGGTCGATCGCCTCCAGAACGGGCACCAATCCCTCGCCCACCTTGCTGCTGGCGATCAGCGTCACCAGTTCGCCGGAACTGCGTTCCGTCAGTTTCAGCGCCAATTCGCTTTCGAGATTGGAGACAGCCGCCGATACCGTCGAGGCAGCCAACGTGAAGCGCCGCGCGGTCTCTCTGACGGACCCCGATGACAGGACATGGCTGGCGATGAAAAGGGCGCCCAGATGCAATGCGTGGGTCTCCGGAAGTCACTGAAAATCGGACACTATTGTGTGTTCACGAAAAAAGATATCCCATTTCGGAATTCGCAGGCTATCGTCACCGGACAAGAAAAACGGGGCAATGGCTGATGAAGCCGTTGAGCACTCGATGATCGTGGAAACACGCAAGGGAACAAAAACAAATCCCGCCAGCATTGCATAAAGGAATGCAATTGCGCGCGCGGGACTGCTTTCACGGCGATAATCGCGCCGCGATCGCAAATACTGGAGAGGGGTTGCATCGATTTTTCGAGAACGCACACTATTTCCATGATGCTCGCAGGTCCGGCATGACGGCGGCTTTCGCCCGAGCCGGGGGACTTAACACGTGAAGGGCTCCGCCAGAGCCCTAGCGCTTGTAAACGGTGCAAACCAAGGGGACACTCCATGCTGAAGAAACTCGCACTTGCCGTTTCTATTTCCGCCTTTGCGGCGGGTGCGGCCCATGCTGCAGACGTCGTCGTTTCGTCGAAGATCGATACCGAAGGCACGCTGCTCGGCAACGTCATCGCGCTCGCTCTGGAAGCCAACGGCATCAAGACCAAGGACCGTATCGCGCTCGGCGCAACACCTGTCGTGCGCAAGGCGATCACCGCCGGCGAGATCGACATCTATCCCGAATACACCGGCAATGCCGGCTTCTTCTTCAACAAGGCCGATGACGCCGCCTGGAAGAACATCGACCAGGGTTACGCGCTCGCGAAGAAGCTCGACTACGATGCCAACAAGATCGTCTGGCTGACACCCTCGCCTGCCAACAACACCTGGGCGCTCGCCGTTCGCAGCGATGTCGCCGGTCCGAACAACCTCAAGACCATGTCGGACTTCGGCAAATGGGTTGCCGGCGGCGGCGCTGCGAAGCTCGCGGCTTCTGCTGAATTCGTCAACTCGGCTGGCGCCCTGCCCGCCTTCCAGACGACCTACGGCTTCAAGCTGACGGCCGATCAGGAAGTGGTGCTCTCTGGCGGCGACACGGCTGCGACCATCAAGGCCGCGGCCGACCAGACCAACGGCGTCAACACTGCCATGGTCTACGGCACCGACGGCGCGATCCAGGCTGCCGAGCTCGTCGTTCTCGAAGACGACAAGAGCGTGCAGCAGGTCTATGCACCGACCCCGATCATCCGCGAAGACGTGCTGAAGGCCAACCCCAAGATCGAGGAAGTGCTCGCTCCGATCTTCAAGAGCCTGACCGCCGACGAACTGCGCAAGCTCAACGCCAAGATCCAGGTCGATGGCGAGCCGGCAAAGTCGGTTGCCGAAGGTTACCTGAAGGAAAAGGGCTTCCTCAAGTAATTCACATTGCTCCGCCCTTCGGGGCGGAGCTACCTTCTTGGCGGACAGGGATGGATCGATGGAAGAAACCTTAGCGGTCCGCAAACTGGACCGGCTCGGCGTGGTGTTGGTGACTGCTGGCGTTGTTGCCGCTGCTCTTCTGCCCTTCATCTATGTGAAGGCGAACCGCATTGCCTCAGGCAAGCCGATGCTTCTCACGCAGCTTCTCGACCAGCCCGCCACCATCGTTCTCACCCTCCTGCTCATCGCCACCGCCTTTGCCGCGCTCTTCCTGCAAAATGCCGTGCTGCGGCTTGCCATCAGCACGCTGGCGCTGGCCGCACTGATCGCCGCAATCGGCTTGGCCGCCACGGCCTTCACGCCGCCGAACAGCAATGCCGCGCGCATGACGCCCGGCGGCAGCTTCTGGATCCTGCTCGGCGTCGTCGGCCTGATCGTCTCGGATGCGCTGGTGAAAATCCGGCTGACACCCTGGATGCGGGTGGCAGCACTTGCCGCCTACAGCGCGTTGCTGGCGGTCTGCCTCACCTCCGGGCTGCTCGACAGCCTGTCGATCATGAAGGAATTCTCGACGCGTTCGGCGCAGTTCTGGTCCGAGGCCTGGTCGCATCTGCTGCTGGCCTTCGGGTCGCTAGCGATCGCCATCGTCATCGGTTTGCCGCTCGGCACCTTCTGCTTCTGGGTGCCGAAGCTACGCGCCGCCGTTCTGCAGGGGCTCAGCCTCATCCAGACCATTCCGAGCCTAGCACTGTTCGGCATCCTGATGCTGCCGCTCGGCTATATCGCAACACATGTGCCGCTGGCTGCCGAGCTCGGCATCCGCGGCATCGGCACCGCGCCGGCACTGATCGCGCTGGTGCTCTATTCGCTGCTGCCGATCGTCGCCAATACCGTGGTCGGCCTTGAGGGCGTTGATCCCTCGGTGCGTGATGCGGCGGCAGGCATGGGCCTGACGCGCCGGCAGATACTGACCGGGATCGATCTGCCGCTGGCGCTGCCTGTCATCGTCACAGGCATCCGCATCGTGCTCGTGCAGGCAATCGGCCTCGTCACCATCGCGGCACTCATCGGCGGCGGCGGCTTCGGCATCTTCATCTTCCAGGGCATCGGCCAGACGGCGATGGACCTGGTCATGCTCGGCGCCGTGCCGACCGTCTTCTTCGCCTTCTCATCGGCCGTCATCCTGGATGCGGTCATCGACAGCATACGGGGATCCGTCGCATGACCATGATCGAGATCAGGAACGTCACCAAGCGCTATGGCGCTGCCACCGTTGTCGATAACGTTTCGATGAGTGTCGAGAAAGGATCGGTCACGGTGATCGTCGGCACCTCGGGCTCCGGCAAATCGACGCTGATGCGGATGATCAACCGGCTGGTGCCGATCACTGAAGGAGAGATTTTCGTCGCCGGGCAAAACGTCATGGACGTGCCGGTGACCGAACTTCGCCGCAAGATCGGCTATGCGATCCAGGGCCACGGCCTCTTCCCGCATCGCACCGTGGCGCAGAACATTGCGACCGTACCGCAGCTTCTCGGCTGGGATGGCGCGCACATCGCCAAGCGCGTCGAAGAACTGCTAGGTCTCTTCAATCTCGATCCGGCGACCTTTGCCGAGAAGTATCCGCACCAGCTTTCCGGCGGCCAGCAGCAGCGCGTCGGCGTTGCACGCGCCTTGGCGGCAGAACCCGAAGTGCTGCTGATGGACGAGCCGTTCGGCGCGCTCGACCCCGTCATCCGCGGCAAGGCGCAGGACGACCTGCTGGCGATCCAGAAGCAGTTCGGCACCACCGTTATCCTTGTCACCCACGACATGGACGAGGCCTTCCATCTCGGCAACCAGATCGCCGTGATGAGCGGCGGCAAGCTGCTGCAATGCTCGACGCCGGAGAAGATCCTCACGGAACCTGCCGATCCCTTCGTGCAGCAACTGACGGGAACCTCGGACCGGGCGCTTAAGCTGATGTCACTCTCACCGCTCAAGGAAAGCATGGCGCCCGCCAAGAGCGGCCTCGGCTTGTCGCTGCCGCAATCGCTGAGCCTGCGCGATGCGCTGGCCGAGATGATCTGGCAGGGCTCCGAGGAAGCTGCGGTCACTGATGGCGCAAAGACAGCGGTCGGGTCGATCTCGATGACCAAGCTGCTCGAGCTGGGCCGCAAGGCATGAAGTTCATCGTCGCCAATATCTTCCGTGTGGCGGCTTTCCTGCTGCTTCTGATCCTGCTGTTCAGGACGGAGTGGCTTTCCTTCATGCTCGTGCCGCTGACCAATAACAACGCGCCGCCCGTTTACACGCAAAACAGCCTGCCCTCCCTGGCGTTGGCGCATCTGGAGCTTGTGATCGGCTCGATCGTCTTCACCGCCATTCTGGCGATCCTTGCCGGCGTGTTCGTGACCCGCAAAAGTGGGGAGGATTTCCTACCGCTGTCGCGCGCCATTGCTAATGCCGGGCAGACATTCCCGCCGGTCGCAGTGCTGGCGCTTGCGGTTCCTGCCACCGGTTTCGGGGCTGCGCCGACGCTGATTGCGCTCTTCCTCTACGGGCTGCTGCCGATCTTCGAAAACACCGTCTCCGGCATTCGCCAGGTCAATCCCGCCATTCTCGATGCCGCAGACGGCATGGGGATGAACCCGACGCAGCGGCTGTTCAAGGTGGAATTGCCGCTCGCCTTGCCCTTGATCCTCGAGGGTTTGAAGGTCGCGACCGTCATCAATATCGGCACGGCAACGATCGGCTCGACCGTCGCCGCCAAGGGGCTTGGTGAGGTCATTATCGCCGGCCTGATCTCCGACAATACCGCGTTCATCCTGCAGGGCGGCCTGATCGTCGGCCTGATGGCGGTGCTGATCTATGATGCGATGGGTCTCGTCGAAAGCGCGATCACCCGCAGAATTGGCTTGCGCCCCGCCTGATCCGGCGGCTACCAAGGCTGCCGTGATACGGCATGAGGAGGCTGCCTTGGCAAAAATGATTCACTCCATGATCCGCGTTGTCGATGAGGCGCGATCCGTCGAGTTCTACGGCAAGGTGTTCGGCCTCACGGTTGCCGATCGCATCGATTTCGAGACCTTCACGCTTGTTTACATGAGCAATCCGGAGACCGGCTTCGAGCTGGAGCTGACAGTCAACAAGGGCCGCACCGCGCCCTACAATCTTGGCGACGGCTACGGGCATCTTGCTGTTTCCGTCGATGAAGTCGCCGTCGAGCACGCGCGGCTGGAGAAGGCCGGACTCAATCCCGGCAAGCTGGTCGAGCTCAATCGCGACGGCAAGCTTTTCGCCTTGTTCTTCTTCATCACCGATCCTGATGGCTACAAGATCGAAGTTCTGCAGCGCCACGGCCGTTTTCGGTAAGAGCATCCGATGATCGAAAAGACAGAACTGCATACCGGCTGGACCCTTTCCTGCAACGATACAGGTCGGCCAGGACTACCCGATAACGTTCCGGCCACCGTGCCCGGCTGCGTCCATACCGACCTGCTTGCGGCACGGCTCATCCCCGATCCCTATCTCGACGTCAACGAGATCACCAACGACTGGATCGGCCGTTGCGAGTGGGTTTACCGGCTGAGTTTCGACGCTGTGCCCGATGAAGCCAGGATCCAGGAGCTGGTCTTCGATGGACTGGATACGATCGCGACGATCCGGTTGAACGGCGAAGAAATCGGCTGGACCTTCAACCAGCACCGCACCTACCGCTTCGATGTCTCCGAACGTCTGAACGCAGGCTTGAACGAGCTCTCGGTCACCTTCCACTCCGCCTATGCCTACGGCGCCGAGATGGAGAAGCAGTATGGCTACCGGCCGAACAACTATCCCGGCCCAGGCAACCTGATGCGCAAGATGGCCTGCAATTTCGGCTGGGACTGGGGTCCGACGCTGGTAACGGCGGGCATCTGGAAACCGGTGCGGCTGGAAAGCTGGGACCGGGCGCGGCTGGCGGAGACACGTGTTTCAGCGACGCTTGCCGGTGGTGATGGTCTCGTGACGATCAACGCCAGGATCGCGGCTCAACAGGACTGCCAGGGCTGCTCGATCGTGGCACAGATCGGCGGCGTTTCGCATGCTGTCGAGGTCGGCGCTTCTGGCGAGACAAGCTTTCAGGTGACGGTTACCTCGCCGCAGATCTGGTGGCCGCATCATCTGGGCGGCCAACCGCTTTATCCGCTCTCCATCGAATTGCGCGATGCCGGCGGCGATGTTCTGGACAGCTATGCGAAGGAGATCGGCTTCCGATCCATCCGTCTCGACACCGCGCCGGACGAGCACGGCTCGGCTTTCACCTTCATCGTCAATGACGTGCCGCTGTTTGTGTGCGGCGCCAACTGGATCCCCGACGATTGTTTTCCGTCGCGCGTGACTGCCGAACGCTACGCCGCACAGATCGATGAGGCGAAGGCGGCGAATATCAACATGCTGCGCGTCTGGGGCGGCGGCATCTTCGAGCGGGACGAATTCTACGAGGCCTGCGACCGCGCCGGCATGATGGTCTGGCAAGATTTCCTCTTTGCCTGTGCGTCCTATCCGGAAGAGGAGCCGCTGCGTGGCGAGGTGGAAGCCGAGGTTCGCGACAATGTCGTCAGGCTGATGCCACATGCCTCGCTGATGCTCTGGAACGGCAATAACGAGAATATCTGGGGCTTCGACGAATGGGGCTGGCGGCCGATCATCAAGGACGGCGTCAGCTGGGGGCTCGGCTACTATCTTGATGTTCTGCCGAAGCTCTGCGCCGCGCTTGATCCCGACAGGCCGTACTATCCCGGCAGCCCCTATTCCGGCAGCATGGATATCGAGCCGAACGATGACCGGCACGGATGCAAGCATATCTGGGACGTCTGGAACGATGTCGGCTGGGAAGTCTACCGGAACTACATTCCGCGCTTCTGCTCCGAATTCGGCTGGCAGGCACCGCCGAACTGGGCAACTCTGGAAGAGAGCGTCCATGATGCGCCGCTGACGCCGCAGTCACATGGTGTCTTCCACCACCAGAAGGCAACCCAGGGCAATGAGAAGCTGATCCGCGGCCTCTCGGGCCACCTGCCGGTGCCTGAGACGATGAATGACTGGCATTTCGCGACACAGCTCAATCAGGCGCGGGCGATCCGCTTCGCGATCGAGCACATGCGCTCGCACCGCGCGATCTGCAAAGGCGCCATCGTCTGGCAGTTCAACGATTGCTGGCCAGTAACCTCCTGGGCAGCGCTCGATTCCGCCGGCCGCCGTAAGCCACTCTGGTATGCGATGCAGCAGGCCTTCGATCCGCGCCTGCTGACCATCCAGCCGCGCGGCCGCAAGCTGGCAGCGGTCGCCGTCAATGAGCGGACGCTGTTCTGGCGATCGAAAATTGCGGGCAAGCGCATGCGCCTCGACGGCACCGTGCTGGCGGAATTCGAATTCTGGCGGCTGCTCTGCGACCGGTTCGAGGCGAAGGAATTCGAACTTGCAGACGACATCGCGGCGCCGGACAACGCAGCGAACGAAGTCGTGATGGTACAAATGCTCGACAAGCGGGCGTTCCACTATTTCGTCGAGGATATCGATCTGAAATTGCCGAAGCCCGAGATGACGGTTTCGATCAATGCGACCGCCGATGGTCTCGATGTCACCGTCACGGCGGGTACTTTCCTCAAGGATCTCTGCCTGATGGCGGACCGGCTGGATCCGTCTGCTGTTGTCGATAGCATGCTGATCACGCTGTTGCCGGGCGAAAGCCATGCGTTCGCGATCAAGACCAGCAAGACATTAAAGGCTCAGGATATCACTCCGGGCATCGTTCTTCGCTGCGCCAACGATCTCCTCCCCTAAACGCCAAAAGGCCCCGCAAACAGCGGGGCCTCTTCCGGCTCGTCCCGAAGAACGAATTACATCCAGTAAGGCGGCACGCCATAGTAATCGTAAACACGGCGGCCGTTGTCGTTGTACCAGGTGTCGTCATCATCCGCGTAGCTCGGCGCTCCCTCGATCTGTTCCTTGGTCAGATCGATGCGGTAGCCGTCCAGCTGGGTATCGTAATTCAGCTTTTCCCACGGCAGCGGGTAATGATCGTGACCGATACCGAGGAAGCCGCCGAAGCTCAGCACGGCATAGGCAACACGCCCATCGCGCTTGCCGATGATCAAGCGCTCGATCGAGCCGATATGCTTGCCGTCTGCACCATAAACGCGGGTGCCTTCCACGCGGTCGCTGGCAATCAGCGAATGCGTGTCCTTGACGTTGGGATCACGGCGGCTGGCGTCTGTATCCTGGTTAAGCATTGTCTGCTCCTTTGCTGTTTTTGATGATGGGAGAACGCCACGCTGGAGTCATTGTTCCACGCCTTATCGCAAATGCGCGATTGCATATTATTGACGTTTACGTCAAAGTTAGTGTAACGCTGAATGCGGCTTGAACCATTCGGCCATTGGCATAAGCTGCCCGCAAGGATGATGGAGGATTGTCCGCCGGCAGCCGCAAACCGGCATTCGTGGCCGGATAGGGAGAGAGACACGATGAACAGCATTTCCGTCCATCCTGGCGGCGACAAGCGGGAAAGGCCCTGGCTTGCCACCTATCCGGATATTGTGCCCCCCGAACTGCCGCCGCTGGAATATGATTCGCTGGCCGAACTGCTGGAAAAGTCCTGCGAGCGCTATGCCAATCGTGTCGCCTTCTCCAGCATGGGCAAATCGCTGACCTATCGCGAGCTGGAAGTGCAGACCCGCAAGGTCGCCTCCTGGCTACAGAGCCTTGGCCTGCAGAAGGGTGATCGCGTCGCCGTCATGATGCCGAACGTGCTGCAGAACCCTGTTGCGGTCTACGGCATCCTGCGCGCCGGCCTGACCGTCGTGAACGTCAATCCGCTCTATACGCCGCGCGAACTCGAGCATCAGTTGCGCGATGCCGGTGCGAAGGCGATCTTTGTGCTGGAGAATTTTGCCCGCACAGTGGAGCAGGTTCTCGTCAAGACCGACGTGCGCCACGTCGTCGTCACCTCGCTTGGCGAGATGCTCGGCGCCAAGGGCCTGATCGTCAATCTGGTGGTGCGCAAGGTCAAGAAACTTGTGCCCTCATGGTCCATCCCGCAGCACAAGACCTTCAAGCAGGTCTTGTCGGAAGGCGCCGGTCGGTCGCTGCAGCGTCCGGCGCTCAGCGGCGATGACATCGCCTTCCTGCAATATACCGGCGGCACGACCGGCGTTGCCAAGGGTGCAATGCTGACCCACCGCAATCTGCTTGCCAACAAGCTGCAGCTGCAGCTCTGGCTGAAATCGGCCTTCGACAAGAAGAAGCAGCCGGAGGTGCTGAACTTCCTCTGCGCCCTGCCGCTCTACCATATCTTCGCGCTGACGGTGAATTCTCTGATGGGCATGTCGCTTGGCGCCCATAATATCCTGATCGCCAACCCGCGCGATATTCCGGGCTTCGTCAAGGAGTTCGGCAAGGCGAACGTCCATATCTTCCCGGGCCTCAACACGCTGTTCAATGCGCTGATGAACAATGCCGAGTTCGCCAAGCTCGATTTCTCGTCGCTCGTCATGTCGCTCGGCGGCGGCATGGCCGTGCAGCGTCCCGTGGCTGAGCGCTGGCTGAAGATGACCGGCTCGCACATCACCGAAGGTTACGGCCTCTCCGAGACCTCGCCGGTCGCGACTGCCAACCGCTTCGACTCTCCTGAATTCACCGGCTCGATCGGTCTGCCGATCCCCTCGACGGAACTCGATATCCGGGACGAAGACGGCAATTCGCTGCCGCTCGGCGAGATCGGCGAGATCTGCATCCGTGGGCCGCAGGTCATGGCCGGCTACTGGAACAAGCCGGAAGAAACGGCCCGGGTGATGACCCCGGACGGTTATTTCCGCACTGGCGACATGGGATTCATGGACGAGCGCGGCTATACAAAGATCGTCGACCGCAAGAAGGACATGATCCTGGTTTCGGGCTTCAACGTCTATCCGAACGAGATCGAGGAAGTGGCGGCAATGCATCCCGGCATTCTCGAGGCAGCAGCGATCGGTGTTCCGGATGGCCACTCCGGCGAGACGGTGAAGCTGTTCGTTGTTCGCAAGGATCCCAACCTGAGCGAAGCCGAGGTGAAGGCGCATTGCGCTGAAAACCTCACGAATTACAAGCGTCCACGCATTATCGAATTCCGCACCGAGCTGCCGAAGAGCCCGGTCGGGAAAATCCTTCGCAAGGATCTGCGCGGGTAAACTCACGTATAATTGAAAACAACCATAAGATGTGATTTGATCGCACTGTTTCCGGGCAAAAGCAGTACGGGTCGAGACCAGCCGGCCCACCGGTGAGGATGGGCCGCGCCGGCTCAGGCAAGAGCCTTGCTTTGTGAAACGGAGGTAATGCGATGTGGTATAAACCGCTAAGCGTTACGCTTATGGTAAGGAAAACCCGGACGAGCTGGTCAGTGTCCGTCCGGGTCACAATCCTTAAGTCATAGGCCACGGCAGGCGGAGCACCAACTCCGTCTGCCACTTCTTAAATATACCTGCACTCCCCCTTTTCATCAAGCGCGGCACAACTCGTGTCATTTTTTGCAGGCAGCCTGTGGCTGAACTTGATTTGCGCCCTACAAAGCGAATAGTTTCCGCAACCCTCTCCGCCTCCAAAGGAGCCTCCCATGAATGCCATCGTCGAAAAGCTGAAGAGCACTGCGGCCGCCACCAAAGCAACCGATATCCGCGCTGCCTTCGCTGCCGATCCCAAGCGCTTCTCGCGCTTCACCGCCTCTCTCGACGATCTCTTGATGGATTACTCGAAGACCGCGGTGAACGATGAGATCCTGGCTCTTCTCGTCAAGCTCGCCGAAGAAGGCGGCGTTGCCAAGAAGCGTGACGAAATGTTCTCAGGCGTGGCGATCAACTTCACGGAGGATCGTGCCGTTCTGCACACCGCGCTGCGCAACCGTTCCAACACACCTGTTATCGTTGACGGCAAGGACGTCATGCCTGACGTCAATTCCGTGCTTGCGGCCATGGGCAAGTTTGCCGACGGTATCCGCTCGGGCGCGCTCAAGGGCGCGACCGGCAAGAAGATCACCGACGTCGTCAATATCGGCATCGGCGGTTCGGATCTCGGCCCGGTCATGGCAACACTGGCGCTCGCTCCTTTCCATGACGGCCCGCGGGCGCATTTCGTGTCGAATATCGATGGCGCGCACATTGCCGACACGCTGAAGCTGGTCCAGCCGGAAACCACGCTCTTCATCATCGCCTCGAAGACCTTCACCACTGTCGAGACGATGACCAATGCGCAGACGGCGCGCCAGTTCATCGCCAAGGCCCTTGGCGATGCCGCCGTTCAGCACCACTTCGCGGCCGTTTCCACGGCGCTCGATAAGGTCGCCGCATTCGGTATCGACAGCGCTCGCGTCTTCGGTTTCTGGGATTGGGTCGGCGGCCGCTACTCGCTGTGGTCTGCGATCGGGCTGCCGATCATGATCGCCATCGGCCCCGACAATTTCGGCAAGTTCCTCGATGGCGCTCATGCTGTCGATAACCACTTCCGTAAGGCGCCTGTTGCCGAAAACCTGCCGATGCTGCTCGGCCTGATCGGCTTCTATCACCGCAACGTTCTCGGTTATGCGACCCGCGCTGTGCTGCCTTATGACCAGCGCCTGTCCCGCTTCCCGGCCTATCTGCAGCAGCTCGATATGGAATCGAACGGCAAGGGCGTGACGATCGACGGCACGCCGGTCGAGGGCAATTCCGGCCCCGTCGTCTGGGGCGAGCCCGGCACCAACGGCCAGCACGCCTTCTACCAGCTGATCCACCAGGGTACGAGCATCATCCCGGCCGAATTCATGATTGCCGCCAACGCCTTCGAGCCCGAGCTGCGCCACCAGCACCAGCTGCTGATGGCCAACGTGCTTGCCCAGTCGGAAGCGCTGATGAAGGGCCGCACCTTCGAGGAAGCCAAGAAGCAGCTCACCGACAAGGGCATGGAGGACAAGAAGGCCGATTTCATCGCGCCTCACCGTGTCTTCACCGGCAACCGCCCGTCGATCACCTTCGTCTATGACAAGCTGACGCCCTATGCGCTCGGCCGCCTGATCGCGCTCTATGAGCATCGCGTCTTCGTCGAAGGCGTGCTGTTCCGCATCAACTCCTTCGACCAGTGGGGCGTCGAGCTCGGCAAGGAACTGGCGACCGGCCTGCTACCTGTCGTCGAAGGCAAGGAAAGCGCTGCCGGCCACGACTCTTCGACTCAGGGTCTCGTCGCTGCGCTGGCGAAGCTTGCCAAGTAAGGCGACCCCCCAATCAACTATCAAGCCCATCCGCCAGCGCGGGTGGGCTTTTTTGTTTGCTGCTGTCGAATGGCGGGACATCTGTTCGTCTTATGGGAAATGCACGAGGAGATTGCCCATGGAATTCACCGACGACGAGCTTTTCAAATTTGTTAAAGATGGCGCTGAACCGCTGCCAGCTTCCGGTACGGAGGGTCGCGTTGCGAATGATGGGGTCGAGATCTGGTATGCCAGCTATGGCGATGGTCCGGCGGTGATCCTGTTGCATGGCGGGCTCGGCAATGCCGGGAACTGGGGCTACCAGGTGCCAGCGCTGGTCGATGCCGGATATCGCGTCATCGCCATCGATAGCCGCGGCCATGGACGCAGCACGCGCGACGATCGGCCGTTCAGCTATGTCCTGATGTCCGATGACGTGCTTGCCGTCATGGATCATCTGGAGATCGGGAAAGCCGCGGTGATCGGCTGGAGCGATGGCGCCTGTACAGCGCTGATCCTTGCCGACCGGCATCCAGAGCGCGTATCGGGCGTCTTCTTCTTTGCCTGCAACATGGATGCAACCGGCACGCTTGAATTCCGGCCGACGCCGGTCATCGACCGCTGCTTCAGCCGCCATCGGAAGGACTATCAGGCGCTCTCGGCAACGCCCGACGGCTTCGAAGTCTTCGTTGCCGATGTCGGGAAGATGATGCAGAGCGAACCCAACTACACCGTGGCGCAGCTACAGGCGATCAAGGTGCCGGTCGCGGTTGCGATCGGCGAGAGCGACGAATTCATCCGGCGCGAGCACATGGATTATCTTGCCAAGACCATTCCTGACGCCGAGTTCATTCTCATCCCCGGCGTCAGCCATTTTGCGCCGCTGCAGCGGCCCGCGCTCTTCAATGAAGAGGTCCTGGGCTTTCTCAAACGCAGGACCTGATCTCAGAGGCCGATTTCGCGCGCCCAGGGCGGGTTGGCGCCGGCACGCGAGACGGTGACAGCCGCAGCCTTGGCGCCGAGCGCCAGAGCGTTGCCGAGCGCCTTTTCGTCGAGCGAGGCGACCTGCGCCTTGGTCAGCAGGTTGTCCATCTTCAGCGACGCGAGAACGCCGGCATCGAACGTGTCACCGGCACCGACGGTGTCGACCACGGTCACGCGCTCGCTGGGAACAGTGACCTTGCGCTCGTTCGTATAGCCCGACGCGCCTTCGGCGCCCTTGGTGATGACGACGAGCTTGGCACCGTGCTTCAGCCAGTAGGCGGCGAGATCGTCATGGCTGCCTTCGAGGCCGAACCACTCCAGATCCTCATCGGAGAATTTCAGGATGTCCGACTTGGCCGCCATGCGCTTGATGCGCGCCATGTGGGCTTCCTTGTTCTTGATGAAGCCCGGACGGATGTTGGGATCCAGCGAGATGACGCGCTTTGCGGCCTCGCGGTCAAGCAGCGCCTCATAGGTTTCGCCGCAGGGGCTTGGGATAAGGCTGATGGCGCCAAAGTGCAGCGCTTCGCAATCGTCACCAAGAACAGGAAGGTCGTCAGTGGTGATCATGCGTCCTGCTGTTCCTTCGTCGTAGAAGGCATAGGTGGCCTGGCCGTTGACCAGCTTGACGAAAGCAATGGTCGAGGGCCGTGGCGTGATGGCGCAAGGGCTGTAGTCGACATTGCTGGCCTTCAGAGTGCCGAGCAGGATTTCGCCCATCATGTCATCGGCAATGCCGGTGAAGAAGGCGGTCGGCACGCCGAGGCGGCCGAGCGCGATCGCGGTGTTGAAGATCGCGCCACCGGCATAGGGTGCAAAACCCTTTTCGCCCTGGGTCGTCTCACGCGGCAGCATATCGATCAGCGCTTCGCCGCAGCACAAAATCATCGGATTTCCTCCCAAAAAGGCCGTGTTGCCTCAATCCATTAAGTGAGCTTTTGTCAAAAGGCTAGAGCGAAAGCTCACTGACGCCACCGCTCCGGCCGGACCAGGCGAGTGGCGCGTCCAGGAAGGCTTCCACTTCGCTCAGCGTCTTCTCGTCGAAAAGCTTCTGCTCCTTGGCTACAGCCAGAACGTTGCGCCAGGTGGCGATATGGTGGAGCTTCACCTTGCCGTCAGCAAAGCGCAAGGCACCTTCGTTGAAGATCCCGTAGTAGAACAGCGCCATGCCGTGATCGACGATGCCACCGGCTGCGCGGATCGCATCGATGAAGGTGAACATGCTGCCACCGGCCGTCGTCAGATCCTCGATAACGAGAACGCGCGAACCTTCCGGCATATGCCCCTCGATCTGCGCGTTGCGGCCATGACCCTTCGGCTTCTTGCGCACGTAGATCATCGGCAGGCTGAGACGATCCGCCAGGAGTGCCGCGAAAGGGATGCCCGCGGTCTCGCCACCGGCAATGCAATCGAAGCGCTCGAAGCCGGCGTCGCGGGTGATGACGCTAGCTGCGAAATCCATCACGGCCGAACGGACGCGCGGATAGGAGAGCAGCTTGCGGCAATCGATATAGACCGGGCTCGCCATGCCGGAGGCCAGCTTGTAGGGCTGCTCGGCGTTGAAATGGACCGCCTTGATTTCCCAGAGCATCTTCGCAAGGAGTTCTGCCATAGTGGCGCGATCGGGAAATGTCGTGTGGGTCATTGCTCTCTCCTTGGCTCACGGTGTTACGCGGCAATAGCAGCAACCAAAAAATCTTTCCAGTGCCGGAACTTTTTGACCTTTCGACGCGGGCGCGAGATGGCGCGCAGACCACAAAACCATAGCGCGCCTAAACTGATACAGCCCGCGATTTTTCCACAATGCCGAGCATACTTCAGTAATTTATGATATTCATTGCATTCCAGAGCGTTCAGCCATTTCGCCACGCCAGATCCCTGAAATTACTCGAATTTTAACGATCCATTTAACATTTGGATGAGACCTGACGGGTCACCTTCGCCGCGGTTATGAGAACCGGGCAAGGAGTCTAGAATGAGTCTGACGGTATCCGAGATTACTCAGAAGGTCAGCGCTTCCCTGACGTTCAAGATTTTCTCCATCTGCTTTGCATCCACCCACATCCCGCTCTTGGCATTGGTCGTCTATCTGGTTACCGGCTTCCGCAGCGAAGCGATGCCCGTTCTCGGTACGGTGCTTGCCGCGACGCTGCTCGGAACGGGCTTTTGCCTCGCCTCAGTCTGGATGCTGATCAAGCCTCTGCATGAGATTTCGGTCGCCGTCGAAGCGTACCGTTCGACAGGCGCAGTCAAACCGATCCGCAGTAAACGGACCGACGAGGTGGGCATCGTCACGAACGGAATTTCGATGCTGATCACAGAGCTCGATGCAACGCTCTCCCAGCTTCGCCGTCAGGCAACAACCGACGTTCTCACCGGGCTCGGCAATCGCCGCTGGCTGAAAGAGATCGGATCCATGGAAATCACCCGGGCAATGCGCGAGCGCACGCCGGTATCGGTCGTCGTCTTCGACCTCGATCATTTCAAGTCGATCAACGACGAGTTCGGTCACGACGTCGGTGATCAGGTGCTGATGGCGACGGGTGCGACCATTCAGCACAATCTCCGGCCCTACGACATCGCCGCGCGCATCGGTGGCGAGGAATTCTGCCTGGTCCTGCCGAAGACCGGCACGGCGGCAGCCATCGCAATTGCCGAGCGGCTGCGCAAGGAACTGGCATCGAGAGCGATCGGCGTCCTGCCGGCTGGGCGCGTGACTGCGAGCTTCGGCGTCTATCGCGGCGACCCGGCGAACGAAAGCTTGAAGGTCATGCTGACAGCAGCCGACCGGAAACTCTACTCGGCAAAAAACAGTGGCCGCAACGCGGTTCACTGGGCGGTGGCGAAATCGATCACCGGAGAAAGCGTTGCAAGCTGAGTGTTCCGCGGTCAGGAAGCACTTGAGATCAGCCTTTCGATATCGGCGGGCAGCATCCTCTTGTAGAGCGTGATCGCCCTCTCCCCCTCTTCCTCATCCAGCGAGATTGCATAGCGGACGGCGGCGGCGAGAAGCTGCATCAGCAACCGCGCGGGCGGCAGAAGCTCGCCCGGCGGCCGCGCGGGCCAGAGCCTTGCGAGGACTGCAAACAGGGCCTGCGCGTGAAATTCCATGTCTTCGGCATCGACCGCGCGCAACAGCCTGTCGGCTTGTGTCGCGTGCCAGATATCGCGCATGACCGGTTCGCGGCGGAAAAACTGGTAATATTCGTCGGTAATATTGGCGAGCGCCCGATGCAGCGATGCGGCATCCGAAACACGCGACAGCTCATCCTCGACGCAACGCCTGCCCTGCTCGTTGAAACGTTCGGCCAGGGTTCGGATGATCGAACTCTTGTCGGGAAAATATTGATAAAGCGCGCCGAAAGACAGATCCGCCTTTTCGACGATCTCGCTCATTTTCAGTGCGTCGCTACCCTTCTCCTCGATCAGCCCCGCTGCCACCGCCAGGATCTTTTCGAAGCGCTCGCGGCCGCGCTGCTGGCTTGGAATGCGGCGTGGCTGGCCGGTATTGTCAGCCGCGCGCTTGCGCCGGGCCGGCATTTTCTCATCCATGGTGCGCCTCTCGAAAGTTGACAAGAAAAATAAGAGAGTTTATCTCATTTTGCAAATGAGAGATTTTCTCTTGTTTTAACCGGAGGGATTCGCATGGCCGCCACTCTTCCCATTCTTCTCGTCGCCGCCGCGATCGGTAGCGGTCTCATTGCAGGCATATTCTTCGCATTCTCGACCTTCATCATGAGCGCCTTTTCGAAAATTCCGCCGGAACAAGGCATCGCGGCAATGAACTCGATCAACGTCACCATCGTTCGATCGCCCTTCATGCTGCTGTTCATCCCCGTCGCTGTCATCTGCGTGGGGATTGCGATCATCGCCTTTACGGACTGGCGCGGCAGCGCAAGCCTCTGGATGATTTTCGGTGCCGCCTGCTATCTAATCGCATCATTCGTCTCGACGATCGTCTTCAACGTACCGATGAACGATGCGCTGGCGAAAGTCAGCGGCAATGGCAGCGCAGCGGCCGATCTGTGGAATGTCTATCTGAGGGATTGGACCTGGTGGAATCATGTCCGCACCGTAGCATCGCTGGCTTCGGCGATTGCCTTCGTGCGTGCGCTGGTGCTGCTCTGAAAGCGAGGCAGGAGATATAGCTCCCGCCTCGTCGATCACTTTACGTCCGCTCGCAGAAGGCAATCTTGTTGCTGAACGGATCGATGACAGTCATCTCTGCGCCCCACGGCGCGGCCTCGACACCGGGTTTCATATAGCGATAGTCCTTGACCGAAAGCTCGGCCTGAAAGGCGCGGACACCCTTCATCCAGACGAAGGCCTTGGCCCCGGGGCTGGCATCGCCGGAATGTTCGCTCAGATGCATGATCATGCCGCTGCGCGACACCTGGCAATAGAGCGGAAAGTTTTCGCCGAAGCGGTGCTCCCAATCGAGGGTGAAGCCCAGGAAGCCGCAATAGAATTCCATGGCCTTCGCCACGTCGAAAATGCGAAAGATCGGGATCGGCGGCTCGATCGCGATCGATGGCTCGCCGCCTTTGGTTTCATCGAGCTTGGAGGCGAGGATGTTCCATTGATCGAAGCCGAATTGCCTGGCAACGATCTCCAGCGTCTCGCTGTGCGTCAGGGAAATGTCGCGGCTGGCCAGCGCCTGCCGCAGTGCTTTTGCCATGGTCTTGGCATCGCGAAAATCGCGCATCGTTCATCCTTCCATCGGCAGCGAACAGGAAGATCAGTGCCCGCGTCTGCTGACCCGTTCGCCATCGTTCGCCATTGGCAAGGATGTGAAGGATTTCATCTGGATGCATTCACCTTAGCGCTTGCGCGCCGCGGGACGGCTGGCTGCATCCGGCCAGCGCCGACATTAGCGATTAATGTTGGATGATCAAGAGGCGCTACGAACGGAGGGCGCGTCGGGAACAGCCAGCAGATGGCTGGCAAGTTCAACGCGGTTGCGGCCGGCGCGCTTGGCGGCGTAGAGCGCCTTGTCGGCTTCACTCAGCATGGTGTCGAAATCCATCGGTGTCGCGCGGCCCGGCGCCACGCCGATGCTGACGGTGCAGCGCAACGTCTCGTCTTCGACATAGATTTCGCGCTCCTCAAAGGTGCGGCGGATGCGTTCGGCAATCATCTCCGCCCGGCCCGGCATGATCTCCTTGAGGACGAGGGCAAACTCCTCGCCGCCGAGACGAGCGACTGTATCCCCATCGCGGCAATGAGCGCCGAGCTCGCCGGCGAAGACCCGCAGCACACGGTCTCCGACAGCGTGGCCATAGCGATCGTTGATCGACTTGAAATGGTCGAGATCGAAAATGATGACGGCCGTGGAGGCGCCCATCAGACGCTCGCCGTGACGATCGAACAGCGCGCGGCGGTTCATCAGGCCGGTCAGCGGATCGGTAATCGCATCCTGCCTGTGGCGGGCCGCCAGACGCCATTGATGCAGCGCCAGCGACAGGGCGCCGATACCGGTCATGCTGGCGATGCAGACGGCAAGGCTCAGGTCCTCGGCCCAGTTGTTGGGCGCAGCGCCAAGCACCATCTTGCCATCATAGATCAGCACCGCAGCGCAGAGCGCAAAGGATATGCCCGTCAGCGTATAAAGGACGGTGATACCCATGATGGGTGCCGGCGCCTCGGCCCGCGCCCGCCAGTATTGATAGGCGGTGGCGAGCAGCAGCAGGGTGATCGACGTGTTATCGGCGATGAAACCGAGCCCATCGTAGCCAGCAATCATGCTGCCGACCGGCACCAGCATCGCAAGCAGCGCATATGAGAAAATGCCCGCGAGCGGCAGACGGTTGGTGCGGAATTGATAGCCGGCACCCCATATGGCAGCGAAGCCCGCTTGAAAGAGGACAAAGCTGGCGGTGCCAGAGATCAGGCCGGGCGATGAAACATAGACACTGTAGACGAAGATGCCGCTGACGACGAGAACGAGGCCGCAGCTGCAGGTCAGCAGAAAGGTTTCGGCACGCCGTGCAAACCAGCTGCCCATCAGGGTCACAGCCAGACACGTTGCTGAAACGCCGAGCGCCAGCAAAAGGGAATTATAATCCAGCATCATGCTTTCAAAACTCCGCGGCTTCTGCCGCGCCCTACAATTCGTCCAGAAACTAGCCTGTCACTGGTGACGAATGTCTTATGCATTCTGTTAAAAAATCATGGACCGCGAACGCGAATATTCGAACCGCGAGCCTGTCATAGTATCGGCAACACGGATACCCGCCGAAATTGACGGTAAAGCCGGTTTTCTTTAGCGTTTTACATCCCAATGCAGCGGGAACATCGGATCGAAGACTGTCACAGGGCCCGCGCCCGTCTCGATCTTTGACGGAAACGTGATCGCTTCATCCCGCCTGACCAGCGTGACCTTCTCGTCATTCGGCTGCAGGCCATACCAGGCCGGGCCATTCAGCGAGGTGAAAGCCTCGAGCTTGTCGAGCGCATTCTCCTGTTCGAAAACATGCGCCAGGCAGCTCATCGTATTGATCGAGGTATAGATACCGGCGCAGCCGCAGGCGCATTCCTTCAGCGGATCGACATGGGGAGCCGAATCCGTGCCGAGGAAGAAGCGCGGATCGCCGCTGACGGCCGCCGCCCTCAGCGCCAGGCGATGGTTCTCGCGCTTGGCGACCGGCAGGCAGTAATAATGCGGACGGATACCGCCGACGAGGATAGCGTTGCGGTTGATGATCAGGTGATGCGTTGTGATCGAGCCCGCCAGATTGGCTTTCGACGACTTGATGTAGTCGATGCCATCGGCCGTCGTCACATGCTCCATCGTCACCTTCAGTTCCGGCAGACGCTTGCGCAGCGGCTCGAGCACGGTTTCGATGAAGACGGCTTCACGGTCGAAGATATCGATCTCCGGCGTCGTGACCTCGCCGTGGACGCAGAGCGGCAGCCCGATCTTCGCCATGCGCTCCAGAACAGGCATTGCCTTGTCCATATCGCGCACGCCGCCGTGAGAATTGGTGGTGGCGCCGGCTGGGTAAAGCTTCACCGCGGTGATCAGGCCACTCTTCTTGCCCTCTTCGACATCGTCGGCGCTCGTATGCTCCGTGAGATAAAGTGTCATCAGCGGCTCGAAGCGATCGCCCTGCGGCAGCGCCTTCATGATCCGCTCGCGGTAGGCGCGCGCATCCGCCGTCGTCACCACCGGCGGCACAAGGTTCGGCATGATGATCGCCCGGGCGAAATCGCGGCTGGTATCGCCGATCACCCCCTCCAGCATGGCGCCATCGCGCAGATGCAGGTGCCAGTCATCGGGACGGCGGATGGTGATCGATTGCATGGGAGCCTCCGGAGCGCTGCGGGTGGCGCTTCGATAGCATCAACAGGCCGATGGAAACAACCGTTTAGACAGCGCCGAAATCACTTGTGGGCCTCGCGCGTAGACCGGCCGGCGACAACTGCCAAAGCGGAGGCACCAACTGCGTAGCATGCATAGGCGACCGCCTGGCTCGTGAGCGGAATGCCGGCATCCAGCAGCTTACCGGCGATCAGGGGAGCGCTGCCGGTGACGACGATCCGGATCGCTTCGAAGCGCGAGCGGACATAGCCGAATTGCCCGGTGCCGAACAGATCGGCCCACAGGATAGTCCCGAGCTTGAGGTCGATCGCCGCGGATATTCCGAGAAGACCCATGTATACGGGCGCGACCCAAAGGCTGTCAAAGAGTGCAATGATACCCAGCCCTATTGCCAGTGGCAGAAGAAAGACCGGTAGAATACGGATGACGCGGATCCTGTCGATGAGGGGCGCCACGATTACGGATGTCACGGCCTGCGCAATGGCGAAGGCGGAAAAGCATCCTGCCAGCCATTCAAGCGGCCAGCCTCTTTCCGTGGCGAGGGCCGCCTGATGGAAGATCATGGCCGTCAAAATGAAGGAGACAGCCAGCATCGTGGGGCACAGAAGCAGCATCAATCCGAGCTTTGGCCGGGCTACTTCCGGCTGAGCAAATGGGCCACTGACCTTCGCCGCACGGCTGGCCGCATCATCACGCGGCAGCAAGTGGCATGCTGCGCAGACGCCGAAAACGATGGTTGCGCCGGTAAACAGCCACGTCCACCGCCACCCGGCAAAACCTACGACGGCAACCGCAGCGCCCGGTATGAAAACCAGGGCTGCCGAGTAGACGAGGCTGACGACAGCCATCGCTTTTCCGCTATCCGCCGGGAAGAACCGGACCATCGCCGTCATTGCCGTGTGGACCATCAATCCCTGACCGGCTAGCCGAAGCAGAAAGAGGCAGATGCCGAAGACGATGACCGATGCAGGCGAGAGGGCAATCAGTGCGCAGGCGGCACCGAGCAAAAGCCCGGCGCCCAGCGTGAATTTGCGAAGGCTTACCGCATCGACCTTCTGACCGAGATAAGGCAGCGCGAGCGCCGACGCGAAAGTCGCAATGGCAAACACTGCTCCCAGACTTCCGTCACCGATCGCGTAGTGGGTGCGGAACGCATCCGAGAACAGCGAGATGAAGAAGGTCTGTCCCGCGCTCGACAGGATCATCAGGATGATCGCGGAACTGAGGAGCCGGGGGTTCCGGCGTGTGAAGGCAATATAGGATCGGAGCATGTGGCAAAGGCAGACTTGAAAACGCGCGTGAGGCCTAAAAAACAAATGCCTGCAGCTGAAAATGAAAAACCTCCGGCTAGAGAAGCCAGAGGCTGAATGGATGTCGCGATTCTTGCCGATCAGCAAGAGCCGTTGATTGCCAGCCCTAGAGCGCAATCTCCAATGTCATGTCGGACGGGCGGCGGTTCTCCAGGATGAGGCGGCCGTTGGGGAGATCGTTGCCGTAGACCTTGGCGCTGGCCTCTTCTTCGGTGAGCTTGTAGCCGCGCCAGCGCTCCCAGAGGCGCTCCTCGAGCACTTCCATCGGCGGCGCTAGCATGATCGTGTAGTCGAAGATACCGTCCAGGGCAGCCCACTTGCCCTGCGTGAAGAGCAGGTAGTTGCCTTCGATGATGATGAAACGGTCGTGCGGCGAGATGGGGCGGGCGGAAGCGATCGACAGTTCGCGGGAACGGTCGAAGACCGGGACCAGAACTTCCTGATCGGCCGGACGCACGGCGCGGACGATATCGAGGAAGCCGCGGACGTCGAAGGTCTCCGGGATGCCCTTACGGGCGAGCAGGCCGCGCTCGATGAGCACGGCATTGTCCATGTGGAAGCCATCCATCGGCAGGACGGCGGCGGTTTCGCCGCGCGCCTTCAGGCCGTTGGCGAGGTTGTCGGCCATTGTGGATTTGCCGGCGCCGGGCGGGCCGGCGATCGCCACGAGGAAGCGCTTCGCACTTCCGGCGCGGTCGAGAACCGCGCCGGTGATTTCGTCTATCCTGAGGTTCATGCGGCGACCGTCTCCTGCGGAGCGGCCTTTGCACCGGTCATGAAGGCAACAGCATCCGACATTGTGTATTCCTTCGGATTGATCACCGTCAGGCGGCGTCCGAGGCGGTGGATGTGGATGCGGTCGGCCACTTCGAAGACATGCGGCATGTTGTGCGAGATAAGCACGATCGGAATGCCGCGCGAGCGGACATCCAGAATGAGCTCCAGAACGCGGCGGCTTTCCTTGACGCCGAGCGCTGCCGTCGGCTCATCGAGGATGATGACCTTCGAGCCGAAGGCGGCGGCACGTGCCACGGCAACGCCCTGACGCTGACCGCCAGAGAGCGTTTCCACCGCCTGATTGATGTTCTGGATGGTCATCAGGCCGAGTTCGGAGAGCTTGGCGCGCGCCTGTTTTTCCATCGCCGAATGATCGAGCTTGCGGAAGAACTGACCCATGAAGCCCGGTTTGCGAAGCTCGCGTCCGAGGAACATGTTGTCGGCGATCGACAGCGCCGGCGACAGAGCAAGGTTCTGGTACACCGTCTCGATGCCCGCCTTGCGGGCTTCGATCGGTGACGAGAAGTGGATCGGCTGACCTTCCAGCCGGATCTCGCCTTCGTCGGGGCGGATCGCGCCCGAGATCGCCTTGATGAGCGAAGACTTGCCCGCGCCGTTGTCACCGATCACGGCGAGGATTTCGCCGGGATAGAGGTCGAAGTCGGCATGATCGAGGGCTGTGACGCGGCCATAGCGTTTGACCAGACCGCGCGCCGTGAGAAGGGGTTCGGTTGCCATCAGCCTGCTGCCTTTCTGATCCACTGATCGATACCAACGGCGGCGATGATGAGCACGCCGATCAAGAGATAGGTCCACTGAACATCGGTGCCGAGAAGACGCAGGCCGAGCGAGAAGACGCCGACGATGAGCGCCCCGAACATCATGCCGAGAATGGAGCCGCGTCCGCCGAAGAGCGAGATGCCGCCGATCACCACGGCCGTGATGGACTCGATGTTGGCGAACTGGCCCGCTGTCGGAGAGACGGAGCCGATACGGCCGATCAAAGCCCAGCCGGCAAGCGCACAGATCAGACCCGAGAGTACGTAGGTCGACACCAGCATGCGCTTGACGTTGACACCGGAAAGGCCGGCGGCTTCAGGGTCATCGCCGACGGCATAGAGATGCCGGCCCCAGGCGGTATGGTTCAAGACATACCAGAGGACGGCGACGAGCAGGACCATGGCGATGACGCCGTAGGTGAAGACTGCGCCGCCGATGCGGAATGTATTGCCGAAGAGTTGCAGCAGCGGCGCCTGGGTTTCGATGTCCTGAGCGCGGATCGTCTCATTGGCCGAATAGAGGAAGTTCGTGGCAAGCACGATCTGCCACATGCCGAGGGTAACGATGAACGGCGGCAGCTTCATTCGAGCAATCAGCAGGCCGTTGATATAGCCGCAGAGAGCGCCGACGGCAAAGCCTGAGAGCACCGCGATCTCGACCGGAAGGCCGTAGCGGAACACGAACTGTCCCATGACCACCGACGACAGCACCATGATGGCGCCGACCGAGAGATCGATACCGGCCGTCATGATCACAAGCGTCTGCGCGGCGCCGACGATGCCGGTGATCGCCACCTGCTGCAGGATCAGCGTCAGCGAGAAGGCCGAGAAGAATTTCGTACCCAGGAGGGCGCCGAAGATGATCAGCGAAAGCACAAGAACGATCAGCGATACGGCCGAAGGCGACGAGTGCAGGAAATGCCTGAATTTCTGCAGGACCGAATTGTCATCCGTGTCGAAAGACGCGACGTCCTTCGAGCTGTCCTTGAGAACTTTTTCGTAGTCGTGATGCGGTGCGGCTGTTGTTGGCTCGCTCATGGAAATCCTCCGCGTGACCCCACTCCCTAAGGGGTGTCCGGCCGCTTTCGGGCAAGACGTGGGTTAAGCTGCACCCAATTCGGCGCGCTGTCAAAGATGAGCAGGGAGCGGAGACGCCGCTGGGCATCTCCGCGTTTTGGTTCAGGCTAGGCTGGGATCAACCCCAGCACTTGCCGAGGCCTTCCTTGGTGTCGATCGACTTGACGCCGGAGACCGGCTTGTCGGTGACGAGGGTCACGCCCGTGTCGAAGAAGTTCTTGCCTTCGGTCGGCTTCGGCTTTTCGCCGGAGTCTGCGAACTTCTTGATCGCTTCGATGCCGAGCGCGGCCATCTGCAGCGGGTACTGCTGCGAGGTGGCGCCGATGACGCCATCGGCAACATTCTTGACGCCCGGGCAACCGCCGTCGACGGAGACGATCAGCACGTCCTTCTCGCGGCCGACAGCCTTCAGCGCTTCATAGGCGCCGGCAGCAGCCGGTTCGTTGATGGTGTGGACGACGTTGATGGTCGGATCCTTCTGGAGAAGGTTTTCCATCGCGGTGCGGCCGCCTTCTTCGTTACCGTTGGTGATGTCGTGGCCGACGATGCGCTTGTCATCTTCGTCACCAATCTTGTTCGGATCCTTCGGGTCGATACCGAAGCCCATCATGAAGCCCTGGTCGCGCAGAACGTCGACGGAAGGCTGGGACGGCGTCAGGTCGAGGAAGGCTACCTTGGCATCGGCAGCCTTGTCGCCGAGCGTTTCCTTGGCCCACTGGCCGATCAGCTTGCCGGCGAGCAGGTTGTCGGTCGCAAAGGTCATATCGGCGGAATCGATCGGCTCAAGCGGGGTGTCGAGCGCGATAACGAGGAGGCCGGCATCGCGGGCCTTCTTGATGTTTGGAACGATGCCCTTGGTGTCGGAAGCAGCAATCAGGATACCTTTGGCGCCATCGGCGATGCAGGTTTCGATAGCAGCAACCTGGCTTTCGCTGTCACCATCGATCTTGCCGGCGTAGGATTTCAGCGTGACGCCGAGTTCCTTGGCCTTGGCGGTCGCGCCTTCCTTCATCTTGACGAAGAAGGGGTTGGTATCGGTCTTGGTGATGAGGCAGGCCGAGACGTCGGCAGCCATTGCCGGAGCCGAGAAGGCGACGCCGAGTGCGAGCGCGCCGAAAGCGAGAACTGATTTCTTCACGAGAACTCCTCCCAGAGAGTAAGCGGATCGCCGTCATGGCCAGACCCGTATTTTCAAGCACGAACGCCGCCTCGGATTTCGCCGGAAGCCTCCTCCAAGACCGTTCGATGCCGTTCACGATGGCGATTAAAAGCGAAAAGAAAATCGCTTGTCAATAAATAAATCCAATTGAATTATTAATTCGATGTGGCATGGTGGTTGAAAATAGGGCATAGGCCGATGATCGGGAGGAGTGCCCAATGTCGTCCCTGGAAGGCCCGGCGCATGCGCCGGCCGCACCGCCAATTCTGAACCCCGCCGGGGGCGCAAACCAGATCCGGGTGCGCGCCTATAACGAGCGGCTCGTGCTATCGCTGGTGCGCCTCTACGGCGCCCTGTCGAAGGCGGATATCGCGCGCCGCAGCGGCCTTTCGGCCCAGACCGTCTCGGTCATCATGCGGGAGCTGGAAAAGGACGGGCTGCTCTCGCGCGGCGCTCCCGTGCGCGGGCGCGTCGGCCAGCCATCCATTCCCATGCATCTCAATCCGGATGCCGTCTATTCCTTCGGCGTGAAGATGGGCCGGCGAAGTGCCGATCTGGTGCTGATGGATTTCGTCGGCAATATCCGCATGCAGCTGCACAAGACCTATGCCTATCCGTTACCCGGCGATTTTCTCGATTTCATCGTGTCGGGGATTGCCGAACTCGAAAGCCGTCTGGATGCGAAAGAGCGCAGCCGCATCGCCGGCATCGGCATCGCCGCCCCCTTCGAGCTCTGGAACTGGGCGGAGGAGGTCGGCTCGCCGCCTGGCGCCATGGATGTCTGGCGCGGCTTCGACCTGCAGGCCGAAGTGACGAAACGGGTCTCCTATCCCGTTTTCCTGCAGAACGACGCCACCAGCGCCTGCGGGGCCGAGTTGGTTTTCGGGGTCGGGCCGTCCTATCCAGATTTCGTCTATTTCTTCATCGGCTCGTTCATCGGTGGCGGCATCGTGCTGAATTCGGCGATCTTTTCCGGCCGTACCGGCACCGCCGGCGCGATCGGCCCCCTGCCCGTCCGCGGCAAGAATGGCGAGACGCTCCAGCTGCTTGAAATCGCTTCGATCTTCGTGCTGGAAAACATGTTGCGCGAGCGCGGCATCGATCCCGAGCCGCTCTGGTATTCCGCCGATGATTGGGTCGATTTCGGCGAGGCGATGGAGCTTTGGATCCAGGACTCTGCCAAGGCACTGGCACAGGGGATCGTCGCTGCCGCATCGATCATCGATTTCAGCGCCGCAGTGATCGATGGCGGCTTCCCCGGCTGGGTGCGCGAACGGATCGTGCGCGCGACCATCCGCGAGGCGGAAAAACTCGACCTTCAGGGGGTCGTCATGCCGGAGATTATCGAAGGTGCGGTGGGATCACAGGCGCGGGCGATCGGCGGGGCGAGCCTTCCGATCTTTGCGCGCTATCTCACCGACCAGAACGTGCTGTTCAAGGAGATTGAAAATGCTGAAGGGGCTTGATCCGCTCTTGAGTCCGGAACTGCTTTCGACGCTGCGCGCCATGGGCCACGGCGACGAAATCGCCATCGTCGACGGCAATTATCCAGGCGTCGAACACGCGCGACGGCTGATCCGCCTCGATGGCCACGGCCTCATCCCGGTTCTCGATGCCGTGCTCAGCGTGCTGCCGATCGACGATTTCGTGCCTGAAGCAATCTTCCGCTCGACGGTAAAGGCCGAGCGCGACAAGCTCGATCCGGTGCACGAGGAGATGATCGACTGCTGCGCCAGGCACGAGCCGCACCAGCAGGTCGTGCCGCTCGTCGGCCAGGATTTTTACGGACGCGTTCGCGCCGCTCATGCGCTGATCCAAACCAGTGAGCCTCGGCTGTATGCCAATATCATCCTGCGCAAGGGGGTGATCTATCCGTATGCCGCCGGTCAGCATGCCACAGCAAAGGGGAAGACCGACCCCTTCGAGTATTGAGCGGGCTGCGCACTTCCTGTTGCCAACGCAAATAAACGTAACTACATTAAATTATGACGATCGTTTGGGACGAACCGAAACGGCAGGCAAATCTGGATAAACACGGATTCGACTTTGCCGAGGTCGGCGAGTTCAACTGGCAAAATGCCGCGATCGAAATCGCGAGGCCCGACGCGGACGGCAGACAGCGGATGAAAGCAGTGGGCTACTACCGCGACGGAACGGCCGTCGTGATCTTCGCGTTGCTTGGAAGTGAAGCGATTTCAATCATCAGCTTCCGTAAGGCAAACGCCAAGGAAGGGAGCAAGCTTCAATGGCCAAGATAATAAAGACCTTTCAGCCTGGCCGCGGCTACTCCAAGGACGATTGGGATGCGGTCGATTCACCGCCGCTAACCGATGAAGAACTCGCGGCCCTGCGTCCTGCGAAGGAGGTTCTGCCTCAGGCGTTCTTTGACGCAATGGACGAGCAGCGCCGTTCGCGTGGCCGGCCTCCTGTCGAGCATCCAAAGAAGCAGGTGACGCTGCGCATCGACGAAGATGTCATCGCCAAATTCCGGGAAACCGGCCGGGGATGGCAGGGGCGAATGAACGCCGCCTTGCGAAAAGCTGCCGGGCTCTAAAGCCCGGCATTCCGTTTAAATCTCACCCGCCTGCGGACCCCAGACGTCCGTCAGCGCGAAACCACCGGGATGCGGATCGAAGGGGTCGAGGGCGACCTGGGAGAGGCCGAAGGTGAAGCCGCGGCCGGTGATGGTCGGGATGATTGCCGGGCGTCCGGCGACTTCGGTGACCGACTGCAGGCCGACTTCAAATTCCGAGCCGATGATCGAACGCGACGTGAAGATATCGCCGGGCTTTGCCTTGCCGCGGGCATGCAGTGTCGTCAGGTTTGCCGAGCTGCCGGTGCCGCAGGGCGAGCGGTCGGCGCGGCCGGGCCACATGGTCGTGCAGGTGCGCACCGCGCCATCCGGCTCGATATCGCGGAACATGACATAGGCCACGCCCGAGATCGCCGGGATTTCGGGGTGAACGACCTTGATGTCGCGGTTGATGATATCCTTGAGAACCATGCCGGCGCGTACCAGCTCGGCGGCATTGGACTTCTCGATCTTCGAGCCGATCTGACCGACATCGACAAGCGCATAGAAAATGCCGCCATAGCAAAGATCGACCTTGATCGTGCCCCATTCCGGCGTCTCGACGTCGACATCGAGCTCGTGAACGAAGGCCGGGACCATGGTCAGGCGGACCTTCTCGCAGCGACCGTCGTGGCAGGTTGCGACTGCCTTGACCAGTCCGGCGGCGGTCTCGAGCGTCACCACCGTTTCCGGCTCCTTCATCTCGACGATGCCGGATTCCAGCAGGGCCGTCGTCACGCAGATCGAGTTCGAGCCCGAGCTTGCATGCGCCTGATCGGGCTGCAGGATGATGAAGGCCGCATCGGCATCCGGATGCTTGGCGGGGAGCAGAAGGTTGACCGAGCCAATCGGCGCGCCGCGCGGCTCAAGGCAGAGAAAGCGGCGAAGCTCGGTGCCCTTCGGATCGGTGTTCAGCCAGTGCAGCTGAGCCGCCACCGTTTCGCCAGGAATCTTCGGGACGCCGCCGATCGCGACCTTGCCGATTTCACCTTCGCAATGAACATCCAGAAGCTGGATCGTGCGCTTCCATCTCATCCGTCTCGTCCTTCCAAAGCGAGCCAGACCGGCTCGTCGTGCAAATCAATATCTATCGATGCGGAACGGCGTCATGTCGATCGCCGGCTTCGTGCCCGAGACCATATCGCCAATCAGCTGCGCCGTCGTGGCGGCCAGCGTCAGGCCGAGATGGCCGTGTCCGGTGGCATAGAAAACACCCGGCACCTTCGACGACGCTGAGATAATCGGGATCGTATCCGGCAATGCGGGGCGATGGCCCATCCACTCGCTGGTATCCTCGACCTTCAAGCCGGGCAACACGCGCTGCGCATGGCGCACGAGAACCCGCGGGCGGCGGAAATCAGGCGCGGCATCGAGGCCTGCGAGCTCGACATTGCCGCCGACGCGAATGCCGCCCGCCGTCGGCGTGACCATGAAGGCGCGATGCGGCCAGATCACCGAATGGCGCATGGCAATGCCGGGCTTCATGATCTGCGTGTGATAGCCACGCTCGGTTTCCAGCGGGACCGGTTCTCCAAGCTTTGCAGCGAGATCGCGGGTATGGACACCGGCGGCAACGATAACGGAATCAACCTCGATGCGGCCGCCGCTTTCCAGGATAACGACCGAGGTTCCCTCGGGCTTTCTGTCGATGCTGCGCACGCTACCCGACAGGAACCGCGCACCGGCTGCCTCTGCGGCAGCCGCCAGCTTGACGACGAGCTGGTAGGGCTCGCGGATCGATTTATTGTCCGGCAGCAATACCGCCTTGGCGACCTTTGACGACAGCGCCGGCTCATAATGCTGGATCGCGCCGCCATTCAGCACTTCGAACTCGAAGCCATAGCGCTGCATCATCTCGATATGGCCGCGATCACCGGCAAACTCCGACTCGGTCTCGTAGATCGCGAGGCAGCCTTCGTCGGTCATCAGTTCGGGGGCGCCGATTGCCGAAAGCATGGCGCGGGTATCGGCGAGCGCGCGTCCGGTCAACAGCATTCCGGCATCCTCGATCTGGCGCAGACGCGAGGGTCGTCCGGCGGCGATGAAACGCAAGAACCACGGCAGCATCTTCGGCGCGTAGGATGGGCGAAGCCAGACCGGACCTTCGGGATCGAGAAGCCAGCGGGGGATCTTCTTCCAGGTGGTAGGGCCGGATCCGGCGGCGAAATCGAGCGCGATGCTCGCCATGTTGCCGTAGGAGGTGCCACGACCCGGTTCACCCTTGTCGATCAGCGTGACCTGAAATCCGCGCCTCTGAAGCTCGAAGGCAATCGAGGCGCCGATCACGCCCGCGCCAATCACTGCAACTGTTCGCTTCCCGTCTTCAGTCATCGCGTCATCCATCATAGCGGGGCCGCCTGCAGCCACCGTCAATCGATGTGATATATCAGATCGCGGACCTTGCCTATGGAAATTTTCACTGGCTCGGCAGCCCTGCCCCGACGCTGTCGCCCACTGAGCCTGCCGTGTTTTCCACCGACTGGCCAAGACGCTTCAGCTGCGCATCATAATTGCGCCGGGTGCGCGGATCGAAGATCGCAATCGGCGTGCTGACGGCAACACTGGCGGCGCTGCCGACGGTCTGCGCGGCGCCGATCGCGACGGCTCCGACGGCCTCGCCGAGACCGACATTCGAGTCGGTGATGGCCTGACCTGCAATCAGGCGATCGCCAATCAGCTTCACGACTTCGGGACTTTCTGCAAACTTTCCGTGGTTCAGCCGGTCGCCGCCCTTGAGCTTGGTCAGGTCGAGCACGGTGATGCCGGCGGCTTCCAGCTTGCTGCGATAAGGCTCCACCGACGGGTCGATCTGGCCGAGGCGATCGACATTACCGGAGATCCGCCGCGACAGTGCCAGTGCGCGGTCGTCGCGCGACACGAAGATCGTGAAATGCGGCTTCTCCTTGCCGAGGCTGGCGAACTGGCGGCCGAAGACGTCTACATCGAGATCGGGAGACGCAAGGATGACGTTGTTGATCTTCGACGCGACTTTCCCGTCGCGGATCGCCATCTGCCGGAGCGCCTCGACGGTCAGCCAGGTTCCCATCGAGTGAGCCATGATGGTGACGTCGCTGACAGCGGGGTTATCGGCCGTGCGCCGTAGCAGCTCCTCCAGCGCATCGCGCGAATAATTGGTGCTTTCCTTGTCGTAATTGTAGTCGAAGATCGAACCGCGGGATGGCCAGGTAAAGACGACGGGCGCCACATCCGCATGCGAATCGTGGACGATCTGGGCAAAGCGGTAGACGGCGTCTTCATAGAGATTGTTGAAGCCGTGCACGAAGATCAGCACGCGGCGGCTCTTCGGCATGTGGCCCTTCAGCCATCCCTCGCCTGCCTTCTCGCCCTGTAGTGGATCAACGGAAACAGTCACGAAATTGCGCAGGGGATCGGCGGGCAAGCGTGTCGGCCACTGGACCTGACCGACCTTGCGATTGGCCTCAGGCGGGATCGAGACATCGACGGCATTGACCATCAGACCGGTACCGCGTTCGCCGGAGAACAGCACGCCGGGATCGGTATCCGGCGCGCGCGTCGTGGCGACCAGCAGATTGACCTGCGATGTGCCGGGCTGAACGGATCCGACTGGCGTCATGACGCCGGTCGCGCGGCCACCGCATCCCGACAGGACAAAGGCCGACAGCATCACCGCCGCAAGCGTCCTGCGCATGGCTTCCGAGCCGCCCAGCATGCATTCTCCTCTTCGAATACCGGCGATGCGGCTCCGGCTCAAATAAGACGCCGGCAGGAGCGGAGTCAAATAAGGCAGCGATCGCGGCCATGATGAAACTTTGCGCCCGGCTTTGCCGTTACTGCCTCTGACCCCGGGACAAATCGGATGGACGCCATGAAAGCCGTTCTTATCGCCCTTGCTTCGACGACCCTGCTGCTTCCATCCCTCGCCCGCGCGGAACGTCTCGCCGAAGACGATATCCGCCGCGACATCATTGGCAGGACGATCTATCTCGCAACGCCGCTCGGCGGCGAACTGCCGCTCAACTATCACACGTCAGGCGCAGTGGACGGCAGCGGCAAGGCGATCGGCCTCGGGCGCTATTTCAAGCCCAGCGATACCGGAAAATGGTGGATCCAATCGGACCAGCTCTGCCAGAAGTTCCAGACCTGGTACAAGGGCGCACCGATGTGCTTCCTGCTGGAGCGGGCGGGCGCTGGCAAGGTGAAGTGGACGCGCGACAACGGCGAGACCGGCGTGGCTCGGATCGGCGAATAATTTTCGAGAGCTGAAATAGAAAAGAGCTCGGTGCGGGAGGAGGTGCACCGAGCTCTTGATCTTGACTGGCAACTGGGAGGAGGAGTGTTACCAGTCGGCGTAAGAGCGCTGGGAGGAGGAGTGCGCTGCTTACGGAGATATAGATAGCCCATTCATTTGGTCAGGAATAGGGATAATACCGCAACGCAGCAATGCACAATACGCATGACTAACTGTATCAATCTTGAGAAGACGCCTCATTTTGCAGCAATTTTAATCAGACGGTCAAATATTTGCGCAGAGTTTGATGGTGAAGAAGGACACGGCAGCCTAATTGCCGCCGCGTCCCGATGATGACGTCAAGCGGCCCTGAAGAGCTTCCTGCCTTCTGCGTCGAGGGCGGTGAATTCCTCCTCGGACAGCGTTATGCCGACAGCTGCAACGTTCTCTTCCAGATGCTTGACCTTGGAGGTACCAGGGATCGGGAGCATCACCGGGCTGCGCTTCAGCACCCAGTCGAGCGCGATCTGGCTTGGCGCGGCATTGTGCTTCCTGGCGATCGTATCCAGCAGCGAGCCTGGCTTTGCCAGATCGCCTGCAGCCAGCGGATACCACGGGATGAAGCCGATATTGTGCTTTTCGGCATAATCGAGCACGTCCTCGCTGGTGCGATCGACGAGGTTGTAGCGGTTCTGGACCGTTGCGACCTTGAAGTATTTCGATGCGGCCTGGATATCGGCCACCGAAACCTCGCTCAATCCCGCATGCCGGATCAGCCCGGCGGCCTGCAGCGACTTGATCGTATCGAATTGCTCGCCGGCCGGCACCTTCGGGTCGATGCGGTGCAGCTGCCAGAGATCGATCTGTTCGACACCGAGATTGCGCAGGCTCTTGTGCACCTGCTGGATCAGATATTCTGGGCGGCCGAGCGGCAGCCAGATGTCGGGACCATGGCGGGTCAAGCCACCCTTCGTGGCGATGACCGAGCCGTGGCTATAGGGATGCAAGGCTTCCTTGATCAGCCATTCGGAAACGTCGGGCCCATAGGAATCGGCCGTATCGATGAAATTGACGCCAAGCTCTGGAAGACGCTTCAGCGTGCGGATGGATTCGGCGTGATCGGCAGGCTCACCCCAGATACCCCGGCCGGTGACGCGCATGGCGCCGAAGCCCAGACGGTTGACCTCGAGATCGCCGCCGATCTTGAAGGTGCCGGATTGCGCAGCATTCAAAACGGACATGGTCTTTCCTCTCGTATGGATGCGTAAAAACAAGCGAAGTCGCCGAGCTGGCGGTGTGCTCCCTGGCGCCTGATGACTGCGCCGGCGGCGTCAGCCTCCTGCAGGCGGAACGATCCCGTTCCGTGCCAGCTTTACATGGGCAGGCAGCTCGCCGGAGGCAATATGTCTGATGCCGCCGCAGCTGCTTTTTCAGCCACAGTGCGATCGGGCGCCGGTGGAGGCCGCTCCTAGTGTCGAGAAGAAGCGTGTAGCGCCTTACTGATCGTAGACGGCGCGATAGCCTTCGGACGAAGCACAGGCGGTATAGGCCCGCCGGGCAGCGCTACGCGACACGGCCTCGCCCTCGCCCTGGTCGTATTGGCCGCTGATCTGCGAGCGCTCTTTGTGGAGCCGCATGGATTCGTCATAGGCGGCATTGCCTTCGCCCATGCACATCGTATGCGCGACGAAGGACGGATTGACCGGCGTACCGACGGGATAAAGAACCGGAGAGTTGGCCCGATCGACGCAACCGGAAAGCAAGGCTGCCGCTCCAGCAACCGACACCGCAACCAACATTCTTGCCTTCATCGCATTCACTCCTGCCTGCCTCCGGACAATCCGGCGCCAGACGCAGATAGCCGCGCAAGGTTGCGCGAAGCTAGGCTACTCGATGATTTTCAAGGAAAGAAAATGAGTGGCGCACCCGAAGAGATTCGAACTCCTGACCCCCAGATTCGTAGTCTGGTGCTCTATCCAGCTGAGCTACGGGTGCGTCTCGAAGCGGCTGAACCGCTTGCGTGGCGATCCTCTAAAGCCTCCTCCGGGGGAATGCAATAGGCTTTGTGAAAAAATCGCGACTTTCGATCTGCAGAGCTGATCTGTGAATTTTGCTTTACTTTTCAGCGTGGCTGCGGATGCGGTAATCTTCCAGCGAAACCGGGCGATCCGGCACTTCGATGCGGAACTGCGTGCCCGCTGAGGGCTTTTCCACAAGGGCAATGGTGCCGCCGTGGGCAAGCACAAGCTCACGAGCAATCGCCAGACCGAGGCCGGTGCCGCCGGAGCGGGCCGAACCGCGGAAGGCGGTGAAAAGGTTCTGACGAGCTTTCAGCGGCATGCCAGGACCGGTATCGTCGATGATGATGCTGACCACGCTGCCGACGCGTTGCGCGGAGACGGTGATGCGCTTGACGCCATCGGCACCGAGTTCGCCCGGCATCATCAACGCCTGCAGCGCATTGCGGCAGAGATTGTGGATCACCCGGAAGAGCTGTTCGTTGTCGCCGTCGATCTCGATGTCGGCGGGCATCTGCTCCAGAAATTCGATGCCGCTGGCCGGATCGATGGCCAGCATGTCACGAACGTCCTGGGTCAATTCCAGCAGCCGGATCCGGCGGCGGCGCGGCGCCGATTCGGTTGTCTGGCCATAAGACAGGACTTCGGTCGTGTAGCCGACGGCGCGGTCGATCGTTCTGAGCAGCTTCGGCGCAAAACTCTTCACCATCGGATCGTCGACATCGACGAGACGGTCAGACATCAGCTGCGCCGAGGCCAGAATGTTGCGCATGTCATGATTGATCTTGGAGACAGCAAGGCCGAGCGCTGCAAGGTTCTTCTGCTGCTTCAAGGTTTTCTGCAATTCGATCTGCATCGCCGTCAGATGACGGCCGGCGACTGCCAGCTCGTCCCGTCCGCCATCGCCGACAAAGACGTTCTGCGGGTTCTCCGGATCCGTCGAAAACTGCTGCATGCTGCCGCTCAGATTGCGGATCGGGCGGATCAGGATGCGGTTGATAACGAAGAAAACCAGCGTCGCGGTGAACAGCGAGATCAGGACCGACAGAAGCAGAACGTTTCGTGCATAGACGAACATCGCATTGCGCAACGCCCTGTCCTTCATCACCACTTCGACGCCCGTCGCAGTATCGCCGACCGGGCCATAGACGCGAATCATCCGGTTGCCGCCGAAGATCAGCGTATCGAGCGCATCGCAGATGGCGTTTACTGGAGTGACTTTCGTCAGATCGTACTGCTCATCGACGGAGGTCGGCATCTCGGTCATGGCCAGAAGCCGCGAGGTGCCGTCCTTGCGAAGGACGATCGCCTTGGTGCCGGTTGCCTCCAGGGTTTCCTTCTGCAGCATGCGCGGCAGCTCGACGGGCTGAAGGCCATCGATGACGATGGCGGCAGCGGCAGCAGTGTTGAGCTTGTCGTCAAGCCAGCGGATGCGCATGCTGGCAACCGACGGGAAGAAGATCAGAACTTCGGCCAGCATGATGAAAAGCACGGTCATCCAGAGCAGCTTGCCGGAGAGCCCACCAAACCACCCTGCAGGGCGTTCGCCGCCCGCAGCCGTCATATTCACTGGCATTTCACTTTGGTCTTGCACCGGCATCGCTGTTTCCGTTCGGCGCAAGCGCCTGCGAGGCAGAGACTTATAATAGACGGTTTGCAATCTGCTTTCAAATCTTCGCGAGGCGCGGCAAGTCGTCACAAAAGAAAACGCCGCCCGAAGGCGGCGTTTCCGATTAGAAAGCTCTGGATTCGGAGATCAAAACTCTTCCCAGCTCTGCTCGGCGACGGCCGCATTGCCGTTGAAGGCGCGGGCGACGGTGTTCATGGCGCGGCGCGCGGGCGAGGCGACCGGGCGATGTTCTTCGCGGCGGGCAACGGCCATCTGCGGTGCGGGGGCGTTGGAGACCTTGAAGCGCGAGATGAGGCGGACGAGGCCATCGGCTTCCGCAGACAGCTTGTGGGTCGCAGCCGAGGTTTCCTCGACCATTGCCGCATTCTGCTGGGTGACCTGGTCCATCTGGTTTACGGCGGTGTTGACTTCCTTGAGGCCGGTCGACTGTTCCTTCGCCGCGGTTGCGATCGAATGGATGTGGTCGTTGATGGCGATGACGCGGGTCTCGATTTCCGACAGCGCCTCGCCGGTTGCCTGCACCAGCTTGACGCCGACATTGACTTCATCGCCCGACTTGGTGATGAGCGCCTTGATGTCCTTGGCAGCGGTTGCCGAACGCTGAGCCAGTTCGCGGACTTCCTGAGCGACAACCGCAAAGCCCTTGCCTGCCTCGCCGGCACGCGCTGCCTCGACGCCTGCATTGAGCGCCAGCAGATTGGTCTGGAAAGCGATCTCGTCGATGACGTTGATGATCTGGCTGATCTCGCGGGATGCCTGCTCGATGCGGCCCATGGCATCGACCGCATTGCGGACGACGACACCGGATGCACCCGACTTGTCCTTGGCTTCGGAAACCATGACGCTGGCTTCCTGGGCACGCTCGGTCGAATTCTGGACAACCGCCGTGATCTCGTCGAGAGCGGCAGAGGTTTCTTCCAGTGCGGCAGCCTGCTGCTCGGTACGCTTCGACAGGTCGTCGGTGGCAACGCGCAGTTCGTTGGTGTTGCCGTTGATGGCTTCAGTCGTTTCGCGAACTTCGCGCATCGTTGTCTGCAGCGTCACGAAGGTGCTGTTGACGTTCTGCTGCAGTTCGGCGAAGGCGCCTTGGAATTCGCCACGCATCGTCTGCGTCAGGTCACCATCGGCAAGGCTTGCAATGACGCGGCGGGTTTCGTTGACGCCGGTGTCGACGCTGGAGAGCAGCGAGTTGATGTTCCCTGCGAAATGGTTGAGGCTTTCGTCCTCGTAGTCCTTGTCGATGCGGCGGCTGAAATCACCGGCGGCAGCGGAGGCAACGACGACGGACATGCTCGACTGCAGGTCATCGCTCTTGGCGCGCATCGCCGTTTCCTGGGCGTTGAGGCGCTTGATGGCGAGGCCGTTTTCCTTGAAGACGGCAACAGCCGCGGCCATGTCGCCGATTTCATCCTGGCGGCCTGCATAGGGCACTTCGGCTTCGAAATTGCCGTCGGCGACTTCCTTGATCGCGGTCGTCACTTTCTTGATCGGGCGGCTGAGGTGGCTGGTGCCAATATAGAAGCCAAGGCCGACGCCCGCAGCGATACCGATCGTGGTGATCGCAAGCACAAGCCAGAAGACAGAGTTGCGGAAAGCCTCGATCTCGTCATCGACGGCATCGAGTTCGGCCTTGTCGGTCTTGACGATTGCGTCGATCTCGGCCTGGAAGGCCTTGCGGTTGGCGCGGTTGGCGTCGTTATTGCCCTGATCGTTTGCGGCTGCAGGGCCGACTTCGGTGCCGAGACGTGCAGTCTCGGTGCGGAAGGCGCGGAATTCCTTGGAGCGATCGACGAGCTTGCCGAAGCTATCCTTCTGGCTCTCAGGAACCAGCGGCGCCCAGCCAGCGATCACCTTGTCGATCTCGTCGAGATCGGTGTTGATGCCTTTGGCAAAAGGAGCGACGTCCTTGATCTCCTTGGAAGCATAAATGCCACGGGCTTCCATCACGGTTGCCGTGACGAAACGATTGAGACGCTCGCCGGCATAAGCGCGGCTGGAAGCGCTTTCATAGGCGGTCAGCTTATTGTTATACTCGTTCATAGCGAACAATGCCGTCGCGCCGATGACCAGCGCAACGCCAGCCATAACGCTGACAAGCAAATTGATCTTTCCACGAATTTTCAAAGTATAGTCTCCCTAGGGGGTGAAGAGAGACTGGAAAGCAAATTCCCAGCCGAATGACCAAAATATCGGCGAAATTTCTTAAAGTTATGTTTCGGATTTTAGCTATTACGACTACAAGAAATTATCCCTATTATTCGGGCTCACAGCAGATTTTTCGCAAAAATTGCAATCAGCAAGACCGAACCAATGGGAAATCGTGGCTGCCTCAGAAGAACTTCGGCAAAATTCAACCTCATGGGGTATTGTCGTAGTCGTTAACACCCTGATGCGACTTTTTGCACATTGGCGCTTTAGCGGGCAGGCCGCGTGGATGATTTTTCCGGCTATAATTGACTTTTTTGGCGACCGTCCCTATAAGCCGCCGCACGTCCGGTCACTATAGGTCTTTTGGCCTCGCCCGTTCGCAAAAATAACGCTCCTTGCACTTTGCAAAACCTAAGAAGGGCCGCACTCCGCGGTATTAAAATAAATGAAGCGTACTTACCAACCATCCAAGCTTGTCCGCAAGCGCCGCCACGGTTTCCGTGCACGTATGGCTACTGCCGGTGGCCGCAAGGTTATCGCCGCTCGCCGCGGACGTGGCCGCAATCGTCTTTCGGCTTAAGGCCGGAATTGCCCGATAAGAGATGGCGGGCGAATTGACGACCAAACAAGAACAAGAAGAAATGACTGTCGGGCGGCTGAAAAGCCGCCCGCAGTTTCTTGCTGTTCGCGTAGGCGAAAAGCGCAGGGGCGGCTTCTTCCTGCTCGAGGTACTCGACCGCAAGGAACCCGACACCGAAGCCCGCGTCGGCTTCACAGTCACCAAGAAACACGGCAACGCAGTCGAAAGAAACCGCATGCGGCGGCGTCTTAAAGAGGCGGTGCGGCTTCATGCAGGGTTTGCAATGCAAGCCGGACACGACTATGTGGTTGTCGCGAGAAGGGATGTCTTGAAGGCATCTTTCCAACAATTGACTGCGGAGCTCAAAGCCCGCGTTGAAAACAAGCCGAAACAAAAGCGGTCGAGTGAAGACCGCTCCAGGAACGTATGATGCAAAACAACCGCAATTATTTCATTGCGATCGCTCTTTCGGTGCTGATCGTTCTTGGCTGGCAGTTCCTCTATATGAATCCGCGCATCGAAGCGCAGCGCAAGGCGCAGGAAGCTCAGAAGGCGCAGCAGACCACCGAGCAGACGCAGACGCCTGCCGCCGGTGGCGCACAGCCGGCTCAGACGAACGGCGCTGCTCCGAGCGGCCAGGTGGCAACGGTCGCGACGCGCGAAGAAGCGCTCGCCAAGTCGCCGCGTGTCGCGATCGATACCGCGGCTCTTTCGGGCACGATCAACCTGACGGGCGCCCGCCTCGACGACCTGAAGCTCAAGGGCTATCACGAGACCGTCGACAAGAGCAGCCCGATCATCACGCTGTTCTCGCCGGCTGAAACCAAGGACGGCTATTTTGCCGAACTGGGTTATGTCGGCAGCGATCAGACCGGTACGGTTCCGGGCGCATCGACCGTGTGGACGGCACCGGAAGGCGCGAAGCTGACGGAAAAGACGCCCGTTACGCTCACCTATACGAACGACAAGGGCCTGACCTTCGCTCGCACGATCTCGGTCGATGAGCGCTACATGTTCACCATCGCCGACAAGGTGACGAACAGCGGCACGAATGCCGCGGCGATCTCTTCCTACGGCCGCGTCACGCGCTACAATAAGCCGACCACGCCTTCGGTCTACGTTCTGCATGAAGGCTTCATCGGCGTCATCGGCGAAGACGGTCTGGTCGAGAGCAAGTACACGGCTGTCGAAAAGGAAGCCGTTACGCCTGCCAAGTCCACCGGCGGCTGGCTCGGCATCACCGACAAATACTGGGCGGCAACGATCGTTCCGCCGCAGAAGTCCGCCTATGAGGCGCGCTTCGCCTACTATCCCGGCACGCAGCCGAGCTATCAGGCAGACTACAAGGAAGACGCCGTCAGCATCGCTCCCGGCCAGTCCGTCGAGCTGAAGAGCCTCGTCTTCGCCGGCGCCAAGGAAGTCCCCGTCATCGACGGCTATGAGGCCTCCTACGAGATCCCGCGCTTCGATCGCCTGATCGACTGGGGCTGGTTCTACTTCCTGACGAAGCCGATGTTCAAACTGATGGACTTCTTCTTCCGTTACTTCGGCAATTTCGGCGTGGCGATCCTGCTGACCACCATCGTCGTCAAGGCGCTGTTCTTCCCGCTCGCCAGCAAGCAATACGCTTCGATGGCGAACATGAAGCGTATGCAGCCGAAGATGGAGGAGCTGAAGGTCAAGTTCGGCGACGACCGCATGGGTCTGCAGCAGGCGATGATGCAGCTCTACAAGGACGAGAAGATCAATCCTGTCGCCGGTTGCTGGCCGATCGCGCTGCAGATCCCGATCTTCTTCTCGCTCTACAAGGTGATCTACATCACCATCGAAATGCGCCACGCGCCGTTCTTCGGCTGGATCAAGGACCTTTCGGCTCCGGATCCGACATCGATCGTCAATCTTTTCGGCCTGCTTCCCTTCGAGGCGCCGACCCTGCTGCATCTCGGCGTATGGCCGCTGATCATGGGCATCACGATGTTCCTGCAGATGCGCATGAACCCGACGCCGCCGGATCCGACCCAGGCCATGATCTTCACGTGGATGCCGCTGGTATTCATGTTCATGCTGGCGAGCTTCCCGGCCGGCCTGGTCATCTACTGGGCGTGGAACAACACGCTCTCGGTGATCCAGCAGTCGGTGATCATGAAGCGCCACGGCGTGAAGATCGAGCTCTTCGACAATCTGAAGGGCGTCTTCAAACGAAAACCGGCGCCATCCAAGTAGACTTAGAAAAGCCCCGCTCCGGCGGGGCTTTTTCTTGGCGGCAGAAATGATCTATAAGGCAGCCCATGACAGAAAAGAACGATAAGCCCCTCTTCGGGCGGCCCTGGATCTTCATCCGTGGCGTGCCCTCCATGAAATTCCTGCCGCCGGAAGGCCCATTCGAAATCGCCTTTGCCGGACGCTCGAATGTCGGCAAGTCGTCGCTGATCAATGCGCTGGTCGGGCACAAGGGGCTGGCGCGCACCTCGAACACGCCGGGACGGACCCAGGAACTCAACTATTTCGTTCCCGACGGCTATTCCGGCGCCGAAGGCGACATGCCGCCGATGGCGCTCGTCGACATGCCGGGCTACGGCTATGCCCAGGCACCGAAGGATCATGTCGACGCCTGGACGAAGCTGGTTTTCGACTATCTGCGTGGCCGCGCTACGCTGAAGCGCGTGTATGTGCTGATCGACAGCCGTCACGGCATCAAGAAGAATGACGAGGATGTGCTGACGCTGCTCGACAAGGCTGCGGTCTCCTATCAAATCGTGCTGACCAAGACAGACAAGATCAAGCCGCCGGCGGTCGTGAAACTGCTCGCGGAAACGCTCGAGAAGATCAAGAAGCGGCCTGCCGCCTACCCGTTCGTGGTCGCGACCTCGTCCGAAAAGGCGGAAGGGCTCGATGACCTCAGGCAGGCGATCGCCGAGACCGTGGAAATCAGCAACTGGAAATGAAAGAGGCGCCCCGAAAGGCGCCTCCCCACATTCTCCTGCCTGCAATCATTTACATCTTCGGCAGAAGCACCTTGTCGATGACGTGGATGACGCCGTTCGACTGCTTGACGTCGGCGATGGTGACATGAGCGACGCCGCCGTTTTCATCGGTCAGCGTGATCTTGCCCATGCTTTCCTTGGCCTTGATGATGCAGCCGCCGACCGTCTTGATGTCGTGCTCGCCGCCATCATCCTTGATCATCTTGGCGACGGTCTTCGACATCGCGTCGGCCGCGACGACATGGCAGGTCAGAACCTTGGTGAGCTGCGCCTTATTCTCCGGCTTCAGCAGCGTATCGACGGTGCCGGCCGGAAGAGCTGCGAAGGCTTCGTTGGTGGGCGCAAACACCGTGAACGGGCCCTTGCCCTCAAGCGTCGAGACCAGGCCCGCGGCCTTGACCGCGGCGACCAGGGTGGTGTGATCCTTGGAATGCACTGCGTTTTCGACGATGTTCTTGGTGGGGTACATCGCGGCACCACCGACCATCGGATTCTTGGCCTGCGCTGCAAAGGCGATTGCGGACACGGCAGTGGCAAGCGCGATGGTGCGCAAAGCGGACGTAATCATGATTGTTCTCCTCGACGCCGGCTGCAGTACACTGGCCTGATGCCTCGTGCTGCCCGGTCATTGAAGCTACGGGCGGCAGGCAAAAAGAGTTTCGGAGACAGGAAAGAATTTTACGGGCGGTGTGCCGCGCCGCTGGCAACGACGGGTCCCGTCGGAGCGCCCGTCGATGAGCCGCCGAACGGCTCGAGGCTGACGGCGAAGGTCGCGCCCTCGCCGATCTGGCTGCGCAGGTTTGCCGGGATGACCAGCTCGCCGCCCTCGCCCGGCTGGAACACGCCCAGCGACTGCGGGCCGCCGCTGCCCGGAACGAGCCAGAGCTGCAGCGACTTTTCTTCCGGCTTGCCCGCGGCGACCGGGATAATGCGCAGGTGGCCGGTATCGGCCTGATACGACGCCAGCAGATTGACCTGGCTGCCGGCTGCCGACAGTTCCGCCACAAATGGTGCCGCTCCCTGTGGCGGCGGTACGATGCCGGAGGCGAAGATGATCGCCCCCGCGGCAACGACCAGCGAGGCGAAAGTCAGCGAACGCCAGAAGACCGCCGAATTCCACAGACCGCGCGAGAAAGACGGCGAATGCGCGGGATCGCCGAAGAGACGGGCCTCGACCTGCTTGAAGGTTTCGCGGCTAGGCGCGACCGTCTCGTATTCGTCGTTGAAGGCGGAGAGATTGGTTTCCCAGCGGCTGACGATCGCCGCAAACTGGCGGTCGCGGCGCATGCGCTCTTCGACAACCCGCCGATCCTGGTAAGAGAGAACGCCAAGCACATACTCGCCTGCGAGCACTTCGTCGCGAGAGCGGCCTCCCTTGCTTTGATCGGGCGATGTCATCGTTCCATGCACTCTCTCAGCTTCAAAAGGCTGCGCCGCAGCCATGTCCGCATGGTGTTGAGCGGAACGCCGAATTGGTCGGCAAGTTCCTGGTAGCTCAGTCCTTCGACATAGGCCCGCCTAACCGACGTCGCCCTGTCAGCTTCCAACTCTTCCATGCAGGTGTCAATCCGCCTTCCTTCATCACTCATCACAGCTTGCTTTTCCGGATCGAGTGCGGAGTCGGCAAGATCATAGGCACTATCGAGCTCGTCGCTGACGGGCTTTCGCGCGCGCATGGTATCGATCGCCTGGTTGCGCGCTATTGCCGCAAGCCAGGCAGTGGGTGCGCCCTGCGACGACGCGAAAACCTTGGCGCGCTGCCAGATCTTCACATAGATCTCCTGCAGCGCCTCTTCGGCTTCCGCCCTGTCTTTCAAGATACGCAGGCAGATGGAGAAAAGTTTCGGGCTCGTTTCCCTGTAAAGGGCGACGAAGGCCTGCCGGTCGGACATCGCCACGCGGCCAATCAGTCTTGCGAGTTCATCGCCGGTCATGCCGCTGCCGCTCTCCCTAATATACCCTTACATAGAGGGACGGGCGCAAAATTGACAAGAGGCCGTCAAACTAATGCGCAACGCATTATTCCATCTGTCAAAAACTTGAGATAAAAGGCCCGCGATCCATTCTGCGGGGTAAGCCATGAACCAGTCCGAAAGCGAAATGCAGGCGCATCTTCTGGCGCAGGCGCTGCCTTTCATGCAGCGCTACGAGAACAAGACGATCGTCGTGAAATATGGCGGTCACGCCATGGGCAATCCCGAGCTCGGCAAGGCTTTCGCCAGCGACATCGCGCTGCTCAAGCAATCCGGCGTCAACCCGATCGTCGTCCATGGCGGCGGCCCGCAGATCGGCGCCATGCTCACCAAGATGGGCATCGAATCCAAGTTCGAAGGCGGGCTGCGCGTCACTGACGCGAAGACCGTCGAGATCGTGGAAATGGTTCTCGCGGGCTCGATCAATAAGGAGATCGTCGCGCTCATCAACCAGACGGGCGAATGGGCGATCGGCCTTTGCGGCAAGGACGGCAACATGGTCTTCGCCGAAAAGGCGCAGAAGAAGATCAAGGACCCGGATTCCAACATCGAGCGCGTTCTCGATCTCGGCTTCGTCGGCGAAGTCGTCGAAGTGGACCGCACGCTGCTCGACCTGCTCGCCCGCTCCGAGATGATCCCCGTCATCGCGCCGGTGGCTCCCGGCCGTGACGGTGCGACCTACAACATCAATGCCGATACGTTTGCAGGTGCGATCGCCGGTGCGCTGAACGCCACCCGCCTGCTGTTCCTGACGGATGTTCCCGGCGTTCTCGACAAGCAGGGCAACCTGATCAAGGAACTCTCCGTCGCCCAGGCGCATGCGCTGATCGCCGACGGTACGATCTCCGGCGGCATGATCCCGAAGGTCGAGACCTGTATCGACGCCATCAAGGCGGGCGTCCAGGGCGTCGTCATCCTGAACGGCAAGACGGCGCATTCCGTCCTGCTCGAAATCTTCACCGAACATGGTGCGGGCACGCTGATCGTGCCCTGATCACTGGTCAAGGCGCGGCGGCATAAACCGCTGCCGTGGCTTCCTTCAACTTTTCCATCATTGCCCGATAGGGCCCGGGTCCGTAGCTGACCCGGCCGACGCCGAGGCTTGCCAGCGTCTTCACGTCAGGCACGCCGGCCCGCATCATGATGTTCACAGGCAGCGGCGACGCAGCGCAGATCTTCTCGATCAGCTTGGCATCCGCAAGGCCCGGAACGAAGAACCCACGGGCACCGGCTGCCGCATAGGCCTTGCCGCGCTCGATTGCTTCATCGGCGAGAGCGGCATGTTTCGACGGATCGCTCTCTGCCAGGAAAAGATCGGTGCGGGCATTGATGAAAAACGGAATGCCGCGGGCATCGGCCATGGCGCGGATCGCGCTGATCTTGGCCGCCTGCTTTTCCGGGGAATGCAGACCCTTGCCGCCGACGACCTGATCCTCGAAATTGATGCCGATAGCCCCTGTATCGATGACCTTGGCAACATTGGCGGCAACGCCATCCGGCTCTTCCGAATAGGCGCCTTCGAAATCGACGGAGAGCGGCAGATCGGTTGACGCAGCGATCGACCGGGCGGTGGCGATGAGCACGTCCATCGGCAGCTTCTGCCCGTCCGCATAGCCCTGCGCTGCGGCGACCGACCAGCTGCCGGTCGCCAGCGCCTTGGCGCCGCCTTCGGCAACTGCCTTTGCCGTTCCGGCATCCCAGATATTGTAGAGAACAACGGGCGTTCCCTTCCGGTGCAGCGCTTCGAATGCCTTTGCCTTATCCGCCTGGTTCATGATGCTTCCTCCATTTCGGGCCTTGCTGCCCGCATTTCTGCTTCGTGTTTCAAAAGCCACTGCTTGCGCCAGAGACCACCGCCATAGCCGGTCAGCGATCCATCCGCGCCGATCAGCCGATGACAGGGGATGACGACGGCAATCTGATTGGCGCCGTTTGCCCGGCCGACAGCCCTGACGACCTGTGGATTGTCCATGTCGCGGGCAATGTCGCCATAGGCACGCGTCTCGCCCACCGGGATGCGCATCAGCCTCGACCATATCTCCCGCTCGAAAACTGTTCCGAAGGCAAGCGCAAGCGGCGTTTCGAACTCCGTCAACCGCCCCGCGAAATAGGTTTTCATCTCCGTCTCGATCCGTTCGATCGCCGGCGTACGCCCGGCAGCAACGGTGGAGCGCGTCTTGCGCTGCAGGCTTTCCAGCTCCTTCGGCAGCGCCTTGCGGTCATGAAATTCGAGGAGATGCAGATGCGTCTGATCGGCAACCGCGATCATCGGCCCAAGCAGTGTATCAAAGAGATCGGCAAAGAGCAGTTCGCGATTCTGGACGATAACAGGCGCCATGCCGATCATCCGGTGAAAGGCGGCGCGAAAACTGCCGGCCGATTCATAGCCCGCGTCCAGCTGCGCATCGATGATACGGCCGCCATCGGCGATTTGCTTGGCGGCCTGCCCGAGGCGCCGGTAGCGGGCGATATCAAGAAAAGTCATCCCGAGCGCGCGTTTGAAGGCGCGGCGTACCGTCGAAAGATCGTAGCCGAGATCGGCGAGGCGATCCTCGGTCCAGCGCGCGGAGGGATCACGGTCCAACGCCTTCAGGAGATCGTCGACAACAGGCTCGCGCCCCGCCTGCTCCAGCGGCCTGCACCGCTGGCACGGCCGGAAGCCCGATTGCATGCAGGCTGAAATCGAGCCGCAAAAGAGCGTGTTCTCCCGCTTCGGCTTGCGCGCCGGGCAGGTCAACCGGCAGAAGACGCCGGTCGTCTTCACGCAGGCATAGGCGAGCCCCTCGTAATCGGAGCTTCGGGCAAGCAGCGCATCGTAGAGCGCGTCATCGTCAGGCAGATCGAACAGCATAAAGCCTTTCTACCACCCCGCTGAACCGCCGTCCGCCCGAAATCGGGCGTCTATTTTCGATTGTCGATGATCCCGGGCTCATGCCATAAGACGCGCATGACAAAGATCGATCGCACCCCTGAAAAATCCGACTTCGAGCATGTGAGCGAGTGGGTCTTCGACCTCGACAACACGCTCTACCCGCATCACATCAATCTCTTCGCGCAGATCGACAAGAACATGACGGCCTATGTGTCGGCGCTTTTGCAGATGGAGCGTGATGAGGCACGCAAGCTGCAGAAGCAGTATTATTACGACCATGGCACCACGTTGCAGGGTCTGATGATCCATCACGGCATCGATCCGAACGACTTTCTGGAGAAGGCGCACGCGATCGACTATACGACGCTGTCGCCGCATCCGGAGCTTGGAGACGCGATCAAGGAGCTGCCGGGGCGCAAATTCATCTTCACCAATGGCAGCGTCAAGCATGCCGAGATGGCGGCGGGGGCGCTTGGCATTCTTGAGCATTTTGACGACATCTTCGATATCGTCGCCGCCGATTTCGTGCCGAAGCCGGCGCAGGCGACCTATGACAAGTTCACGGCCTTGAAGCGGGTGGAGACGAAGAAGGCTGCGATGTTCGAGGACCTGCCGCGCAATCTCGTTGTGCCGAAGGCGCTTGGGATGAGCACCGTTCTCCTGGTGCCTCACAACCTTGAAGACACGGTCGTCGAATGGTGGGAAAAGACCAGCGGCGAGGAGGATCACATCGATTTCGTGACCGATGATCTGACCGCATTCCTGGCCAAGATTACCGGCTGACTTACGAAAGTTTCATCCAGCTTACGGAGGTTTAATTGGGTTTTCCGGAACCGCAGCCTTACCTTTTGGTCGTGAAGGGATACGAACCGAAAGGAAGTCTCATGTACCGCAACAAGCTTATCCTGGCAGGCCTCTCCGCCGTTTTGATCGCCGGTGCCGCAGGCGCGAGCTTTGCTGCTCCCGGCCATCGCCCCGATGGGCCGCAGCACCATCGCGAGATGATGGGCGGGCCGCGTGGCGCCGCTTTCCGCGAGATCGCCTTCGTGCGCATGCTGAAGCAGTTCGACGAGAACAAGGACAGCAAGATCTCGAAGCAGGAAGCGATCGACGGCGTCGACAAGATCTTCGCAGCCGCCGACAAGAACAATGACGGCAGCCTGACGCCGGGCGAAATTCGCGAATATCATCAGGCGCAGCTCAAGGCCTGGCGCGATGCACACAAGGACGCCAAGAAGGATAGCGGCGACGATCGGCAGATGGCACAGAACGACGGCAAGGGCCAGAATGGCGGACCGGACGGCCACCGCAGGGGCAAGCGCCACGGCGGCGACATGATGTTCGCCTCGATGATGCGGCGCGTCGACAAGGACGAGAATGGCCAGATTTCCAAGCAGGAAGCCGAAGATGCGATGACCCGGCTCTTCACCCGCCTGGATACCAACAAGGATGGCTTCATCTCGATCGACGACATGCCCGATCGCCCTTTCCTCTAAGGGAGGAAACAGGAAGCCCCGCCGCTCACGCGGCGGGTTTTCTTATTCATGCGGTTCGTAGAAATCCTGGATGATCTTCCAGGCCTGATCGGCAGTTTCCACGAAACTGATGAGCTTGACGTCGTCAGGCGCGATCGTCCCAAATTCCGCAAGCGCCTCGAAATTGACGATCGTCCGCCAGAACTTTTCGCCGAACAGGATCAGCGGCATCTTTTCCATGCGGCCGGTCTGGATCAGCGTCAGGCACTCGAAGAATTCATCGAGCGTGCCGAAACCGCCGGGAAACACGGCGATCGCCTTGGCGCGCACCATGAAGTGCATCTTGCGGATCGCAAAGTAGTGAAAATTGAAGCTGAGCTCCGGCGTCACATAGACGTTCGGCGCCTGCTCGTGCGGCAAGACGATGTTGAGGCCGATCGACGGTGCGCCTTCGTCGGCAGCGCCGCGGTTGCCGGCCTCCATCACGCCCGGTCCACCGCCCGTGACGATCACGTATTCATGGAAATCATGCGCTGCCGAATAGCGTGAGCAGAGACGGGCGAACTTGCGGGCCTCGTCGTAATAGACCGACGCAGCTTCCAGGTTGACCCGCTGCACATCGTTGCGTGCCGCCCACGCGCTCTGGCCGGGCGCTGGAATGCGGGCGCCGCCGAACATCACGACTGTGGATTTGATACCGCGCTCGGCCAGCAGCATTTCCGGCTTCAGCAGCTCGAGCTGCAGGCGGATCGGCCGCAGTTCCTCGCGGCAGAGGAAATCCTCGTCGACATAGGCAAGACGATAGGACGGAGAGAGCGTTTGCGGTGTTTTCGGTACGGCGCGGGCGCGATCCTTGTCCGTTTCGCTGGTCTTCAGCGGATCCCAGACCCCATCCTTACGCCGGAGCCTGCCATTCTTACCCTTCGCCATTCAAAAATGCCTTTCAGTCCTTACCAAACGCGTCTTTAACGCCTTGAATCCAGAAACGATCTGGTTCGAAAAATCATTCCATTTTGGGCGCCCATGCGATAGAGCAGATCGCATCCCGCCGATCACAATTCCCGGAGGCCCTGTAGCCTTCAGGATAAAGTTCGAAGTTTAAGGAATTCTCATGAGCGCCACCGATCTTGCATCCCTCGAAAAGACCATCGAAGCGGCCTTCGACAACCGCGACAGCGTCAGCCTCTCGACCAAGGGCGAAATCCGCGATGCGGTCGAAGCTGCGCTCGAACTGCTCGATGGCGGCAAGGCACGCGTCGCCGAACGCGGCGCTGACGGCGCCTGGACGGTCAATCAGTGGCTCAAGAAGGCCGTACTGCTCTCTTTCCGCCTGAACGACATGGAAGTCGTCAAGGGTGGCTCGGGCAACTCGACTTGGTGGGACAAGGTCCCCTCGAAGTTCGAAGGCTGGGGCGAGAACCAGTATCGTGACGCCGGCTTCCGCGCCGTTCCGAACTGCATCGTCCGCCGCTCGGCCTATATCGCAAAGAACGTCGTGCTCATGCCCTCCTTCGTCAACCTCGGCGCCTATGTCGGCGAAGGCACGATGGTCGATACCTGGGCGACGGTCGGCTCCTGCGCGCAGATCGGCAAGCATGTGCATCTTTCCGGCGGCGTCGGCATCGGCGGCGTGCTGGAGCCGATGCAGGCCGGCCCGACGATCATCGAGGACAACTGCTTCATCGGCGCCCGTTCGGAAGTCGTCGAAGGCTGCATCATCCGTGAGGGCTCGGTGCTCGGCATGGGCGTCTATATCGGCAAGTCCACCAAGATTGTCGATCGCGCCACCGGCGAAGTCACATACGGCGAAGTGCCGCCCTATTCGGTCGTCGTCGCAGGCTCGATGCCCTCGGGCAACAAGACCATGGCGAACGGCCTGCCGGCGCCGCATCTCTACTGCGCCGTGATCGTCAAGCGAGTCGACGAGCAGACCCGCTCGAAGACCGGCATCAACGAGCTGCTGCGCGACTAAGCTTGAAGTGACAGCCGGACATCGATCCGGTAAACAGACGGCGCTCTTTTTTAACGCGAGGCGGCATTCGCCTCGCCATTTCTTTGCCATCCCCGCCGGATAATTCGACCGTCATGACCGCTACCAATCCCGTCGCCAATCTCCAGACACTCATCCGCTGCCCGTCCGTCACGCCGGCTGAAGGCGGTGCGCTTTCGGCGCTCGATGCCATGCTGTCGCCGCTCGGCTTCACGGTCGACAAGGTGATGGCGACAGAGGCTGGAACACCCGATGTCGAAAACCTCTATGCGCGCATCGGAAACGATGGCCCGCACCTGATGTTTGCCGGCCATACCGATGTTGTTCCGGTTGGTGATGAGGCCGCCTGGACACACCCTCCCTTTGCCGCCGAGATCGCCGGTGGCGAGATGTTCGGCCGCGGCGCGGTGGATATGAAGGGTGGCATTGCCTGCTTCGTTGCGGCTGTTGCACGCCATATCGAAAAGCACGGCGCGCCCAAGGGCTCGATCTCTTTCCTGATCACCGGTGACGAAGAGGGACCTTCGATCAACGGCACGACCAAGCTGCTGCAATGGGCGGCGGAACGCGGCGAGCACTGGGATGCCTGCGTCGTCGGCGAACCGACCAATCCGGATGCGCTCGGCGACATGATCAAGATCGGCCGGCGTGGGTCGCTGTCGGGCAAGATCACCGTTCACGGCGTCCAGGGCCACGCAGCCTATCCGCATCTCGCCGATAATCCGGTTCGCGGCCTGCTGCAGCTGACGACGGCGCTGATGGATCCGCCGTTCGACACCGGCACGGAGAGCTTCCAGGCCTCCAATCTCGAAGTGACGACGGTTGATGTCGGCAATCCGGCAACCAACGTCATTCCCGCGAAAGCGACGGCGAGCTTCAATATCCGCTTTAACGACACCTGGACCGCCGACACGCTGCGGGCCGAAATCATCAGCCGTCTCGATGCCGCCGCTGCCGAGGGCGCATTGCGCCCTGGCCGTGATGCTGTTCGCTACGAGATCGTCTGGGCCGACCGTCCCAGCCATGTCTTCCTGACGCGCAACAACGCGCTGATCGCGTCTCTGTCTTCGGCCGTCGAGAGCGTTACCGGCAAGGCGCCGAAGCTGTCTACGACAGGCGGTACGTCGGATGCGCGGTTCATCAAGGACTATTGCCCCGTCGTCGAATTCGGCCTCGTCGGCCAGACCATGCATATGGTCGATGAGCGCGTTGCCGTCGCCGATCTGGAGACGCTGACAGTCATCTACGAAACCTTCATCGAGCGCTGGTTCGAGAATGCCGGGGCTTAGGGAAGTCCAATATTATCTGGCGGGGCTCTGGCTGCTGATCCGCATGGATCCGCGCGGCTTCCGATTCCTTGATGTCTCGGAGCGCGGCGTGAACCGCTCGTTCTGGGCGATGGTCTGGTGCCTGCCGCCGATGGGTATTTCCTGGCTCTGGTGGCGCCAGGCCTTCCTGCAGACGATGCCGCCGCATTACGATGTCGGGCTGCCTTTTTACCTCCGTCTTGGAATGGTGGAGGTGGCGAACTGGTTCGCGCCGCTGGTGCTGGCCGGGCTTTTGCTGCTGATCTTCAAGATGGGCAACCGCTTTGCCGCAGTCGTCGTCAGCGTCAACTGGCTGGGCGTGCCGCTCTCCTACATCAACGGCCTGCTGCTGGCTCTGGTCTTCTTCATTCCGGGAACGGTGAGCGTCGTCTCGATCCTGCTGCTGATCCTGATGATCGCGCAGGTCTTCATTCTGGCGCGCATCCTGCGGATGATCTTCCATGGACACGGGCTAATGGTCGGGGCGCTGACGCTGGCGCTGCTGGTGCCGACGATGATGCTTGCCGAATATCTTCAGAAGTTTCTCGGAATCTATCCCGCGTGACCCCGCGCGGGCACGACTTCACCGTCTTCCTTGGTGAATAGGCCGATATCCGGATTGGGAAGAAGATCCAGCACCCGTTCCGAAGGGCGGCAAAGTGCTGCGCCTTTTGCCGTCACGACGACAGGCCGGTTCATCAGGATTGGATGCCCTACCATCGCATCCAGCAACTGGGCGTCTGACAGGGATTGATCGCCGAGGCCCAATTCGCCGTAAGGCGTACCTTTCTCGCGCAGCAGATCGCGCACCGGAACACCCATTTTCGCAATCAGCGCCGCAAGCTCGTGCCGCGAAAGCGGCGTCTTCAGATATTCGATGACAACGGGCTCTTCGCCTGATTGACGGATCATAGCCAGAGTATTGCGCGAGGTTCCGCAGGCGGGGTTATGATAGATCGTCACCGTCATCGCTATATGCTCCCCTGCGTCTGTCCGGAATCACCTCCGGATAATCGACCTGCATGAAATAAAGCCCATCCGGCGGCGCTACCGGACCGCAAGCCTTGCGGTCACGGGCTTCGAGGGCTGCCTGCACGTCATCCGGCGTCCGCTTGCCTTCACCCGCCAGCTTCAGCGTTCCGGCGAAGGAGCGGATCTGGTTGTGGAGAAAGCTCTGCGCCGTCGCACGTATCTCGATCAGTTCGCCTGTACGCGTGACATCCAGCCTGTCCAGCGTGCGCACCGGGCTCTTGGCCTGGCAGTGAGCTGACCGGAAGGTCGAGAAATCGTGATTGCCGACCAGCCTCTGTGCCGCTTCATGCATCGCTTCATGGTCGAGTGTCTTCGGCACCCACCAGGCCTTGCCCGCTTCGATCGCAAGCTGCGCGCGGCGGGTGATGATCCGGTAGAGATAGTGACGGCGAAGCGCCGAGAAGCGGGCATCGAAAAACTCGGGCGCGGCCTGGACATCGATGATCGACACCCGCTCGCCGGCCAATCTCAGATGCGCGTTCAATGCGTTCTGAAGCTTGAAGTCAGCCCATTCCTTGGAGAGATCCGCGTGGATCACCTGACCCAGCGCATGGACGCCGGAATCGGTACGTCCTGCGCCGCGGACGGAAACCGTCTCGCCGCTCAGTGACAGGATCGCCGCCTCGATCGCGCCCTGGACCGATGGGCCGTTGTCCTGGCGCTGCCAACCGACATAGGGCGCCCCGTCATATTCGACGGTCATCCGGTAGCGCGGCATCAGGTGAGCCTTGTGCCGGGCGAAAGCGGCGTGCCACGCAGGAAATCTGCGGCAGGCAGAGGTTTGCCGCCGGCCTTCTGAAGCCTGGTCAACCGAACGGCGCCGCTCGCGCAGGCCACGAGCAGCTCATCGTTCAGCAATTCGCCCCCCGCGCCACTGCCTTCGGCAAGTTCGGACCCGAGAACCTTGACGCGCTCCGGCTTGCCGCCGATCTCGATCTCGAACCAGGCACCGGGGAACGGCGCCAGGCCGCGGATGTGGTTGTGAACGTCGGCCGCAGCCCTGTTGAAATCGATACGGGTTTCGCCCTTGTCGATCTTGCTCGCATAGAGCACGCCGTCTTCCGGCTGTGGGGTCAGCGGCAGATTGCCGGATTCGAGCGCGACCATCGCCTCTCCGATCGCCTTGGCGCCGACATGCATCAGTTTGTCATGCAGCTCTCCAGCCGTCATTTTCGGGCCGATCTCGACTTCGCGGGTGAGCGCGACAGGGCCGGTATCCAGGCCCTTGTCCATCTTCATCACCATCATGCCGGTCTTGGTATCGCCTGCCATGATCGCCCGCTGGATCGGGGCTGCGCCGCGCCAGCGCGGAAGCAGGGACGCATGGCCATTGTAGCAACCGTCCCGCGTGCCGGTCAGGATAGCTTCCGGCAGCAGAAGGCCGTAAGCGACTACGACCGCAACATCAGCATCGAGGGCGCGAAATTTCTCACGCTCTTCGGGGTCCTTGAAATTCACCGGCGTGAAGACCGGCAGGCCCAGCAGTTCGGCAGCCTGGTGGACCGGCGATTTCTGCAGATCGAGCCCACGGCGGCCGCCCGGCCGCGGCGGCTGGCTATAGACGGCAACGATCCGATGCCCGGCATCGACCAGCGTGCGCAGCGTCGGAACGGAAAATTCGGGCGTCCCCATGAAGATGATGCGAAGTGACATTCTATTCCGCCGTTTACCGATCAGCCATCTTCAAACGGGTTTACGAGCTTGAGATCAAGCCCCTCGAAGTCTTTTATGTTGCGCGTCGCCAGTGTTGCACCATGTGACAGGCAGATCGCAGCGATCATGGCATCCTGAACCGAAATAGGCCTACCGATCAATTCGCGGCGGGCACGGAGCCTGCCCGTTTCGACCGCAGTATGTCTTTCGAAAGCAAGTATTCGACCGCTGTAGACGACCAGTAGCCGATCGAGCACTTCGCGGTAGCGGGGAGACTTGTCTCGAAGCCAAATTCGTTCGGCTCCGTATGCTTGCTCCATGAGGACCACATCAGAGAGATAGAGGCGGTCTTCAGACTGGGCGGCAGCCCATGTAAGCACACGCGAATTTGAAGTCGGCCTGGCAATCTCAGATATCACATTGGTGTCGAGAACGATCAATCGAAGCCCTCAAGCGGCCGGCCAAAATCCTTTTTCCGCTCAGCTTCGATCTCGTCCATGATCCCAGCGAATTCTTCCTGCTCTTTTTCGGTCAACGGCGAGAATATTTCACGAAACCCCTCCAGCGCGGAGCGTGCCGGCGCGTTCGTGCCCGAAGTGCCTATCATCGCCTTCTGCAGCAGGCTTTTCGCCTCGTCGGAAAGGCTGTTGCCGTTCTTCTCAGCACGCGAAGCGATATCGCGCTTCATCGCGTCGGGAATATTGCGGATCAAAAGATCACCCATGCCGCACCTCCATTATGATATCACTGATATCATAATGCTTCCGGGTGAGCTTTTCAACGACGAGTCAGATCGCCTTCGACTTGGCGGCCTTGGTGAACTTCTTGATCACCATTTCGCGTTTCAGCCGCGAGATATGGTCGATGAACAGCACACCGTTGAGGTGATCGATCTCGTGCTGCAGGCAGGTGGCCAGCAGGCCGTCGGCGTCGACGATCTGCTCCTTGCCGTCACGATCGAGATATCTCAGCGTGACGACGGCGGGGCGCTCGACCTCGGCGTAATAATCCGGGATGGACAAGCAGCCTTCTTCATATACAGAACGCTCTTCCGAAGACTTGAGGATCTCCGGATTTATGAACACCTGCGGCTGCTTGTCTTCGCCTTCGCGCGCCACGTCGATAACCAGCATCCGGCGCGGAACGCCGATCTGGATCGCGGCAAGGCCGATGCCGGGGGCATCGTACATGGTCTCCAGCATATCGTCGGCGAGACGCTTCAGCTCGCCATCGACGCGCTCGATCGGCTTGGAAGCCTGGCGGAGAACGGGATCGGGAAGAATGATAAGTGGCTTGATGGTCATGGCGTTCCCATAACCTATCTTTTTAAGCGAGGGAATTATCCCGGAAGTGCTGGAGGCGCTTTTTTATGCGCGCCTCCGGAAAATTGCCGTATTCGTCTCAGGCTGCACGGCGGCTGGGCGCGCTGCTGCGCATTTCCATCCGGGTACCGAAGCGCTGCAGCAACTCCATCAGATTGTTGACTTCGCCGCGCAGGCGGCGGGTCTCGGCCGAGGTGTGCTCGACCATGCCGGAATTCTGCTGGGTGATCGTATCCATGTTGCGGATGGCAACGCTGACCTCGTTTACGCCAGTCGCCTGGTCGCGAGCGGCGGCGGCGATTTCAGCGACCACGTGATTGATCATGTCGATGCGGCTGATCATGTCGCCCAGTGCTTCGCCGGTGCTGCTGACGATGCCGACGCCCTGGTCCACCTGTGCAGAGCTCTGCGAGATCAGGTTCTTGATCTCCTTTGCCGCTTCTGCAGTGCGCTGGGCAAGCTGGCGGACTTCCTGGGCGACGACCGCGAAGCCCTTGCCTGCCTCGCCTGCGCGTGCAGCTTCGACACCGGCATTCAGCGCCAGAAGATTGGTCTGGAAGGCGATCTCGTCGATGACGCCGATAATCTTGGCGATTTCATCCGACGACTTCTCGATGCCGGCCATGGCGGAAACGGCGCTGTTCACAAGCTCGCCGGAATTCTTCGCACGCTGCTGTGTTTCGCGCACCGCATCCGAGGCCTTCTCGGCATTGGCGGCGGTCAGCCCGACGCTGACGGACAGCTGCTGGAGCGCCGCCGAGCTCTCTTCGACGCCGGCCGCCTGCTGTGCGGTGCGAAGCGCCAGATCGTCGGCAGCCTTGGAGATCGTGTCCGTGCCGCGCAGGATTTCAGCCGAGCTGCTGCGAACCGAGCCGAATGACGTGCGCAGCGCAGCGACGGCGCGATTGTAGTCGTCGGCCATATGCTTGAAATTGCCCGGAAGGTCGGCAGGCAGCTTGGCATCGAGGTCTCCGGCGGAGAGCGCTTCCAAGCCGCGGCGCAGATGGTCGAGCGCCATGGTCTGGTCGGCCTCCGCCTTGGCGCGGTCCTCCTCCAGCTTGCGGCGCTTTTCTTCCAATGCCTCGAGATAGACGGAGATCGAATAGTCCATATCCAGCATCCCGGCCTTGATGACGGCGGAAAGCTTCTCGGCCAGTACCTTGCCCTGCTGGCGGCCGAACATCGACGGCCACTGCTTGTCCATGATGCCCTTAACGAGCTCGGACATGACGATCGCGTAGCCACCGATATACCACCGCGGCTCCAGGCCGATGCGGGCGTGAGTGCGGCCGACTGCGGTGACGCCCTTCACGTAGGTTTCGTCGAAATTGCCACCAGCCAGATTGGCCCAATGGTTCTCCTGCGCCTTCTTGGCGTGGCCCATATGGGATTTGTCGGAGAAGAAGCTGGCAACGGCCGGGGTCTTGGCGATCTTCTGATAGAATTTGTCAAGCGCACCGCCGACCAGCGAGCTGATGACAGGCCGGATATCGCTCATCGTCTTGCGGGCAGCATCGTCGAGCTCGATGAAGTCGAGGCGCTGCTTGAGGTCGGATTGCGATTGCTGGCTGCTCATGATGTTCTCTGTCTGCGCGATGCGCGGTAAGGATATGTTTCGCCAGAGACATTTCTAAAATATGGTTGAGCAATCGTTAAGCATGGCCACGATTTGTCGTCCCTCTCCCAAAGTGGACTGCGGCCTTTTGATCATACCAAAGCTACCTGTGGATTCGTTCACGTTTTGATCTGGTCAATGATTTGAAGTTTGCTATGGTGGCCGGATGAACAATTCTGCCGACTCGCTCACTATCTCGCTTGCCGCCGTCAATCCGGCCATTCTCGCCATCACAGGCGGCGCCATCGCCGCCATGGTCGTCGTCCTCGTGTTCTTGCTGTTCAGAAGCAGCAACTTGCGGCGCGAGCAGAATGAGGAAGCCGCGATCCGATCGGCGGAAGCCGATATGCGCATGTCGGAGCTTCTGAAAATCCAGGCGGAGATGCAGGGCCGCATTTCGACCATGGCGGAAGTGTTCGGCACGCGGCAGGCAGAGCTCAATCAGGCGATCAACCAGCGTCTTGATGGCATGTCGCAGAGGGTCAGCCACACGATCACCGAACAGACGAAATCGACCCACGAAAACCTGCAGAAGCTGCAGGAGCGGCTTGCTGTCATCGACGTCGCCCAGAACAACATCCAGATGCTTGCCAAGGACGTCGTCGGCCTGCAGGCGATCCTTTCCAACAAGCAGACGCGCGGCGCCTTCGGCCAATCGCGGATGGAGACGATCGTCGCCGACGGACTGCCGATGGGCGCCTACGCCTTCCAGCAGACGCTTTCCAACGGCTCCCGGCCGGACTGCACCGTGAAGATGCCGAATGGCGCACCGCCGCTCGTCATCGACGCCAAGTTTCCGCTCGAAGCCTGGAACGCCATCCGCGACGCCGGCGGCCCAGATGCCACCAAGATCGCCTCCCAGCAGTTCCGGCGCGATATGGAAGTGCATATTCGCGATATCTCGGAAAAGTATCTGATCCAGGGCGAAACCCAGGACACTGCCTTCATGTTCGTGCCCTCGGAATCAATCTTTGCCGAGGTTCACGAGAATTTCGAGCCGATCATCCAGAAGGCGCATCGCGCCCGGATTGTCATCGTGTCTCCTTCCCTGCTGATGCTGTCGATCCAGGTGATCCAGGCGGTTCTCAAGGATCAGCGTATGCGCGCACAGGCGCACGTCATTCAGGGTGAAGTCGCAAACCTCATGGACGATCTCGGCCGCCTGGACGAGCGCGTGCGCAAGCTGCAGGGGCATTTCGCCATGGCGCAGAAGGATGTCGACATGATCGTCACCTCCGCCGACAAGCTGACCAAGCGTGGCTCGAAGATCGAGGCTCTCGAATTCGAAGCGACGGGCGATACCGGCAAACCGGAGCGCGAAGACCAGCCAGCTGCGAAATCGGTCGAGAGCCGGACAGGCCTTCTCAAGCTCAGGGTGGTTGACGAGGAGTGAGCCCTTCGGGCAGTGTCGCGCCAATTAAAGGACGGGACATCTACCATGATCACTGTGTTCGGCTCCATCAACATGGACCTCATCGCCACCACCGCGCGCCTGCCGAAGCCGGGTGAAACCGTGGCTGGGACTGGCTTTGCGACTGCCGCCGGCGGCAAGGGTGCCAACCAGGCGCTTGCTGCGCGCCGTGCAGGCAGCACGGTCAATATGGCTGGCGCAGTCGGCAAGGATGAATTCGCCGCCCCCGCCATCGCGCTTCTCAGTGAAGCCGGTACAGGACTTTCCAAGGTCAATCATGTGGACGGCCCAACCGGCACCGCCCTGATCCTCGTGGGCGGCGACGGCGAAAACATGATCGCGGTCGTTCCCGGCGCCAATGGCACCGTCAGCCCCGATGACGCAGAGGCCGCGGTTGCGGCAATGCAACCCAAAGACATTCTCATGCTGCAGCTCGAGGTTCCCCCGGCCGCCGTCGAGAAGGCTCTTGATGCGGCCCGCAAGAAGGGCATCCGCAGCGTACTCAATCTCGCACCGCTGATTGCCGACGCGCCGCACCTTGGGCGGCTAGCAGATATCGTCATTGCCAACGAGACGGAATTCGAGCTTCTGGCCGGACAGGAAGGCATGACCGCTGGCGATCGCGAGGCCGCCTTGAAGCGCCTTCACGGCGAAACCGGACAGACGCTGATCGTCACACTTGGCGCCGATGGCGTCATTGCCATTCGCGATGGCGAGCTCGTCCGGGCGAAAGGACTGAAAATCGAGCCCGTCGATACCGTCGGTGCCGGCGATACCTTCTGCGGCTATTTCGCTGCAAGCCTCGACGACGGTCTCGATTTCGAGACGTCACTGCGCCGCGCCGCCATTGCCGGATCCCTTGCCTGCCTCAAGGCGGGAGCCCAGCCGTCGATCCCGCTCAGCGCCGAAGTCGCAAACAAGCTATAGACTTTTCTGTTTCCGATACACTCTACGAAAACCCTGTGCCGCCCAGGCAATTCAGGGACTCAATTCGTACAGTTTCATTCAAATTTAAGAGATTTCTGGCGATCTTTCTGGCGATCGTCAGGCTTCAATTTTAACGGCGCCTGGACTTTTGCACGGCTGCTCCATGACGGTGCGGCTCACCCTCGCCTGTGCCGGAAATGTTCGTCCGGCAAGTCGCCCCGCCGAGGCACCATGTTCATCTTCCGCATGAAGTCGCTTGCCGCAAAACTCATTGTCATCACCGGCGTCGCCATCGCGCTCGTCCTTTTTGTATCAAACTTTTTCCTCATCGATCAGACGCGCAGCCGCGTGCAGACGCTGACGATGGACCAAGCGAATCTTGAGGCAAAAGCTATTGCCAACGAAATCGCCGCCAATGTCGGCGAACTGGCGAGTGCTGCGCGCTCCATGTCCGGCGTTGTCGGCCGCGGCCACGAAGGTGGCAACTTCGACCGCAAGGGCATCATCAATATCCTGAAGGCCAATCTCGAAAAGAACGCCTTCGCGTTCGGCAGCTGGTTCTGCGAACAGCTCGGCGCCTTCGACGGCAAGACCACCGAGATTGCCGACAAGCTCGACGAGGGCACCAACAAGGCCGGCGCATTCACGCCTTACTGGTCGAAGACCAAGGATGGCGCGATCCAGTTCTCGACCTTCGACAACGACTATACGGCCGAATGGTGGAAGCTCGCTGCCGAAAGCGGCAAGGGTGCCATCACCACGCCTTACCTTGCTGAAGGCACGGATGTCCCGACGCTGCTGACCTCGATCGCTTATCCCGTCGTTTCCGGCGGCAAGATGATCGGTGTCGAAGGCGTCGATATCTCGCTGAAATCGCTGACCGACAAGCTGCAGGCCCTGCATCCTTTCGGCTCCGGCCGTGTAACGCTGGTTGCCCAGAACGGTAACTGGATCGTCGCGCCGACGAAGGAGCTGATGTCGAAGCCCTACGGCGACGCTGAGGGTTCGGCCCAGGTCAAGTCCGCCCTGAGCTCGATGACGCCTGGCGTTGTCAAGAATCTCTCGCTCGACGGCTATGAGCCCTTCGATCGCGTCGTCTATCCCTTCGCCGTTCCCGATCTCAACGCCACCTGGGTCGTCCTCGTGGACGTGCCGCACAGCGCCATCAATGCTCCGGTGCAGGATCAGACCTTCATGATGATCATCGGCGGCATCCTGGTGCTCGGCGCCGTGATGCTGGCCCTCTATTTCGCCGTCCGCTCTCTCGTGCAGAAGCCGCTCGGCCAGCTGGTCGCCGGCGTTAAGAAGCTCAGCGATGGCCAATACGAGCAGCCCGTGGCCGGTCAGGAGCGTGCAGATGAAATCGGTTCGGTCGCCAAGGCACTCGAGGGCTTCCGATTTGCGCTTGCCGATACGCGCCGCCTCGAATCCGAGGCCGACAGCCAGCGCAGTGCCGCTGAGTCCGAACGCAACCGCTCCGAAAGCGAGCGCCAGCAGTCGGTCGCGCTCCAGCGCCAGATCGTTGCCATCGTCGGTGCCGGTCTCTCCGAATTGTCGCAGGGCAATCTCGGCCACCGGATCAACGACGAGTTCCCTGGCGAATATGCAAAGCTGAAGCAGGACTTCAACGCTGCACTCGCCAGCCTCGAAGAAACGATCAACACGATGAACCTCAGCGTCGGCAACATCGGCTCCGGCACCAGCGAGATCAGCAACAGTGCCTCCGATCTTGCCAAGCGCACAGAACAGCAGGCCGCAAGCCTGGAAGAGACCGCAGCTGCGCTGAACGAGCTGACCGCACAGGTCAATTCGAGCGCTGAGAACGCCCGGACTGCTGCCGAGAATGTCAACTTGGCCTGCGAGGACGCAGAGAAGTCTGGTGAAGTCGTGCAGAAGGCAATCGCTTCGATGCAGGGCATCGAGCAGTCTTCGACCGAAGTGTCGCGCATCATCGGCGTCATCGACGAGATCGCCTTCCAGACCAACCTGCTCGCTCTGAACGCCGGCGTCGAAGCTGCTCGTGCAGGTGAGGCCGGCAAGGGTTTTGCGGTCGTCGCGCAGGAAGTCCGCGAACTGGCGCAGCGCTCAGCGAGTGCTGCGAAGGAAATCAAGACGCTCATCAATACCTCTGCCGTCCAGGTCAAGGAAGGCGTCGATCTCGTCGGCCGTGCGGGTGGTACGCTGCACAAGATCGCCGATCAGGTGATGAGCATCAACGAGCTGATCCGCCAGATTTCCGCCTCTGCCAGCGAGCAGGCGATCGGCCTCAAGGAAGTCAACCAGGCCATGAACCAGATGGACCAGGTGACCCAGCAGAACGCCGCGATGGTGGAAGAAGCGACCGCAGCCAGCGTCACGCTCAACGACGAGGCACAGACTCTGAAGGCTCTGGTACTGCGTTTCCGGGTGTCCGGTCAGACAGACGGCGCGGCTCTCCGGGCCACCGCCGAGCACATGCGTGCTCCCGCGGCCCCTGCCCCGGCCTATCGCGCTCCGGCGCCGCGCCGTGCCGCAGTCGCCCATGGCTCGGCTGCAGTCGCACAGGACAATTGGGAAGAGTTCTGAGAGCTATCCCATCTCAAACGAGAAGAGGCGCCCGGTCATCCCGGGCGCCTCTTTCATTTCTACACTTGAAAATCTCAGGCGGCGTTCGAGGCCTGCTCTTCGTTGAGGAAGGCATAGATCGCCGAGGCAGAGTCCGTCGCGCGAAGCTTGGCAACCAGATCCTGGTCACGCAGCACACGGGCGATACGCGACAGCGCCTTCAGATGGTCGGCGCCCGCGCCTTCGGGAGCGAGCAGCAGGAAGACGAGATCGACGGGCTGATCGTCCAGCGCTTCGAAATCGACCGGGCTTTCGAGCCTTGCGAAGACACCGACGATCGAGCGGACGCTGGCAATTTTCCCATGCGGGATTGCAATGCCGTTGCCGACGCCCGTCGAGCCCAGGCGCTCACGCTGCAATACGACGTCGAAGATTTCCCGTTCGGAAAGGCCGGTAATCTTGCTGGCCTTTGCCGCCAATTCCTGAAGCAGCTGTTTCTTGGAATTTACCTTGAGGGCGGGAATAATCGCATCTTGGTGCAGCAGGTCTGCCAATGCCATTTCTTTTTCCTTCTGTCGCCAAAGCCGGGTGATTGGAAGAGCGGCGCAACGCGCCGCTCATCGCCCGATCTCAGCTCTTGATATTGGCTGCGTCGATCCAGCCAATATTACCGTCATGCCTGCGGTAAACGATGTTTAACTGTTCCTTGCCCGGGCTGCGGAACAGAAGCAGCGGCTCGTCCGTCATGTCGAGCGCCATCACGGCGGTCGCAACGGACATGGTCTTCAGCTGCTTCGTGCTCTCGGCTACGATAGCCGGGGCAAAATCGTCGGGAACCTCTTCTTCGTGGTCAGGAACGCCGTCCATGACCGTATAGGCGACTTCCGCAAAACCGTTCAGATGATTTCCGGCATGATGATCTTTCAGCTTCCGCTTGTAGCGGCGAAGGCGCTTCTCGATGCGTTCCGAGGCGGCATCGAATGCGACCTGCGGATCCATTGCTTCTCCTGCAGCATGCAGCACCACCCCGCTATCGAGATGAAGCTTGCAATCCGCAGAGAAGCGCGAGCTCGACTTCTCAACGATCACCTGACCAGAATATCCCCCGTCGAAGTATTTCGTGACGGCCATGGCCATTTGCTCCTCGATCTTTTGACGGAACGAGTCACCAATTTCCATATGTTTACCGGATACACGCACACTCATGGAGTTTCCCTTCTTATAGTGGTTTGCGGTACCAGTTTACGCCAAGCCTACCTCTCATCCAAGCACTTCACGCAAACTCAAGCAAGATCGGCTTAAGTCTCGTGCTTCAAGCGCCCTGAGGATGATGGGGATAAGTCTGAACGCTGTTTCACAGCGCCAATTGCGGCGGGCTAATAAAGGCAGGTTACCAAAAAGTCAACGCCAACCGCGGGAGTCCGCCTAGAAGCCTGCAACCTTTGCCAGCGCACGCTTTTCGCGCCGGCGCTGAACCGAAGAGGCGATATTCATCGCTTCGCGGTACTTGGCGACCGTGCGGCGGGCCAGATCGACGCCGCCTTTTTTCAGCATATCGACGATATCGTCATCGGAAAGCACTGCTTCCGGGCTTTCCTGCATGATCAGCGCGCGGATCTTGTGACGTACCGCCTCGGCCGAATGGCCATCGCCGCCCTCCACTGCGCTGATCGACACCGTGAAGAAATATTTGAGCTCGAAGAGACCGCGCGGCGTCAGCATGTACTTGTTCGACGTCACGCGGCTGACAGTCGATTCATGCATCCTGATGGCGTCGGCGACGGTCTTCAGGTTGAGCGGGCGCAGATGATCGACCCCGTGGAGCAGGAAGGCGTCCTGCTGGCGGACGATCTCGGCCGCGACCTTCATGATGGTCTTGGCGCGCTGGTCGAGGCTGCGTGTCAGCCAATTGGCATTCTGCAGACATTCCGAGAGGAAGGCGTGATCGTCGCCATTCTTGGTGACATTCGCAAAATAAGCCTGACTGACAAGCACGCGGGGCAGCGTGTCCGGATTGAGCTCCACCAGCCAGCTGCCATCGGACGATGGTCGCACGACGACGTCGGGCATGATCGCTTCTGAAACGCCCGCCTCAAAGCCGCTGCCCGGCTTGGGGTTCAGCTGGCGGATCTCGGTCAGCATATCGAGGAGATCCTCCTCATCGACGCCGCAAAGACGCTTCAGGGTCGCAAAATCGCGGCGCGCGAGAAGCTCGAGATTGGAGACGAAGGCTTCCATCGCCGGATCGAAGCGATCTTTCTGACGAAGCTGGATTGCCAGACATTCGGCGAGATTACGGGCGAAAACGCCGGGCGGATCGAGCGTCTGCAGTTCGGCCAGCACCCGTTCGGCGTCGGCGGTTGCAGCGCCGAGGCGTTCGGCGGCTTCGGCAATATCGCCATGAAAGTAGCCGGCCTCATCCAGCTGATCGAGAAGATGCTGACCGATCAGCCGGTCTGCAGCGTCAGTCAGAATGAAGGGAATCTGCTGGATGATGTGATCTCGCAGCGAGACCTGACCGGCGACGAAGTCGTCGAGATCATAGCCCTCGCCCTCGGAGCCGCCCGGCATCGATTTCCATTGGCTGAGAAGCTCCGGCGCATCGGCGCGCTGCGGCGCACCGTCATCCTGAAAGACGTTGGAATAATTGGCGTCGAGTTCGTCGCCGAGATGGCTGACACGGCCTTCGCCGCCATTGTCGTACCAATCGCCGGAGAGCGCGTCGCCGCTATCGCCGTCTTCGGCCTGATGCTGCGCGTGCCCCTCATCTTCGCCGTCACGGTCGCTGCCCGTTTCCGCGTCATTTGACGGAAATTCCAGCAGCGGGTTCTTTTCGACTTCCTGGGCGATGAACTGGACGAGTTCGAAATGCGTCATCTGCAGCAACTGAATGGACTGCATCAGCTGCGGCGTCATGACGAGGGATTGGTTCTGTCGCAGGAAAAGATTGGCTGACAGGGCCATGGCGGACGCGAAACTCCCGTTCATTTCCTCCGGGAAACCGCGTCGAAATAAGAATTTCGGACCACGGATATCCAGTTGGCCCAAAAATTGCTTTTTTATTCTATTTGGTCAAGCGCAAGTATGGCGGAAGGTGAATTTCCGTCGGCTTCAATCCAATCAAAGGCTGAAATTGTCGCCAAGATAGAGGCGGCGAACCTCGGGATTGTTGACGATGTCATTCGCGCGGCCATGCGTCAGCACTTCACCGGCATGGATGATATAGGCGCGGTCGATCAGGCCCAGCGTTTCGCGAACATTGTGGTCGGTGATCAGCACGCCGATGCCGCGAGCCGTCAGATGATGCACAAGGTTCTGAATATCGGAAACAGAGATCGGATCGACGCCGGCGAAGGGCTCGTCCAGCAGCATGAAGGTCGGGTCGGTCGCCAGCGCGCGGGCGATTTCCAGGCGGCGGCGTTCACCGCCCGATAGCGAAACTGCTGCAGCCTTGCGGAGCTTGGAGATATGGAATTCTTCGAGCAGCTCGTCGAGCTTCTTTTCGCGCGCTGCCTTGTTCTTCTCGTGCACTTCGAGAACGGCGCGGATATTTTCCTCTACCGTCAGGCCGCGGAAAATCGAGGCTTCCTGCGGCAGGTAGCCGACACCCAAGCGCGAACGGCGATACATCGGCATCGTCGTGACGTCGTTGCCGTCGATCTCGATCGTGCCTTCGTCGACAGGCACCAGGCCGGTGATCATGTAAAAGCAGGTCGTCTTGCCCGCGCCGTTCGGCCCGAGAAGACCCACAGCCTCGCCGCGGCGAACCACCAGCGACACGCCGTTGACAACGCGCCGGGTGCTATAGGTCTTGGTCAGACCGCGCGCAATCAGCGTGCCCTGGTAACGGCTCTTGTCTCCGGCGGAACCGTCCGCGGCCTGCGGCGCGGACTGGCCGAACATTTTGGGAAGCGAGAAAAGTTTCACGAGAGGGCCGGATCAGTTCTTCTTCTGGGACTTCGGATCAAGCTGGATCTGGACGCGGCCCCCGCAGCTATCCAGTTGCGCCTGCCCGGTCTCCATGTGAACGGTAAGCTGGCAGCCGGTGAAGACGTTCGGGCCATCGGAGAGAACGACTTTGTCGCCCTTCAGAACGAAGGTCTGTGCCGCCATGTCGAAGGCACCGTTATCGGCCGTCGCCGTCTGCGTTCCGGAGCTGACGAACACCTTGTCGCTGACCAGAATGTGGTCGATATCGGCATTGCCGGACGAGATCGACGCGGCACCTGCATCGGGCTTCGCCTTTGCATCGGTCGCCTGTCCGTCTGCTGCCGCCTTGGGCTTGTAGAACACGGTCATGTGCCCGGCCTGCAGGGTCGTCTTGCCCTGCACGACCTTCACGTTGCCGGTGAAATCGGCCTTGTGTTCCTGGTCATGAATTTCGAGCTTGTCGCTCTCGATCTGGATCGGCTCGTTCTTGTCGAGCTTGAGGCCATCCATCTGGCTGGTGGTCGCCTGCGCAAACGCGGCTCCCGCGATCATCAGAAGTGCCAGAGCGCCGCCGGTTGCTGCTGCGCCAAACTTACGTATTGAAGAGTGACAATGTTTTGTCATTAAATAACCCGGCTGTTAGGTGCCCTGTTTGCGGATGGCGGATGGATCAACGTTCATACGAACTTTCCCCTCGAACGTGATCACGCGACCCTTATCCGCCATCTTGAGGGAGTTCGCAACAACCGAAGTTCCCTCTTTCGTGATGGTAACGGGATCATCAGTCGACATGCTGCCGCCCTTGATATCGAGCTTTGCAGACTTGAAATCGGCTTTCAGTCCATTGCTCATGATAACAGTGAATGGTGAAGTCAGCGCTAGCTTGTCCGTCGCGCGGTCATAATCTGCGGAAGAGGCCTCGACGCTGGCGACTAGGCCGTCACTGACGGGAACGGCTGCCTTGATCGTCTCGAGCGTGATGAGGCTGGGGTTCTTGATATCCTGCAGTGCGCGCTCGGCGAGCATGGAATAATTGATGCCGTCGGAATTGCGGCCCGAAATCGCGGGCTTCGCCATGACGACCTTGCCGTTCTCGATCTTGGCGCCTTCGATCTTGATATTCTCCGGCAGATAGGCCCGGATCATAGAGACGGCGATGAAGATCAGCGAGATGATGACGGCGGTGACCGGCAGTAGCACTTTCAGGCGGCGGACGCGCGCGGAGTGATGCAACGCAGCGCCATAGGCGTTGCGCTCGGGTCTGGCAATTGCAGCCCCCCCGCCGCTGTTGATGGTGTTGAGCATCGGTCTGTCCGTGTCTGTTGATCGGCTTCCTATATAGGAACTACTACCGTCGATCACAGATCGTTTCGCATTATTACATTAGCTTGCCAATATGGATTTTTTTCTGCAACAAGCAACAAACGGATGAAAACGAGGTAAACCGGCATTTTCACAACACTATGCCGCCTTATCTCATGCCGCAGTGAATGAGGCCGCCGCCGGCCCTGGAGGACTTATGGACAGCTCGACGATCGCCGACCGCCGCAAACTTCGCCGGCGCCTCGGATTCTGGCGCATCGCCGCAGCGCTGCTTCTCGTCGCACTCGGCTTCTCTCTGTACCAGTTCTTCCGTGCTGATATCGAGCAGAGCCGGCCGCAGATCGCCCATGTGACGATTTCAGGACTGATCACCGACGACGACGAATTGCTGGAGCGGCTGAAGAAGATCGAGGAGAATGATCAGGTCAAGGGCGTGATCATCTCGATCTCCTCGCCAGGCGGCACGACCTATGGCGGCGAAAAGATCTTCAAGGCGATCAGGGCGATTTCAGCCAAGAAGCCTGTCGTTTCGGATGTCAGAACACTGGCCGCTTCGGCCGGCTATATGATTGCCACGGCAGGCGATACGATCGTCGCCGGCGAGAGCTCGATCACCGGATCGATCGGCGTCATCTTCCAGTACCCGCAGATCCAGCCGCTGCTCGACAAGCTCGGCGTCTCGCTGCAGGAGATCAAGTCCTCGCCTTTGAAGGCCGAGCCCTCGCCCTTCCACAACACCAGCGAGGAAGCCAAGGCAATGATCAACAGCATGGTCCAGGACAGCTATGCCTGGTTCGTCGATCTCGTTGCCGATCGCCGGAAAATGCCACGCGATGAAGTACTTAAGCTTGCCGATGGGACGATCTATACAGGCCGCCAGGCGCTGAAGGTCAAGCTTGTCGATCAGCTCGGCGGCGACCCCGAAATTCGCGACTATCTTGCCAAGCGGGATGTCAGCAAGGACCTGCCGGTGGTCGATTGGGACAAGAAGAGCAACACGCCTTTCCTGCTTGCCGGTGCGCTTTCCAAGGTCGCGACGCTTCTTGGTTACGGCGACCTCGTTAAAAGCCAAGCGCTTGAGGGCATTCTGCCACAAAAGTTGCTCCTTGACGGGCTCGTTTCAGTTTGGCAGTTTGGCCGCGATTGATAAGAAATCAATAATTTAAGGGGGCGACCGTGATCAAGTCGGAACTGGTGCAGATAGTTGCCGCGCGCAACCCGCATCTCTATCACCGCGACGTCGAGAATATCGTCAATGCCGTTCTCGACGAGATCACCGATGCACTGGCGGCGGGCAACCGCGTCGAACTGCGCGGCTTCGGCGCCTTTTCTGTCAAGAACCGCCCGTCGCGCTCTGGCCGGAACCCCCGTACCGGCGACACCGTGTTCGTCGAAGAGAAGTGGGTTCCCTTCTTCAAGACCGGCAAGGAACTGCGCGAACGGCTGAACCCCGGCCAGGCCGATCAGGACGACTGAGACCTGCCCTGCGGCGAAACCGCGCTTGAAGTTCGCCCGCCGATTCCTATTCTGCATAAAGTCTGAAAGCGCCGTTTGAACGCGGCGCTGATAATGCGCGGAGGCCATCCATGGCGAAGAAGATCACCAACCTTTTGATTTTGCTGCCGCTAGGCATCATCCTGATCATCTTCTGCGTCGCCAACCGGAAGATCGTGACGCTGGCCTTCAATCCCTTCCGGCCCGAGGATCAGGTCCTGTCGCTATCGGCGCCATTCTTTGTCTTCATCTTCATCGCGCTGATTATCGGCATGTTTGCAGGCTCTGCCGTCACGTGGTTCAGCCAGGGCAAGCACCGCAAGCGGGCGCGCAACGAAGCCAAAGAGGCCGTACGCTGGCAGAGCGAGGCGGATCGCCACAAGGCGCGCGCCGAAGAGATCGCAGGCCAGCTTCCATCGCGATAATCAGCGCGGCGGATCGAAGGTCAGCTCCTCATACTCGCCTTCCGACGACGTCCCTCCGCTGGTAACGGCGAAGCCCTTGGATAAATAGAAGGCTTTCGCCGGGGCATTGTTGACCAGGCACTTCAGCCGGTATTTATGCCGTGGCCAGTCCGGAAGTGCGGCAAGCAGCGCTGTGCCGACGCCCCTGCCCCGCCATTCCTTGCGGATATAGAGCATGTGAATGAAATCGTCGGCTGCCCAGAGCGTCATGAAACCGGCGGTCGTGCCATCGGTCGCCTCGGCGAGCCAGACGAGTTCGCCTTGCGTGTGAGCTGCAAAATCCTCGTGCCGGAACTTATACGGATCGACCCAGGTGAAGGTCTGGCGGCGAACCTGGAGATAAATGTCGGCCAGCTCTTCGCGATCCGAGTGCTGCGGGGTCCTGATCGTCACGTTCATGCTTCAGGCTTAGCTTAGACATCGCAAGCCGCCAATGGCCCGAGGCTCAGATCGCTTCCTTTTCCGAGACTGCCGCATTGAAATCGGCAAAGAATTGCTGTGCCAGTTTCTGCGACGTGGAATCCACCAGCCGGGCACCAAGTTGCGCAAGCTTTCCGCCGACCTGTGCCTTCGCCGCATATTGCAGGATGGTTTCGCTGCCGTCTTCCTTCAACACGACATCGGCGCCGCCTTTGGCAAAGCCTGCGATGCCGCCCTTGCCTTCGCCGGAGATCGTGTAGCTTTCAGGCGCGTTGATATTGGATAGCGTCACCTCGCCGTTGAAGGTGGCCGAGACCGGGCCGATCTTGATCTTGACCGTCGCCGCCAACTCGGTCGGCGATGTCATCTCCAGCACCTGACAGCCCGGAATGCATCGTTTGAGGATGTCTGGATCGTTGAGCGCGGCCCATACGGCATCGCGTGGAGCGTTGATGCGTTCCTCTCCGGTCATATCCATTCGAAATCCTCCCATTTCGGATCGCTAAACTTATCACAGCGGGAAAGCGCTTTGCCAAGGTGAAACGGAATGCTATTTGCACGGGCTCTATCGAATTGAAGACGCGGAACACCACGTTGAAACAAAAAGAACGCCGGCCGGGCGCAAAGACGCCTTCCGGCTCCTCCGGCCACCGCCGCAACGACGAGCGCCCGAACCGCCCGGCAAAGCCTGCGACAAAATCCGCGGCTGCCCGGGAAACAATGCGCGAGGCCGCCACGAGCCCTGCTGTCGAACGGCCATTGCAGACCCGGACGGGCGACCGGCCGGCTGAGCGCGTGCCTGTCATTCTGGAATCGCTGGGTGCCGGCGATTTCCACCTGATCGACAGCGGCAACGGCCAGAAGCTCGAACAATACGGGCCCTATCGCATCATCCGCCCCGAGGGACAGGCGTTGTGGCAACCGTCACTTCCCCCGCATGTCTGGGAAAAGGTCGATGCCGCCTTCACCGGTGACGTCGATGAAGAGGGCACCGGCCGCTGGCGTTTTCCGAAGGACGCGCTCGGCGAAACCTGGCCGCTCCATTTGCTCGGCGTCGATTTCTTCGGCCGCTTCACGTCGTTCCGGCATGTCGGCGTATTTCCGGAGCAGATCGTCCATTGGGCCTGGATGAAGGAACAGGTCGAGCAGGCCGGCAGGCCGCTCAAGGTGCTGAATCTATTTGGTTACACCGGTGTCGCCTCGCTGGTGGCAGCTGCAGCCGGTGCCGAAGTGACCCATGTCGATGCCTCTAAGAAGGCAATCGGCTGGGCACGCGAGAACCAGGCGCTCGGACGGATGGAAAAGCTGCCGATCCGCTGGATCTGCGAAGACGCGATGAAGTTCGTCCTGCGCGAGGAGCGCCGCGGCAACACCTATGACATCATTCTGACGGATCCGCCGAAATTCGGCCGTGGGCCGAATGGCGAGGTCTGGCACCTCTTCGAGCATCTGCCTCTGATGCTTGACATCTGCCGCGGCATCCTGTCGCCCAAGGCCGTCGGCCTAGTGCTGACTGCCTATTCGATCCGCGCCAGCTTCTATTCGATCCACGAACTGATGCGCGAAACGATGCGCGGCGCCGGTGGCGTCGTCGAATCCGGCGAGCTGGTGATCCGCGAAGGCGGTCTCGACGGCAAGACGCCGGGCCGCGCCCTTTCTACGTCTCTCTTCTCCCGCTGGGTGCCGAAATGAACGAATATCACGACCGCGGACCCCGCCGGGTCGGCCAGGTGAAGGAAGTCACCTCGCTTGCCAATCCGATCATCAAGGACATCAAGGCGCTCAGCGACAAGAAGACTCGCGAGCAGAGCGGCACCTTCATGGCCGAGGGCCTGAAGCTCGTGATCGACGCGATCGAGCTCGGCTGGACGATCCGCACCCTGGTCTATGCCAAGGCCGCGAAGGGCAAGCCGCTGGTCGAGCAGATGGCGGCAAAGACCGTCGCCTCGGGCGGGCTGGTGCTTGAGGTGAGCGAGAAAGTGCTTTCCTCGGTCACGCGCCGCGACAACCCGCAAATGGTCGTCGGCATCTTCGAGACCCGCTGGAAGCCGTTGCGTGATATCCATCCCCAGCAGGGCGAAACCTGGATTGCACTCGACCGCGTCCGCGATCCCGGCAATCTCGGCACGATCATTCGCACCGCCGATGCGGCAGGCGCCTCCGGCGTTATCCTTGTCGGCGAAACGACGGATCCTTTCTCGCTGGAGACCGTGCGCGCCACCATGGGATCGGTCTTTGCCGTGCCGGTCACCCGCGCTTCGCCAGAGGACTTCATTGCCTGGAAGAAGACGGCCGGTGTTTCGGTGGTCGCAACGCATCTTGCCGGATCGGTGGACTACCGCACGATCGACTACAAGAAGAAGCCCGTTGTTATCCTGATGGGCAACGAGCAGTCCGGCCTCCCGGATCAGCTTGCAAGCCAGGCCGATGCGCTGGCCCGCATTCCGCAGCAGGGCCTCGCCGACTCGCTCAATCTTGCCGTTGCCAGCGCCGTGATGCTCTTCGAGGCCCGGCGCCACCTTCTCTCATTATCCGAGGCAAAATGACCGAACAGACGCTCCTGCGCCCGGCCCTCTTTTCACGCCCGCTGCCGATCCTTCTGTTCATCGTGGTGGCGGTGATCCTCGATCAGGCCGTGAAGATCGCCGTCGACCACTATCTGCCGCTGCAGGAGATGGTTCCGGTCATTCCGATGCTGGCGCTCTATAGAACCTACAATCTCGGTGTCGCCTTCTCGATGCTCTCGGGTATGGACGGCTGGTTCATCGTGGGAATGCGCCTGATCATTGTCATCTTCGTGATTTGGATGTGGCACCGCACAGCGAAGGACCGCTGGATCGCGCATACCGGCTTCGCGCTGATCATTGCCGGCGCGCTCGGCAACCTCTTCGACCGCTTTCTCTACGGGCACGTGATCGATTACATCCTGTTTCATACCGAAACATGGTCATTCGCAGTTTTCAATCTTGCCGATAGTTTTATCACCGTCGGCGCGGGATGCGTGATTCTTGACGAGTTGCTGCAACCGAAAAAGGCCGAAAGCTAAAATTTTAGCTTTTTCCTGAAGGCATTCGGAAGAGCGCCTATGTTAGCCAGCATTCATGCAAAGCTTGGCTCAACTGCAGGAAAGATTGACCGCGGCATTCGGTCCCGCCAAACCGCAGGCAATGCGGACGGCGGATGATAACCTGCAATCCAAGGCTGACGCGCTGCCCGAACACCGGAAGCGGCCGCTTCGCAGCATTGTGTCATATTGGCTCGGTGGCGCCGGTCTGATTGCGGCCTGCCTCCTCATTTTTCTCGGACAGGCAGGCGGCATTCTGTTTCTATCCGCCGGACTTGCCTTCATTGCTGTCGTGTTGATCGCCTATGCCGCCGCGTCGAGCCGCAGAACGAATTCCCATCTGGCAGCGAAGACCGGACACGCTCGCGCACCGGCAAGCGAGGCAGCAGACCTTTTTGCCAATGTCCACGACGTCCTTGGCGATATCACAGTCACCCGCAGCATCGACCGGCGCATCCTTGGCGCCAACGCGACGTTCCGGCGTCTCACCGGGCGGCTGAAGCCGGAAGGACAGACCTGCGAGGAAATCGGCATTGCCTTCCGCCCCGGCGCCGAGCCGCATCGCTTCGACGTCGAGATCTCGACGCCGGAGGGACAGCGCATCTTTGTCTGGAACGACGTCGTCACCCGCGACCCCACGAGCGGCAATCTGCTGATCCAGAGCGTCGCCCGGGACGTGACCGCCGAGCGCCTGACGGCACAGGCCCGCGAAGAGGCGCGGCAGAAGGCGGAATACAACAGCGCGGCAAAGTCGCGTCTGCTTGCCACCGTCAGCCATGAAATCCGCACGCCGCTGTCCGGCATTCTCGGCATGACGCATCTGCTGACCCAGGCTCAGATGACGCAGGAGCAGCAGAACTATATCGGCGGCATCCGCCAGTCCGGCCATGCGCTGACGCAACTGGTTGAAGACCTGCTCGATTTCTCGACCATCGAAGTCGGCCGCTTCCAGCTGCGGCCGCGATCGGAATCGCTCCGGCAGTTGCTGGAAAGCGTCGTCGAAATGCTGGCACATCGCGCCCATGAGAAGGATATCGAGATCGGCGCGACAGTGTCTTCGGATGTTCCGGAATTTATGAGCTTCGATCCGGCCCGGCTTCGGCAGGTGCTGTTCAACGTCATCGGCAACGCGGTGAAATTCACCCAGGCTGGCGGCGTCTTTATTCGCGCGGCCCTGACGGACGACGATCTCGTCATCACCGTGACCGACACCGGACCCGGCATGACGGCGGAGGAGCAGTCGCGGATTTTTGCCGAATTCGAACAGGGAGGAACGATGATGGAAAAGAGCGGCGGCACCGGGCTTGGGCTGACGATCTCCGCCCGCATCATGCGCGAATTCGGCGGCTCGCTGACGGTTGCCAGCGAAAAGGGCAAAGGCAGTGAATTCACCATCCGCTTCCCGGCAGGCATGACTGAAGAAAGCCGCGGACGGCGCAAAGGGCTGCTGGCAGGAAACACGGTCCTATTGCTCGCACCGGCCGGTGCGGCGCGGGCCGCTATAGCTGAGACGGTGACGGCACTCGGCGGCGATTGCCACCTCGTCGAAGACGGCGAGACGGCCCGCGAAACGCTGCTTTACATGGCCGGCCGCGGACAACGCCCGACCGACATCATCATCGATCATCGGCTATCGGCCGAGTTCTCCAGCCACCTTGCCGATCGCGCCGACATTGCAGCGCTCGGCCTGCGCAAGATCCTGCTCGTCAATCCGGAAGAACGCAACTCCCATGCGCTCGATCTCTTCGACGCCTGGCTGATCCGGCCGCTGCGCGAGCAGTCGTTGATCGACGTACTGCGCGGCCGCATGCGCGGCATGGAAAAGCGCGACGCTCTGAACGACAATCAGCCAGGCTTCAGCGCCTCGATCCCGGAAGCCAGTCAGCAGCACGGACTGAATATCCTGCTTGGCGAAGACGATCCGATCAACGCGATGCTTGTGCGTGCGATGCTGGAGAAGGGCGGCCACACCGTCCGCCATGTCGAGGACTTCGAGGCGCTGCTCGATGGCGCCCTGTCGGAGAATGGCAGCAGGCCTGATATCATCATCAGCGACCTGACCATGCCGGGCGGCGAAGGTGTCGACATGATCGGCCGCCTGCGTGGTCACGAGCGCCGGCTCGATCTGCTGCCGGTGCCCGTCATCGTGCTGACGGCCGACAAGCGGGACGAGTCGCGCCGCGCAGTTCTGCTCGCCGGGGCCAACCGCGTCATGATCAAGCCGATCGACCCCATCCGGCTACTGACCGAGGTTCAGGCCGTCGCCGCGCTCTCCGCAAGACGCGCCGAAGCGCTCTGATGATGAGTGACACCAGCTGCATTTTTCCGTAACATTGATGTCACTTTCCTGTCGCACATTAGTGTTTTATGGCAGCTCATGAGCCGGCAACGGGAGAATCGTCAATGGACATCGACACCTTGAATCGTGAGACATTGGTGGAGGCCACACGGCCTGCAACTTCGGCCCCGCCGAAGGAAAGCGACGTTCTCGGCCGCATCGGCAACCTCGAAACCCGGCTGGCCCGCACTGCAAGCGAAATCGACGCTTCGCAGCATGTCCGCTACCGCGTTTTTGTCGAGGAAATGGGCGCGCAGCTTCCGGCTGAGACGATGCGCCGTGAGCGCGACGTCGATGCCTATGACGCCTTCTGCGACCACCTGCTCGTTCTCGACCGCTCGATCGAGGGCGACAGCGAAGACCAGATTGTCGGCACCTACCGCCTGCTGCGGCAGGACGTCGCAATGGCGAATGGCGGCTTTTACTCGGCTTCCGAATTTGCCATCGGCGAGCTGCTCGCCCGGCACCCCGACAAGAAGTTCATGGAACTCGGCCGCTCCTGCGTGCTGCCCGCCTACCGCACCAAGCGTACGGTCGAGCTTCTCTGGCAGGGCAATTGGGCCTACGCCCTAAAGCATGGCGTCAGCGCGATGTTCGGTTGCGCATCGTTTCCGGGCGTTCATCCGGAAAGCCATGCACTGGCGCTTTCCTTCCTGCACCACACGGTCGTTGCCAAGGACGAGTGGGCTGTCGATGCCCTGCCGCATATGGCACGCGCCATGGACCTGATGCCGCCGGAAGCGGTCAATCCAAAGAAAGCGTTGATGGCGCTGCCGCCGCTGATCAAGGGTTACCTGCGTCTCGGCGCCATGGTCGGCTCCACAGCGGTCGTCGACCACGCCTTCAACACCACCGACGTGCTGATCGTGCTGCCGATCTCCAGCATCTCGGACCGCTATCTGAACTACTACGGCGCTGACGCGGGACGTTTTGCGAGCTGATAGCCGTGGGCAGGCGCCGTCACTCTTGACGGCGCCCGGTTGGACATTCATCCTGAAGTCAGCGTTTCAGTAGGGCGCATCGGCATGGTGCCGGCTGGGCTATGCCCGCCTACGATCTTCAACGTTGCGCCATGCCCAATTTCGAAAATCTCAAGAAAAAAGCCAAACAGTTCAAACGCTGGCATCAGGATCGCTATTATCCTGTTGCTGCGGAAATTGGATATTGGCTCCCGCGCTTCAGGCACCTTGACGACAAGGCTATCCTCAACGCCGAGTTCAAGCTGGTTGATGCTCAAGAGTTGGTCGCCGCTATGGAGGGCTTTGAAAGCTGGGCCGCGCTGAAAGAGGGACTTAGCGAAATGAGTTCAGCAGCCAAGCAGCAGTCTGCATCAACGCCTCGAATGATCGATTCACAGCCTCAGCTGTTCGTGAGGGACATCGATTTATCGCTTTCATTTTATGCCCATAAGCTGAAATTCGAAACCACCTTCGCCTACGGCAATCCGCCCTTCTATGCCCAGGTCGCCCGCGATGCTGCGAAGCTGAATATCAGGCACGTCGATAGCCCAGCCTTCAGCGTTGAATTTCGGCGCCAAGAAATCGATGCGCTCTCGGCAACGATCACTGTCGACGACGTGAAGGCATTATTTCTGGAATATACGGCGGCCGGCGCTCCATTTTATCAGAGCCTGAAAACGGAGCCTTGGGGCGCGCGCACTTTCATCGTTCGCGATCCCGATGGCAACCTGATCATGTTCGCGGGTTGAGGACAGACTGAACAAAGCGGATGTGTCGCCAATTCCGCCTTGTCATTGCTATTCGCTTTACGACCCGGCCGCATAGGCGGCAATTGCCGCCATGTTGACGATGTCGCTGTCCTTGGCGCCCATCGAGGTGATCTGGACGGCCTTGTCGAGGCCGACGAGGATCGGGCCGATGACGGTGGAGCCGCCGAGTTCCTGCAGCATCTTGGTGCTGATGGAGGCCGAGTGGAAGGCCGGCATGACGAGGACGTTGGCCGGGCCGGACAGGCGGCAGAACGGATACTGCTCCATCGCCTTGCGGTTCAGCGCGACATCGGCCGACATTTCACCGTCATACTCGAAATCGACGCGGCGCTTGTCGAGGATCTTCACTGCTTCGCGGACGCGCTCGGAGCGCTCGCCCGACGGATGGCCGAAGGTGGAATAGGCAAGCATGGCGACGCGCGGCTGGTAGCCCATGCGGCGGGCGAGGCCTGCGGCTTCCTCGGCGATATCGGCCAGCTCTTCCGCCGTCGGCATGTCATGCACGGCGGTATCGGCAACGAAGACGGTGCGGCCGCGAGCAAGCACCAGCGAGACACCGATGACCCGATGACCCGGCTTCTCGTCGATGCAGCGGCGGACGTCTTCCAGCGCCGTCGAGTAATTGCGGGTGATGCCCGTCACCATGCCGTCGGCATCGCCGAGCGCCACCATGGTGGCCGCAAAGTGGTTGCGGTCGTTGTGGATCAGGCGCTGCGCATCGCGGTGGAGGTAGCCCTTCCGCTGCAGGCGGGCATAGAGATAGTCGATATAGGCCTCGACGCGAGTGGAGATGCGGGCGTTGACGATCTCCAGACCGGGACGGTTGAGATCGATGCCGGCGCGCTCGGCCGTTGCCTTGATCAGGTCCTCGCGGCCAAGCAGGATTGCCGTGCCGAGCTGCTGGTTGGCATAGGAGAGTGCTGCGCGCATTACCTGCTCTTCTTCCGCCTCGGCAAAAACCACACGCTTCGGACGGCGGCGGACGCGCTCGTAAAGGCTGGCGAGCGTCGAAGCGATAGGGTCGCGGCGGGCGGAGAGCTCGCGGCGATAGCCCTCCATATCGGTGATGACCTTGCGGGCCACGCCGCTTTCAATCGCAGCCTCCGCGACGGCGGCCGGGATCGCCGAGATCAACCGCGGATCGAAGGGGACCGGGATGATATACTGCGCGCCGAAGCGCGGGCGATTGCCCTGATAGGCGGCAACGACATCGTCGGGCACGTCTTCGCGGGCGAGACTGGCGAGCGCCTTGACGGCGGCAATCTTCATGTCGTCGTTGATCGTCGTGGCGCGAACATCGAGCGCACCGCGGAAGATATAGGGGAAGCCGAGGACGTTGTTGACCTGGTTCGGATAGTCCGAGCGGCCGGTCGCCATGATTGCGTCGTCGCGGATGCGGGCGACTTCTTCAGGCGTGATTTCAGGATCCGGGTTCGCCATCGCGAAAATGATCGGCCGATCGGCCATCGAGCGGATCATGTCTTCCGAGAAGGCGCCCTTCTGCGACAGGCCGAAGACGACGTCGGCGCCCTTCATGGCTTCTTTCAGCGTGCGTGCCTTGGTCTTGACGGCATGGGCCGACTTCCACTGGTTCATGCCCTCGGTGCGGCCTTGGTAGATCACGCCCTTGGTGTCGCAGAGCACGATGTTTTCCGACGCGAAACCCATCGCCTTGATCAGCTCGACGCAGGCGATCGCCGCGGCTCCGGCCCCGTTGCAGACGAGCTTCGTCGTCTTCAGGTCACGGCCGGTGAGCTCCAGCGCATTGATCAGACCGGCTGCGGCGATGATTGCGGTGCCGTGCTGGTCGTCGTGGAAAACCGGGATGTCCATCAGCTCGCGCAGGCGCTGCTCGATGATGAAACAGTCCGGCGCCTTGATATCTTCGAGGTTGATGCCGCCGAAGGACGGGCCGAGGAAGCGGACGCAATTGATGAACTCATCGACATTCTCGGTATCGACTTCAAGGTCGATGGAATCGACATCGGCGAAACGCTTGAAAAGGACCGACTTGCCTTCCATGACCGGCTTGGACGCCAAAGCGCCGAGATTGCCGAGACCGAGAATGGCCGTACCGTTGGAAATGACGGCCACCATGTTGCCGCGCGTCGTGTAGTCGTAGGCAGTGGCGGGATCGGCGGCGATCGCCTTGACCGGAACGGCGACACCAGGCGAATAGGCCAATGAGAGATCACGCTGTGTCGCCATCGGCTTGGTTGGATTGACCTCGAGCTTGCCCGGCCGCCCGATAGAGTGGAAGTCCAGTGCTTCCTTGTCGGTGATGCCGTTGGCGGGGCGCTGCTTGCTGTTCATGTCGGGCATATGTCCTCCAAATCTCCTGGCAACCATCTTCGATTGCGCCGTTATCCCTCTATAGACACGCTTATTTGGGCCGACACGACGCCTTGCGAAAAAGCCGTACGGCTACAATCGATTAAAATATCCGCCGGAGCTGACAGGTGTCCTCTCAAGGGGTTCCTGACCTCGCGGTTCGCCGAATACCTCCCTCAATCCTCCTGTGGGCTAACGGCTCCCATTTCCCGATAGCTGTTGTCTTCTATAGCCGCGCTTCGATAGGGTGGCACCTGTTTTTTAGGGAAAAGCCGACCGACGTGAACGACAGAATGGATCCTCGACACGAAGCCTTTTCGGCTGCCGAACTTTCGACGGAGGAAAGCCGCGCCTCGGCGACGCCGATGATAGAGCAGTTCATCGAGATCAAGGCGAACAATCCGGATTCGCTGCTGTTCTACCGCATGGGCGATTTCTACGAGCTGTTCTTCGAAGACGCGCTCGATGCCTCACGCGCGCTCGGCATCACGCTGACAAAGCGCGGCCAGCATATGGGTCAGGATATCCCGATGTGCGGCGTTCCTGTCCATGCCGCCGACGATTACCTGCAGAGGCTGATCGGCCTTGGTTTCCGCGTTGCCGTCTGCGAACAGGTGGAAGATCCGGCGGAAGCCAAGAAGCGCGGATCGAAATCGGTCGTCAAACGCGATGTCGTCCGCCTGGTGACGCCGGGCACGATCACCGAAGAGAAGCTGCTTTCGCCATCGGAATCGAATTATCTGATGGCGCTCACTCGTATCCGCGGCGCATCCGAACCGCTGATGGCCCTTGCCTGGATCGACATTTCAACCGGTGTTTTCCGTCTCGCCGAAACAGAGAGCTCCCGCCTGCTGGCTGACATCCTGCGCATCGAACCGCGCGAGCTGATCGTGCCGGATACGATGTTCTACGACCCGGAACTAAAGCCTGTTTTCGATGTGCTTGGCCGGGTGGCCGTGCCGCAGCCGGGCGTGCTGTTCGACAGCGCGACGGCAGAGGGCCGCATCACCCGTTATTTCGGCGTCTCGACGCTCGATGGCTTCGGGACTTTCTCGCGGGCAGAACTTGCGGCTGCGGCCGCCGCTGTCGCCTATGTCGAGAAGACCCAAATCGCCGAGCGGCCGCCGCTTGGAAAGCCCGAGCGCGAGAGCGGCGCTTCGACGTTGTTCATCGATCCGGCGACCCGCGCCAATCTCGAACTGGCGAAGACGCTCTCGGGAGACCGCAACGGATCGCTCCTGAAGGCTATCGACCGTACAGTTACCGGTGGTGGCGCACGGTTGCTCGCCGAGCGGCTGATGTCGCCGCTGACCGATCCGGCAAGGATCAACGAGCGGCTGGATTCAATCGGCTTTCTGATCGAAGAGCCGTCACTTTGCGGCGATCTGCGGGACGCCTTGAGGCATGTGCCGGATATGCCGCGTGCGCTTTCCCGCCTGGCGCTCGATCGTGGCGGACCGCGCGACCTCTGGGCGATCCGCCAGGGCCTTGGTGCCGCCAGCGAACTGGCGCGCCGTCTTTCGGATGCCCTGTTACCCGCAGAACTCGATAGCGCCTCGACCGAGCTTCGTGCGCTTCCGCCCGCGCTGGAAGCCCTGCTCGGCGAGACGCTGGCCGACGAATTGCCGCTGCTGAAGCGCGATGGCGGCTTCCTGCGCGATGGTGCGGATGCCGAGCTCGACGAAGTCCGGGCACTGCGCGACCAGTCCCGCCGCGTGATTGCCGGACTGCAGCTGCAATATGCAGATGAGACCGGCATCAAGTCGCTAAAGATCAAGCATAACAATGTGCTCGGCTATTTCATCGAGGTGACGGCGGGCAATGCCGGGCCGATGACGGATACCGCCGAAGCCAAGGCGCGCTTCATCCATCGCCAGACGATGGCCAATGCCATGCGTTTCACGACGACCGAGCTTGCCGATCTCGAAAGCCGTATTGCCAACGCCGCCGACCGGGCGCTGCAGATCGAGCTGAAGGCCTTCGACCAGATGACCGCGGCCGTCGTTGCCGAGGCCGAAGCTATCAAGGCTGGCGCCCGGGCGCTCGCGATCATCGACGTTGCCGCGGCCTTGGCCCTGCTCGCCGACGAGCAGGCCTATTGCCGCCCGATGGTCGATGGCTCGAAGATGTTTGCGATCGAAGGTGGCAGGCATCCTGTCGTCGAGCAAGCGCTGCGCCGCCAGTCGTCCGGGCCCTTCGTCGCCAACAATTGTGATCTGTCTCCCGCTTCCGACGGCAAGGACGGCGCCATTTGGCTGCTCACCGGCCCGAACATGGGCGGTAAGTCGACCTTCCTGCGCCAAAACGCCCTGATTGCGATCCTGGCGCAGATGGGCTGTTTCGTTCCGGCGGCATCGGCGCATATCGGCATCGTCGACCGGCTGTTTTCCCGCGTCGGCGCATCCGACGACCTCGCCCGTGGCCGCTCGACCTTCATGGTCGAGATGGTCGAGACCGCGGCGATCCTCAATCAGGCTACGGAGCGCTCGCTCGTGATCCTCGATGAAATCGGCCGCGGAACGGCGACGTTCGACGGCCTGTCGATCGCCTGGGCCGCTGTCGAGCATCTGCATGAGGCCAACCGGTGCCGTGGCCTCTTCGCCACGCACTTTCATGAGCTTACGGTTCTGTCGGAAAAGCTTGCCCGGCTATCGAACGCCACGATGCGCGTGAAGGAATGGGATGGCGACGTGATCTTCCTGCATGAAGTCGGCCCGGGCGCGGCGGATCGCTCCTATGGCATCCAGGTTGCACGGCTGGCCGGGTTGCCGGCCTCGGTGGTTGCCCGCGCGCGCGACGTGCTGACGCGTCTTGAGGACGCCGACCGCAAGAACCCGGCGAGCCAGTTGATCGACGACCTGCCACTTTTCCAGGTGGCGGTGCGCCGCGAAGATGGCAATCGCGGGCCGTCGAAGGTCGAGGAAGCGCTGAAAGGCATGAGCCTTGACGACATGACGCCGCGCGAGGCGCTGGACGCGCTTTACGCCCTCAAGAAGCAAGTGAAGTAGGAGCCCGCCGGATGTTCATGCGCAGCCTCGTCCGCGAGACACAGCGGCTTTCCGATATGTTCACGATCCTCGAGGCGCTGCGCAAGGCCGACGAGCATGGCAATCCGCGGGGCTGGAACTCGCCCTATGGCCTACTGGAAGTGACCCGCAGCTGCGCACTGATCTGCGAACTGGCGTCGATGATCGCCAAGGCGGGATACCGCGAATGCGACAGGCCGACGCTCGAGGCGATCACCGGTGAAGCCCGACAGGTGCTGTATTCGGTCCAGGCCCAGGCCGCCTGAAAGCCGGCGCCCGCCGAACTTGCGGCAAACCGCCTCGCCACAGCCCGCGCCAACACCTTTTCGCCAAAATTAAAGGTTCTTGAGGTATGAAGCCGGTGTCATTCGCCGGGCAGAGAGGCTATAGCGCATGCAGACGAAACGAGAGGCGCAGAACGATCAAGCCGCGCCGCGCGAACAGAGCATGGCGAAGCAAGACATCGACTTTTCCAGCATTCTTGATACCGCCTACCTGCAGAGCCAGTGCGACGCCGTCGCCGAGGCCAACAGGAACCGGCCGGATCTACTGCGCTCCGACCTTCTGGCGCTTCTCAAGAAAGCGAGCACAGAGGGCCGCCAGAAAGCCCGGACACTGCTTTCGGAAGACGGCAGCGGACTGAATTGCGCTTACCGCATCTCCTGGCTTCAGGACCAGATCATCGCGGTCCTCTACAATTTCGCGATCACCCACGTGTTTCCGAAGCAGAAGGACAAGTTCGCGGTGACCGCGGTCGGCGGCTATGGCCGCGACACGCTGGCGCCGGGCTCCGATATCGACCTTCTGTTCCTCTTCCTGCCGAAGCCGGGCGAGGAGACCCACAAGGCCGTGGAGTTCATGCTCTACATCCTCTGGGACATGGGCTTCAAAGTCGGCCACGCGACCCGCACCGTCGAAGAATGTATCGCGCTGTCGAAATCCGACATGACCATACGCACGGCGATCCTCGAAATGCGCTATATCTGCGGCCTCCAATCGCTGGAGACCGATCTCGAAGCACGCTTCGACAAGGAAATCGTCACCGGCACCGGCCCGGAATTCATTGCCGCCAAGCTTGCCGAGCGCGACGAGCGCCACCGCAAGGCGGGCGACACGCGCTATCTCGTCGAACCCAACGTCAAGGAAGGCAAAGGCGGTCTTCGCGACCTGCACACGCTGTTCTGGATTTCGAAATACTATTATCACGTCCGCGATCCCGCCGAGCTCATCAAGCTCGGCGTTCTCTCGAAGCAGGAATACCGGCTCTTGATGCGCGCCGAGGATTTCCTCTGGGCCGTGCGCTGCCATATGCACTTCCTGACCAACAAGGCGGAAGAGCGGCTTTCCTTCGACATCCAGCGCGAGATTGCCGAAGCGCTGGGTTATCAGCCGCGCCCTGGCCTTTCGGCCGTCGAGCGCTTCATGAAGCACTACTTTCTGGTGGCCAAGGATGTTGGTGATCTGACGCGCATTCTCTGCGCCGCGCTCGAAGACCAGCAAGCAAAGTCGACCCCGGGACTGAGTGGCGTGCTGAGCCGCTTCACACACCGGACCCGCAAGATCGCCGGAAGTGCCGAATTCGTCGAGGATCGCGGCCGTATTACGCTTGCCGATCCTGAGGTCTTCAAGCGTGACCCTGTCGCCATCATCCGGCTCTTCCATGTGGCCGATCTGAATGGACTGGAATTCCATCCCGATGCCCTGAAGCGGGTCAGCCGCTCGCTCGGCCTGATCGACAACGATCTGCGCGACAACGAGGATGCGAACCGGCTTTTCCTGTCGATCCTGACCTCACACCGCGATCCGGCCCTGATCCTGCGGCGGATGAACGAGGCAGGCGTGCTTGGCCGCTTCATTCCCGAGTTCGGCAAGATCGTCGCGATGATGCAGTTCAACATGTATCACCACTATACGGTGGACGAGCATCTGATCCGCAGCGTCGATGTTCTCTCGGAAATCGACAAAGGCAAGGCCGAGGAACTGCACCCGCTTTCCAACAAGCTGATGCCCGGGATCGAGGACCGCGACTCGCTCTATGTCGCGGTGCTGCTGCATGATATCGCCAAGGGCCGTCAGGAAGATCATTCGATTGCCGGCGCCCGTGTTGCCCGCAAGCTCTGCACGCGCTTTGGCCTGTCGCAAAAGCAGACCGAGACAGTGGTATGGCTGATCGAGGAACATCTGACGATGTCGATGGTCGCCCAGACCCGCGACCTGACGGACCGCAAGACGATCACCGATTTTGCCGATCGCGTGCAGTCTCTGGAACGGTTGAAGATGCTGCTGATCCTGACGATCTGCGATATCCGCGCCGTCGGCCCCGGTGTCTGGAACGGCTGGAAGGGCCAGCTGCTGCGCACGCTCTATTACGAAACCGAACTGCTGCTTGCCGGCGGCTTCTCTGAAGTGTCGCGCAAGGAGCGCGCCAGTTTCGCCGCCGAAGCCTTGTTCAACGCGCTCTCCGACTGGACGCAGAAGGACCGCAAGACCTACACGAAGCTGCACTACCAGCCCTACCTGCTTTCGGTTCCGCTGGAAGACCAGGTGCGCCACGCGCATTTCATCCGCCAGACCGACAAGGCCGGTCAGGCGCTGGCGACCACCGTTCGGACCGACAGTTTCCATGCGATCACCGAGATCACCGTGCTGTCACCGGACCATCCGCGCCTGCTTGCCGTCATTGCCGGCGCCTGCGCAGCGGCCGGAGCGAATATCGTCGATGCGCAGATCTTCACGACATCGGACGGACGCGCGCTCGACACGATCCATGTCAGCCGCGAATTTCCCAATGACGAAGACGAGCTTCGCCGTGCAGCAACGATCGGCCGGATGATCGAGGATGTGCTTTCGGGCCGCAAGCGGCTGCCTGAAGTCATCGCGACACGCACCAAGAACCGCAAGAAGAGCAAGGCCTTCGTCATTCCGCCGTCGGTCAACATCACCAACAACCTGTCGAACAAGTTCACCGTCATCGAGGTCGAATGCCTCGACCGCGCCGGTCTGCTGTCGGAAATCACCGCCGTGCTGTCCGATCTGTCACTCGACATTCAATCCGCCCGCATCACAACATTCGGCGAGAAGGTGATCGATACCTTCTACGTCACAGACCTCGTAGGTCAGAAGATCACCAGCGACAGCAAGCGCTCCAATATCACCGCCCGGCTGAAAGCCGTCATGGCGGGTGAAGAGGACGAACTGCGCGAGCGCATGCCTTCGGGCATCATCGCGCCTGCCGCCACCAGGACTTCACAGCCGAACGACAAGAAAGCCGGTTCGCCCGCATGAGCCTCGTCAAGAAATTTGCCACCGTCGGCGGCGCCACCCTCGGCAGCCGTATCTTCGGTTTTGCCCGCGAAACGCTGATGGCCGCCGCCCTCGGCACCGGGCCGATGGCCGACGTGTTCTACGCCGCCTTCCGCTTTCCGAACCTCTTCCGACGGCTGTTTGCCGAGGGCGCATTCAATGCCGCCTTCGTGCCACTGTTTGCCAAGGAAATCGAGGCAAACGGTACCGATGGCGCCAAGCGTTTTTCGGAAGAAGTCTTCGGCGTACTCTTCTCGGTACTGCTGCTCATCACCATCGTGATGGAGCTCTGCATGCCGCTTCTGGTGCGCTTCATCATCGCGCCTGGCTTTACCGACGATCCGGACAAGTTTTCGATCACCGTGCGCATGGCGGCTGTGATGTTCCCGTATCTGATGTGCATGTCGCTGACGGCGATGATGAGCGGGATGCTGAATTCGCTGCATCACTTCTTTGCCGCCGCGGTTGCACCTGTTTTCCTCAACGTCGTCATGATCGGCGCGCTGTTTTATGCGCTCTACACGGGCTCCGAGCCACTGCAGACGGCCTGGTATCTTTCCTGGGGCGTTCTGGCGGCGGGTATCCTGCAGCTCGCCGTCGTCTATATCGGCGTCCTCCATGCCGGCATGAGTATAGGCCTGCGCCGTCCGCGCATGACGCCCAACGTCAAGCGGCTGCTGATCCTCGCGGTTCCCGCAGCCGTCACCGGCGGTATCACTCAGATCAACCAGATGATCGGCCAGGCGATCGCCTCATCGCGCGAAGGTGCGATTGCAGCGCTTCAATATGCCGACCGTATCTATCAGCTGCCGCTCGGTGTCGTCGGCGTTGCGGTCGGCGTCGTCCTGCTTCCGGAACTGGCGCGCGCGCTCAAGGGCGGTAATCTGCGCGAAGCTGGCAACCTGCAGAACCGCTCGATCGAATTCGTGCTGTTCCTGACGATCCCGGCTGCCTTCGCCCTCTGGATTCTCTCCGACGAGATCATCCGCGTGCTCTACCAGCGTGGCGCGTTCCACCAGGAAAACACTGCTATCGTCGGCTCGATCCTGGCAATCTACGGTATCGGCCTTCCGGCTTTCGTGCTCATCAAGGCCTTGCAGCCGGGCTTCTATGCCCGCGAGGACACCAAGACGCCTATGCGGTTTTCAGCTGTTGCCGTCGGCGTCAACTGCGCAACGGCGCTGACGCTGTTCCCGCATCTTGGCGCCCCCGGCATCGCCGTTGCCGAGGCGACGGCGGGCTGGATCAGCACGGTGTTGCTGTTCACCACTCTTATTCGGCGCGGCCACCTCGCGTGGGAATGGGCGCTGGCGCGGCGCGCGGCGCTGCTCGTGGTCTCGGCCGCCGTCATGGGTGGCGTCATCATCTATCTGCAGCATCGCTGGGAGCCGTGGCTGGCCTCAAGCGCTCATCTGACAACCAAGATCGGCACGCTGGGACTGCTGATTGGGATCTCGATGATCGTTTATTTCGCCACGGCATTCCTGATCGGCGGCGCCGATCTCGGCATGATCCGCCGCAACCTCAACCGCAAGCCGGCACCTTCCACTGAAGGCTGAGGCTCAACAGTAGGTCCATCGCCGCTTCGGCCCGGTATCGACATGGACGATGCCGTTGCAGTAGCGGCCGATACCACCGATGCCCGGTGCGCTCTGAGCGGCTGCAATAACCACCCGCTCGGAAACGCCGGGCACGCGGATATCGGCAGCATTGCAATGCCGGTGCTGAGAGTGCGACCGGCCGGAATGCGGCCGGAAACCCGATGTGACCATCGGGCGCCTGCCGGTCTTGGCGGCGATATGGGCAAGAATTCCTCTCAGGCGCGGCGGAAAGCAGCCGACACGGACGCTGACGGTCTGCACCGTGTAGGCGGATGTGACGGCATTCTTGAGCAGCCTGACGGATGGCTTCTTGGCGGTCTGGGCATTGGCATTCAAGCAACAAGACACGGCGAAAAGACTGGCGAGCGCCAGGGATAGAATGGTGTGCATCGACGTCCCTCCGGAAAGGGCCGGGCTGAAAGGGCAGCGCCCGGCCGGATGGCGCCAGGAACGTTGGTTTCAATTGTGACCATTTTGTGAAATTTTCTACCGATTGAAAATGTGAAAATACCTCATTTATAGGATATTAACATTTTCAACATAGCTATAAATGAGTATAAAATACTCCTGACAGCCAAAACGGAATCAAGGCTTTGCCCGTTGCGCGCATAGCCCATCCGAAATCGCTTTCTGCGCGCAAAAAATGCGGCTCGGCGGCTGAAAAAAGTTTAAGAAGGGAGCCTTCATCCCGTTGAAATGCCTTGAATCAGGAGCCCGGACCCATGCAGTCGCTGTTTCTCGTCACGCTTGTTGTCGATGACTATGATCGCGCAAAGGCTTTCTATTGTGGTTCGCTCGGCTTCGACTGCCTGCAGGATGAGGCGATGCCGGACGGCAAGCGCTGGGTCGTGGTCAAGCCGCGCGGCGGCGAAGGTGCGGCCTTCCTGCTTGCGCAGGCCGCGGACGAGCAGCAGAAGACCGCGATCGGCAATCAGACCGGAGGGCGCGTCGGCTTCTTCCTGAAGACCGACGATTTCGCGCGCGACCATGCGGGAATGACTGCATCCGGCGTTCGCTTTCTAGAGGAGCCGCGGCACGAGATTTACGGCACCGTCGCCGTGTTTTCGGATCCCTACGGCAACACCTTCGACCTCATCCAACACGCCGCACCAGCAGGCTCTTGATTGCCGCGTTTGACGCGTGCATAAGCGCGCCCGTTAGCAACATGGGCGTCGTGCCCTGGGGCCCTCCACCAGCCTAATCGAGGACATCATCATGGGCGAATTCAAGAAGCTCGTATTCTCCGGCGTTCAGCCGACCGGCAATCTTCATCTCGGCAATTATCTCGGCGCGATCCGCAAGTTCGTGGCGCTGCAGGACGGCAATGACTGCATCTATTGCGTCGTCGACCTGCATTCGATCACCGCGCAGCTGGTCCACGAGGATCTGCGCGGCCAGATCCGTTCGATCGCTGCGGCCTTTATCGCCGCCGGCATCGATCCAGAAAAGCATATCGTCTTCAATCAGTCCGCCGTGCCGCAACATGCCGAGCTTGCCTGGGTCTTCAATTGCGTTGCCCGTATCGGCTGGATGAACCGCATGACGCAGTTCAAGGACAAGGCTGGCAAGGACCGCGAGAATGCCTCGCTTGGCCTGCTTGCCTATCCGAGCCTGATGGCAGCCGACATTCTCGTCTATCGCGGCACCCACGTGCCTGTTGGCGACGACCAGAAGCAGCATCTGGAGCTGGCGCGCGACATCGCCATGAAGTTCAATCTGGATTATCAGGATCACATCCGCCGGGCCGGTCATGGCACCGATATCGTGGTCGGCAACGAGCCTGTTCACGCCTATTTCCCGATGGTCGAGCCGCTGATCGATGGTCCGGCGCCGCGGGTCATGTCGCTGCGCGACGGCACGAAGAAAATGTCGAAATCCGATCCGTCCGACCTGTCGCGCATCAATTTGATGGACGACGAAGAGGCGATCTCCAAGAAGATCCGCAAGGCAAAGACCGATCCCGATGGCTTGCCGAGCGAAATCGAGGGGCTTAAGGGCCGCCCGGAAGCCGACAATCTCGTCGGCATCTATGCCGCGCTCGCCGACAAGACGAAGGCGGAAGTTCTTGCCGAATTCGGTGGTCAGCAGTTCTCGGTCTTCAAGCCAGCCCTCATCGATCTGTCGGTGCAGGTTCTCGCGCCGATCACCGGCGAGATGCGCCGGCTGATGGACGACACGACCCATATCGACGCGATCCTGCGCAACGGCGGCGAGCGCGCCCGCGCCCGTGCCGAAGCCACGATGAAGGACGTCCGCGACATCATCGGATTTCTTTACTAGGCAAACATTGTTCGAGCCGGGCGTTGTCAGCCCGGCTCAAGCTTTGCCTGCCATGGATTTCCAGCATTGTCCGGACAGTCCGGACGATCATCCAACGCTGGCGCGCTGCAAGGAACATCCATGACCCCGTCTGCCTCCACTCCAGGTGCGGCGCATTTGCCGGACGTCGAACTGCTGAGGGCCAAGGTCGCCGGGAACGGATGCCTCGTATACCAGCCCTATCTGAACGATCAGCAGCTCGCCTCGCTGGATCCGCAGGCTGTGCCGCTCGACATATCGTTCAATACCGAGGCCGCGACGCGCGAATACGAGCTGTTCCGGACGCTCTACGATCACCATAGAGCCATCGGGTTCGACCCTTCCGCCTTCTGGGGCCTTGTCTCCAGCAAGTTCGCGTTGAAGGCTGCCACGCCATTTTCCCATTTCGTATCGCAGGCGAGCGAAGCGCAACGCGCCGGTTTCGACTGCTATGCCTACAATCCGATGCTCGCCAACGCCGCGATCTTTCTCAGCGCCTGGGATCAGGGTATCGCGACCGGCCATGTCGGCATGGACAAGATCTTCGATTACCTGGCCGCAACCGGTTACCCGGTCGGCGAGCCGCAGGGGCCCGATACATTCTTCTTCTGCAATTATTTCGTGGCAAACGACCGCTTCTGGAGAGGCTACTTCTCCTATTGCGAGGCTATTCTCTACGCCCTCGAGCAAGAGGCCGCCGCCGGCAGGCAGGCAGGTCTGGCCTATATCGGCCACGGCAATTATGCGCGCGACAAGAACACGAGCATGCGGCCGTTTGTCATCGAGCGCCTTCTCGGCCTCTACATCGCCTCCGCGCGCACCAGCGGACTGAAGGTTGCCGGTTTCGTTCCCCAGGCCGAAGACTTCGCCCGCAAATTCGGCGACCGCATGGGCAGCGCCTTGTTCGATCTCTGGTCAAAAAAGAACGATGGCATTGCAGGTGAAGGCGCTTCACGTTTCGAGACGTGGAAGGAAGCCCGCTTCGCGATCGCATCGCAGCCGATCCTCGCTTTGCATGCCGACGATCCGCCGGCCTGGCTCCCCAGGATCAGCAAGCTCTAGGTGCCGAGCGAATCCGTCCGGAAGGGCTTGCCCTCGTAGGAGGGGCTTGCAAATTTTCGGGTTAGGGTGTCAGAGTCCGCGCCATGGTATCAAAGCGACTCTCCCGTCTTGAAGGTCATCGCCGCAAGTTCATGGCGGTCATTGACGGTACACCCGAATGCCAGCGCGCCGTTCACTATGCCGGCCGGCGTGCCAAGAATTCCAACGGCGGCCTCGTCCTCGTCTACGTGATTCCTGAAGGCGATTTCCAGCAGTGGCTGGGGGTCGAGGAGATCATGCGTGCGGAAGCGCGCGAAGAGGCGGAAGCCGTGGTCGCCAAATCGGCGCAGGTTGTGCGCGAGACGATCGGCATCGAACCGGAAATCGTCATCCGCGAAGGCAGTGCTGCCGAGCAGATCAATCTGGCGATCGAAGAAGACCGAGATATTGCTATCCTGGTGCTCGCGGCAAGTTCGGCGAAAGAGGGACCAGGACCCCTGGTCTCCTCGGTTGCCGGCAAGGGTGCGGCTTTTCCGATCCCCGTCACCGTGCTTCCCGATACGCTGACGAACGAAGAGTTGGACGCGCTCGCCTGAGAAGGGCAATTCTGGAGTCATTATCTCTTGAATGGCGCGGCCAAACAGCCTATTTTCTTTTGAAGAATTCTAAAGACGGCCCCGAGCGACGGCTTGGCCGCATGGAGAGCGAAATGTTCATTCAGACCGAAGCCACCCCGAACCCCGCCACGCAGAAGTTCCTGCCGGGCAAGGTGGTGATGGAGAACGGCACGGCCGAATTCCGCAGCGCAGACGAAGCGCAGGCTTCACCGCTCGCCGCGCGCCTCTTCGAAATCCCGGGCGTGACAGGCGTCTATTTCGGTTACGACTTCATTTCCGTCTCCAAGGACAATGCCGAATGGCAGCACCTGAAGCCGGCGATCCTCGGCTCGATCATGGAACATTTCATGTCGGGCAAGCCTGTCATGGGCGATGCATCGATCCTTTCCGAGGATGCGGATGCCGGCGACGAGTTTTTCGATGCAGGCGACGAGTCGATCGTCCTCACCATCAAGGAACTGCTGGACACACGTGTGCGTCCGGCTGTGGCCCAGGACGGTGGCGACATCACCTTCCGCGGCTTCAAGGACGGCAAGGTCTATCTCAACATGAAGGGCTCCTGCGCCGGTTGCCCCTCCTCTACCGCAACGCTGAAGCATGGCGTTCAGAACTTGCTTCGCCACTTCGTTCCCGAAGTGCAGGAAGTCGTCGCGGCCTAAACAACAGTATTTGCGCATCGATTCACCCGACCGGGCTATTGCAGCACGGCCGGATGAATTTATTCTGCGCGCGGAAGAATTTATTCGGAAATTGATGGCATGATAATTCTGGCGCTCGACACGGCAGGTGTGGATTGCGCTGCCGCTGTTTTTGACAGCGGTAGTGAGACGGTGCTTGGGGAGGCATCGGAGATGATTGGCAAGGGGCATGCAGAGCATCTGATGGGCATCGTCGACCGCGCATTGTCGCAGGCCGGCAAGAAGCTCGCGATGGTCGAACGCATCGCCGTGACGATCGGCCCCGGCTCCTTCACAGGCATTCGAGTGGGCGTGGCTGCCGCCCGCGGTTTCGCCCTCGCACTCGGCATCCCGACGGTCGGCGTCACGACGCTGGAAACCATGGCAGCGGCACAAAGGCTGAAGACGCCCGGCCGAGCGGTCCTTGCCGCCATGGATGCCAAGCGCGACGAAATCTACCTCCAGAGTTTTTCGGCCGAAGGCGAGCCTCTCGATGATCCGCGCGCCTTGCCGGTCGGGGAAGCCATCGCTTTCGCATCGTCTTTCGACGGCGAAATCACCGGCTCGGCCGCGCCGCTGCTGCGGCCCGAACTGACTGGGGACTATGTCAACGCATTTCCCATTTCCATCGTGGCGCGCCTCGGTGCTGCCGCTGATCCGTCTTCCGGAAAGCCGAAGCCCCTTTATCTGCGTGGACCCGACGCCAAGCCACAGGCGGGGTTTGCGATTGCGCGAGTATAACGATGCTGGAAGCCTATCTGTCGCTTAAGCCGGAATTCGAGATTGTCGCGATGGACAGCGACGACTGCCATGGGGTTGCGGTGCTCCACGGCGAACGATTTGCCCGCCCCTGGGGCGACGGCGAGTTTCACAGCCTGCTCAGCCAGGACAATGTCTTCGGTTTCGTCGCGCGCCAGACCAACGCTTTCCTCAAGAAGCCTCTGCCCGGTTTCGTTCTTGCCCGGCAGGTGGCAGGCGAGGCGGAAATCCTGACGGTCGCGGTGCAGACGAAGGCCGCGCGCTCCGGCCTCGGCTGGCGGCTGATGCAGGCGGCGATGCGTGAAGCGCATGCGCGGGGTGGTGAAAGCCTGTTCCTGGAAGTCGATGCGGGGAACGTGCCGGCACTCGGTCTTTACCGCAAGCTTGGCTTCGAGCAGGTTGGCGAACGCCGGGGCTATTACAAGGACGACAAGGGTGCGGTTTCCACGGCGCTTGTCATGAAGCGCGTTCTTCGCTAGTTCCCTCTTGGAACTGGAATCTCTTGTGAAGGCCGCCAATGACCGACGTAGCCAAGACCCTTGAGGAGCTTTGCGCCGAACGCGGCATGCGGATGACCGAGCAGCGCCGCGTGATTGCACGCATTCTCGAGGAATCGGAAGACCATCCCGATGTCGAGGAACTCTATCGCCGCTCCGTGAAGGTCGATGCGAAAATCTCGATCTCGACCGTCTACCGCACCGTCAAACTGTTCGAAGATGCAGGCATCATTGCCCGCCACGATTTTCGCGACGGCCGCTCGCGCTACGAGACGGTACCGGAAGAGCATCACGATCACCTGATCGACCTGAAGAATGGCGTCGTCATTGAGTTCCGCTCGCCGGAGATCGAGGCGTTGCAGGAACGCATCGCCCGCGAGCATGGCTTCAAGCTGGTCGATCACCGGCTGGAGCTCTACGGCATACCGCTGAAGAAAGACGAACGCTGATCCTATGACCGCAGCCGCAGGAAGTGCCCGCTGATGGTCTGGCTGCGCATTGTCTATGCCGCGATCGTCGTGGCGCTGGCGAGCCTGCTGCTGATGCCGTTCCAGCTGCTCGCGCTTTACTTTGACTGGAAGCTGCGCCGCACCCTTCCCCGGTTCTGGCACAGGATTGCCTGTCACGCACTCGGCATCCGGGTCCATGTTCACGGCAGCCTGGAACGGCGACGGCCGCTGATGCTCTGCGCCAACCATGCATCCTGGATGGATATCATGGTGATGTCGTCAGTCGCCGACGTTGCCTTCATCGCCAAATCCGAGGTGCGCAGCTGGCCAATCTTCGGACAGCTTGCGAGGCTGCAAAAGAGCGTCTTCATCGTCCGCGAGGAAAAGCGCAGCACCGGCAACCAGGCCAACGAGATTGCCGGACGCATGGCCGATGGCGAGATCGTCGTGCTGTTTCCCGAGGGCACGACATCAGATGGCAACCGCCTGCTGGAAGTGAAATCGTCTCTCTTCGGCGCGGCCGCCATGGCGGTTCCGCATTCGCCCAACGGTTCGGTCTTCGTTCAGCCTGTGGCAATCGCCTATACCAAGGTGCACGGCGTCGCACTCGGCCGCTATCATCGCCCGCTCGCGGGTTGGCCCGGCGACGTGGAGCTGATGCCGCATTTCATGGACGTCGTGAAAAACGGCGCCATCGATGTCGAGGTTCGCTTCGGCGAGCCCGTCGATTACCGCGCAGATTCGAACCGCAAAGACGTGAGTTCGACCATCGCGCGGCGCATCCGCGCGATGCTGAACAGCAGCCTGCGCGGACGCGAGATCAACTGACGCAAGATTTCGATTTTCTAGCGGGCAAAAAACCACTAAATAGCCCGCCATGACCCAAGACAGCGCCCTTCTTCAGGCCCCGGAACTCCCGAGCGAGAGCCTCCGTGATGGCAGCAACAGCCGCAAGGTCTTCATCAAGACCTACGGCTGTCAGATGAACGTCTATGACTCGACGCGGATGAGCGACGCTCTGGCCCGCGACGGCTACGAGCCGACCGAGGATATGGAAGAGGCCGACCTCGTCCTGCTCAACACCTGTCATATCCGCGAGAAGGCGGCGGAGAAGGTTTATTCCGCCCTTGGCCGCCTGCGCGAAATGAAAAAGAAAAAGGCTGCCAAGGGCAAGGAGATGATGATCGGCGTTGCCGGTTGCGTTGCCCAGGCCGAAGGCGAGGAAATCCTGCGCCGGGCGCCCGCCGTCGATGTGGTCATTGGCCCGCAGACCTATCACCGTCTGCCGGAAGCACTGCGCAAGGCCAAGGAAGGCCAGCGGATCGTTGATACGGAATATGCGCTCGAAGACAAATTCGAGCACCTGCCGATTGCCGAGGCCAAAAAAATCCGCTCGCGGGGCGTGACGGCTTTCCTGACCGTACAGGAAGGCTGCGACAAGTTCTGTACGTTCTGTGTCGTGCCCTATACGCGCGGCTCGGAAGTGTCGCGCCCGGTTTCGCAGATCGTCGATGAAGCAAGACAGCTTGTGGAAGCCGGCGTGCGCGAAATCACGCTGCTCGGCCAGAACGTCAATGCCTGGCACGGCACGGGCGCGAACGGCGAAGAGTGGACGCTCGGCGACCTGCTCTACCGGCTTGCTGAAATTCCTGGCCTCGCGCGGCTGCGCTACACCACCAGCCATCCACGCGACATGGACGACCGGCTGATCGCCGCGCATCGCCACCTCAGGGCTCTGATGCCCTATCTGCATCTGCCGGTGCAGGCGGGATCGGACCGTATTCTGAAGGCGATGAACCGCCGTCATACCGCTGCCGAATATCTGGCGCTGATCGAGCGCATCCGCGCCGCCCGCCCCGACATAGCCCTATCGGGCGATTTCATCGTCGGCTTCCCGGGGGAGACAGATCGCGATTTTGAGGATACACTCAAGCTAGTGGAGGACGTGCGCTATGCGCAGGCTTTCTCCTTCAAATATTCGACACGGCCGGGCACGCCCGGCGCGGACTTGAAGGATCAAGTGCCCGAAGAGGTCAAGGCAGAAAGGCTCGAACGCCTGCAGGCGCTTCTCCTGAAGCAGCAGCAGGAATTTGCCGAATCCTGTATCGGGAAAACGATCGATCTGTTGCTGGAAAAGCCCGGTCGCATGGAAGGACAGCTTATTGGGCGTTCTCCCTGGCTTCAGTCAGTGAATGTTGATGCAAAAGCATCGCAAATCGGTGACATTATTAAAGTGCGAATCACCGGAACTGGAACGAACAGCCTGTTTGCCGAATTTGCAGAGGGCTGAGGTTCAACAAAGGAGCTCGACCGCTTGAACGGACAAGAATTGGTTTCTTCTTCACCGCGCCACCCACGCATTGCGAGCGACGCCAATCACTTTGTCCTGACGTTCGAGAACAACCGGTTCGCCAGCGAACTTTTTGGTCAGTTCGATCAGAACCTGAAGCTCCTCGAAGAGCGGCTTCACATCGATGCACGCGCCCGCGGTAATTCCGTTGTCATCACCGGCGATGTGGTAACCACCAATCAGGCGCGGCGCACGCTCGATTATCTCTATGAAAAACTTCAGAAAGGCGGCAGCGTGGAACGATCCGACGTCGAGGGTGCCATTCGCATGGCCGTTGCGGCCGACGACCAATTGAGCCTGCCGACGATGGAGAAGAAAGCCAAATTGACCATGGCTCAGATTTCAACGCGCAAGAAGACCATCATTGCCCGGACCCCGACACAGGACGCCTATATGCGGGCGCTGGAGCGCAACGAGCTGGTCTTCGGCGTCGGCCCTGCCGGTACCGGCAAGACCTACCTCGCGGTCGCCCAGGCCGCCCAGCTGCTGGAGCGCGGCGCGGTCGAGAAGATTATCCTGACCCGCCCGGCCGTCGAAGCCGGCGAGCGCCTCGGCTTCCTGCCCGGCGACCTGAAGGAAAAGGTCGATCCGTATCTCCGCCCGCTTTATGATGCGCTCTACGATATGATCCCGGGCGACAAGGTCGAACGCGCGATTACCGCGGGCGTGATCGAAATCGCACCGCTCGCCTTCATGCGCGGACGCACACTTTCGAACGCGGCAATCATCCTTGACGAAGCGCAGAACACGACATCGATGCAGATGAAGATGTTCCTGACCCGTCTCGGCGAAAATTCGCGGATGATGATCACCGGCGACCCGAGCCAGATCGACTTGCCGCGCGGCGTGAAATCCGGCCTTGTCGAGGCCCTTCACCTGCTCACCGAAGTCGAGGGCATCTCGATCGTCCGCTTCAAGGATGCCGATGTCGTGCGCCACCCGCTTGTCGGCCGCATCGTCAGGGCTTATGACGCCACCTACACAGCGCGCGAAGAAGACGCGATCAAATAGGACTTATGGCCTTACTCGACATTCAGATCAGCGTTGAAGAAGGCGGCTGGCCTTCCGAGGACGAGTTGCAGCCTTTGACGGACCGCGTGCTGGAAAAGGCCGCGGACTATCTCAAGGCCAGTGCCAAGCAGAAGTTTCCCAAGATGGCCACCGAGGTTTCGCTGGTCTTCACCGACGACGAGTCGATCCGGGCGATCAATGCCGAATGGCGCCAGAAGGACAAGGCGACCAACGTGCTGTCCTTCCCTGCCTACCCGATCACGCCGGGCAAGATTCCGGGGCCGATGCTCGGCGACATCATCATCGCCAGGGAGACCGTGGCGCGCGAGGCGGAAGAGCTTGAGAAGCCTTTCGAAGACCATCTGACCCATTTGATGGTGCATGGTTTCTTGCATCTGTTCGGCTACGACCATATGAATGATGCAGAAGCCGAAATTATGGAGGGGTTGGAGACTCGTATTTTGGCAGATCTCGGCCTATCTGACCCCTACGAAGGTCAAGACCTTAAATTGGAACCATGAGCGACTTTTCAGCAAAGACCACGGCAGACAGCAAGGATGCCGATCAATCTTCCTCCTCCGACGAGGGTGGAAGTAGTAGAAACGCCGGGCGATCTTTCTGGGCACGCGCAGCCCGCATCCTCCGGCCACAACAAGGCTCGCGCCTGCGCGAGGACCTCGCCGACGCGCTGATGACCAGCGATACCGGCGACGACGCCTTTTCGCCCGACGAGCGGGCGATGCTGCACAACATCCTGCGCTTCCGCGAAGTTCGTGTTGCCGACGTCATGGTGCCGCGCGCCGATATCGAGGCCGTCGACCAGACGATCACCATCGGCGAGCTGATGATCCTGTTCGAAGAGTCCGGGCGCTCACGCATGCCTGTCTACGCAGACACGCTCGATGATCCTCGCGGCATGGTGCATATCCGCGACCTTCTCTCCTATGTCGCCAAGCAGGCGCGCAACAAGCGCCGGACCGGCATCAAGGCAAAAGCCGCCGAACCGGTCGTCGAGATCGCACCCGAAAACCTCCAGAAGGTCAGCCGCTCATCCAAGCCGAATTTCGATCTGGCACGGGTCGATCTGCAGAAGACGCTTGCCGAGGCAGGCATCATCCGCAAGATCCTGTTCGTCCCGCCGTCGATGCTGGCGTCGGACCTTTTGCGCCGCATGCAGGTCAACCGCACGCAGATGGCGCTCGTGATCGACGAGTATGGCGGAACGGACGGCCTGGCATCGCATGAAGACATTGTTGAAATGGTTGTCGGCGATATCGACGACGAGCATGACGATGACGAGGTGATGTTCAAGCGCGTCTCCGAGGACATGTTCGTTGCCGATGCCCGCGTCGAGCTGGAAGAGATCGCCGCGGCGATCGGCCCGGATTTCGACATTGCAGAGCAGGTGGACGAAGTGGATACGCTGGGTGGCCTGATCTTCTCCGCACTCGGCCGCATCCCGGTCCGCGGCGAAGTGGTTCAGGCGCTGCCGGATTTCGAATTCCACATCCTCGATGCCGATCCGCGGCGCATCAAGCGCGTCCGCATCACCCGCAAGCGCCAGGCGATCCGCCGTCGCGTGAGGGACGGAGACGGCGCAGGCGGCTCCGAACAGGGCGACGACAGGCCCGCAGAATCCTCTGCGGCAAACTGAGCGCCCGTAAGGCACGACAAACAGCTGCTTTTTTGAAAGACTGCGAGCCGGGTTGATTCGCGGCTTGATGGGGACTGTGCATGGAGCGGCTTGCGGACAGGGTTATCCTGCTCTGGGGTTTCAAACGGGCGTTGCTGGCAATCCTTGCGGGCGCCATCGGCGTCATCGCCCTACCCCCGATCGGCTTCTTTGCCGCGATGTTCATCTCCTTCACGCTGCTCGTGTGGCTGATCGACGGCGCGGCCGCCTCGCCGGAGGCAAGCTTCATCGGCCGGCTCTGGCCGGCCTTCGTCACCGGCTGGCTTTTCGGCTTCGGCTATTTCGTCGCCGGCCTCTGGTGGCTCGGACATGCGCTGCTGATCGATTCCGATGCCTTCGCCTGGGCGCTACCGCTGGCCATTCTGGGACTGCCCGCCGTGCTGGCGATCTTCTACGGCCTGGCCGCTGCCGCTGCCCGGATTTTCTGGTCGGAAGGTCTAGGCCGGATTGCCGCGCTAGCCGCCAGTTTCGGCCTGTTCGAATGGCTTCGCAGCGTCGCGTTCACCGGCTTTCCGTGGAATGCCATCGGTTACGGCATGATGCCGGTGCCGCTGATGATGCAATCGGCCCATGTTCTTGGTGTCATGGGCGTCACGGCGCTTTCGGTCTTCGTCTTTGCTGCACCGGCGCTACTTGGCACCCGCCAGGGCGCCAGGACGGGTGTCCTTGCCGCAGCCCTGCTGTTTGTCGCGCATATCGGTTATGGCGGCTATGTCCTCTACTATCTGCCGAAGCCAACGCCGGCGCCTGGGACCACGCTGCCTGTCGTCCGCCTGGTGCAGCCGATGATCGACCAGGCGGCCAAGCTCGACAGCGATGCCGATCGCTCGGCGATCTTCGAAGAGCATCTGAAGCTCTCCGCGGAAGCCCCGAAGAATGGCACCAAGAAGCCCGATATCATCGTCTGGCCGGAAACCTCTATCCCTTTCATCCTGACCGACAACCAGGATGCCTTGACGCGGATCGCCGATACGCTTGACGATAACCAGATCCTGATTGCGGGCGCCGTCCGTGTCGAGGAGACCGGTCCCGGGAATGCGCCGCGCTATTACAACTCGATCTATGTCATCGATGGACGCGGCCAGATCATCGCGGCATCCGACAAGGTTCATCTGGTGCCTTTCGGCGAATATGTGCCGTTCGAGAACATTCTGGATAATTTCGGCATTCAGAATATCGTCGAGATGCCGGGAGGCTTTACCGCGGCCGCTAGCCGCGAAATGCTGAACCTGCCGGGTGGCCTCGCACTATATCCGCTGATCTGCTACGAAATCATCTTTCCCGGCGAAATGACCGGGATCAATCAGGCCAACGCCATTCTCAATATTACTAATGATGCATGGTTTGGGTCTACGCCTGGGCCCTATCAGCACTTTCAGCAGGCGCGAATCCGCGCAGTTGAGACAGGATTACCGCTGATTCGCGACGCCAATAGCGGCATTTCAGCGCTGGTGAATTCACGCGGAGAGATTATTGCCGGGCTTGGGCTCAATGAGAGCGGTTTCATAGACGCAACTCTTGATGGCGAACAGGGCGATTCCACAGCGCGCTATCCACATCATGCTTACTTTTGGTTGACTGAAACGTTGCTGTTTATGATTGCGCTGATTTCTCGCATGGGTTTTATTTTCAAGCAGAATTGACCAAAAACCCCTAAAATTGCATAGTAGTTCAGATCGGCGTTGTTAACGTATGCTTGAGAGTGGGTTAATGCCTCTTGCAACGTGGCGTTACGGATGGGTTCAGGGGATGCCGGTTTCACTCGTTGAAATATCTTTTGTTAGGGCACAACCATGATTGAGAACAAGAAGAAGCCGAACCCGATCGACATCCATGTTGGCAGTCGCATTCGTCTTCGCCGTACTATGCTTGGCATGAGCCAGGAAAAACTTGGCGAAAGCCTGGGCATTACATTCCAGCAGATTCAGAAGTACGAAAAGGGCACGAACCGCGTCGGCGCCAGCCGCCTGCAGAATATTTCGAGCATCCTGAACGTTCCTGTTTCCTTTTTCTTCGAAGACGCGCCAGGCGAGCATGGCGGCGGAATGAGCGGTCTGGCGGAAGCTTCCAGCTCGAACTACGTCGTCGACTTCCTTTCGTCGTCGGAGGGCCTCCAGCTCAACCGCGCATTCGTCAAGATTTCCGATCCTAAGGTTCGCCGGAAGGTCGTCGAACTGGTAAAGGCGCTGGCCGCGGAAGCGGACGCCGACTAAGCGATCCCTAAAGCAGGTAAATTAGAAAAGGCGGTCGAAAGGCCGCCTTTTTTACGTTTTTAAGGCAAAATTTGTCATTTCACCGCAGATATAAAGATATATTTATGTCCTTCTGCGCTTGTTTTTCGAGCCTGAACTGAGTACCAATTCGTCGAACTTATTCTTTGAGGGGAATCCCGGAATGCGCGCTAATTACCTCTTCACAAGTGAGTCTGTTGCCGAAGGTCACCCGGACAAGGTGTGTGACCGTATCTCCGACGAAATCGTGGATCTGGTTTACCGCGAAGCGGCGAAAACCGGCGTAAACCCATGGGGCGTGCGCATTGCCTGCGAGACCCTGGCAACCACAAACCGCGTCATCATCGCCGGTGAGGTTCGCCTGCCGCCGAGCCTGATGAAGAAGGACAAGGACGGCAAGGACGTCATCAACCCGTCGAAGTTCAAGGCTGCTGCCCGCCGCGCCATCAAGGACATCGGCTACGAACAGGACGGTTTCCACTGGAAGACCGCGAAGATCGACGTTCTCCTGCACTCGCAGTCTGCCGACATCGCCCAGGGCGTCGACAGCGCCGCCGACCAGCAGGGTGACGAAGGTGCCGGCGACCAGGGCATCATGTTCGGTTACGCCTGCAAGGAAACCCCGGATCTCATGCCGGCGCCGATCTACTATTCGCACAAGATCCTGCAGCTGCTCGCCACCGCCCGCAAGAAGGGCGACGGCGAAGTCGCCAAGCTCGGCCCCGATGCCAAGAGCCAAGTGACCGTGCGCTACGTCAACGGCAAGCCGTCTGAAGTCGCATCGATCGTTCTGTCGACCCAGCATCTCGACGAGAGCTGGGATTCGAAGAAGGTTCGCGCCGTCGTCGAGCCCTACATCCGCGAAGCCCTCGGCGACCTACCGATCGCCAGCGACTGCAAGTGGTACATCAACCCCACCGGCAAATTCGTCATCGGCGGTCCGGATGGTGACGCCGGCCTCACCGGCCGCAAGATCATCGTCGATACCTACGGCGGTGCAGCCCCACATGGCGGCGGCGCATTCTCCGGCAAGGACACGACCAAGGTCGACCGCTCGGCAGCCTACGCCGCCCGCTACCTCGCCAAGAACGTCGTTGCCGCCGGTCTCGCAGACAGCTGCACGATCCAGCTTTCCTACGCCATCGGCGTTGCCCAGCCGCTGTCGATTTATGTCGATCTGCACCAGACCGGCAAAGGTGTAACGGAAGACCAGGTCGAAGCGGCGATCCGCAAGAACATGGACCTGTCGCCGACGGGTATCCGCCGCCATCTCGACCTCAACAAGCCGATCTATGCCAAGACCTCCGCTTACGGACATTTCGGCCGCAAGGCTGGCCGTGACGGCTCGTTCTCCTGGGAGCGCACCGATCTGGTGAAGGGCCTCAAGGAAGCCATCAAGGTCAAGGCTGCAGCATGACGGATATGGAACGCCGCGGACGCGCGACCGAAGCCTTCTTCGGCCGTCGCAAAGGAAAGGCCCTCCGCGGACAACAGGCGGAAAAGCTGAGTACCCTGCTCCCGGCTTTCCTCATCGATCTTTCAGCGGCTCATCCCGAGCCGCTGAAAAGCCTCTTTCCGGTGCCGGTGGAGAAACTCCGCCTGGAAATCGGCTTCGGCGGCGGCGAGCATCTGATCCACCGCGCGACCGAAATACCCTCGACCGGCTTTATCGGCGTCGAACCCTTCATCAATTCCATGCAGAAGCTGCTTTCCAGTGTGGAGGCGAAGGGCGCCAGGAACGTCCGAGTCTATAACGACGATGCGACGCAGCTGCTCGACTGGCTGCCCGATGGCTGCCTTGACCAGATCGATCTGCTCTATCCCGATCCCTGGCCCAAGCGGAAGCATTGGAAACGCCGTTTCGTCTCAAAGACGAATCTCGCTCGTTTCCATCGCGTGCTGAAGCCCGGCGGACTGTTCTGCTTCGCTTCGGATATCGATACTTATGTGAACTGGACGCTGCTGAAATGCCGCGACCATGGCGGCTTCGACTGGCTGGCAAGCAATGCCGCCGACTGGCTGACGCCCTATGAGGGCTGGCCAAGCACCCGCTACGAAGCCAAGGCGCGGCGTGAAGGCCGCTCTTCCGCCTATCTGACTTTCAAGAAAATATAAGCCTGCAACTTAGTGCAGGCTTACCGTCTTCAGTTCGTCCTCGGCAGCCTTGAAGAAGGTGCTCGAGCGATTGTCTGTCAACAGGATCGGCGTGCCGTCCGCGCCGAACAGGGCCCATAGATCGACGCCAGGGTCGATATCGGGCGCTTCGGGGAAGCACTTCGATACTTCTTCGTTACGCATTTTGCGGACGTAGGCGACCTCCCCGTTGCCGATACCGGCAAGTTCGGATTTGGTCAGGTGAGAATTCGCTTCTTTCATCAACATTCCTGTACCTCCAAGAGAAGGGACTAGCGGCTCAACTCGAACCGTTGTCCTACTGTGGGACCGAAATGTTAATTTTCTTGACCATGCGGGCGGGCTCCGGCCGAATAAGATCGACTGAAAGCAAACCGTTTTTTAGCCCCGCGCCAAGCACTTGCATGCCATCGGCAAGCACGAAAGTACGCTGAAACTGGCGGGCCGCAATGCCGCGGTAGAGATACTCGCGCTCGCCTTGTTCGACCTGCCGGCCGCGAATCAAAAGCTGGTTTTCTTCCGTCGTCACATCCAGCTCATCCTCGCCGAAACCGGCAACGGCAAGCGTGATTCGAAGACGCTCGGGCTGGTCATGACCGGCGGCGATGCGCTCGATATTGTAGGGTGGATAGCCATCGCTTGCCTTGGAAATACGCTCCAGCGTCTTTTCCATGGCGTCGAAGCCCAGAAGCAGCGGGCTGGCGAAGGGAGTGATACGGCTCATGTTTCAAGTCCTTGATGCAAGCGACCTTTCCGGACCTAAACTAGCATCCGGCTGTTGCTAATATGGGAATTGGCGGGCAACCGCGCAAGGTTTTGCGGACCTCGCGACAGGACCAGGAAATTTTAGGGTAAACGGTGCCTTCGTCCTTGCTTGACAAAGCGCATGCGGGCTCGCATCAAATCGTCACCCGCAAGGGCTGCGCCGATTTGCGACGCAATCATAAACAAATGGTGCCTGCCAAAACGACGTGCACCTGAGGAGGGACGACGTATATGGCAAACCCCAGAAAGATCATCATCGATACCGATCCGGGCCAAGACGACGCCGCGGCGATCATGCTCGCCTTCGGCAGCCCCGAAGAGCTCGAAATTCTCGGCATCACCACGGTCGCCGGCAACGTCCCGCTCTCCTATACCAGCCGCAATGCGCGCATCATCTGCGAGCTCTGCCAGCGCACCGATATCAAGGTCTTTGCCGGCGCCGACAAGCCGATCGCCCGCAAACTCGTCACCGCTGAACATGTCCACGGCAAGACCGGCCTCGACGGCCCGACGCTGCCCGAGCCGACCATGCCGCTGCAGGCACAGCATTCCGTCGATTTCATCATCGAGACGCTGCGCCGCGAGCCTGAAGGCAGCGTGACGCTCTGCACGCTCGGCCCGCTCACCAATATCGGCCTTGCCTTCCAGAAGGCGCCTGACATCGTTGCGCGTGTCCGCGAGCTTGTCATGATGGGCGGCGGCTTCTTCGAGGGCGGCAACATCACGCCGGCCGCCGAATTCAACATCTATGTCGATCCCGAAGCGGCCGACATCGTCTTCCGTTCCGGCGTGCCCGTGGTGATGATGCCGCTCGACGTGACGCACCAGCTTTTGACCCGCAAGGACCGCGTCAAGCGCATGGCCGATCTCGGCACCGCGCCAGCGCAAGCGATGGTCGAGATGCTGGAGTTCTTCGAGCGCTTCGATATCGAGAAATACGGTTCCGATGGCGGCCCGTTGCACGACCCGACCGTTGTTGCCTACCTCCTGAAGCCAGAGCTCTTCAAGGGCCGGGAATGCAATGTCGAGATCGAGGTGAAGTCGGAACTGACCGTCGGCATGACGGTCGTCGATTGGTGGCATGTGACCGACCGCAAGCGCAATGCCAAGGTGATGCGCTTTGTCGATGCCGATGGTTTCTTCGATCTGCTGATCGAGCGTTTCGCCCGCATCTGAGCGAAGAACAAAGACCAAAAGAAAAGGGCCGCTTCTCAGCGGCCCTTTTTCATTATGCGTCCTTCTGATCCAGATAGGAATTGGCAGCCTCTGCCTCGGGCTTCGGACCGCCCTTGGCGACGCCGACCATGGCCGGGCGCAGCACGCGCTCGCCAATGGTGAAGCCGGCCTGCACCACCTGGACGACAGTGTTGTTCGGAACTTCCGTGTTCGGCACTTCGAACATCGCCTGATGGAAGTTCGGGTCGAACTTCTGGCCGACAGGATCGAGCTGGCGAACGCCATGGCGCTCGAGCGTCGATAGCATGGAGCGCTCGGTCATCTCGACACCTTCGATCAGGGTCGTCAGGCCAGCCTCGCCCGCAGCCTTGGCTTCGGCCGGAATGGCATCGAGCGCCCGGCGCAGGTTGTCGGATACGGCGAGCATGTCACGCGCGAAACCGGCAACGGAATAGGACTTCGCGTCCTTCACTTCACGCTCGGTGCGGCGGCGCAGGTTGTCCATCTCCGCGGCAAGACGCAGATAGCGGTCGCGCAGCTCGGCATTTTCTGCCTTCACGAGTTCCAACGGATCCGGCTGGGACGATGCCTCAGCGGCCGCTTCATTCTCGACGTTTGCGGCTGCGTCCGCAGCAGCGTCAGCCGCAACAGTCTCAGGTCCGTTTTTCGTCGTTTCGTCAGTCATGACGGTCTCCGGGTAAAGGGTTCTTTCGGGATGCGCCCGATATCGAGCTTTGACCGCAAAAAATCAAGTCTGCGTGACAAAGAACCGGAAATTCCGGCTTTTTCAGAGCGACCCGCGCGACAGGCGGGAAATCAGCTGGGCGGTATAATCGACCATCGGCACGATACGGGAGTAATTCAGCCGGGTCGGACCGATGACGCCGACGGCGCCGACGATCCGGTCGTCGTCGTCACGATAGGGCGCGACGATCAGCGACGAGCCGGACAGTGAGAAAAGCTTGTTTTCGGAGCCGATGAAGATGCGCACGCCGGGGCCGCTTTCCGCGAGGTTCAGCAGCTCGATCAGACTGTCCTTCTTCTCTAAATCATCGAAGAGCATGCGCAGGCGGTCGAGATCGCCGGCACTATCCAGACCCTCGAGCAGGTTGGCACGGCCGCGGATGATCAGCTGCGCCGGCTTGCCTTCATCCGGGCTGCCGGACCAGACGGCAATGCCGCGCTCCACGAGGTCACGCGACAAGGCATCGAGCTCGTGGCGCACATCCGTTTTCAGCCGGTCGAGTTGCTTGCGCAATTCCGGCAGCGTCTGACCGGTCATGTGGGCGTTGAGGAAGTTGGCGGCTTCGGTTAGCTGCGACGACGTCACGCCCGCCGGGAGCTCGATGATCCGGTTTTCGACCTGATCATGTTCGCCGACGAGAACCGCGAGCGCCTTCGTTGGTTCCAGGCGGATGAACTCGACATGTTTCAACACCGGATCGTTCTTCGAGGTGATGACCAGGCCGGCGCCGCGGGAGATCCCCGACAGCATCCGGCTTGCCTCGTTCATCATCGATTCCACCGGATTGTCGCGGCTTTCTGCGCGCACCTGGCGGTCGATGCTGGCACGCTCTTCGGCCGAGAGGTCTCCGACCTGCATGAAGGCATCGACGAAGAACCGGAGCCCGACCTGGGTCGGCAGACGCCCGGCGCTGATATGCGGCGAATAGATGAGCCCCAGCTCTTCCAGATCGCTCATCACATTGCGGACCGAGGCCGGGGACAGCGACATTGGAAGAATACGGGAAAGATTACGCGAGCCGAGCGGCTCACCGTTTTCCAGATAGCCTTCGACGATACGGCGGAAGATTTCCTTCGAGCGTTCATCCAGCGCAGCAACGGCATCCGAAACCGACGTAGATCTGAAGCCCATGAATCCTGACACACCCACGCTGATGACAATCTGCAAAATATAATCAATCTCGCCCGCGTGGCAAAAGGGAATTTGCAAATGGCCGCGGCCAATCGTAGAAGCGGGGCAGCATCACGAAACAACGCATGATCATGCCGTGCCGCCACCCGCGGCCTAACGGACTCATGCATCAGGAGACAGAGAATGCGGCCGTCAGGCAGAAAAACCGACCAGATGCGCAAGGTCAGCTTCGAGCGCAATTTTTCCAAGCATGCCGAAGGCTCCTGTCTCGTGAAATTCGGCGACACGCATGTGCTGTGCACGGCAAGCCTTGAAGAAAAGACGCCGCCGTGGCTGCGCAACACCGGCAAGGGCTGGGTCACATCCGAATACGGCATGCTGCCGCGCGCCACGGGCGAGCGCATGAAGCGTGAAGCGGCGACCGGCAAGCAGGGCGGCCGCACGCAGGAAATCCAGCGCCTGATCGGCCGCTCGCTGCGCGCCGTCGTCGATCTCACTGCACTCGGCGAGCGCCAGATCACCATCGACTGCGACGTTATCCAGGCTGACGGCGGCACGCGCACGGCTTCGATCACCGGTGGCTGGATTGCGCTTTACGACTGCCTGAAATGGATGGAAAGCCGCAACATGATCAAGGTCGATCGTGTTCTGAAGGACCACGTCGCGGCCATCTCCTGCGGTATCTTCGCCAGCCAGCCGGTCATCGACCTCGACTATATCGAAGATTCCTCGGCCGAAACCGATGCTAACTTCGTCATGACGGGTGCCGGCGGCATCGTCGAAATTCAGGGCACGGCCGAAGGCACGCCGTTCAGCGAAGCCGAATTCGCATCGCTGATGGGCCTCGCAAAGAACGGCATTGCCGAACTCGTGGAACTGCAGAAGCAGGCAATCGCCGGGTGAACGACATGCTGGAGGGCATGCTGGAAACGGCGCTTTACGCGAAGGACCTGGACAGAGCCGAAGCCTTCTATGAAGGCGTTCTCGGTCTTTCCAAGATCACGCGGGCTGCTAACCGGCATGTCTTCTTTCGGTGCGGTCCTGGGGTGTTGCTGATCTTCAACCCGGACGAGACGGTCAAGCCACCGGCGCCGGGCGCGCTTCAGGTTCCGCCGCATGGCACCAAGGGACCGGGCCACGCCTGCTTCCGCGTTTCGGCCGGGAATATCGATGCGATGGCCGCCAGGCTGACGGAGGCCGGCATCGCCATCGAATCCGAAGTTCACTGGCCGAATGGCGGCCGCTCGATCTACTTTCGCGATCCGGAAGGCAACAGCCTGGAATGCGCCGAAGCCCGTATCTGGGGCATCGAATAGGAAACAGAATGCGCAAGCTCGACACCAAGACCATCATCGTCGCCAGCCACAATGCCGGCAAGATCCGCGAAATCCAGGACCTGATCGGCCCGCTGGGCTTCACCGCCAAGTCGGCAGCCGAGCTCAATTTCGTCGAGCCTGACGAGACCGGCACCACTTTCGAAGAGAACGCGAAAATCAAGGCACTCGCCTCTGCCAGCGTTGCCAACATGCCGGCGCTGTCTGATGATTCCGGTCTGGTGGTCGATGCGCTCGGCGGCGATCCGGGCGTTTACACGGCCAACTGGGCCGAGACCGCCGATGGCACGCGCGATTTCGCGATGGCGATGCAGAAGGTCGAGACGGCGCTCGAGACAGCCGGAGCGGCAAAGCCCGAGCAGCGTACAGCCCGCTTCGTCAGCGTTCTCTGCCTTGCATGGCCGGACGGACATACGGAGCTTTTCCGCGGCGAAGTCGAAGGCACCGTTGTCTGGCCGCCGCGCGGCACGCAGGGTTTCGGCTACGATCCGGTGTTCCAGCCGCAAGGCTATGACACCACCTTCGGCGAGATGAGCGCCGAACAGAAACATGGCTGGAAGCCTGGGGATGAGCGGGCGCTGTCGCATCGTGCGCGCGCCTTCAAAATCTTTGTCGAAACCTGCCTGGAAGCGTAAGGTCGGCTCGTGGACGATCTGAACAACCTGACTTCGCTGCGTGATGCCAAGCTTCTGCCGGATACCGGGGAGCCCGGTTTCGGCGTCTATGTGCATTGGCCCTTCTGCGCCGCGAAATGCCCCTATTGCGATTTCAACAGCCATGTGCGGCACCAGCCTGTCGATCAGGAACGTTATGTTGCGGCCTTTCTGAAGGAGATGGCCGCGATCCGCCAGTTGAGCGGGCCGAAGACGGTGACCAGCATCTTCCTCGGCGGCGGCACGCCCTCGCTGATGAAGCCGGAGACCGTGGACGCGGTCCTGAACGGCATTGCCCGGGAATGGCACGTGCCCTCGGGCATCGAGATCACCATGGAGGCCAATCCTTCGAGCGTCGAGGCGGAGCGGTTCCGCGGCTATCGCGTCGCCGGCGTCAACCGCGTCTCGCTCGGCGTTCAGGCGCTGAACGATCGCGACCTGAAATTCCTCGGCCGACTGCACAATGTCGAGGACGCGCTGAAGGCGATCAAGCTGGCGCGTGACATCTTCCCGCGCATGTCGTTCGACCTCATCTACGCACGTCCCAATCAAACAGTGGACGAATGGGAACGCGAGCTCAAGGAGGCCATCTCCTATGCCGTCGATCACCTGTCGCTCTACCAGTTGACGATCGAGGAAGGCACGCCTTTCTACGGTCTGCACAAGGCCGGCAAGCTCATCGTGCCTGACGGCGAGCAATCGGCCGTGCTCTACGAGGCAACGCAGGAGATCACCGAGCGCGAAGGCATGCCTGCCTACGAGGTGTCCAACCACGCCCGCCCCGGCGCCGAGAGCCGCCACAACCTGACCTATTGGCGCTATGGCGATTACGCCGGTATCGGCCCCGGCGCCCACGGCCGATTGACCCGCGGCTCCGAGAAGCTCGCCACGGCAACCGAGCGCAAGCCGGAATCCTGGCTCGAAATGGTCGAGCGTGACGGACACGGCGTTCTCGAAGAGGAACGGCTGGGCTACGAAGAGCAATCGGATGAATTGCTGCTGATGGGCCTGCGGCTGAAGGAAGGCGTCGATCTCGCCCGGTGGCAGCAGCTCTCGGGACGCGATCCGGATCCGGCGCGCGAGGAGTTCCTGCTGGAACACGGCTTCATCGAGCGGCTCGGCAATTCGCGGCTTCGCTGCACGCCATCGGGGATGCTGATCCTCGATTCCGTCGTGGCCGATCTCGCCTGCTAATCCTCAGGCCGCGCGCTTGCGGCCGAGCGCCAGCAACCGCCCGTCGATCGCCGCAAGGCCGATGGCAATCATCGCCATGCCGATCAGATGCTTTGTCTGCAGCTGTTCTCCCAGGATCAGCGCGCCGAGCAGGATGGCGCTGACCGGGATCAGGAAGGTGACAAGCATCAGATTGGTCGCACCCGCCGTCGCCAGAATCCGGAAGAACAGGATGTAGGCGATTGCCGTCGAGAGGATGGCGAGGCCGAACAGCGCCACCCAGGTTTCTGCACCGGGCATTGCCAGCGTCCACGGACGGTCGGCGATCAGGGCGATCGGGATCATCAGCACGGTGGAGGCCGTAACCTGGCCGGCAGCCGGCAATAGCGGCGGCATGCCCATGGCGCGGAAGCGGCGTCCCCATATCCCGGCAAAGGAATAGGAAATCGCCGCACCGAGGACGGCGAGCTGCGCCAGCACGTTCGAGCCGAGATCATGCAGCGCATCGAAGCCGATCATATAGGCCACACCGGCAAAGCCGACGACGACACCGATCAACCGGTTGGCCGTCATCTTCTCGTCCGCCGTCAGGAAATGGGCAACGACGACGGCGAAGAGCGGCGTCGTGGCATTGAGGATCGAGGCAAGCCCGCTGGCGATATGCGTCTGGCCCCAAACGATCAGGCAGAAGGGGATCATGTTGTTCAACACCCCCATGCCGAAGAATGCGATCCAGCTCTTGCCGTCGCGCGGCATGGCATGGCCCATCATCCGCACAATCAGATTAAGCGCGATGGCGGCCAGCAGCACGCGGCCGGTGACGATGGTGAAAGGCGGCAACGCCTTGACCAGGATGCCGTTGAAAAGGAACGAGCCGCCCCAGAGCAGGGAGAGAACCAGCATCATGCCCCATTCGGCCAAGCCCATCTGCTTCTGCATCGTCATCCTCCATCGCACGCAAGCGTCATAGAGCGGCCAGGCGGTAGCGGCCACCCGATTCCTGCAGACGCAGCATGCAGCTACATTCGATTTATTCTCGTCCGATATCGGCAGGCAATGTGCATTGCGGATCCGTTTGATGCCGATATTATTTCCATAATCGGATCGCGGCAAACGAGTCTTTTTCGCCTTACACTTTAGCTGAGCTAAATCATGAGCGACTATCTACCCTCGCTATCGGCCTTGCGGGCCTTCGAAGCCGCAGCCCGGCACCTCAGCATGACGCTCGCAGCCCGGGAGCTGAACGTGACGCCCGGCGCCGTCAGTCTGCAGATCCGCGACCTGGAAGCCGCGCTTGGCGTGCAACTGTTCGACCGCAAGCCGCGGGCGCTGGCGCTGACCGTCGAGGGCGCCGACTACTTCACCACGCTGAGGGCGGCATTCCGGCTGGTGCGCGAAGCGACGGCGGCGATCACCGCCCGGGCGCGCGGCGCGATCCTCAACGTCACCTGTACCGCCGGCTTTGCGACCTACTGGCTGGTGCCCCGGCTTGGCCGGTTTGAAACACTGCATCCGGAGATCGACGTGCGGATCAGCGCCTCACACCGCGTCCTCGATTTTCAGCGCGACGGGATCGATCTGGCGATCCGTCATGGGCTCGGCGGCTATGAGGGGCTGGTCAGCGAACGGCTTGTCGATGACGAGCTCGTGCCGGTCTGCATACCGAAGCTTGCCGGAGAGCTCGGCGAGCATCCCGCCCCCGGGGCGCTGGCGCCCTTCACGCTGATCCATGATGTCTACCGCCACGACTGGCAGCTCTGGCTGGAGGCCGCAGGCGCGACCGGCGTCGATGCGTCCCGCGGGCCGATCTTCATGCATGGCAATGGCGCCTATGAGGCGATGAAGGCCGGTCTTGGCTTCGCGCTGATGCGACGCTCCTTCGTCGACACGGAGCTCAAGGAAGGCGCCGTCATCGCACCCTTCCCGATCGGCGTCGCCAGCCGCCTCGCCTTCCACCTCGTCTATCCGGGCGCCGCCCTTGAACGCCCGGCCGCGGCCGCGTTCCGCCGCTGGCTACTCTCGGAGGCGCAGAGCTAGGCACGTCGATAAATCAAAGGTGAATTATTTAGTCACCTTTATCTTCCTTTTCGCTGATAGTGCGGCTATCAAGCAGTGACTGCCTGTATTGAAGCCGAACGGTGCCATGAATATCCGTTGTTCTGCCATTCCATCTGTATGGCGCGTTAAGGCGCGCTCCTGCCGCGTGGTCAGCACATGGCGGTGCTAGCAGCCACCGAGGCCCAGAGAGGCGCCTACCGCCCGTCAGAACGGCTTGCGTCACTGTTTACCGGCGAGCATGCGTGGTGTGCCGAAAAGCTCATGCTGTCGGCGAACCTGGAAGGCGCGATGTCTCTCAACAGCTTCTTCACCGGCGGAGCGTCGGAACAAGCAATCGACGGCTACGCCGCCATCTCGGGCGGAACCGACCGCCGTGCTGCCGTGTCGATGTGGACGCTCTACTACTTTGCCGGTCTGACGATCGCCTATCTGATTGCGAGGCGCGCCGGAGGCCGGAGGCTGCCGGTTGCTTTCGATGAGATGACCATTGCACTCAACGAGGACGGATTGCCGCGCGCCTTCGGCGTGCCGCATAGCGGTTGGGATGATGGCGCTGCCCGCGGCTCTTTCGAGGCGATCGATCCGCTTCTTGAAACCCATCTCTTCAAGGCCGTAGGCCAGTTGGTGAAGCACGGCATTTCCGCCAAGCTCTGCTGGAACAATGCGGCCGTCTATATCGACTATGCGCTGCGGCTGACCGCAGACAAGGACGACCCCGACTTGGCCCAGGCCGACCTGCCGGTTTTCGTGCGTGGCTGCCTGCCCGATGGCGGCGTCAATCCGCTCTCCGGCTGTATCCGGCACGTGGAGGAGAACGGCGAATGCGTGGCGCGCCGAAAGGTCTGCTGCCTTCGCTATATGCTGCCCGGCATACCCAGCTGCGGCAAGCTCTGTGCGCTCCCCGAAAGGCGCAACCAGTAGCTCAAATACGATCTCCGCCCGCGCCTAATGCCGGCTGGCGCTTCTGGCCTTGAACAGGCTGCCGGTTGGCGTCTGCAGGAACATCTCCAGTGGTATGTGCTCCTGATGCAGGAAGCCCGTCGATGGCAGCAGTCCGTCGCGCACCATCTCGATGACGGCGACGACCGAGGCTGATGTGGTCCAGGCGATCGCCGTCCGTCTCTCTCCGGCAACCTCGATCGGATAATAGGCGCGGACGAATTCCTTGCGGCGCAGGCTGCCTCGCTCGGTGCCTTCGGCGGCGACATGGACATAGACGACATCGTCATCGACAGGCGGCTTGGCGTCGGTCAGGATCTGGCCGGCAAGCTTGCGCTGGTCGCGCATCAACAGTTCGTGGAAGAAGAAATTCATCAGCTCCATGTGGCCGGGATAGCGCATGGTCTTGTAGTCGAGGTTCTCGACCTTGCCGAGCAGCGTATCGCACATGGTTCCGAGCCCGCCGGAGGTGGTGAAGGCCTCAAGCTTGACGCCTTCGACATAGATCGTCTCGTGCCACTCCATCGGCGAAACGAGCTTGCGCACACCGCCCTCGATAACCTCGCAATCGTTCAGATATTCGTTGACGACACCTTCGGGAGACCAGTTGAAGGCATAGCCCAGAAGCCCGGTCGGATGCTGCGGCAAGGCGCCGACGCGCATGCGGATCGAGCGGCAGCGTTCGAAACCGTCGGCAAGGCTCGCGCCGACGATGCCGACGAAGCCCCGCGCCAGACCGCATTGCGGCGCCATGAGGCCGCGTGCGGTCTTCGACAGCTCGATGATGAAATTCGTCGTCGGCACGTCTTCAGTGAGATCGAAATAGTGGACGCCGGCGGCATGCGCAGCGCGGGCAAGCGCGATGTTCAGGTGATAGGGCAGGCAGGACAGGACGGCCTCGACGCTGGACAGGAGTTCGGCCGCGACAGCGGCGTTCGAGATATCACCCGTCCGGCAGGCGAAGGGCACATCCGACAGCGGAAGCTGGGCATCGACGCCGGTGACCTCGAAACCGCCTTCATGCAGAAGCGTTGCGGCGAGACGTCCGACCTTGCCGAGACCGACAACGGCGATTTTCCTGAAGCTCATCCTGTTCCCTCCCAAGCAGCGACCGCTTCACTTTGAGCCGTCTTTGGAGGGGATGTACAGGATAAAAGACCCGTAAAAAGCAAAGGCCGGGATTGCTCCCGGCCGTAGATTTCCAGCGCTCAAAGGCGCACTATTCGTTGATCAGGCGCTTCAGCAGCTCGATCTCGTGTGACAGCTTGGTGTCTTCGGAGATCAGTTCCTCGATCTTACGAACCGCGTGAAGCACGGTCGTGTGGTCACGTCCACCGAAGCGGCGGCCGATCTCCGGGAAGGAGCGCGGCGTCAGCGTCTTCGACAGATACATGGCGATCTGGCGCGGCTTGACGATGACACGCGTGCGGCGGTTCGAGACCAGTTCCTGCCGCGAGACGTTGTAGTGGCGCGCGACGATACGCTGAATGTCTTCGATGCGGACGCGGCGCGGTTCGCCGGAGCCGACGAGATGCGCGAGAAGCTCATCGACGCGCTCGATCGACAGATTGGGCTCGAAGGAGCGGCGGAAGATCAGCTGGTTGAAGGCGCCTTCCAGCTCGCGGCCGCTGGCGGTGACGCTGCGGGCGACATGCGACATCAGTTCGGCCGGAATTTCTAGCGACGGATCTTCGACGCGGGCAACGGCCAGACGGCGCTTGAGGATTTCGAGACGCATCTCGTAGTCCGGGCCGTCGAGCTCGATCGCCACGCCGCCCTGCAGACGCGAACGGACGCGCGGATCGAGCGATTCCAGCTCCCACGGAGCGCGGTCGGCAGCGACCACGACCTGCTTGGCGCTGTCGAGCAGCATGTTGAGCAGGTGGCAGAACTCGTGCTGGATCATCTTGCCCTGCAGGAACTGCATGTCGTCGATGATCAGGAGGTCGATGTTGCGCAGCGAGTCCTTCAGCGTCAGCGCATCATTGTCGCGGATCGCCGTTGCGAAGCGCCACATGAAGTATTCGGCCGTCAGATAGACCACGCGCAGGGCGCGGGGGTTCTGGACAGCGGCATTGGCAATTGCCTGCAGCAGATGCGTCTTGCCGAGGCCGACCGTCGAATGAACGAAGAGCGGGTTGAAGCGCACCGCGCCCTGGCCTGCTTCCGCGATGGTCTTGGCAGCTGCCAATGCAACGCGGTTGGAGCTGCCCTCGACGAAGGTGTCGAAGGTGAAGCGGGAATCCAGCGGCGAGCCAAACAGCGGCTGGCCGAAGGTTGCCGGACGTGCCGCTGCTGCAGCGGAAACGGCCTGCTGGACGGCGTGACCGGCCGGCTGGGCCGATGCCGGACGGCGGATCGGCGTAACCTGCGAAGACGGCTCTTGGGTAGCCACCTCATCGGCAGGCTTGACGCCAGCGCGCGTTGCGGTGCGCACGAGAATTTCGACTTTCAGGATTTCCGCATCTTCCTGCTGGAACAGGCTGGTGATCAGATCCAGATAGCGGTTGTTGATCCACGACTTCAGAAAGGTCGTCGGAACAGTAAGCCGTACGACGCTCTTGGAGACCGAATGAAGCTTCAGACGCTGGAACCAGCTTGCATATACGTCCGGGCCGACCTGTGCCTTCAGACGGGCGCTAACGCGCTCAAAAAGTACGCCATGTTTCATGTCTCCCTTTTCTCCTGCCGCCTCAAGCGAAGTAGAGCCAAACGCCGATGCCTTGTCCCCGTTCTCAAGTGCACCCGCTGCCATAGAATTCATCTGCATCATGCCGCCTTCCAATTTCATTTCACCGGGCGGTCATCCGAAAAAACGGCCGCCCGATCAATTTTCCCCGTTAGACAGGCTGGCGTCCCCTCATGAGCCGCAGGCTTGCCGGTTCACTCAATACAGATGTTCCAGCTCCAAAAGAGAGCGGCGCAGAAACCCGTGGCGGAAACCGCCATCATGGGGCCTCCGTCATGTTGTCTCTTAACCGTACTGGCTGGCGGCCCTCGTTCGCCCGCTAACCAACCGGAACACAAATGTAGTTTCCCCATCCCCTTCGGCTTCACCTTAAACGTGCAGCCGTCGAGCGCACAAAAGCTATCCGTTCCGAGACCAGCCACGGCCGCGGTGCAAATATGCTCAAGTGCTTGAAAAAACGGAGAGATAGACTGCTCCGCGACAAAAGATACAAACTCATCGCCCTGCCGGTATGGCAGTTAAGACTGAACCTTTTCAGGTGATGTCCGCGCCCTTTGCTGGAAGTCATTTAGGCAGGATCGGTTGCGGATATCAACGATGAATTTTACGCAAAATTAAGGAGGGGCCATTGACTCCGGGCACCGGTTTAGGGCGTCACGCCGGTGTCAAAAAAGAATCGCAGAAGAATCAATGAGATTCCCAAAGTGGGTATTTTCGACACGCTATGAAAGAAAAAAAATAAAAATCCGCTTGACTCATTTCGCCCCCCTTCCGGAGGGGGGAGAGTCGCGCAGCGTTGAAAGAACCTAGCGCAAGTATTTGATATTAAACGATTTTTAGTGTCATCCGTCCGACACGAAATCGTCGCTGAATTCGCCATACAAAGGCTAGATCGCGGAATCGAAAAAGCCCGGTAAAATTACCGGGCTAATCATAACGAGCAGTTCGTTAACGAAATGTTATGCGCTTGCGGACGCCGAGAGCGTCTTCAGACGGGCAGCAAGACGCGAGATCTTGCGGGATGCCGTGTTGGCGTGAAGGACGCCCTTGCTTGCGGCGCGTGCCAGTTCCGGCTGCGCTGCGAGGAAGGCTTCCTTAGCCTTGGAAGCGTCGCCGGATGCGAGTGCCTCTTCGACCTGGCGGACGAACGTGCGAACGCGCGAGCGACGAGCCTTGTTGACGTCGGTGCGGCGGGCGATCTTGCGGGTCGCTTTTTTCGCCGAAGCTGTATTGGCCATGGATGCCTCTCAAAAGAATTCGAACAAAACTCCGCCATCACCGCGGGCCCTGCGGCCACAATATCCAGCAATGCGGGAGCATAATCGGAAAACCAGAGCGGCTTCCCGAACCGTGGGCGGGCATATAACTCTAAAGCCGGGCGGCGTCAACGCGGATTTTCACGGAAACGCAGCCTTTCTCCACTGAATGCCCATCAGCGGTGCTTGAAGTCTGGTTTACGCTTTTCGATGAACGCCGTCATCCCCTCTTTCTGATCGTCGGTGGCAAACAGGCTGTGAAAGAGACGGCGCTCGAAACGCAGACCTTCTTCGAGCGTCACCTCGAAGGCGCGGCTGACGGCTTCCTTGGCCATCAGCACCGATGGGCGCGACAAGGAGGCGATCTTGGCGGCGGCCTCCAGCGCCTCGTCGAGCAGGCGCTCCGGCGCCACCACACGCGAAACGAGTCCCGCGCGCTCGGCCTCGGCCGCATCCATCATCCGGCCGGTCAGCACCATATCCATCGCCTTCGACTTGCCGACCGCCCTTGTGAGCCGCTGCGAGCCGCCCATGCCGGGAATGACGCCGAGGGTGATTTCCGGCTGGCCGAACTTGGCCGTCTCGGAAGCGATGATGAAATCGCACATCATTGCCAGTTCGCATCCGCCGCCGAGTGCGAAGCCGCTGACGGCGGCGATCACAGGCTTGCGTGCCTTGGCAATCTCGTCCCAGCCGCCGATGAATTCGGCCTTATATATATCGGCGAATTCGAGCGGCTGCATTTCCTTGATATCGGCGCCTGCCGCGAAAGCCCGTTCTGAGCCGGTCAGGACGATCGCGCCAACGGCGTCGTCGGCATGAAAATCCGCATAGGCCTGCTTCAGCTCGCTCAACACCCTAGAATTCAGCGCATTGAGGGCCTGCGGCCGGTTCAGCGTGATCAGGCCGACATTGCCGCGGGTTTCGACGATCAGGGTTTCGTAGGCCATGCGTTTCTCCCTATTTCTGGCAGACGGGGCAATAGAAGGTGGAGCGGCCCGCCTGGACGATACGCGAAACCGTACCGCCGCAGCCGGGCGTGCGGCAAGGATCGCCTTCGCGATCATAGACAGAGAAGGAATGCTGGAAATATCCCAGCGAACCGTCCGTCTGGATATGGTCGCGCAGCGACGAACCGCCGGCCTTGATCGCATCGGCGATCACATCGCGGATCGACGAGACGAGCAGCTCCAGCGATTCTTTCGGTTTCCCGCTCTTGGTGACGAGGGTCTTGGCGGCTTGCGTCGGCAGGATATGCGAGCGCCATAGCGCTTCGCATACATAGATATTGCCGAGACCCGCGATGTTCTTCTGATCGAGCAATGCGCTCTTCAGCGGCTGCGCCTTGCCTGCGAAACGTTCGGCGAGATAGGCGGCGCTGAGCTCGTTGCCGGTCGGCTCCGGCCCGAGGCCAAAAAGGAACGGATTGGTCTGCAGTTCCGAACGCTCGGCAATATCCATGAAGCCGAAACGGCGGGGGTCATTATAGATGACGCGCCTTGGTCCCTTGCTGCTCTCCAGATGGAAGATGGCGTGGTCGTGCTTCTCGTCTTTCGAGCGCTCGTGATGGAAGTCGCCGGGCACGGTTTGCTGCGCGCCCTCCTCGATCCGGAAGGAGCCAGACATGCCGAGATGCGAAATGATGGTCTTGCCGCTATCGAGATCGATGAGCAGATATTTGGCGCGGCGCCCGAGACCGATGATCGTGCGGCCGGTGACATCGGCCTCGAATTTCTCCGGAAAGGGGAAGCGCAAATTGCCGCGGCGAAGCTCCAGCCGCTCGATGCGCGTGCCCTCCATCGCGGGGGTCAGGCCGCGCCTGACGGTTTCGACTTCTGGCAATTCCGGCATCGTTACCCATCTGTAGCTAAACGTATTTCAACCGCTGGCGATGTGCGCTATAGCGCCAGAAGGCCGCGGCTTGCGATCCGCGCCTACAGATAGCGTCCAAAGCATCGTTTCGCTATGGTCGCCGCACCGATTTCGAGTAACGGAGTTTTCCGATGTCAGACAGCCGCACCTCCGCCGATGGCGGCATGGAAACGTCCTACGGTTTCCGCGAAGTGTCGAACGGCGAGAAGCAGGGCCTCGTCAACGAGGTCTTCCACAAGGTCGCCAAGCGCTACGACATCATGAACGACGTCATGTCTGCCGGCATGCACCGCGTCTGGAAGGACGCGATGATCGCATCGCTGAACCCGCGCAAGGAACCGGGCTACAAGGTGCTCGACGTTGCCGGCGGCACCGGCGACATCGCCTTCCGGATCATCGAGGCTTCCAACCGGCTGGCGCATGCGACCGTGCTCGACATCAACGGCTCGATGCTCGGCGTCGGCGCCGAGCGGGCCGAGAAGAAGAAGCTCTCCGACAATCTCACCTTCGTCGAGGCCAATGCCGAAGACCTGCCCTTCGAGGCCAACAGCTTCGATGCCTATACGATCGCCTTCGGCATCCGCAACGTGCCGCGCATCGACGTGGCGCTGTCGGAAGCCTGTCGCGTGCTGAAACGCGGCGGGCGTCTGCTCGTTCTCGAATTCTCGGAAGTCGATCTGCCGCTGCTGGACAAGGTCTATGACGCCTGGTCGTTTAACGCGATCCCGAAGTTCGGCAAGGCGATCACCGGCGATGCCGAGCCCTACCAGTATCTGGTGGAATCGATCCGCAAGTTCCCCAACCAGGAGAATTTTGCCGCGATGATCCGGGGCGCGGGCTTTTCGCGCGTCAGCTACACCAACTATACGGGCGGTATCGCAGCCCTGCACTCGGGCTGGAAATTATAGAATAGATGAGTGCTTTCGGCGCATATTTCCGGCTTTGGCGCGTCGGCTGGGTGCTGGTGCGCGAGGGTGTCGTATCGGCCCTGCCGTCCGAAGGGCTTCCGCCCGTGGTGGCGCTCGCCAAATCCTCGGTAACGATCTTCGAACGCAGCAAGGCCAAGCGGCAGAAGCGCAGCGACCGCCTGGCGCAGGCCGTCGAGCGGCTCGGCCCTTCCTATGTGAAGATCGGACAGTTCCTGGCAACGCGGCCCGATGTCGTCGGCGTCGATTTCGCCAATGATCTGTCGCAGCTGCAGGACCGGATGACCTTCTTCCCGATTGCGGCGGCAAAGGCCAATATTGAGGGCTCACTCGGGCGTCCTATCGAAGAACTCTACGCAAGCTTCGGCGACCCGATTGCGGCGGCCTCGATCGCTCAGGTTCATCCGGCAGAAGTTGATGACAACGATGGCCGCAAGAAGGTGGCTGTCAAGGTCGTCCGGCCCGGCGTGCGTCAGCGTTTCGGCCATGACATCGAGGCGATGTATCTCGTCGCCCGCTTGCAGGAGCGCTTCATGCCCTCCAGCCGGCGTCTGCAGCCGGTGGAAGTCACCAAGACGCTGGAGCAGACCACCAAGGTGGAGATGGATCTGCGCCTAGAGGCCGCGGCCCTTTCCGAGATTGCCGAGAATACCGAAAAGGATCCTGGCTTCCGCGTTCCCAAGGTCGATTGGGAGCGCACCGGCCGCGACGTCATTACCATGGAGTGGATCGACGGCGTGAAGATGTCCGATGTCGAGGGGCTGCTGGCCGCCGGACATGATCTGAACGCGCTCGCCGACACGCTGATCCAGTCCTTTCTTCGCCATACGCTGCGCGACGGCTTCTTCCATGCCGATATGCATCCGGGCAATCTCTTCGTCGACGCACAGGGCATGATCGTCGCTGTCGACATGGGGATCGTCGGACGGCTCGGGAAGAAGGAGCGGCGCTTCTTGGCCGAGATCCTCTACGGCTTCATCACCCGCGATTATATCCGTGTCGCCGAGGTGCATTTCGAGGCCGGTTACGTTCCCGGCCACCACAATGTCGAGAGCTTTGCGCAGGCGATCCGGGCGATCGGCGAACCGATCCACGGCCAGCCGGCAGAGACGATCTCGATGGGTAAGCTTCTGACGCTGCTCTTCGAAGTGACCGAGCTCTTCGACATGCAGACGCGGCCCGAGCTGGTGATGCTTCAGAAGACCATGGTCGTGGTCGAAGGCGTATCGCGCATGCTCAATCCGCGCTTCAACATGTGGAAGGCGTCGGAGCCTGTCGTCGGCGAATGGATCCGCAACAACCTCGGCCCGAAGCGTATCGTCACCGATCTGAAGGACGGGTTGAAAGCGGCCGTGAAGCTTGCCGAAGCCGTGCCCGAGATCGCTGCGCAGACGGAGAAATTCCATCACCAGCTGCTGCATATGAGCGAGCATGGATTGCGCTTCGACGAGCAGACCACCGAGGCGATCGGCAAGTCCGAGGCACGGCACAACCGCTCGGCGCGCATCGCTCTCTGGATAATTGCCTTGACGCTTCTCTATATTGCCTGGACGTTGAGCTGACTTCAGGCAAAGCAAATGCATGCTGTGTTCGGCATTTGGGATATCCCATGGTGTGACGCACTCGCTTAGTCTCGCCTTCAAGGAGACCAGCAGATGAAGCATGAACGCCCCGGCATAGAATTGTCCGGCCAACCTCTCGGCTTTGCGGAGATGGTGAGGATCGGATCGGGCAAAGTGGCGCTTTCTGCTTCGGCAGCGGGCATGGCGCGGATTCAGCACGCCCGCTTGATCGTCGAAGAGGCCATCAATTCCGGCGTGCCGGTCTATGGCTCGACGACCGGCGTCGGCGCGATGAAGGATGTCGAGTGGTCGAATGACGAGCTCGAAGCCTTCAATCTCGGGCTGGTGCGCGCCCACCATTTCGGCACAGGCACTCCCTTTTCCTGCGCCGTCGTGCGCAATGCGATGGCGATCCGCATCAATACGGCGCTGACAGGCCAGGTCGGTTGCACGGCGGAACTGATCGAAGCTTATATGCGGCTTCTCGACGCCGATCTTATTCCACTGGTGCGCCGGACAGGCTCGATCGGCTGCGCCGATATCGGCCTGATGGGCCAAATCGGCGCAGTGCTCACGGGCGTTGGCGAGGCCGTCTATCGCGGCAAGCGCATGCAGGCGGCCGAAGCCTTCCAGGCGGCTGGGCTGGAGCCTGTCAGGATGGCGCCGCGTGACAGCCTGGCTTCGCTCAGCGTCAATGCCGTGAGCTTTGCCGCTGCCGGCGAAGCGACCCGCAATGCCGCCGCTTCGATCCGCGTCCTTCTTGCGACGGGCATGATGGCAGCCGGCGCGCTTGGCGCCTCACGCGATCCCTGGAAGGCCGTCCGCCATGTGGGCACGGCCCGCGAGGCGCTAATCGGATCATGGCTTTGCAACGCGTCGGACCCTTGGGACTGGCCGGTCGCAACGCATGTTCAGGACCCGCTCAGCCTGCGCATGATCGCCCAGGTGTTCGGTGCGGTGATCGAGAACCTTCTGTCGACAGGGCATAAAATTCTGGCTGCAACGGGCCGCTCCGACGACAATCCTGTCGTCGTCGAGGGCCGGGTGATGACATCGGGCGGTTCGCTACCGCTCGACGTGACGATCCTGCTCGAATCCGCAGCGCTCTGCATGGCGCACGCGGCGCGCAACGCTTTCAACCGTTGCGTCATCCTCGGCAACGGACAGCGCCGCGATCTTCCTGTCAATCTCGTTCCTCCCGGCAAGATCGCCACGGGCTTCGGGCCGATCATCAAGCTCGCCGGTGAAATCTTCTCCCGCGTGCTGTCGATGTCCAATCCCGTCTCGGCGCAGTCTCTCGTTGTGGCCGCCGGTCTGGAAGACGAAGCCGCTTTCCTGCCGCTGGTCATCGAGCGTTTCGAGCGCCAGACGCGCGCGCTCCGGCGCCTCGCGGCGTTGGAGGCCCTGTTGTCGGCGCAGGCGGCCGACATCCTTGGCGACAAGCCGAAGGGTGTGGCGGGGATGATCTATGACGTCGTTCGCAGCCATGCCGAATTCTATACGGTGGACCGGCCGCTTTCGGCCGAGGTCGAAGCGATCGAAGAGGACCTGGGCTCTGACGCCTTTGTTTCGAAGCTGATAGCCGAAATGCCGATCGCCTCCTTCGACGATTTCTTCGCGCTCGGCTCGCTGGAGCGCATCGAAGAACGGCTCGCCACCGAGCCGATGGTTCTCTGAAATTCAAGCATAGAGGAAAGCGGCATGGCTGATTTCGATCTCGTTCTACAGGGTACGGTCGTTCTGCCGGAACGCATTCTGGAGCAGGGCTATGTCGCCGTCCGCGACGGCAAGATAGCCGAAGTCGGCCAAGGCATCCCGCCTGCCGCCCGGGAAAGGCATCTGCTCGGCAAGGCTCTGATCCTGCCCGGCGCGATCGATGCGCAGACGCATTCGCTGTCTCAAAAGGATCAGGAAGACTTCATCTGGTCGACCCGCTCGGCTGCCGCAGGCGGCGTCACCACGATCGTCGACATGCCCTATGACGAGGGCAATCTGGTCTGCTCGGCTGAAGCGGTGAAGAAGAAAGTCGACCATGCCAGCCCGCAGGCACGCGTGGATTTCGCGCTCTATGGTACCGTGGATCCCGAGGAAGGCGCGAAGCGCATCCGCGAGATGGTAGATGCCGGTGTTGCCGCTTTCAAATTCTCGACCTTCGGCACGGATGCCAAGCGCTTCCCGCGCATTCCCCCTGCCCTGCTCGACGAATGCTTTGCGGCCATCGCCCCGACCGGCCTGACGGCCGGCGTCCATAACGAGGATGACGAGGCCGTCCGCACCTATATGGAAAAGGTCAAGGCGAGCGGCATCACCGACTGGCGTGCCCATGGCCTCTCCCGTCCGCCGATCACCGAGCTGCTGGCGATGCATACGATCTTCGAGACCGGCGCCAATACCGGCTGCCCGTCGCATGTCGTGCATTGCTCGCTCGGCCGGGGTTACGACATTGCCCGCGCCTACCGCCGCGACGGCTTCGCGGCAACGGTCGAGTGCTGCATCCACTATCTTACGCTGGACGAGGAAAACGATGTGAAGCGCCTCGGCGGCAAGGCGAAGATCAATCCGCCGATCCGCCCGCGCGCCGAAGTCGAGACGCTGTGGCGCAAGGTCGCTGAGGGCAATGTCTGGCTGGTTTCGACCGACCACGTCAGCTGGTCGGAAAACCGCAAGACCAATCCGGATATGCTGGCGAACTCCTCCGGCGTACCGGGCCTTGAAGTCATGTTGCCGTTGTTCGTGAAGGGCGCGCTGGAGCGCGGCATATCGCTCACCTGGGCGACCAAGCTGATGGCCGAGAACCCTGCGAAGCATTTCCGCCTCGGCCACATCAAGGGTGCGCTGACGCCGGGCAAGGACGCCGATATCGTCGTGCTCGAGCCACGCGAGACCGTTTACGACGCGGCCGCGAGCGGCAACAATATCGTCGGCTGGAGCCCCTATCACGGCATCCGCCTGCCCTGGACCGTTTCGGCCGCCTATCTGCGCGGCGAAAAGATAACCGATGGCGCCAAGGTGCTTTCCGAGCCGGGCAACGGCAAGTTCGTCCGCCCGCTGCCCCGCCACGTCCTTTCTGGAGAACCCGCATGAGCCGCAACCTGCCCGTCAACGCGGGACGCATCGCCGAAGACATCGATGCGCTGGCAAAGATCACTGAACCGGATCACCCCTGGACGCGCCGCGCCTTCTCGCCGCTTTTCCTTGAGGGCCGTGCCTATATCGAGGCGCGGATGAAGGCCGCCGGGCTTGAGACGCGGATGGACGCCGCCGGCAACCTGATCGGCCACCGTGCTGGCACCAAGCCGGGCCTCGGGACGATCATGGTCGGCTCGCATTCCGATACCGTGCCTGACGGCGGGCGCTTCGACGGCATTGCCGGGACGATCACCGCGCTGGAAGTGGCGCGATCGCTGGCGGATCAGAAGATTCAGCTGGATCACGACCTGGAGATCATCGACTTTCTGGCCGAAGAAGTCAGCATCTTCGGCGTTTCCTGCATCGGCAGCCGCGGGATGACCGGGCAGATCCCGGAAGCATGGCTCTCGCGCACCAATGGCGACCGCACGCTTGCCGACGGCATCACCGAGGTCGGCGGTGACCCCGCGACGCTGCTCTCGCAGAGCAGGCCAGACCTGAAGGGTTTCCTTGAGCTGCATATCGAGCAGGGCCCGATCCTCGAGAACGAGAAGAAGGATGTCGGCATCGTCACGGCGATCGCCGGGATCACCCGCATCGAAATCACGGTCGAGGGCCGCGCCGATCATGCCGGGACGACGCCGATGGATGGCCGTGCCGATGCGCTGGTCGCCGCCTCGCAGCTGGTCCTCGACATTCGCGAAGCCGCGGCCCAGCGGGCGAAGACGCCGGGGCATTTTGCGGCAACGGTCGGCGAATTCCGGATCGAACCGAATGCCGCCAATGTGGTGCCGTCGAAAGTCGTGTTGCTGATCGACGGACGCGCCGAGATCCGCGGTGACATGGAAGCCTTCTGCGAGTGGCTGGATGCCCATGTGATCAAGCTGGCGATCGCGCAAGGCGTGACCATCAAATCGCCGAACCGCGTTTCCGACAATTATCCGACGCCCGGCGATCCGCGCCTGCTGAAAATTCTGGAGCAGGCCTGCGACACCGTCGGCGCCAAGCATCGGCGGATGGCATCGGGTGCCGGTCACGATACGGCCTGGGTCGCCAAGGTCGCGCCCGCCGCGATGATTTTCGTGCCCTGCAAGGAAGGCCGCAGCCATTGCGCCGACGAGTGGGCGGAAAATGACGACATCGCGCTCGGCGCCGCCGTGCTGTTTGAGGCGGTCCGCGACATGGACAAGAGCTTGAATGAGGAGAAGGCCTGATGGGACGCATACTCGTTGAGAAGGACGTCGAGGCTGCGGTCAAGGGTGGCTCCGTCTATGCGGCAGGCGGCGGCGGCTGGGCCGACCATGGCCGGATGCTCGGCTATGCAGCGGTCAATGTCGGCAAGCCGGAGCTGGTTTCCATCGACGAACTCAAAGATGACGACTGGATCGCGACGGCTGCGGCCATCGGCGCGCCCGCCTCGACCACGCCTTGGGAAATGCAAGGCATCGACTACGTCAAGGCCGTGCAACTGCTGCAGGAAGAGCTTGGCGAGAAGCTGTCGGGCCTGATCATCGGCCAGAACGGCAAGTCTTCGACGCTGAACGGCTGGCTTCCCTCTGCCATTCTCGGCACCAAGGTTGTCGACGCCGTCGGCGATATCCGCGCACATCCGACCGGCGACATGGGCTCGATCGGCATGGCCGGTTCGCCGGAGCAGATGATTCAGACGGCGGTCGGCGGCAATCGCGCCGAGAACCGCTATATCGAACTGGTGGTCAAGGGTGCGACGGCGAAGATCTCGCCGATCCTGCGCGCCGCCTCGGATCAGTCGGGCGGCTTCATCGCCTCCTGCCGCAACCCGCTGCGGGCCTCCTATGTGCGCAAGAATGCCGCACTCGGCGGCATCTCGATGGCGCTGGCGCTTGGCGAAGCGATCATCGCTGCCGAGAAGAAGGGCGGATCGGCGGTGATCGACGCGATCTGCAAAACGACAGGCGGCAGCATTCTCACCGAAGGCATCATCACCAAGAAGGACGTGGTCTATACCAAGGAAGCCTTCGATATCGGCACCATCGTCGTCGGCTCCGGCGACAACGCGGTGACGATGCATGTGATGAACGAATATATGGCGGTCGACGATGCCGGCGGTACGCGCGTCGCGACCTTCCCGTCCGTCATCACCACGCTCTCTCCTGACGGCGAGCCGCTGTCTGTCGGCCAGCTGCAGGCAGGCATGCATATCTTCATCCTGCATGTGCCGATGGAGATCATTCCGCTTTCGGCCAGCGTTCTCGATCCGACGGTCTATCCCTCCGTCGAAAAGGCAATGGGTATCGAGATCGCGCGCTACGCGCTGTCATCGAAGGCCTGAGCTAAAATCCCTTTCCCCGGCGGGGCAAGGGAAGCCGCAATCAAAGAGGAATATCGCGATGCCGAAGCAGAATCCACGCCACCCGAAATTTCCGATCCCCGGCGGGCCGGAGCTGCGCGCCAAGGGCTGGCGGCAGGAGGCTTTGCTGCGGCTTCTCGAAAACGTGCTGTCGGTCGGCGAAGACCCGGAAAATCTGATCGTCTACGCGGCCCTCGGCAAGGCGGCGCGCAACTGGGCGGCCCACAAGGGTATCGTCAAGGCACTGACCGAGATGGACGAGGACCAGACACTGCTGATCCAATCCGGCAAGCCGATCGGTCTGGTGAAGACACACGCCAAGGCGCCGCTGGTGATCATGGCGAACTGCAACATCGTCGGGCAATGGGCGAAGGCCGAGGTTTTCTACGAGCTTCAGCGCAAGGGGCTGATCTGCTGGGGCGGGCTGACGGCCGGCGCCTGGCAATATATCGGCAGTCAGGGCGTCATCCAGGGCACCTACGAGATCTTCATGCGCATCGCCGAGCGCCGTTTCGGCGGCGATCTCTCCGGACGCTTCGTGCTGACGGCGGGCCTCGGCGGAATGGGTGGCGCACAGCCCCTCGCCGGGCGCATGGCGGGTGCCGCGATCCTCTGCGTCGATATCGATGCCGACAGGGCGAAGAAGCGCCAGGAGATCGGCTATCTGCAGGAAATCGCGCCTGACCTCGATACGGCTTTGAAGATGATCGATGACGCCGTCAAGGAAAAGCGCGCGCTTTCGGTCGGCCTCGTCGGCAACGCGGCAGAAGTCTACCCGAAGATTGCCCGGCGCGGCATCGTGCCCGATGTGGTCACCGACCAGACCTCGGCGCATGACCTCGTCTACGGCTACGTTCCGAAGGGCATGAGCATCGCGCAGGTGAAGGAATTGCGCGACGACGGTCAGGGGCAACTGATGGCGGCCAGCCGCGCCTCGATCGTCCAGCACGTCACGGCTATGCTGGAATTCCAGAAGAAGGGTTCCGAGGTCTTCGACAACGGCAACCTTATCCGCACCCAGGCCAAGGAAGGCGGCGTTCAGAACGCCTTCGACATTCCGATCTTCACCGAGGCCTATCTGCGCCCGCTCTTTGCCCGCGCCATCGGCCCCTTCCGCTGGATGGCGCTGTCGGGTGAAGAGAGTGACATCGCCCGCATCGACGATCTGCTGCTCGAGATGTTTCCCGACAACAAGATCATCACCAACTGGATCCGGCTGGCCCGTGAACATGTGCCCTTCGAAGGCCTTCCCGCCCGCATCGCCTGGCTCGGCCACGGTGAGCGCACGGCGCTGGCGCGGAGGGTCAACCAGCTGGTCGCCAGTGGCGAATTGAAGGGGCCCGTCGCCTTCTCCCGCGACCACCTGGATGCGGGCGCCATGGCGCATCCAAACATCATGACCGAGCGGATGAAGGATGGCTCCGACGCCATAGCCGACTGGCCTCTGATCGACGCCATGATGCTCTGCTCCTCGATGGCCGACCTCGTCGTCGTCCATTCCGGCGGTGGCGGCTATGCCGGCTACATGACGAGCTGTGGCGTCACCGTCGTTGCCGACGGCACCGATGACGCCGACGAGCGCCTCGACCACGCGCTGACCAACGACACGGCGCTGGGCGTCATGCGCTATGCGGATGCGGGCTATGAGGATGCGCTTGACGAGGTTGCCAAGAAGGACGTGCCGTATATCCGGCTTGGTTGAGATTTCGCCTAACCCCGGACGCTTGAAAACCGCCTTGCCGCATAGGCAGCGGCAAAGGCGCAGGCGAGCATGGCAAGTGTGAAGAAGACGACCGCGGACCATCCTTCGGCCGAGAAGAACCAGCCTCCGGCCGAGCCCATGACGCTGGAGCCGACGTAATAGGCCAGCATATAGAGCGACGACGCGTGGCCCTTGGTGTCTTTGGCAAGCTTGCCGACCAGGCCGCTGGCGATCGAGTGGCTCATGAAGAACCCGCTGGTCAGCACGATGATGCCGAGGATGATGACAGGCAGGGACGCCGAAAGTGTCATCGCGCTTCCGGCTGCGGTGACGGCAAGGCCGGTGAGCAACACGGCGAAATGGCCGAAACGATCGCCGAGAATGCCGCCGATCGATGAGGCGCCGATGCCGAACATGTAGACGGTGAAGATCAGGCCGAGTTCGGTTTGCGTGAGTTCATAGGGCGGCGCGACGAGCCGGAAGCCTGCGTAATTGTAGATCGTCACGAAGGAGCCCATCGCCAGGAAGGCGATGGCGAAGACGACGGGAAGTGCCGGATTGCGGAGGTGGCCGATCCATGCCCGGAGATGAAAGCGCGGGTCGAAGCCCGAGCGGCGGACAAAATTGCGCGACGCCGGAAGCAGTAGGATGAAGCCGATAGCGGCAGCAAGGCCTATGGTCCCCATCAGCGCCATCGCCGGGCGCCAGCTCAGATATTCGGCAAAGATCCCGGTCAATACCCGGCCGGACATGCCGCCGAAGGCGGTTCCGCCGACATAGAGGCCCATAGTGGCGCCGAGCCCTTTCGGATCGATCTCTTCGGCAAGATAGGCCATTGCCACAGCGGGCACGCCGCCGAGAACGAAACCTTGCATGCCGCGCAGCACCAGCAGCAAGTGCCAATCCGGTGAGAAAGCGGCGGCGATCGTCAAGAGCGAGGCACCGATGAGCGAAATCGACATCAGGCTGCGGCGGCCGAGACCTTCGGAAACGGCGGCGGCGCAGACGATGGCGATTGCCAGAAATCCCGTTGAGAGCGACAGCGCCAGAGAGCTCTCAGCCGGGCTGACGGCGAACTCGGAGGCGAAGACCGGAAGCAGCGGCTGGACGCAATAAAGCAGCGAGAAGGTCGAGAAGCCTGACAGGAACAAGGCAAGGCTCGCCCGCCGGTAGGACGCGGTGCCGCGGGTCAGATAATCCCTTGCAGGCGCCATCGCCTGCGCCTCGACCGGAGAAATGTCGCTCATTCTTGCTGCTGTCTTTGGCATATCAGGCGCCTTTCGCCTTTGATCTAGCCAGCGGGGCGCAATTTGTCCAATATATGGAACAACCATTCTCGATAGCTTTCGGAGATAGCGCAGATGGAGCTCCGGCATATCCGTTATTTCTTGGCCGTTGCCGAGGAGCGCAATTTCACCCGCGCCGCAGCCAAGCTCGGCATCGGCCAGCCTCCGCTCAGCCAGCAGATCCGCGATCTGGAGGCGGAAGTGGGCGCTGCGCTTTTTCATCGAGTGCCGCACGGGGCGGAACTGACGGCGGCCGGTGAAGCCTTTCTCGGTGAGGCGAAAGCATCGCTCGCCGCCGCCGAGAAAGCCAAGCTTGCAGCGCAACGGGCGAACCGCGGCGAGACTGGGCGGCTGGCGCTCGGCTTCACCGCGTCCTCGGCATTCAACACCGTTGTCAGCGCAACGATCCGGCGATTCCGGGCACAATGGCCGGAGGTACGGCTGTCATTGACCGAGATGAACACGCTGGCGCTGATGGAGAAGCTGCAGCGTGGCGAGCTCGACGCGACCTTCATGCGCCCGAGCCTGGATGATCCGCCCGGTGTCCGGCTGAAGCGGCTTGCCGACGAACCGATGGTCATCGCACTTCCGGCACGCCATCCGCTGGCAAAGCGCGCCGCACTGCCGCTCTCGCTGCTCGCCAACGAGCCGTTCATCCTCTTTCCGCGGCTTGTGGGACTCAGCCTGTTCGATGACGTTGTGCTCGCCTGCCGGAAGGCCGGATTCGAACTTGAAGTGGCACAGGAAGCGCCGCAGATCTCCTCGGTCGTCAATCTGGTCGCCGCGGAACTCGGCGTGTCCATTGTTCCGGAATCGATAGCGCAGATCAGGCTCGACGGCGTCGCCTACCGGCCGATCGAGGGACCGCCCGCCGTTGCCCGGCTGGCGCTCGCGGTTCTCAAGACCCAGCGCTCGCCGGTCACGGAAAACCTGATGAGCCTGCTGTAGATCTCCAGCTTCAGGATGCAGGCCGATCCCAATAGGGCGGATCGCCGAAGACCTTCTTCAGATGATCGGCAATGGCGCGCAGCTTGGCCGAGGGATTGCGGCCTTCGGGATGGGCCATGTAGATGAATTCCGGTTCCGGCTTGCTGCCGACGTCGATCTCCGCAAGCGCGCCTTCGCGAATGGCAGGTCCGGCAATGAAGGCCGGCAGAAGCGCAATCCCGAGACCCGCGATCGCCGCATCGCGCAGCATGTCGCCATTGTTCATGCCCATCGCCAGTTGGGCGCGCACTACGGCGACACCCTCTGCGGTCTGGAAGCGCCAGTCGGCAACACCGCGATTGGTGTAGAAAAGTCCCCTGTGCTCCTGAAGACTGGCCAGAGTGCGCGGGATGCCCACCTTGGCAAGATAGTCCGGCGAGGCGACAAGCATGCGGCGGCTCGGAGCGAGCCTCCAGGCGACAAGACGCGAGTCAGCGATGGGGCCGTTGCGAATGATGGCGTCGTAGCCCTCCGATGCCGCATCGACGCGGCGATCGTCAATATCGAGCGTCAGGGCGATCTCCGGATGTTCGGCGAGAAACGGATAGAGGGCAGGCCCAAGATGCATGCGCCCGAAAGTGACGGGGGCGGCAATCCGCAGCGGACCGGCGAGCGTGCCGCGGCGCTCCGCCACGCTGGCCGACGCCTCCTCGACCTCGTGGACGATGCGCAGCGCGCGCTCCAGAAAGGCAGTCCCATCCTCCGTCAGCGTCAGCTTGCGGGTGGTGCGATGGAGAAGCAGGCCGCCCAGCGTTTTCTCAAGTTCCGCAAGGCGTTCGCTGACGACGGATTTCGACAGGCGGAGCCTACGTGCCGCTTCGCTCACCGAACCTGCCTCGACCACGGCGACGAAAGCCGCAATTCCCTCAATCTTGATCATTGTTCGGTATTTCCGAAATCGAGTTCCACCATTTGCAGACTAATCCGAACAAATAGAAAATGCCATCTTCCAATCATCGAAGGGGCACAACGCCCCGCAAATAGGAGATGGAATTATGAACCGCCTGAACAACAAAGTTGCAATCGTAACCGGCGCAAGCTCGGGTATCGGCCGTTCGACGGCCAAACTGTTTGCCGCCGAAGGCGCCAAGGTCGTGGTCGGCGCCCGCCGTCAGGCGGAGCTCGATAGCCTCGTTGCCGAAATCAAGGAGGCCGGTGGCACTGCCATCGCGGTTGCGGGCGACGTACGCTCGGAGGATTACCACAAGGCACTCGTTGACGCTGCCGTCGGCAATTACGGCAAGCTCGACATCGCCTTCAACAATGCCGGCATCCTCGGCGAAGCCGGCCCGAGCACCGAGGTTTCCGAAGCAGGCTTTACCGAAGCGCTGACGATCAACCTCGTCGCCTCCTTCCTTGCCGCCAAGCACCAGATCGGCGCCATGGTCAAGACTGGCGGCGGCTCGGTGATCTTCACCTCGACATTCGTCGGCTACAGCTTCTCCTTCCCCGGCGTTGCCGGCTATGCAGCCAGCAAATCTGGCCTGATCGGCCTGACACAGACGCTTGCCGCCGAATTCGGGGCGCAGAATGTGCGCGTCAATGCCGTGCTGCCCGGTGGCGTCGACACTGACATGTATCGCGAGATGAACGACACCGAAGACAAGCAGGGCTTCATCACCAACCTGCATGCGCTGAAGCGCGTCGCCAAGCCGGAAGAGATTGCCCAATCGGTGCTCTACCTCGCCTCCGACGACTCGAGCTTCGTCAGCGGCACGGCATCGCTGGTCGATGGCGGCGCATCGATCACCCGCACGTAAGCCTTTCAACATCGAAGCAAGGCCGCGGTACGAGAGCGCCGCGGCCTTTCGCGTCAGCGGGTTTCGATCAGCGTGCGGATCGCCGTTTCGAAATCCGTCTTTGCCTTTCGCGAACCGCTCGCGCCGGCTTCGAACTCGATCCAGCCTTCGTTGAAACCATCGAGCATGCGCATACGCGGGCCGGGGTTCTGCATGCCCTGCGAAAGGAACAGTTCCTTCCAGCTTTCCCTTGCAACCGCCTCAGCATGGACCTGCCGGCCGAGTGCTAGCGAAAGAGCTTCCGCCATCTGTAACGGCGTGATGCGGCAGGGACCTTCCAGCTCGACGATGCGGCTCCCCGTCCAGATTTCCTGCAGCAATCCGGCGCCGGCCGCGCCGACATCGCGAACCGCGACCATTGGCACCGGCTTGTCGAGCGGTTGAAGGAAGCTCGGCAAGACGCCGCCTTCCCGCGCTGAAGCGATATCCCAGGCGGAATTCTCCATGAACCAGGCGGCCCGCAGGAACGCGACCCGCACCGGCAGCGCGGAAAAGACCTGCTCGGCAATACCGAGCTGGGTCAGAAGGTTTTCCTGCTGCGCCTGAGCGCCGATGGTGGAGAGGCAAACGATCTTCTTCGGGCTTGCCGCAATCACCGCCGCCTTCACCGCCTCGATGATGGCGCGCGCCTGCGGAAAGCCCGGTGCCGGATCGAAGGCAGGTGGCAGCAGCACGAAGACGCCTTCGGCACCCTCGAAAGCCTTGGCGAGCGCATCCGCATCCGTCATCTCGGCGATCGCGATTTCGGCACCGTGATCCCGCCACGCCTTGCCCTTTTCCGCGTTGCGCATCACGGCGCGCACGGCATGGCCTTCAGCCAGCAATCGCTCGGCCACCACCGCGCCGACCTGACCCGTCACTCCAGTTACTGCAAACATCGTCACGCTCCTTTTCCGGCAGCAACAGGCTGCCGCGATGCGCGGAAGATGCACGCAATTTATTTTTGACTGAATTGCGCTTTTGTCATACTATTCATGACAGAAAATCACGGATCAGATGATGTTGGACGGACGACTGTTGACTGGTGTCAGCGTTCTGGCGGCGGTGGTCGAAAGCGGCAGTTTTGCGCGTGCCGCCGAGGCACTTGGTTTAACCGCATCGGGCGTTAGCCGTGCCGTATCGCGGCTGGAGGGGCGGATCGGCGTCCGGCTCCTCGACAGGACGACGCGGTCGCTCAGATTGACTGATGACGGCGCGCGTTTCTACGAACAGGTCGTACCCCTGCTCGGCGGCATCGAAGAAGCGGCCAGTTATGCCGCCGGCACCGCACAGGCGGTGCGCGGGCGCCTTCGCGTCAACGCCGATCCCTATTTCTCCAGGCTGATCCTGGCGCCGGAGCTTGGCACCTTTCTTGATCGCTATCCTGATCTCCAGCTCGAAATCATCACCCGTAACGAGATCGGCGACCTGGTGGCCGATGGCATGGATGTGGCGGTGCGCTTCGGAGAGATCCCGGCCAGAAGCGCGCTGATTTCCCGGCAGCTGTTTCGCACACGGGTCATCACGGTCGCGGCCCCCACCTATCTCGAACGCTATGGACGCCCCAGACTTCCGGCCGATCTCGGCGATCACACCTGCATCCAGTATCAGGATCCGCTTACCGGAAAGCCCTTCGAGTGGGAATTGCGGCGCGGCGCGGAAGTGGTGCCGATCGCCACGCGCGGGCGGATCCTCGTCAACGATGCCGGGACGACGCTTGCCACATGTCTCGCCGGCATCGGCATTGCCCAGGTATTTTCGCTCGGCATGAAGCCCTATCTCGACAGCGGGCAACTGGTCGATCTCTACCCGGATTGGCCGGGCGAAACCTTTCCGCTGCACTGCTTCTACCCCTCGCGGCATCACGTGCCGGCCAAGGTCCGTGCCTTCATCGATTTCTGCGCCGAAATCGCCCGCTAGATGTCGCTGGTGAGACTTGTTTCCAGGTGCGGCCAGGCCTATCAACGATGCTGAAATCCACTTCATCTTCCGGCCCTTGCGCCTCCGGTGCCTCATGCTTCTCGGTATACTTTGCGGCCTCGCCACCTGTGCGTTGTGGGGACTGACCTTCGTCGTGCCCCGCGCCATCGCGCCGTTCACGACCATGGATTTGACGGTCACGCGCTACGGACTGTTTGCGCTGGCCAGCATCGTGCTGATGGTCAGCCCGCGGTTTCGGCCGAAAAATATCAGGCCGCGCATGGCGATCACCGCCCTATTGCTCGGCGGCATCGGCTATGTCGGCTATTTCGTCAGCGTCGCCTATGCGGTGCGGCTTGCGGGCGCGGCCATTCCGCCGCTCGTTATCGGCACTATGCCGGTATTGCTCGCCATCATCGCCAACCTGCGCGACCGCTCGGTTGCCTGGAAGCTGCTGGCGCTGCCGCTGATCCTGATCGCGACCGGCATCGGCTGGGTCAATGTCTCGATCTTCGCGGCAACACCTTCGGGCGACCAGAGCGCGATCTGGCTCGGCATCGGATCGGCGCTGATTGGCCTGACGCTCTGGGTGATCTACGGGCTGGCGAGCACGGCGGCGATGCAATCGCCCGATGCGCCAGATATCCTGCAATGGACGGGCTTGCAGGGCATCGGCGCCGGGATCGGCTGCCTCGTGCTGATTCCCTTTACCTCCATCGGGACTGATATCGTCTTCACCGGAGCGGAACTTCTGCGCTTCATCCTCTGGTCGCTGATCATGGGGCTGGCCGGCGCCTGGCTTGCGACCTTGCTCTGGATGATCGCCTCCAAGCGGCTGCCGCTGGCGCTTGCCGCGCAGCTGATCGTGGCGGAAACCGTATTCGGACTGATCTTCGGCTTCCTGTTCGAGCAGCGGCTGCCGACGATTGCCGAAGCGGGCGGCTCGATCCTGCAGCTTGCCGGCGTCGGCTTGGCGATTGCCATCTTCACGCCCTCCCGCAAGCGGCGGGCCCACTGACCAGCCGCGCATTGCATGTTATTCGCCAAAGGCTTAGGGTCGTTCGACGAATAGGACGACGGGTAAAAGGCCATGGCTCTCAGCGGCAAACGCATCCTGCTTATCATCTCGGGTGGCATCGCGGCCTATAAGAGCCTCGACCTGATCCGCAGGCTGCGTGAACGCGGCGCATCGGTGCGCCCGGTCATGACATCAGGCGCGCAGGAATTCGTGACGCCGCTTGCCGTCGGCGCGCTTGCTGCCGATCATGTCTTCACCGATCTCTTTTCCCGGCAGGACGAACAGGACGTCGGACATATCCGCCTGGCGCGCGATTGCGATCTGGTACTGATCGCGCCGGCGACTGCCGATCTGCTGGCGAAGATGGCGAATGGGCTGGCAGACGATCTTGCCTCGACCGTGCTGCTCGCGACCGACAGGCCGGTGCTTGCCGCGCCTGCGATGAACCCGAGGATGTGGGCGCATCCGGCCACCCGGCGCAACGTCGCGACCCTTGCTGCCGACGGCATCCGCATGATCGGGCCGATGGCCGGCGAGATGGCCGAGAGCCGCGAGGCCGGTGTTGGCCGAATGGCGGAGCCGCTGGAAATCGTCGCCGCAGCCGAGGCGCTTCTGGACGACGGACCGAAGCCGCTTGCCGGACGCAAGGCTGTGGTCACGTCAGGCCCGACCCACGAGCCGATCGACCCGGTCCGTTACATCGCCAACCGCTCATCCGGGCGCCAGGGGCATGCGATCGCGGCAGCACTTGCCAAACTCGGCGCCGATGTGACGCTGGTTTCGGGACCGGTGACGATCCCAGACCCTTCTGGCGTGAAAACCATCCATGTCGAGCGGGCCGAAGAGATGCGCGACGCCGTGCTGGCAGCGCTGCCTGCCGATATCGCTGTGATGGTAGCCGCCGTTGCCGACTGGCGGGTGGCCTCGGCCGCCGACCAGAAGATCAAGAAACAGCCCGGCGAATCCATCCCGACGCTGGCGCTGACCGAGAACCCGGACATCCTGAAAACCGTCGGCCATCATACGATGCGGCCGAAGATCGTCGTCGGTTTTGCAGCCGAAACGCAGGATGTCGAGAGCAATGCCAAGACCAAACTGGAGCGCAAGGGTGCCGACATGATCGTCGCCAATGACGTCTCTCCGGCGACCGGCATCATGGGCGGGACGCGTAACAGTGTGAAGCTCATCAGCCGCGCAGGCATCGACCAATGGCCCGATATGGCGAAAGAAGATGTGGCGGAAAAGCTTGCTGTCCTGATCGCCGAACGGCTCAGGCAGGGATAGCGAGGCTTGCTGCTCTTTCCACCCGCCGCTCGGGCTGGAATGGTGTAATCGTGATTCCCGCCTCGTTGACTGTGACGGCGCTGCCATCCGGGATTTCCATCCAGGCATCGACGTCATCATTCAACGGCTCCGACACCAGGCAATGACCCATGCGCATCGGCGATGCGTAAAGGGTCGGCGCCTTGCGGTCCGTCGCATAGCGGATGCCGTAGAGCGATGCGCCATCGGAAAAGGCGGCGGTGAAGCGGAGATGGGCGTCACCGAGAATGTTTTCGGCCAGTCCTTCGACAAAGCTCACCATCTCCGACATGGCGGCGACCGGCGCCTGACGGAGGCCGAACTGCATGGCGAGCAGAAACATCAGCTCCGAATCCGTCGTGCCGCTTCTGGCGTGGAAGAGTTCGTCATCGAGCATCGCTTCCATCGGCCGGCGCAGCCTCTCGAAGCCGCCAATCTGGCCATTGTGCATGAACGACCAGTTTTCATGGGTGAAGGGGTGGCAATTGTCGCGGCGCGTACCGCCGCCGGTCGCGGCGCGCACATGGGCGAGGAACAGCGGCGACCGGATCTGCCGCGCCAGGCTCTTCAGATTGCAATCGGCCCAGGCCGGGAGAATATCGCGGTAACGACCAGGCTCCGGACGGTCGCCATACCAGGCGATACCGAAACCATCGCCGTTGGTGGCGGTCTTGGCGCGGGTGGCGCAATGCGACTGTTCGATCAGCGAATGGGCAGGCGACGACACCAGCTCCTCCAGATAGAGGGGGTCTCCGCGATAGGCTGCCCAACGACACATGCTCTTTGCTCCAGCCCGCCGTCTGTGCAGCAGGAATGCCCGAAAACACGAGACCCGATTGTCGGGCGACGTGGTGAATAAAAACTTAAGGGTTGTAGAGCTGGCAAGCGTTTGTGATGGATTGTTGGCAACGCCAGCAAGCGTTTGTGACGGATTGTTGGCAACGCCGGCGATCACATTGCGTAGCCGCCAGCATTTCAGCGTGAACGGCGAGACCAATAGGCGTGGTAGCATCGCGCTGATTATTCTTGGAAAACACCTTTGAGACGTAGCGGGGGGAAAACCCGCGCCATCTCACCACTTCCGCCGGACTGCCGATTTTTTCTTGCATCGACGGCGAATCGGCCTACCTTCAAGGTGTGTTCAACGAAATGAAAGGAAGGTGATCCAATGTCTAATGAGATTTCGGTCTTTGTAGCAGGCATGGAAGTGGTGACGAAAGCGGGGCAGCCCTCGCTCTAAAGCCTACCTTCCTAGGATCGCTTTGACGGTCCGGCCAGTTCAAGGCCAAACTCATGGAAAGGGTCGCGAAAGCGGCCCTTTTTCACGTCCGGCAGAATCCATTTGACCTCATCAGCCACCGGGCATATTCATAAAGTCATCTGATGACTTTATGAATATGCCGATGCAGCCTCTGAGCAAGACCAATCTCGCCGATACAGCAATCGAAGCGATCCGCAGCGAAATCGTCGCCAAGCGCTGGGCCGTGGGCGAAAAGCTGCCGAACGAGGCTGCCCTCTGCAGCATGCTGTCCGTGAGCCGCGGGACCGTGCGCGAGGCAGTTCGCGTCCTGGCGTCACAGGGATATCTTGAGACGAGACAGGGGTCCGGCACCTACGTGCTGTCGACCGCCGACGCCAGCCGGCCGCTCACCATGGCGAGACGCTCAAGCTTGCGCGACCAGTTCGAGGCGCGTTGCGCGCTGGATGTCGAGGCTGCGCGTCTGGCGAGCCTCAGGCAGACGCCAGAGATTATCGCCGGATTGCGGGCGCTGCTCGAAAAGCGCGGCAACTACGAGGGCGGCGACAAGGCTGCCTTCATCAGGCGCGATCTGGCTTTTCATCAGGCGGTTATCGCCGCATCGCAAAACCGCGCGATGATCGAAATATACGATTTCTTCTCCGCATCGATCGCCGAGACCATCGAGGCGACCCTCGGCCAGGACGTGCCGGAGCCGGATATGCAGGCGCATGCCGATATCGTCGATGCCATCGAAACAGGCGATCCCGAACGGGCGGATGCGGCGGTTCGCCGTTTCATGGCCCCCGTCATCGCCGCACTGGACCGGATGCTGCTTTCATGAATACCCCTCACGCCGATACCGCGCATGCTTTCGATGCGTCCGGCGAGCAACTGATCGATGCCGAGGCAGACAGCATGCCGCCGGTTCAACCACCTGCGAAACTTTCCGCAACAGCCCGCATATTGCTTGGCGTGAGTCTGGTGCTGATTGCCTTCAATCTCCGGCCGGTCTTTTCCAGCGCTTCTGCGCTGCTTCCCGAAATCCGCTCCGGCCTCGGTCTGTCGGCGCTTGGCGCCAGCCTGCTCACCACCCTGCCGGTCGTCTGCCTCGGCGCCTTTTCGCCACTCGCACCACGGCTTGCCCAGCGCATCGGCTCGGAGCGGACACTTCTCTGCGTCATCTTCCTGCTGGCGCTTGGAACGGCGATGCGCGGGCTGAACTCGATACCGCTGCTGTTTCTGGGAACTGCCCTTGCCGGTGGCTGCATTGCCGTCGGCAACGTGCTGCTGCCGGGTCTGGTGAAGCGCGACTTTGCGGACCGGGCCGCGCTGATGACCGGTTGCTACACCATGGCGCTCTGCGCCGGTGCTGCCAGCGCCGCCGGGCTGACGCTGCCGGCCGAGCATATGCTGGGCGGCTCTCTTTCCGGTGCGCTTGCCATCTGGGCCCTACCCGCCCTTGCCGTTGGACTGATCTGGCTTCCACAGGTGCTGCGCACCAAGAACACCGCCAAGCGTAGTGGCTTCCGTGTCGAAGGTCTCTGGCGCGACAGGCTCGCCTGGCAGGTGACGCTTTTCATGGGGCTGCAATCGGCTCTTGCCTACTGCGTCTTCGGCTGGCTGGTGCCGATTCTCCGCGAACGCGGCCTCGACGGCGTGACCGCCGGAGCGATCGTTTCCATGTCGGTCATGGTTCAGGCCGCGGCATGTCTGGTTGCGCCGCAAATTGCCGTGCGCGGCAAGGATCAGCGCGTCATCAACGCTTCGCTCTGCATCGTCGCCGTCGTTGCGCTGCTCGGCCTGCTGTTTGCGCCTCTCTGGACCGTCTGGTTCTGGGCGGCGCTGCAGGGCATCGGCCAGGGCGGACTGATTGCCGTCGCGATGACCGCCATCGTGCTTCGCTCGCGCGATTCCCACATCGCGGCCCATCTTTCCGGCATGGCGCAATGCGTCGGCTACCTGCTTGCCGCCATCGGTCCGCTTGTCGTCGGCATGATCCGCAGCTGGACGGGCAGTTTCGCCTGGTGCGCGGTGCTGTTCGTCATCCTCGGCCTTGGTGCTGCGATCAACGGCTGGAACGCCGGGCGGGCGCTGCATGTCAATGCGAGGACGATCGAGACGCCTTAAGGAGACCTTTTCTCCTTGAGGGATGAGCTGCGCTCACCCTGGGATCACCATGTCTTGATGAGCCTTCGCGGCAGGCGATGGTAGGTTAGCTCCGGGCTGGACCAATCCGACGGAGGAGATCATTTGCCGCATCGCTCTCTCATGCTGACCATCGCGCTCGCCGCATCCCTTGCCGCCGCACCGGCATTGTCCCAGGAACGCCCGGGCGTGCTGAAGCTGTTGCCCGGCAATGCTGTGACCGAGCACGAAGCGACGATCGGCGGCCGCAAGCTGGACTATACGGCAACCGCGGGAACACTCGATCTCTTCAGCCAGGACGGCAACCAGACGGGGGCGATCTTCTACACCGCCTATACCGCCAAGAATGCGGGTACAAATCGTCCAATCACCTTTGCGTTCAACGGTGGACCCGGGGCAGCGTCCGCCTTTCTCCATCTCGGCCTCGTTGGCCCGCGCATCCTCGATTTCGGGCCTCAGGCGCGCGACGGAGCCAATGCCAAGCTTGCCGACAATCCGCAGAGCTGGCTCGACTTTACCGATCTTGTGCTGATCGATCCGATCGGCACCGGGTGGAGCCGGACGGCGAAGGCCGACGATGCCAAGGATTATTACAACGTAGGCTCGGACGCGCAGAGCATCGCCAAGGCGATCGCGCTTTACGTTGACCATAACAACCGCTCTAATTCGCCGAAATACCTGCTCGGCGAAAGTTATGGCGGCTTCCGCGCGGCGCGGGTCGCGGGTGCTTTGCAGCAGAACCAGGGAATCATCGTTTCGGGCGCCGTCATGCTCTCGCCGCTCATCGAGGCGCAGCTGATGTTCAATGCCGACGAGTTCGCTTTGGGTGCCGCTCTGGAGCTTCCCTCGCTCGCAGCCGCCGACATGGACCGCCGCGGCGCCTTTTCGGAGGATGCGCAGCGTGAGGCGGAAAAATTCGCGCTCGGCGACTATCTGACGACGCTTGCCGGCCCAGAGCCAACAGGCGACGCGGCAAAGGCCTTTTACGGCAAGATATCGGCGATAACCGGCATTCCGGAGGATGTCGTCACCCGCAACCGTGGCTTTCTGGGTGACGCCTATGCCAAGCATTCCGGCAAACCCGCCGGTGAGGTGATGAGCCCGTATGATGCGGCTTTCGCATCTCCCGATCCCTATCCCGAATCCGACTATGACCGCGGTGACGACGCCATTCTCGACGGGTTCACCCGCGCCTATGGCGGTGCGTTTTCCGGCTATGCCCGCAACGAGCTCAGCTTCAAGACGGAGATGACCTATTCGCTGCTCGACAGCGATATCAGCCGTCAATGGGAATGGGGTGGACGCGGCGGCGGATCGCGGCTGCAGGCCAGTATAACCGGCGATATCCGCCAGCTGCTGGCGTCAAACCCATCCTTCCATCTGTTGATCGCTCATGGCTACAGTGACCTCGTCACGCCTTATGGCGTCAGCCGCTATGTCGTCGATCACCTGCCGCAAAGTCTCGCGAAAGACCGCGTCAAGCTGGATGTCTATCGCGGCGGCCACATGTTCTACACGAATGCCGAACAGCGGGCCGCCTTTACGGCGGATGCGAAGGCATTCTACGCGCAGAGCGGCACAGCGCAGCCCGCGGACTAGGCTCCGGTTGGCGTATGAGGGTTGCCGCAGTGCAGCACTGACCTAGATAGACCCCATGTCCTACCAAAAGCAGCCGCTTGTTATCGCGGAGCCGGATGCGGCTTCAGGCGAGGAGTCCATGCTTGCCGCACTCGCCGGAGCGCCGCAAGACTGGGCGCTCTTTCTCGATATCGACGGGACGCTGCTCGATCTCGCAGAAACACCCGACGGCATCGAAGTCCCCACCGGTCTCCCGGGCCAGCTCGATGCTCTCTCGCAAAAACTTGGTGGTGCGCTGGCGCTGGTCACGGGCCGCGGCCTTGCCTATGCAGACAGCTTATTTGCACCGCTCCGCTTTCCGATTGCCGGGTTGCACGGCGCCGAACGCCGCGATGCCGACGGAACGCTCACGACCGCCGCGGCAACCGCGGCCTTCGACGCCGTGAAGGCTGATCTCGCCGCCCAGACGGTCGGCTGGCCGGGCATCCTCATCGAGGATAAAGGTGCAGCGGTCGCCGCGCATTACCGTCAGGCGCCGGAGCGGGAAATCGATCTGGAGCCGCTGATGCAGCAGGCACTCGACCGTGCCGGCCCCGGCTGGCACATCCAGCATGGCAAGATGGTGATCGAAATCCGTCCCTCAAGCGCCGACAAGGGACATGCCGTCGAAGCCTTTCTTGCGCAGCCGCCCTTCGAAGGACGGCGCGCCATCGCTATCGGCGACGACGTGACCGACGAGGCGATGTTCCGTGCCGTCAGCCGGCTTGGCGGCTTGTCGATCCGCGTCGGCCCGCTTTCGCCTGCCAGCGAGGCGACAGCCTCTTTCCCGTCCGCTGCTGCCGTGCGCGATGTCATCGCCCGGCTGACGGCGTGAACCATTTCAGCATCTAAAACATTTCCTGAGAAAAGGACCCTTTCATGAGCCGCCTCGTCGTCGTTTCCAATCGCGTCCCCGTTCCAGAGAAGGGCGGCATTGCGCCCGCCGGTGGGCTTGCGGTTGCCCTCAAGGCAGCGCTCGAAGAGCGCGGCGGCATCTGGATGGGCTGGTCGGGGAATTCCAGCGGCGCGCAGGAGCCGGAAAAGCTGAAGGAAATCCAGCAGGGCAGTATCACCTACGCGCTGACCGATCTCACCGATACCGATGTCGAGGAATATTACCACGGCTTCGCCAACCGCGTGCTCTGGCCAATCTGTCACTACCGGCTGGATCTCGCCGAGTATGGCCGCAAGGAGATGGCGGGATACTTTCGCGTCAACCGTTTCTTCGCCCACCGGCTTGCGCCGCTGATCAAGCCCGATGACGTCATCTGGGTGCATGACTATCACCTGATTCCGCTGGCAGCCGAGCTGCGGCAGATGGGGTTGAAAAACAAGATCGGCTTCTTCCTGCACATCCCCTGGCCGCCGGCGGATGTGCTGTTCACCATGCCGGTCCACGAAGAGATCATGCGCGGGCTATCCCATTACGATCTCGTCGGCTTCCAGACCGACCATGACCTCGAGAATTTTGCGGGCTGCCTGCGCCGCGAGGGCATTGGCGACGAGCTGGGCGATGGCCGCTTCAGTTCGCATGGGCGGACCTTCAAGGGCGGCGCCTATTCGATCGGCATCGAGACGGCAGCCTTTGCCGAATTCGCCCGCAAATCGGCAACCCACAGCATGGTCAGGAAAGCACGCGAGAGCATCAAGGGCCGCAGCCTGATCATCGGCGTCGATCGCCTCGACTATTCCAAGGGACTGACGCAGCGCATCGACGCTTTCGAGCATTTCATCCTGACAAACCCGGCCCAGCAGGGCCGCGTGACCTATCTTCAGATCACGCCGAAATCGCGCTCTGAGGTGCCGGAATACGAGGCGATGCAGCGGACGGTCGCCGAACAGGCCGGGCGGGTGAACGGCGCTCTGGGTTCCGTCGACTGGGTGCCGATCCGCTACATCAACCGTTCGGTCGGACGCCCCATTCTTGCCGGCCTCTACCGGCTCGGCAAAGCCGGTCTGGTGACGCCGCTGCGCGACGGCATGAATCTCGTCGCCAAGGAATATGTAGCGGCGCAGGATCCGGAGGATCCTGGTGCTCTGGTGCTTTCCCGCTTTGCCGGCGCTGCCCGCCAGCTGAAAGGCGCGCTGCTGGTGAACCCCTATGACATCGAGGGAACTGCCAACGCGCTGGCGCGCGCACTCAGCATGCCGCTGGAAGAGCGGCAGGAACGCTGGAAATTGATGATGGATCAGCTCCTCGAATTCGATGTGTCGCGATGGTGCAGGGATTTCCTGAAGGATCTGGCGCCTTAGGCTTCACGCGGTCGCGACTTCGGATTGCAGCCACGCAATAAGCCTGCCGGTCTCCTCCGTCATCTCTTTCGGCGGCGCCAGCCAGTAGCCGCGGTCCGAGGCCTCGACCATCGGGCCGGCCACGACCAGCATGCCTGATGCCAGCAGTGAGTCGACTAACCCCATCCAGCCGATCGCAACACCCTGTTCGCCGACAGCGGCCTGCACCACCAGCGAATAGGTGTTGAAGCTGATCTCGCCGGGCGCGGCAGCGGCATTGCGGCTGATGGCGAACTCGTCAAGATAGCTCGTCCAGTCGAACCAGGGCGGCGTCCCGCGGGCATCGAGATGCAGAAGGCGCGCAGCGGAGAGACGCTCCGGCGTCCCGAGCGGACCGTGCCGCTCGGCAAAACCCGGCGAGCAGACCGGCACCACTTTTTCCGGCAGCAGCAAGATGCCATGCCCGCCAAGCTCGCGCCGGCTTCCAAAGACGATCGCGGCGTCGCTTGCGTCCGGCGCGCCCTGTTCGACGAATTGGGTGGCGACGATCTGGATATCCATGCCGGGGTAGAGCTGGCGGAAGCCATGCATGCGCGGAATCAGCCAGAGCGACGAGAAGGCATAATCGGTGCGCAACCGCACCGTCGATCGCTCCGCCTCGTTGCGAAAACTGCGCGCAAGCGCGTCCACGTCTCCGACAGTGCGGGCGGCGACATCGAAGAGCCTGCGGCCCTCGGCCGTCAATTCGACGCCACGATGACGCCGCTGCAGCAGGCTGACCTTCATCTGCTCTTCGAGGCGGCGGATCTGGTAGCTGACGGCCGGTTGCGTCAGCCCGAGGGCGCGAGCCGCCGACGACAGATTGCCGAGTCTGCCGATCTCCGCGAGAATGCGAAACCATCCGAGATCCACCGGCCGCTCAGCCATAAAAAATCCTTTTGGCACGCATCGAAAAATTTCAGCTTCACAAGGGCCGTGAGCCGTTGTTGAATAAAATGCTCGAATAGCGGGCGGAACGCAACGACCTTCGAAGACCGCGCGTGACCCTGCTCCACATCATCAGGACATGACAGCATGGCGCGCCCGAATATTCTCATCCTCATGGTCGACCAGTTCAACGGTACGCTGTTTCCGGATGGCCCTGCCGATTTCCTGCATGCGCCGCATCTGAAGGCGCTGGCCCAACGCTCGGTACGCTTCGCCAATACTTATACGGCGAGCCCGCTCTGCGCCCCGGCGCGCGCCTCCTTCATGTCCGGCCAGCTGCCGAGCCGGACGCGCGTCTATGACAACGCCGCCGAATTCGCCTCCGATATTCCGACCTACGCCCATCACCTGCGTGCCGCCGGTTACCAGACTGCGCTATCCGGCAAGATGCATTTCGTCGGCCCGGACCAGCTTCACGGCTTCGAGGAACGGCTGACGACCGATATCTATCCGGCGGATTTCGGCTGGACGCCTGACTATACCAAGCCAGGCGAGCGCATCGACTGGTGGTATCACAATCTCGGCTCGGTCACCGGCGCGGGCGTCGCCGAGATCACCAACCAGATGGAATATGATGACGAGGTCGCCTACAACGCGACCCGCAAGCTTTACGACCTGTCACGCCGCCAGGACGACCGGCCCTGGTGCCTGACCGTCAGCTTCACGCATCCGCACGACCCCTATGTCGCCCGGCGCAAGTTCTGGGATCTCTACGAGGATTGCCCGGCGCTCAACCCGGCCGTTGCGCCTCTGCCCTTCGAGGAACTCGATCCGCATTCGCAGCGCCTGCTCGAAGCCTGCGACTACAAGGCGTTCGATATCACGCCCGAGCAGATCCGCCGCGCGCGGCAGGGCTACTTCGCCAATATTTCCTATGTCGACGAGAAGATCGGCGAGATTCTCGATGTGCTTGATCGCAGCCGGATGGCAGACGACACCATCATCCTCTTCGTATCAGACCATGGCGACATGCTGGGCGACCGCGGTCTGTGGTTCAAGATGTGCTTCTTCGACGGCTCTGCCCGCGTGCCGCTGATGATCGCGGCGCCCGGCTGGACCCCGGCAAAGATCGACCGACCGGTTTCGACGCTCGACGTGACGCCGACGCTCGCCGGTCTCGCCGGCCTCGACATCTCGTCGCTGAAGAAATGGACCGACGGCGAGGATCTGGCGCCGCTGGCAACCGGAAACGGCAGCCGCAGCCCGGTGCCGATGGAGTATGCCGCGGAAGGGTCGATCGCGCCGCTCGTCGGCATCCGCGACGGCCGTTTCAAGCTTTCGCTTTGCGTCAAGGATCCGCCGATGCTGTACGATCTCGACGCCGATCCGCACGAGCTGAACAATCTCGCTGAGAACCCTGACTATGCTCAAGTCCTGGCGTCTCTCAAGGACCAAGCCGATGCCCGCTGGAACCTTGAGACCTTCGACGCAGCCGTGCGTGAAAGCCAGGCGCGCCGCTGGGTCGTCTACGAAGCGCTGCGCAATGGCGCTTACTATCCTTGGGACTACCAGCCGCTGCAGAAGGCATCGGAGCGCTACATGCGCAACCACATGGACCTCAACATCCTCGAAGAGAGCCAGAGGTATCCGCGCGGAGAGTGACCTTTCCAGCCTATTACAGTGCCTTCGGCAGAGCCGCGGCCACCCGGCGTTCGGCCGGCCAAAGCAAGGCGGCCATGAACAGACTGTAGAGCGTCGCGAGAATGATATAGCCGATGCGCGTGGCGAATGTTTCCGCCGCCGTACCGGGCAGCGGCGATATTCCCGATCCCAGCACCACGAGGAATATCGTCAATGCACCTGCAAACACCTTGGCGGAAGGCCGCGGCAACACCGCACGGCCACCGAGTATCAGACTTACCGCGAGAATGCTGAGGAACATAAAAAACAGCGAGTGCCGCAGTGTGACGAAACCAAAGACCACACTCGCCGCAGCGCCACCGAATATGTTGACAAGGATGAGGCCAAAGGCCGCTCTTGCGCCGGCAAGGACATCCAGCTGCATCAGCATCGACGCGACGGTAATCGGAATGACCAGCGCTGTGGCGAAGCGATCATTTGTCAGGCAGATGGCGACAGCGCCCAGCAATATCGCTCCGCTTGCCAGCGCCCGGGCTATCGGTCTCTGGTGATGAATAGCGGGCGGCTGACCGCTGCCAGGTAATCCGCGGTGGGGAAAGGCGGCGTGCGCTGCCCAGCCCCAGACGATACCCTCGACGATGCCCCCGACCAGCAGCGCGAGGACCGAGCTGCCGAGGTCGTAGTGCAGCAACGTCAGAAGCGGCAGCATGACGGCCACGACGAGGATCATGAATGGCAGCGCGCCTGCCCTTCCTGTCGCTTGCGCGAGAAAGCAAAGGAAGTAAATCGCGCCAAGGAAGATGAGGATCACCGGTGGATTATCGGCGGTGACCGCCAGGAACATCTGCAGGCAGAGCCCTGTGAGCGTCACAATCAGCGCCATGCCGAGTGCCTTGCCGAATGGCATCGGCGTGCGATCCGTCAGCAGGAACTGGACGGCGAAGAGCGCGCCGAGAAACGGGATAACGTCTCCAGCGGCAACGGACCAGGTAAACGAAAGCGTGGCGGCGAATGCCACGCGAAGACCTTGCGAAGCCTCAGGCGAATGCCACCAGCGATGACCCGATACGGCGTCAGCTGACATAGGTCAGAACCGAGATGATGCGCATCCACAATGCACCCAGCGCGTTGGTCACCGGATTGTCTCCGGTATAAATCACCACATTCGCCTGAGCGCCGTAGCGGATGCCCTTCGGCCGCTCGCCGTCGAGAATGAGCCGCACGGGGAAGCTCTGTGGCGTGCGGATCCAGCCGCTCTGATCCGATACTTTCGGCAGGCCCGTATTCGGATCGACATTGCCCTGAGCGACACCGAAACCGACGCTTTCGACATGAGCAGGAAACAGCTTTCCGGGCAGCGCATCGAACAGGATTTCCGCCTTGTTGCCGCTTGCGACATTCTCGAGGCTGTTCTCCTTGAAGTTGGCCGCTATCCAGATCGTGCCTGCATCGATGAAGGTGACGGCGCTCTTTCCGGTGTTGACAAAGCCACCGACGGACAGCTGAAGATTGGTGACGACGCCATCGGCGGGCGCGAGCACGGTGGTGCGGAGCAGATCGAGCCTGGCCCGCTCCAGCGCTGCAAGAGCGTCCTGTAGCTGCGGGTTATCCTGGCCGGCCGGTCCGAGCTCTTTCTCGGCGCTCGCAAGTTCTGCATCGGCCGCAGCTGCTCCCGCCTGCGCCTGCTGGAGCGTGGTCCGCGCCTGATCCGCCCGCGTCTGCGCGATGACCCCGCGTTTCAGCAAGGCCTCCGAACGGTTGGCCTGTTCCAGCGCGTTGTCGCGTACGGCGCGCGCTTCGACGACTTTCGCCTGAGCGCCATCGAGCGCGGCGATGGAGGCGCCGATCGACTGGCCGACCTTGGCGAGCTGCGCCTCTGCTTGCGCCAGCGCCAGTTCGTACTGTTGCGGATCGATGCGAAACAGCATCTGACCCTTGGTGACCGGGCTGTTGTCGGAAACCGCGACATCCACCACCCGGCCGGAAACTTCAGGCGCGATGCCGACCACATAGGCGTTGACCGTCGCCTGCGCAGTTATCGGCGTGCGGCGCTCCATGAAAACAGAAACCGCGAAGGCGAGGACAAGAAACACGAGGACGCAAATCGCGGCCCGACGCAGCGGGTTTCGTGCGCTCACCGGCGCGGCAACGTCCTGCGCAGCTCTGTTGTCCTGCTGATCCATTCGCCCCTCCCGAAATCTCTGCGAGAATGATCAGCTGGCCTGGACGTTCTCAGCGGTGTTTACCGAGCGCGCGGTCCGCACAAACAAGGCCCGGATCTTGCCCCAGAAATTGCCGCCGAGAACGAAGATGCTGGCAATCAGCATAAGGTCGCCGAGCAGCTGAAATTCCCAGCGGTTCGGGCGAAAATCCGGCCAGATGTTATCGACATAGGGTTCGAACAGCGCGGAAACGAGCGGCAGGCAGAACATCACGAGGCCAATGACATGGCGCACTGGACTGACGATCTCGTCTTTCAGCGATGGCAGATAGCCGCCGAGCGTCCGCTTCAATTCCTGGAAGCCCGCTTTCCCCATCACGGCGATCATTACGACAAGGATGATCTTGTTGCCGACGAAGATGGCGCCCGTCAGCGCCGCGACGCGCGCCGGCGGCATTCCGGACATCGCCAGAACCGGGATTGCTACGACCAGCAGCAACATCAGCGCAAAGAGCGCAATGCCACATTTGAAACGCCAGCCGCCACTAGCAGGCACATTCTCCAGCTCGATATTCGTGCTCACGTTCGCCAGCCCCCCATGGATGAACGATTTACGAATATCTAATGTACATTAGTATGATTGCGCAGTCATCCCAGCATTTCGGCGAGATCACGCCGCCTTGGCGACGTGATATTCCTTGATGGCGTCCATCTTGATTGCCGGGAAACGCTCGGCTTCGTAACGCAGCGAAAAGCTGTCCTGCGCGAGGAACACCGGGTCGCCGTCGAGATCGCGGGCGATATCGCCGCGCTTGACGGTGAGGAACTTGTCGAGATCAGCGCCATTCTCGGACGAAACCCAGCGGCAGACCGAGAAGCGCGACATTTCGAAGGAGACCGGCAGGCCGTATTCCTGCTGCAGGCGCTCCTTCAACACGTCAAGCTGCAGAGCGCCGACAACGCCGACGATCGCCGGCGAGCCGTCTTCGGGCGAAAACAGCTGGACGACGCCCTCTTCGGCCATCTGCTGCAGCGCTTCCTTCAGCTTCTTAGCCTTCATCGCGTCTTCGAGACGGACGCGGCGAAGAATTTCCGGCGAAAAGTTTGGCACGCCCTGGAAGACCAGCGGTTCACCCTCGGTCAGCGTGTCGCCGATGCGCAGCGTTCCATGGTTCGGGATGCCGACCACGTCACCAGCATAGGCGGTATCGGCCAGCTGGCGCTGCGAGGCGAAGAAGAACTGCGGCGCAGTGAGGCCGAGTTGTTTGCCGGTGCGGGCAAGACGGGCCTTCATGCCGCGCTCCAGCTTGCCGGAGCAGATGCGGGCAAAAGCGATACGGTCCCGGTGGTTCGGGTCCATGTTCGCCTGGATCTTGAAGACGAAGGCGGTCATCTTGTCTTCGTTGGCATGGACCGTGCGGATATCGGCCACCTGGTCGCGCGGCGGCGGCGCAAAATCGGCAAGCGCGTTGATCAGATCGCGCACACCCAGATTGCGCAGCGCCGAACCGAAAAAGACCGGCGTCATATGGCCTTCCAGAAATGCCTGGCGATCAAAGGGGCGGCACGCCTCCTTGGCGAGGTCGACCTCGTCGATGAAAGCCGCGCGTTCGTTTTCCGGAAGGCGATCGGCCACGCCCTGCGGGCCATTGACCACGATCGCATCTTCGTTGTCCGATCCGCGCGCCCGGTTTGCGGCGAGGTGGTAAGTGCCGCAGAAGCTCTTTGAGCGGCCGATCGGCCAAGTGACCGGGGCGGTATCCAGTGCCAACTTTTCCTCGACTTCATCGAGAATTTCGAAGACATCGCGGCTTTCACGGTCCATCTTGTTGATGAAGGTGATGATCGGGATGTCGCGCATGCGGCAGACTTCGAAGAGCTTCAGCGTCCGCGGCTCGATACCCTTGGCGGCATCGATGACCATGATGGCGGCATCCACCGCCGTAAGGGTGCGGTAGGTATCGTCGGCGAAGTCTTCGTGACCGGGCGTATCGAGAATGTTGAAGACCTTGTCGGCATATTCGAAGGTCATCACCGAAGTGACGACCGAAATGCCGCGCTCGCGCTCGATCTTCATCCAGTCGGAACGCGTCTGGATGCGATCCTTCTTCGCCTTGACTTCACCGGCGAGCTGAATGGCGCCGCCGAACAGCAGCAGCTTTTCGGTCAGCGTCGTCTTGCCCGCGTCCGGGTGCGCGATAATAGCGAATGTGCGGCGGCGGGAGACCGCCTCGGCGAGTGTTTCGGCCATCATGTGAATCCTGTGGAATTGCGGGCTATCTAGCGATTTAGGCCGGGCATTGCAATTGACCTTCGGCGGCCGGACGCAAACTAATGCCCGCATGGACATTCAAAACGACCTCCGCCCGAAGCTCAATCTCGTCCGCCTCGCCAATGGCGAAGGGCTGGACCTGCCCTCCTACGAAACGTTAGGGGCTGCCGGGATGGACCTGCGCGCCGCTGTCGATGACGGCGCACCGCTGGTGCTGGCGCCGGGCAAGCGCGCTCTGGTGCCGACAGGTTTCATCTTCGAGGTGCCCGAGGGTTTCGAGGCGCAGATCCGCCCGCGCTCCGGCCTCGCCTTCAAGAACGGCATCACTTGCCTCAATACGCCGGGCACCATCGACAGCGATTACCGCGGTGAAGTGAAGGTGCTTTTGATCAACCTCGGCGACGAGGCTTTCGAGATCAGCCGGGGAATGCGGATTGCCCAGATGATCATTGCGCCAGTGACCCAGGTCCGCGTTGCCGAGATCACCGAGACCAGCGCCACGGCGCGCGGCGCCGGCGGCTTCGGCTCCACCGGGGTATGAGCGCCGCGCCTGACACGACGGGTCTGACGTTCCGGCAGGATTACTTTGCCGACCGAACCGCCTGGCGGGCACTGGTTTCGCTTCTCCACGACACATTCGGCATCGATATCGGCCCATTGATGGAGCTCGGCGGGCCTGATCCATCCAGCATGCCCTTCGGCTGGTTTGCCGAAGACGGGACGCTGGCCGCCAATCTTTCGGCCTTCGCCATGCCTATCGTCGTCAACGGCCGCCGGATCAGTGCAGCTGCTCTACAATCTGGCGCCGTGCGGCCGCCCTGGCGCGGCCGCGGGCTCTATCGCGATGTGACGAATAAGGCGCTCGACTGGTGCTCGTACCAGGGCTTCGAGGCGATCGTGCTCTATACGGACAAGCCTGCGCTCTATGAGCCCTACGGCTTCCGGACATTGCCGATGCACAGCTTCGAGGGTGATGCGCCGAAACCGGATGGCGCCCCTGACGCAAGAACGCTCGATCCCCGGGTCGCTGCTGACCTCGCCTTGCTCCAGGATCTGCTGGCGCGACGGGAGGCGGTGTCCGACACGCTGGCCGTCACCGGCAGCCCGGCGATGTTTCTGATCAATACCCAGCTCGATCCCAATGTGCAGCTGACATTCATCGAGAAGCTCGATGCGGTCATTGCCTGGAAGCTCGATGGCGAGCGCTTTATCCTGCTCGATGTGCTGGCGCCCTCGATCCCGTCCCTTGCCGCCATTCTCGGCGGGCTCGGCATCAAGCCCTCGCGCGCTGAGATCCTGTTCAACCCCGAGAAGCTTGGCTGGAACGGCGCGCCGCTGCCTTCGTCTTTGCACGGGACGCATTTCATGATCCGCGGACTGGACGGCCCTGAGCTGCAGGCCCCCGCCATGCTCTCGCCGATGGCGGATTTCTGATCAGACCGGCGGCAGGCGGCGCTTGACCGGCGACGACTTGATCATCGAGGTGTTGGTTTCGGCGCGCTCCGCGATCTTGTCGAGGATGCCATCCAGCTCTCCCATCGAGCGCACGACGAGGCGGGCGATGAAGCAATCGTCGCCCGTCACCTTGTCGCATTCGATAAATTCAGGGGTTTCCTGGATCAGCTTCTCGACGATATGCAGCTGACCTGGCAACGGGCGGACGCGGACGATCGCCTGTAGGGGATAGCCGAGTGCGGCCGGATCGATATCGATGGTGAAAGCCCTGATGATACCGCGTTCCTCCAGCCGGCGCAGCCGCTCGGCGGCACTCGGCGAAGACATGCCGGCGGCCTGGGCGAGTTCCTTCAGGGAGAGGCGGGCATTGACGGCGAGCGCATCCAGCAACTTCTGGTCCGTTTCGTCGATTCTGTCGTAATTAGCCACAACACTCCTTTCACCTAAAATTATTAGGCAAGACGCTTCCACTCTGTTTTACACGATATAGAGACGGCAGCGTTTGCGCAATAATCTGCGCCTCCATCACGGGAGAGTTGCGATGCAGAGCGAGATCAGGCGGGGAAGCGCGGAAATGACGGCGGCAATGCTGATTTCGGGCAGCATCGGCTGGTTCGTTATCATGTCAGGGCAGCCGGTTGGCAATGTCGTGTTCTGGCGCTGCCTGTTCGGGGCCATCAGCCTGCTTTTCATCTGCGCGTTGCTCGGGCTTCTCAATCCTCGCCTGCTGTCGTTGAAGAGCTTCGGCATCGCCGTTTTCGGTGGCATCGCCATCGTGCTGAACTGGCTGATGCTATTTGCTTCCTATTCGCATGCGTCGATCTCGATCGCCACGACGGTCTACAATACCCAGCCCTTCATGCTGCTGGCGCTGGGTTCGGCCTTTCTCGGCGAGAAGATCACCGGCACGAAGCTGTTCTGGCTCGGGCTCGCCTTCGCGGGCATGGCGACGATCGTCGAGGCGAAACCGGATAGCGGCGCGATCAGCGGCAGCTATGGCATGGGGATCGCGCTGGCGCTCGGAGCCGCCTTCTTCTACGCGCTCGCGGCGCTGGCGGCCAAATGGCTAAAGGGCACGCCACCGCATCTGATCGCCCTCATCCAGGTTTCGACCGGCATTCTGATGCTGGCGCCCTTTGCCGATTTTTCGGCCATGCCTACGGCGGCGGGGACTTGGTCGCTGCTGGTGACCATGGGTGTCGTCCATACCGGGCTGATGTATGTGCTGCTCTATGGCGCGATCCAGAAGCTGCCGACCCATCTCACCGGTGCGCTGTCCTTCATCTATCCGATTGCCGCAATCGCGGTTGATCGCATCGCCTTCGGCCACGCGCTGCAGCCCCTGCAGGTGGTGGGAGCGGCGATCATTCTGCTTGCCGCTGCGGGCATGAACCTCGGCTGGACGCCGGGGCGGTTTCTGCGCGTGGTCAGAAGCTGACCTCGGCGGCCTTTGACAATCCGACGCCGTGAGAGCCGGCACCGAATCCCCAGAGAACCATGTTGTGATGTGCGATGATCTGCTCGAAGCCGAGTGCGCCGATATCGCCGCTCATGTGACCGTCCGTGATTAACGTCACATCGAAGCCGAGGGAGACGGCGCGGCGAACCGACGTGTCGATGCAGAAGGGCGTGACGCAGCCGCCGATGACGAGATGGGTGATGCCGCGCCTGCGCAGCTCGGCTTCCAGCGGCGTCTCGAAGAACGCATCGCATGCCTGCTTGTTGATCAGCAACTCACCCGGCAGAGGCGCGACTTCGGCCCTGATTTCCCAGCCCTTGCTACCCTTGGCAATCGGATCGCCTTCGGCTTCGTCATGCTGGACGATGATAACAGGGACGGCTTCCGATCGCGCTTTTGCGAGCACGGCTGCGAGCCGCCTGGTCACCGCATCGTAGGCTTCCTGGATCGCCGGTGCACGCTCTTTCGCACCCATGCCTTCCAGCACGGCATTCTGGACATCGATCAGCAGCAAGGCCTTGGACATTTCATCCCCCGTGACGTCATTTTCGAAGTCGCTTGAAAGCCATTTCGCACAGACGTAGATAGGCGGCAATCAGGGAGAGACAAATGACGATTGCAGCGCTCATTGCCTATAGCGGCGCACTGTTCATTGCAGCAGCCATTCCGGGGCCGGGTATCACGGCGATCGTGGCGCGGGCGCTGGGCTCGAACTTCCGCGAGACCTTCTTCATGGGTCTCGGCCTGGTGCTGGGTGACATGACCTATCTGACGGCGGTCATCCTCGGCCTCGCCTTCGTGGCGCAGACCTTCACCGAGATCTTCCTGGTCATCAAGTTCGCAGGCGTGATCTATCTCTGCTACATCGCCTACAAGCTCTGGACTTCCGGACTTCTGCCGCAGGATATCTCAGCGCGCAAATCGAGCAGCATGGGCATGTCTTTTCTTTCGGGCCTGCTCGTAACCCTCGGCAATCCGAAAACGATGCTCTTCTATGTGGCATTGGTGCCGACGCTGATCGACATCCATACCATCGGCCTGCGCGAATATGGCCTGCTGCTGGCCGCGACCTTCATCGTTCTGCTGACGGTGCTGATCCCCTATATGCTGCTGGCAACCCGTGCCCGCAGCATGCTGAAGCAGCCGCGCGCATTGCAGGCCCTGAACCGGACGGCGGCCGGCATTCTGGCGGGCACCGCAGCCTTTATCGCCACCCGCGCGGCCTGAAAAATTCATCCGTCAAACGGCGGTTTTCAAAGGATTTTTTCTCTGGCTTGCCACTCCCGCGCGTGAGGCCGGTCTGGTCTGGCGCGCGCTTTGACCCTATTGTCTGCGCAACACACTTCAAGGGAGAGCACTCATGTCGAAAAAACCGGGCCGCGGCCGCATCTACTCGTCGATCACCGAAACCATCGGCGATACGCCGATCGTGCGCCTCGACAAGCTTGCCAAGGAAAAGGGCGTGAAGGCCAACCTGCTGGCAAAGCTCGAGTTCTTCAATCCGATCGCCTCGGTCAAAGACCGTATCGGCGTGGCGATGATCGAGAGCCTGGAAGCACAGGGCAAGATCTCGCCCGGCAAGACGACGCTGATCGAGCCGACCTCCGGCAACACGGGCATTGCACTCGCCTTCGCCGCCGCTGCCAAGGGTTACAAGCTGATCCTGACGATGCCGGAAACCATGTCCGTCGAGCGCCGCAAGATGCTGGCGCTGCTTGGCGCCGAACTGGTGCTCACCGAGGGGCCGAAGGGGATGAAGGGCGCCATCGCCAAGGCCGAGGAGCTGGCCTCGACCCTGCCTGACGCGATCATTCCGCAGCAGTTCGAAAACCCGGCCAACCCTGAAATCCATCGCAAGACGACGGCCGAGGAAATCTGGAACGATACCGACGGCGCAGTCGATATCTTCGTTTCCGGCATCGGCACCGGCGGCACGATTACCGGCGCTGGACAGGTGCTGAAGTCGAAGAAGCCCGGCATCAAGGTCATCGCTGTCGAGCCGGAAGAATCGCCCGTGCTTTCGGGCGGCCAGCCCGGACCGCACAAGATCCAGGGCATCGGCGCCGGCTTTGCGCCCGCCATTCTCGACACCAAGATCTACGACGAGGTCGTCACCATCAATAGCGCATTGGCCATGGAAACCGCCCGTCTGGTCGCCAGGCTCGAAGGCGTGCCGGTCGGCATCTCGTCCGGTGCGGCGCTTGCCGCCGCCATCAAGGTCGGCAGCCGCGAGGAAAATGCCGGCAAGACCATCGTGGTGATCATCCCGTCCTTTGCCGAGCGCTATCTTTCGACGGCGCTATTTGATGGGCTCGGGAGCTGATCAGCGAATAGCGAATAGCGAATAGCGAATAGCGAATAGCGAATAGCGAATAGCGAATAGCGAATAGCGAAGCTTGCTCGGCCCTGAGTGCTAAGCAAGCTTTTCTTTTTCTATTCGCTATTCGCTACTCACTATTCGCTTCCCTTCATGCTGCAGCCGTCAGCCGCTCGCCCGCGATCCGATAGGAGATCGCTTCAGCCAGATGGATACGACCAACCGTTGTCTTTCCATCGAGATTGGCGAGCGTACGCGCGACTTTCAGAACGCGATGATAGCCGCGGGCGGAGAAGCGCATCTTCTCCGCCGCATCCCGCAACAGCCGCAAGCCGCCGGCATCCGGCTCGGCGTATTTCTCGATGAGCGCCGTCGAGCAGCGCGCGTTGGTGACGATGCCGCCGAGGCCCGCAGCGATGAACCGGTCGGCCTGCAAATCTCGCGCCCGCGCAACGCGGGCCGCCACGGTGCTGCTCGCCTCAGCCGGCATCGGCCGGATCAGGTCGGTCGCGGCCACGGCCGGTACGTCGATATGGATATCGATGCGATCCATCAGCGGGCCGGAAATCCGCCCCTGATAGTCGGACTGGCAGCGAGGGCCACGGGCACAGCTGTGGCCGGGCTCTCCGGCCATGCCGCAGCGGCAGGGGTTCATGGCGGCGACCAGCTGGATACTGGCCGGATAGGAGACCCGGTGATTGGCGCGGGCGATGATGCATTCGCCGGTCTCCAGCGGCTGACGCAATGCATCGAGCGCCTGCGGCGAGAATTCCGGAAACTCATCGAGAAAGAGCACGCCATGATGGGCAAGCGACGCCTCGCGGGGCCTTGCCCGCAAACCGCCGCCGACCATCGCGGCCATGGTTGCCGAGTGATGCGGGGTACGGAATGGACGCCGATCGGACAGCTTGCCGCCGGAGAGCTGCCCGGCGATCGAGTGGATCATCGACACTTCGAGAAGCTCGGCAGCCGAAAGCGGCGGTAGAATCGATGGCAGCCGCGCTGCGAGCATCGATTTGCCCGAGCCGGGAGGCCCAACCATCAGCAAATTATGATTTCCGGCAGCGGCGACCTCTAGGGCGCGCTTAGCGCTCTCCTGTCCTTTGATATCAGCAAGATCAGGCAGGTTGGCAGCGTTGGCGCGGATCGACGGCTCGGGGCGCGACAGAACCTGCGTGCCGCGGAAATGATTGGCGAGAGCGATCAGGCTTCTCGGCGCCAGTATATCAAGGCCGGTCCCGGCCCAGGCCGCTTCCGGGCCGCTGTCGGCCGGGCAGATCAGGCCTTTACCAAGGCCATTGGCTCCGATCGCCGCCGGAAGCGCGCCGGCAACCGGGGCAATCGTGCCATCCAGATTGAGTTCACCAAGCACGACATAATCCGCGAGCGCATCGCCGGGAATGGCGCCGAGCGCCGCCATCAGGCCAAGCGCGATCGGCAGATCGAAATGCGAGCCTTCCTTCGGAAGATCGGCAGGTGCCAGATTGACGGTCACCCGCTTGGCCGGAAGCGCCAGCCCCGACGCATGAAGGGCCGCCTGAACCCGCTCGCGGCTTTCCGCCACGGCCTTGTCGGGAAGGCCAACGATCTGCATGCCGACCTTGCCCGGAGCGACCATCACCTGGACCTCGACCGGCACGCCCTCAATGCCCTGAAATGCAACAGTACTGACGCGCGCGACCATGCCCCTGCCCCCGCAACCAACTACATCGCGTTTTACGACCCATCATGGCCGTCAATTGCAATCTGGCATGGAAAACAGAATAAAACAAGAACAATAAACGAACAGATTCCCGCACCCGCTGCGCTCAGGTTGCAGCGGGTTGTATCGGCTCATCAAAATGAGAACAAAACACCCTTTTAGGTGCGCTTGCGCTCGATGGCATCCCAGAGAAGGCTTGCGATATCGGCGCCCCCGAACCTGGCGACTTCGCGTAAGCCAGTGGGAGACGTGACGTTGATCTCCGTCATGTAGTCGCCGATGACGTCGATGCCGACCAGCAGGAAGCCGCGGTCCTTCAGAGCCGGGCCGATGCGCTTGCAGATTTCCATCTCGCGCGCCGTGAGCTCGGTCGCCTCGGCGCGGCCGCCGACATGCATGTTGGAGCGGCTGTCATGCTCGGCCGGAACGCGGTTGATCGCGCCGACAGGCTCGCCATCGACAAGGATGATCCGCTTGTCGCCTTTGCGCACGTCAGGCAGATATTGCTGGGCGATGAAGGGCTCGCGGAAGAGCTGGCCGAACATCTCGAGCAGCGAGGAGAGGTTGCGATCGTCCTTGGTCGAATGGAAGACACCGGCGCCGCCATTGCCGTAGAGCGGCTTGAGGATGATATCGCCCATTTCATCGCGGAAGCGGCGGATTTCGGCGGCATCCTTGGTGATCAGCGTCTTCGGCATCAGATCGGCGAATTCGGTGACGAAGATCTTTTCCGGCGAGTTACGCACCCAGGCCGGATCGTTGACGACGAGCGTCTTCGGGTGGATGCGCTCGAGCAGATGCGTCGAGGTGATGTAGGCCATGTCGAAGGGCGGATCCTGGCGGAGCAGGACGACATCCATGGTCGCGAGATCGATACGCTCGGGGGCGCCGAGCTCGAAATGGTCGCCCTTGACGTCGCGCAGGATCATCGGCTCAACGGAGGCGAAAACCTGGCCATCGCGGAAACTCAGACGATCCGGCGTGTAGTGAAAGAGCTTGTAGCCCCGGGTCTGCGCCTCAAGGCTCATGGCGAAGGTGGAATCGCCTGCGATGTTGATGCCCGAAACATGGTCCATCTGGACCGCTACGTTCTTGATCTTGGCCATTTCCGTCCCTCACTGAATGCCGGACAGATGTAGGTCGCAAGACGGCTGAACGCAACGGCCAATCAATGGCTTCGTGATATCGCGATCAAGGTTTCTTCAGGCCGCGAGGCCCTGCTGTCCGGTGTTGCGCAGCATGTTGCGGAGGCGGTAGGCGAGCGCCACCGGCTTCGGGAAAGGCTTGCGCAGGAAGGCAACCTTGCGGACGTAATTGTCGACCCGCCAGCTGGCCCAGGTGCCGCCGGCAAAGAAGGCGACGTCGCCGGCGCGGAGTGTGCGCTCGGTGCCGTCTTCCGCAGTGATATGGACCTCTCCCTCGATGATCATCACGGTCTCGTCCCAGCCGAAGAACCAGCGGAACTCGCCTGCCGTACAATCCCAGATCGCCGTCAGCGAAGCTTCGTCGTGGCCGCGCGAGTGCTCGGCGGTGCGGGCCTGCGGGTCACCGCTGACCACCCAGTCCGGGTTGATCGGCGTCGACTTCATCGGCAGATGGTCGCTCGAATGCGCGATGAAGGATTTGCCGCGCGGCATCGCCACAGCATACGGCACCGTGCGCGCAGCCATTGCGACCGCACTTGCAAGCATAAGCTTCCAGGCCATGAAACACCCCGTTTGCTACCCCAATGTTCGTGGAATAACAGACAAGTCGTAAGAGAGGCGTTCAAGCAGCCGCTAAAATTTTAACGTATCCTGACGAAGCCTACTGGACTGGCTCGGCGGCGACCGGCGCGCTTGTGCTGGCCGCAACGCCGGCACCGATCCTCTTGCCGCTATCGGCCGCGAAGAAGTGAAGCTTTTCGGGAGCGATGATGAAGCGCATTTCACTGGCGATCGGCGTTTCCGGCGAGACGACCGCAGTCAGCTGCTGATCGCCGAGCATACCGTGGACGAGGCGCTGCGAGCCGAGTTCCTCGACATATTCGACGGCGAGCGGCATCGCATATTCGTCTGCCCGCGCGAGACGCAGGTCCTCGGCGCGCATGCCGATGGTAACGGGACCGGAGGCCGGAGCGTTGCCAGCGAGATCGATCAGGCTCGGGCCGATCGCCAGCTTGTCGCCATGGAGCTCCGCCTTCAGGAGGTTCATGGCCGGTGAGCCGATGAAGCTGGCGACGAAGGTGGAGGCCGGGGTGTGGTAGACATCGAGCGGCGCGCCGATCTGCTCGATCTCGCCGCCGTTCAGGACGACGAGGCGGTCCGCCAGCGTCATCGCTTCCAGCTGGTCGTGGGTGACATAGATCGAGGTGGTGCCGAGGCGGCGCTGCAGACGCTTGATCTCGCCGCGCATCGAGACGCGCAGCTTGGCATCGAGGTTTGACAACGGCTCGTCGAAGAGGAAGACGGCCGGCTTGCGAACAATGGCGCGGCCCATGGCGACGCGCTGGCGCTGACCGCCCGAGAGGGCTTTCGGCTTGCGCTCCAGATATTGCTCGATCTGCAGCATGCGGGCGGCTTCGGCGACGCGGGCGTCGATTTCCGCCCGAGGCGTCTTGCGGTTCTTCAGGCCATATTCGAGGTTCTGGCGGACCGACATATGCGGGTAAAGTGCATAGTTCTGAAACACCATGGCGATGTCGCGATCGGCCGGCTCCACGTTGTTGACGACGCGGTTGCCGATCTTCACCTGTCCCTCGGAAATGCTCTCAAGACCGGCGATCATGCGCAGCAGGGTGGACTTGCCGCAGCCGGACGGTCCGACGAGGACGATGAACTCGCCGTCCTTGATGTTGATGCCGACACCCGAGACAGCCTTGACGCCGCCCTGATAGATCTTGCCGACGCCTTCTACATCGATAGAGGCCATTGTCATTTCTCCGTTTCGACCAGGCCTTTGACGAAAAGGCGCTGCATGACGATGATGATGAGAACCGGCGGCAGGGCGGCGAGGATGACGCCTGCCATCACGAGGTTCCATTGGGTGTCGCCGTCCAGTACCGAGGCCAGACGCTTGATACCCATGACCGCCGTGTAATAGCCGGGATCGGTGGTGATCAGCATCGGCCAGAGATACTGGTTCCAGCCATAGATGAAGAGGATGATGAACAGCGCCGCGATATTGGTACGCGACAGCGGCAGCAGGATATCCCGGAAGAATTTCATGGCGCCTGCGCCATCGACTCGGGCCGCTTCCATCAGTTCTTCCGGGATGGTCAGGAAGAACTGGCGGAACAGGAAGGTCGCGGTCGCCGAGGCGATCAGCGGGATGACGAGACCCGGATAGGAATTCAGCATGCCGAGATCGGCGACCACCTTGTAGGTCGGCAGGATGCGGACCTCGACCGGCAGCATCAGCGTCAGGAAGATGATCCAGAAGGCCACCATGCGCAGCGCAAAGCGGAAATAGACGATCGCGAATGCGGAGATGATCGAGATGGCGATCTTGCCGACGGCGATCATGACAGCCATCAACAGGCTGTTTGCCAGCATCAGCGCGAAAGGCGGCGCACCGGCCACAGAATTGCCGGCGCTGAGCAGCTGGTCGAAATTGGTGATCAGCTGATCGCCTGGAAGCAGTGGCATGAGGCCACTCATGAAGTCGGTCGGACCATGGGTGGCGGCGATGAAGGCGAGGTAGACGGGGAAGACCACCGTGACGACGCCGACGATCAGGATGAAATGCGTCAAAAAGTTCAGAAAGGGACGGTTCTCGATCATCGCACGGGCCTCAATACTGGACTTTTTTCTCTATCCAGCGGAACTGGATGACGGTCAGGGCGACAACGATCAGCATCAGCACCACCGACTGCGCAGCCGACGGGCCGAGGTTCAGGCCGACGAAACCGTCGGCATAGACCTTGTAGACGAGCGTATTCGTCGATTGCGAGGGTCCGCCTGACGTCGTGGAATCGACGATCGGGAAGGTGTCGAACAGCGCATAGGTGACGTTGATGACCGCCAGGAAGAAGGTGGTCGGTGAGATCAGCGGGAAGACCACCGTCCAGAACCGTTTGAACGGTCCGGCGCCATCGATCGATGCAGCCTCGATGACGGACTGCGGGACGGATTGCAGGCCTGCGACGAAGAACAGGAAATTGTAGGAAATCTGCTTCCAGGCCGATGCGATGACGATGAGGATCATCGCGTCATTGCCGTCGAGGCGGTGGTTCCAGTCATAGCCGAACTGGCGAAGGATATAGGGCAGGATGCCGATGCTGGGGTTGAACATGAACCACCAGAGCAGGCCGGCAGCGGCAGGCGCCACGGCATAGGGCCAGACGAGCAGCGTCGTATAGATGCGGCCGCTCTTCAGAACGCGATTGACGCAGACAGCAAAGAGCAGTGACAGACCCATCGACAGAACGGTGACGGAGACCGAGAAGATCAGCGTCACCCACAGCGCGTTCATATAGTCGGCGCTGCCGAAGAGCTTGGTGTAATTGGCGAACCAGACAAAGGTGGTCTTCATGCCGAAGGGGTCTTCGCGCAGGAAGGACTGCCGGAAGGCCTGAAAGGCCGGCCAGATGAAGAAGACCAGGGTGACTGCGAGCTGCGGCGCCAGAAGAAAATATGGCAGGACGCGGTTCGAGAAGATTGTGCGCTTTGTCTGCATGGCTCGCCCGATATGGAAAGGCCCTCCCCGGACTGGGGAGGGCTCAGCTTCTGCTTCGAAAGCTTAGTTCGAGTTGGCGGCTTCGAATTCGCGCAGGATGGCGTTGCCTTCCTTGACGGCTTCGTCGAGTGCCTGCTGGGCGGTCTGCTTGCCAGACAGCACGGTTTCGAACTGCTGGTCGATGACGTCGCGGATCTGGGTCAGGTTGCCGAAACGAACGCCCTTGGAGTTTTCGGACGGCGTGCCGCGGAGTATCTGCTTCAGACCGACGTCGGAGCCCGGGTTCTTGTCGTAGTAACCCTGCGACTTGCCGAGATCGTAAGCAGCGTTGGTGATCGGCAGGTAGCCCGAGAACTGGTGCCAATCAGCCTGAACTTCCGGCTGGCTGAGGTAGGTGTAGAACTTGGCAACACCCTTGTAGACCTCAGGCTTCTGGCCGTTCAGCGTCCAGAGCGTTGCGCCGCCGATGATCGAGTTCTTCGGATCCTTGGTGACGTCGTCGTAGTAAGGCAGCGTCGAGAAGCCGACCTGGAATGCTTTGGCGTTGTTGATCACGCCAGCGCGCGAGCCCGAGGAGCCCATGTAAATGGCGCATTCCTGCGAGTAGAACTTCGGAGCTGCATCGGGGCCGCCGCCCGGACCGCCGTACTGGAAGTAACCGGCATCCTGCCACTTCTTCAGATCGCTCCAGAGACGAGCCTGGTTCGGACCGTTGAAGCTCAGCTCAGCCTTGGTGCCGCCGAAGCCGTTCTGCAGCGTGCCGTAGGGCAGGTCGTGGATGGCCGAGAAGTTTTCGAGGCCGAGCCAGGTCGCAGCATAGGTAATGGTGAAGCCGCACTTGGCAGCGCCGGAGTCAACGATCTTCTTCGAGAACTCAGCCAGTTCGGCATAGGTCTTCGGGGCAACTTCCGGATCGAGGCCAGCCTTCTTGAAGACGTCCTTGTTGTAATAGAGGATCGGCGTCGAGGAGTTGAACGGGAAGGACAGGATGTTGCCTTCCGGATCGGAGTAGTAGCCGACGACAGGCGCGATGAACTTCGACGGATCCCAGGGCTCGCCCTCGTCGGCCATCAGCTTGTAAACCGGATAGACGGCGCCCTTGGCGGCCATCATCGTGCCGGTGCCGACCTCGAAGACCTGAACGATAGCCGGCTGCTGACCTGCGCGGAAAGCGGCGATAGCGGCAGTCAGGGTCTCAGGATAGGTGCCCTTGAAAACCGGGGTCACGTGATATTCGGTCTGGCTGTCGTTGAACTTCTGAACGATCTGCTCGAGCTTCTGACCGAGTTCGCCACCCATGGCGTGCCACCAGGTGATCTCGGTTGCGGCGAACGATGCCGACGAAGACAATACGACCGCGGCAGCGGCCAGAGAAAACGTCTTGAACATGGATAAATCCTCTCCACCAATTGTTGGGGTGAGGAAGCCAATAGAGGCCTTACGTGACGCCTCCTTTACATTTGCATGACAGAAAAATTACAAAGCCTGGCTGTCTGCACGCCTATGCAATGCTGCTAGAAGGCATTTGGGAAATGCCGGGGCAAGCGGCCGGGCAACACGGCCACGATGTCGTAACGCTGCGATAGCAGGTGATTGGCTGGCTGGCGGGCAAGCCAGAGGTCGCTGGCATCACGGATGCGTTTCTGAGCCGCATAAGAAACAGCGTCCACCGCGCCGCGCTCGTCACGCCGCGCTTTGACCTCGACGAAAATGGCGAGATCGCCCTTGCGGGCGATGATATCGATCTCGCCGAGCTTGGTGCGATAGCGGAAGGCGGCGATGCGGTAGCCCTTCAGGATAAGAAACAGTGCGGCCGCGTATTCCGAGAACCGGCCCCGGCGCAGCGCCTTCTGCCTGTCCGCGCGAGGGCCGCTACCGCTCATCCGCCTTCATCTCCAGCAAGCGGTGATAAAGCTCCTTGCGGGGCAGACCCGTCAGCTTTGCGGCCTCGGCTGCCGCCTTGGCTGTCGGCATCGTGCCCGAGAGATCGGCAAGGATCGCATCGACATCGGCCGCATCGGCCGGCTTCTCGGCGGCCGGTGCCACGACGAGCACGATCTCGCCCTTCACATTGTCGTTCTCGGCGTAGTGGGCGGCAAGTTCCGCGAGCGTGCCGCGTCGGAATTCCTCATAGGTCTTGGTCAGTTCGCGGCAAACCGAGGCAAGGCGTTCACCGCCCAGCACGTCGGCCGCAGCCGCCAACGTCGCGCCGATGCGATGCGGGGATTCGAAGAACAGCAGTGTCGCCGGCGTGGTTGCGAATTCGCCCAGCCGGTCGCGGCGCGCCTTGTCCTTGACCGGTAGAAACCCGGCAAAAAGAAAGGCTTCGTTTGGCAGACCGGAACCGACGAGGGCCGCCAGCGGGGCCGAAGCACCCGGGATTGGAACGACCTTGTAGCCGGTCTCGATGGCGGTCTGCGCCAGACGATAGCCCGGGTCGGAGACCAGCGGCGTTCCGGCATCCGAGACCAGCGCGACCGATTTTCCGGCCTCGATCGCCTGCATCAGACGCGGACCGGCCTCGTCTGCATTGTATTCGTGATAGGAAAAGGGCCGGTTCTGGATGCCGTAGCGGTCGAGAAGCACGCGCGTCACACGCGTATCCTCGCAGGCGAGCACATCGGCTCCCGCCAGCGTTTCCAGCGCGCGAAGCGTGATATCGCCGAGATTGCCGATCGGCGTTGCGACCAGATACAGCGCCGCTTCGAGCGGGCGGGCGGGGATGCTGACATTGTGCAGGCGGTAGGTGCGAAGCTTGCCGCCCTCGCCCGCCGTCTCTTCATTACTCAATTTCAAAGGCCCTCTCTGGCGTCGGCTCTTTATGCGCGCAGGCTTCGTTCGCGGCAAGGGTTCGGATTTCTGTGAGGATCATTGGGTAAATGCGCCTTTGCAGGCCTGCAAAGCCTTGCACCCCTTGCAATGCCCGGCAAAGTTCTGCCATTTTGCCCGTCCACTCCTCCGGCCATGGAGCCGGAAAGGCATTTTTCTGGCGCGCTCGCGCGCCCGGACAGTCACGGTCGAAAGCGGTAGCATCCCATGCGTATTACGATTGAGCGTTCCAACCTCCTGAAGTCGCTGAACCACGTTCACCGCGTCGTCGAACGACGGAACACGATCCCGATCCTGTCCAACATCCTGCTGCGCGCCGACGGCCAGAACCTCGACATGAAGGCGACCGACCTCGATCTCGAAGTCACCGAAGCGACGCCCGCCAATGTCGAACAGGCCGGTGCGACCACTGTTCCTGCCCATCTTCTTTACGACATCGTCCGCAAGCTGCCCGATGGTTCGGAAGTTCTGCTTGCGACATCGACCGATGGCGGCTCGATGACCGTCCAGTCCGGCCGCTCGAAGTTCTCGCTGCAGTGCCTGCCGCAATCCGACTTCCCGGATCTGACCGCCGGCACCTTCACCCATTCCTTCAAGCTGAAGGCAACGGATCTCAAGATGCTGATCGATCGCACCCAGTTTGCGATCTCCACCGAAGAGACCCGCTATTACCTGAACGGTATCTTCTTCCACACGATCGAAAGCGAAGGCGACCTGAAGCTGCGCGCCGTTGCGACCGACGGCCATCGTCTCGCCCGCGCCGACGTGAAGGCGCCTTCGGGCTCCGAGGGCATGCCCGGCATCATCATTCCGCGCAAGACCGTCGGCGAGTTGCAGAAGCTGGTCGATAGCCCGGATGCACTTGTTACCGTTGAAGTTTCCGACGCCAAGATCCGCCTCAGCATCGGCTCGATCGTCATGACATCGAAGCTGATCGATGGTACATTCCCGGATTACCAGCGCGTCATTCCGACCGGCAACGACAAGGAAATGCGCGTCGATTGCACCACTTTCGCCCAGGCCGTCGACCGCGTCTCGACGATTTCGTCCGAGCGTGGCCGCGCCGTGAAGCTGGCGCTTTCCGACGGACAGCTGCTGCTGACGGTCAACAATCCGGATTCCGGCAGCGCAACGGAAGAAGTCGCCGTCGGCTACGACACGGATTCGATGGAAATCGGCTTCAACGCCAAATACCTGCTGGATATCACGGCGCAGCTTTCCGGCGATCAGGCGATCTTCCTGCTCGCCGATGCCGGTTCGCCGACGCTCATTCGCGACACGGCTGGCGATGATGCTCTCTACGTTCTGATGCCGATGCGCGTGTAAACGCGCGTCGCATTTGGCGGGCAAAGTTTTCAGATTGCGACGTTTGGTCTTGTTTTACTGCCGGATGATTGCAATTAGATAGCCAGCGGTTTGTTGCTTGACGAGGAGGACGGCATGGCGTTGCGGCTGAAAGAACGGCTCGGCAAAAAGTTCGATGAGGAAATCCGTTTCTTCAAGGGAATGATGCAGGGGCCGAAGACTGTCGGCTCCATCGTTCCCACCTCCTCGATTACCGCCAAAAAGATGGCAAGCGTCATCAACATCAATTCCGGTCTGCCGGTGCTTGAGCTTGGACCCGGTACGGGCGCGATCACCAAGGCGATCCTCGGCCGCGGCATTAAGCCAGAAAAGCTTGTCGCAATCGAATATTCGACGGATTTCTACGAGCACCTCGTTCGCCTCTATCCGGGCGTCCACTTCATCAACGGCGACGCTTTCGATCTCGACAAGACGCTCGGCGCACTGAAGGGACAGATGTTCGATTCCGTGGTGTCCGCCGTGCCATTGCTGAACTTTCCGATGCAGGCCCGCAGCGCACTTCTGGAAAGCCTTCTCGACCGCGTTCCGGCTGGCCGGCCCGTCGTCCAGATTTCCTATGGGGCCATCTCGCCGATCATCGCGCGGCCGGATCGTTACCACATCCAGCATTTCGACTTCATCGTCCGTAACATCCCCCCGGCTCAGCTCTGGATCTACCGCCGCGGCTGATGTTCGCGCTCTATATCACTCACCCACAGGTCAGGATCGATCCCGATGTCCCCGTTCCGCAATGGGGTCTGTCGGAAACAGGTGCTGCCCGCGCCGGACTAGCCGCCGAACGCCCGTGGGCCACGCAGCTGCGGCGGATCGTCTCCAGCGACGAGACCAAGGCGATAGAGACAGCAGGCATTCTGGCCGAAGCCGCCGGGATCCGTGTTGAGATCATCCATGGCATGCATGAGAACGACCGGTCGGCGACCGGATTTCTGCCGCCAGCGGAATTCGAAAAAGCCGCCGACTGGTTCTTTGCCAATCCGGACCTCAGCTTCAAAGGCTGGGAGCGGGCTATCGATGCGCAGGCCCGCATCGTTTCCGCCGTCGATCGCATCCTGTCATCGCACAATAAGGACGATCCGATCGCCTTCGTCGGGCATGGCGGCGTCGGAACCCTGCTGAAATGCCACCTGGAAGCAAAGCCGATTGGGCGCGACCGCGACCAGCCCGGCGGAGGCGGCAATCTCTACGCTTTCTCCCTTGCAGACCGGCGCTTATCATGCGACTGGACGCCCATTGAAAGCTGGCAGGGGTGGATGCGATGAACGCACGCGAACGGTTGATCGTCGGGCTCGATGTTCCGACACTGGGCGAAGCGGAAAAGATCGTTTCAACGCTCGGCGACGACATTCTCTACTACAAGATCGGCTATCAGCTGGTCTTTGCCGGCGGGCTGGAATTTGCTCGCGAGCTTGCCCAGAGCGGCAAGAAGATCTTCCTCGACATGAAGCTCCTCGACATCGACAACACGATCGCATCGGGTGTCGAGAACATCGTCAAGATGGGCATGTCGATGCTGACATTGCATGCCTATCCGAAGGCAATGAAGGCGGCTGTCGAGGCCGCAAAAGGCTCCGATCTTTGCCTGCTCGGCGTTACGGTGCTGACCTCGATGGACGAGCAGGATCTGACAGCGGCCGGTTACGAATATGATCCGCACACCCTGGTGTTGCGGCGCGCCGAACAGGCGCTCGCTGCCGGGATGGGTGGCATCGTCTGCTCGGCCGAGGAATCGTCAGCCGTCCGCAAGATCGTTGGCCCTAACATGGCGATCGTTACCCCGGGCATCCGCCCGGCCGGCAGCGACAAGGGCGACCAAAAGCGCGTGATGACGCCGGCAGACGCCTTGAAGGCGGGCTCCAGCCATCTTGTCGTCGCGCGCCCGATCGTCAAGGCGCCGGATCCGAAGGACGCCGCCCGCGCGATCCTGGCCGAGATGGACGCAGCGCTCCGTTAAGCAAAGAGAGGGAGAGGAAGATCATGGCTAAGGGTTACTGGATCGCGCGCGTCGATGTTCGCGACGCCGAGCGCTACAAGGACTATGTCGCGGCCGCAAAACCGGCCTTCGAGAAATACGGCGCCAACTTCCTCGCCCGCGGCGGTGCGATCACCGAGCTCGAGGGCAAGGCGCGGGCGCGCAATGTCGTGATCGAGTTCCCGTCGATGCAGGCAGCCGTTGATTGCTACAACTCGCCGGAATACCAGATCGCCGCCAAGATCCGCCAGGAAGTCGCGGATGCCGAAATGGTGGTCGTTGAAGGAGCCTGAGGCACCTTCGCAGATGCGAAACTGCGGCGCGATGGGCCTTTCCGTCGCGTCTGGATTGGGCTAATACGGGAGCCAACAACCACTCTCTCCCAAGCCTTTCGAGGAACCTGCCATGACACTTGCCAACCTGCCGCCGCTCGTCACCGTGTTCGGAGGCTCCGGCTTCGTCGGCAGGCACGTGGTTCGCGCGCTTGCCAAGCGTGGATACCGCATCCGGGTCGCGGTGCGCCGCCCCGATCTCGCAGGTTTCCTGCAGCCGCTCGGCAATGTCGGCCAGATCTCCTTCGTGCAGGCCAATCTGCGCTACCGCCAGTCGGTCGAGCGCGCCGTCGAAGGCTCAGACTGTGTGATCAACTGCGTTGGCATTCTTTTCGAGACCGGCCGCAACACCTTTGACGCGGTGCAGGATTTCGGTGCGCGCGCCGTTGCCGAAGCAGCGAAGAATGCCAAGGCTCGTCTGATCCACATTTCGGCGATCGGCGCCGATGAGAAGTCGGAATCGAGCTATGCCCGCAGCAAGGGCCGCGCCGAGACGGCGGTGCTGTCGATCAAGAAGGACGCGGTGATCTTCCGCCCGTCGATCGTTTTCGGACCCGAGGACAGCTTCTTCAACAAGTTTGCCGACATGGCCCGTTTTTCGCCGGTTCTGCCTGTCATCAGCGGCGGCAAGACCAAGCTGCAGCCTGTCTACGTCGAGGACGTTGCCGAGGCCGTGGCGCGCGCTGCCGACGGCAAGGCTCTCCCTGGCAAGATCTACGAACTCGGCGGTCCTGAAGTCCTCAGCTTCCGTGAATGTCTCGAGATCATGCTGAAGGTGACAGCGCGCAAGAATCCGCTGGTATCGATGCCGGCAGGTATCGCCTCGCTGATCGGCAGCATCGCATCGCTGATCCCCTTCGTTTCACCGCCGATCACGCCTGACCAAGTTCGCCTGCTGAAATACGACAACGTCGTATCGGCAAAGGCGGAGAAAGAAGAGCGCACGCTGAAAGGCCTCGGCGTCACGCCGACGATGGCGACCTCGGTTCTGCCGTCCTATCTGGTGCACTACCGTCCGCATGGGCAGTACACGGGCACCGGCAAGGCCGCTTGATTCGTCCCATTAGAATTAACCGAAACGCCGCCTGCGGATTTCCACAGGCGGCGTTTCTGTTTTGGGTGAAAGCTCAAATCTGGCGCAAGTTTCGCGTGTTTTTGTGACCTGAAAACCGGATTGGCGTTGCATAAAAGCCGCATGAAAAAATTAGTGAAATTAACGTCACATTTAGCAGGAACATTTATTGCTATTTGCCATTCCACTGACTACACACCCGGCGCGCAACTAGCGGCTCACGAGGCTTGGCAGGCGCGTTCAATCGATTTGAAAGGCTTTATACCGATGGGCAAGTCAATCGCGCTTCTCTTTGCGTGTGCGGCACTGGTTATCCTGGCCGGCTCCTTCATCGCGCCCGGCTCGGTCGCGGCTGTGAAGGATGGCTGTGCGCCGGCTTACGGTGTCGACCCCTGCTCGACGGCAAGCATTCCCCAATAAGTGGGAGCTTTTCCGCGCGGCTGAGTTGAACAGCCCGCTTGGCGGAAAGCAACGATTTTCAAAATAGTCTGAATTGGTTTCAGCCCCCTGCCTGCCGGCAAGGGGCTGTTTTTCGTCGAGGCTCAGGCAATGATGCCGGCATAGGCCATGCCGAGCAGCACGGCGCCGAGAATGATGCGGTAGATCGCAAAGACGGTGAAGCGGTTGCTCTGGATATAGGAGAGCAGCCATTTGACGGCGATGAAGGCAACGATGGTCGAGACCACGAAGGCAATGCCGAGCGCGGTCCAGTCTTCGTTTGCCGCCCCGCCATCCTTCACGGTCTTGAACAGCTGATAGGCACTAGCCGCGTACATGGTCGGAATGCCGACGAGGAAGGCGAATTCGGTGGCCGCGGCGCGATTTGCCGTTCCCGCCAGCATGGCGACGAAGATCGTTGCGCCGGAGCGCGAGGTGCCCGGGAAAATTCCGGCGACGACCTGAGCAATACCGACCAGGATGGCAACCATCCAGGTGATGTCCTTGTAGGGCGGCTTCTTGGCGGCTGCCCATTCGGCAAAGATCATCCAAAAGCCGCCGATAATCAGCGCCCAGGCGATTGGTGTGGCATGTTCCGGCAGCTCGAAGCCGAGCTTCTTGACGATCAGGCCGAGCACGGCGGTGATCAGGAAGGCGACGATGAGCCTGGAGGCGTAGCGGCGGTTCTTGGGTTCCCGCCAGCCGACGACCAGATCCACGAGGCGGCGCCAATAAATGATGGTGACGGCCAGAATGGCGCCAGCCTGAATGACGATATTAAACGTGTCGGACCGGGCGCCGAGCCACTGCTCTGCAATGATCAGGTGGCCGGTACTGGAGATCGGCAGGAACTCCGTTATCCCCTCGATGATACCCAGGATGATCGCGTTTATATAATCCATCTATAGTCTCCGGTTAAAATTCCTGGCCGCCGAATCAGGACCGGGCAAGCGCCGGCGGCGGGCAACTCATTGGTCATCAGGATGGCGGAAAAAGGCCGGATCTTTCGGGAGATCATGAAAAACCCATCATTGGCCGCACTTAGAAGCGGCTGTAACCCTGCTTCGCAGTTGAAGCCGCCATCCAATCCTATATCTTTCTTAAACTCTAATTGTTAGGAGTTTGAGAAGGACACAATGTCGCCGAAACGCGGGCGGACCGAAAACCCATAATGCCAGTACTTTATCATCACCCCATGTCGACCGCCTCCCGGTTTATCCGGCTGGTGCTTGCAGAATACGGCTATCAGGTCGATCTCGTCGAAGAGCAGACCTGGGACAAGCGCCGTGACTTCCTGGCGCTGAACCCCGCCGGGACGCTGCCGGTCTATGTCGACGACAGCATGCGCGCACTCTGCGGCGCCATGGTCATCTCCGAATATCTCGACGAAACGCACGGCGTCCTCAAGCGGGACCGCCGCCTTCTGGCAGAAGACCCATTCCAACGCGCCGAAATCCGCCGCCTCGTCGAATGGTTCATGCTGAAGATGGAAACCGACGTGACGCGCCCGCTGGCGCGCGAGCGGGTCTACAAGCTGCAGATGACAGCGGAGCAAGGCGGCGGCGCGCCTGACTCCAAGATGTTGCGCACCGCGCGCAGCAACATCCGCCAGCATCTGAAATATGTGACCTGGCTTGCCGGCTCGCGCCAGTGGCTGGCGGGCGAGCGCATGAGCTATGCGGATCTGGCCGCTGCGGCATCGATTTCGATCCTCGATTATCTCGGCGAGATCGACTGGGCCGAAACTCCTGTCGTCAAGGACTGGTACCAGCGCATCAAGTCGCGGCCGTCCTTCCGCCCGATGCTCAACGAGCGGGTTCGCGGCCTGACGCCGGTTTCCCATTACGCCGACCTGGATTTCTGACGGGGGCTCTCGATGCCCCCACGATCAGAGCAGGATAAAGAGCGAAAGAAGCGCGAGAGCCTGACCGCTTTCGTGCGCGCCGAGGCAGCAAGCCTCGGCTTCGAGCTCTGTCGCGTGACCCGGCCGGACTCCATTCCTGAAGCCAAGGCACGGCTCGGTGAATTCATTGATGCCGGACGGCACGGAACGATGGAATGGATGGCCGAGACGCAGGAGCGGCGTGGCGATCCCCGCACGCTCTGGAGCGATGTCCGGTCCGTCGTGGTCTTCGGACTAAATTACGGCCCGGAAGAGGATCCGCGCAGCATTCTCGAGAAGCCCGATAAGGCGGCAATCTCGGTCTACGCCCGCAATCGCGACTATCATGATGTCATCAAGGGCCGCCTGAAGGAAATCGCCACGCGCTTTGCCGCACGCGCCGGAGCCGATGTGAAAGTCTTCGTCGACACCGCGCCCGTCATGGAAAAGCCGCTTGCGGCGGCAGCCGGGCTTGGTTGGCAGGGAAAGCACACGAACCTGGTCAGCCGCGCGCATGGCTCCTGGCTGTTTCTCGGCTCGATGTTCACCACCGCCGACCTTGATATCGACGCGGCGGAGAGCGATCATTGCGGCTCATGCCGCGCCTGCCTCGATGCCTGTCCGACCAATGCCTTTCCCGCCCCCTACCAGATCGACGCGCGGCGCTGCATCTCCTACCTGACGATCGAGCACAAGGGGCCGATCGCCCCTGAATTCCGGCCGATGATCGGCAACCGCATCTATGGCTGCGACGACTGTCTCGCCGCCTGTCCCTGGAACAAGTTTGCGGCGTCTGCCTCCGAGATGAAGTTGCAGGCCCGCGAAGACCTGAAAGAGCCGGAGCTCGCTTTCCTGCTGACGCTCGACGATGCCAGCTTCCGCACGTTCTTCAGCGGCTCGCCCGTCAAGCGGATCGGCCGCAACCGCTTTATCCGCAACGTCCTGATCGCCGCCGGCAATTCCGGCCAGCGGCAATTGATCGATCTCTGCCGCAGCCTCAGCCGCGATCCCTCGCCTGATGTGCGCGGAATGGCGGTGTGGGCCCTTTCGCGGTTGATGGACGCTGGCGAATTCCAGTCGTTTGCGGCAGAAAGGCAAGTCGAAGAGGACGGCGACGTCCTGAACGAGTGGCGGCTGGCGGGAGTATTGTGATGAAGCTGATGATCTTCGGATGTGGCTTTTCAGGGATGGCGATTGCCAAGGCATTTGCCGCAGCGGGTGCCAGCGTCGGCGGCACGACCCGCAGCCACGACAAGCTGGATCAGCTGCGCGCCGCTGGGATCGACGGCCATATCTTCGACGGCGAGAGCTTGAGCCCGGAGCTGATGGCGGCGATGTATGGGGCAACGCATCTCGTGCAATCGATCGCGCCACGCGAAAGCGGCGATCCCCTCGTCAATATTGCCGGATCGTCCCTCCGGACGCTGATGCCGCAGCTGCAATGGATCGGTTATCTTTCGACAGTCGGGGTCTATGGCGATCACAAGGGTGCCTGGGTCGATGAGGAGACCGTGTGCGTGCCGGTGTCCGGCCGTTCCAAGGAGCGGCTGGAGGCGGAGCAGGCCTGGAGCGACCTCGGCACAGCACTGAATGTACCGGCTGCCATCCTCCGCCTCTCCGGGATCTATGGACCGGGGCGCAACGCCTTCGTCAATCTTGAGCGTGGCACGGCGCGGCGGCTGATCAAGAAGGATCAGGTCTTCAACCGGATCCGTGTCGAGGATATCGGCGGTTCGGCGCTGTTTCTTTCGCAGAGAAAACTGGGTGGCATCTATAATGTCACCGACGATCTGCCAGGCCCACCGCAGGATGTGATCGTCGAGGCGGCCCACCTGATGGGTGTCGAGCCGCCTGCCGAACAGGCCTTCGAGACCGCCGAACTGACGCCGATGGCCCGCTCCTTCTACGGGGAGAACAAGCGGGTCTCGAACGCCAAGCTGAAAGCCGCCGGTTTTGCTTTCGCCTTCCCGAACTATCCCATGTCGCTCGCCCAGATGTGGCAGGACGGGCGATGGAAAATCTAACACTTCCGAGCTACCGATCTAACCCCTCAAAGAGCAGAAAATTCCTACTTCCGAATTTTAGCAATCAAAATTTCGCGCCCATTTATGGTTAACGGCCTCTAAATTTGCGCAAATACGGCAACAAATATGACGGTCTAGCAAAATTATTTTTGTGATCACCGTAACATTCCGTGAGCAGACTCAGCCCTCGGAAAAATTGTTCTAATTTTACCTGATTCTATTGTCTTTTTTCCATGAATGCCGCAGCAAGACTTTATTGACCTTAATCCGCCGGGAATCACGAATATTACAGACTGTAACATTCCGTGATTGCGGATGGCACTTTTTCGCCACTTTTGAGCGGATTCAAGCCCTCACCGCCCCCAAGGCGCAAGTTCAATAGTTGAGGGATACTCCGTTTTGAGGAAAACCAGCCGTTCTCTAATCACTGCCGCGGCGATTGCAGCCTGTTCTTTCATCCTTCCTGCCGAAGGATTTGCTGCAGCCGGATGTGGTGGTGCTTCGTGGTACGCACTGCACTCCAAAACAGCTTCCGGCGAACGCATGAACCCCGCCACACTGACTGCTGCACATCGCTCGCTGAAGTTCGGTACCAAGCTGAAGGTCACCAACCGCAACAATGGCCGTACGGTCATCGTTCGCGTCAATGACCGTGGCCCCTTCATTCGCGGCCGCGTCCTCGATCTTTCCCGTGCCGCCGCTCAGAACATCGGCATGGTCAGCTCCGGCACCGCCAAGGTCTGCTACGAAGTCGTCGCCTCCCGCTAGGCGTCCATCTGCTTGCGCCGAGGCGCTTGCTCTTGCCGTCAATCGCGTTTACCACGCGCTTGAGACTTGTGAATTATCCGCTGCATCCGTCTTCTTTCCCGCGGATCGTTCACAAGCCGTTGGCAACAGGAGACTTGTGAATGCGTTTGGGCGGCCGCCTCGAAGGGGCGATTTCGGTTCTGGCTGACATCGAGCAGCGAAAGAGACCTGTCGCCGACGCTCTCAAGGACTGGGGCCTGGCGCACCGCTTTGCCGGATCTGGCGACCGCGCCGCGATCGGCAACATCGTCTATGACGCGCTGCGCATGCGGCTCTCGCATGCTTTCCTGATGGATGACGACAGCCCGCTGGCGCTTGCCTATGCGGTGATGCTGCGTCAGTGGGGCTTTACACAGGAGAGCCTCGCTGCCGAACTTTCCGGCGACAAATTTGCGCCGCCGGAACTGCCGGATGCGGCAGCCGCCGCTTTCGCAAGCCGCGACCTTTCGTCTGCTCCCGCGCATATACAGGGCGACATACCCGAATGGGTGCAGCCGTCCTTCGAGACTGCCTTCGGCGGCAGCTGGCTTGCCGAGGCGCAGGCGCTTGCCGCCCGCCCGACACTCGACCTGCGCGCCAATATCCTCAAGGCCAGCCGCGAGAAGGCCGTGAAGGCGCTGGAACGCGCAGGCGCGCAGGATGCCAAGATCGCCCGCTACGGCATGCGCATACCGGCCGGCGAAGGTGCCTCAAGACTTCCAAACGTCACGGCAGAGCTTTCGTTCCAAAAAGGCTGGTTCGAAGTTCAGGACGAGGGGTCGCAGATCGTCGCCGATCTGGTGCTGCCGAAGGATGGCGAGCAGGTGCTCGACTATTGCGCCGGCGGTGGCGGCAAGACACTCGCCATGTCGGCGGCCATGCATAACAAGGGTCAGGTCCACGCCTATGACGCCGATCGCAAGCGCCTTGCGCCGATCATCGAGCGGCTGAAGCGGGCGGGAACGCGCAATGTCCAGGTTCATGACGACGCGAGAGCGCTCGCAAGTCTCAAGGACCGCTGCGACAAGGTTCTGGTCGATGCGCCCTGCACCGGCACCGGCACCTGGCGCCGCCGCCCAGACACCAAGTGGCGGCTGACCGCCAAGAATCTCGACGAGCGCACCAGCCAGCAGCAGGACGCGCTGACCCAGGCCAGCGCCTTCGTGCGTCCCGGCGGCGAACTGATCTATGTGACCTGCTCGGTCCTGCCGCAGGAGAACGAGGAACAGGTCCGCAAGTTCACCGCCGAGAACCCGGAATTCTCGATCGCCAGCGCCCTGCCTGCCTGGAAAGACCTGTTCGGTGCGGCAGCGCCGCAACCGCGCTCCTCCGATCAGCAGACGATTACGCTGACGCCGGCATCGACCGATACCGACGGCTTCTTTTTCTGCCGGATGCAGCGGAAGGCGTAAGGCGCTTTCGGCACTGTCGCGAGATATCCACGCCACCGCGGGATGCGTTTTTGAAACGCGGACGTTTTAGCACTTTCGATCCTTAAAACCATTCCAAACTAGAGTGTTTGACACCAGTTTGCTTTTGGGCGATGAGACTCCCGCATTTCAGACGGATACCCGTCAAGGAGAGGACCATGAAGCTCAACAAGAATGTCTGCGCAGCACTGGCGCTGGCGGTAGCGCCCCTATCCGCCGCTCCGGCTCTCGCAGCAGCCCCGAAGGCTGCCGAAGTCGTCAAATATTATACCGAAGTCGCGCATGCGAAATACGAGGACTCGCTGACCACGGCGAAGACGCTCGACGCAGCAATCGACGCCTTCCTGAAGGCGCCGACCGACGAGACGCTGAAGGCTGCCCGCGACGCCTGGATCAAGGCACGCGTTCCCTATCAGCAGACGGAAGTCTACCGCTTCGGCAACCCGATCGTTGACGATTGGGAAGGCAAGGTGAACGCCTGGCCGCTCGACGAAGGCCTGATCGACTATGTCGACGCCTCCTACGGCACCGAAAGCGACGAGAACTCGCTCTACGTTGCCAACGTCATCGCCAACAAAACGATCAAGATCAACGGCAAGGATGTCGATGCATCCAAGTTGACGCCCGAGTTCCTCTCCGGCACGCTGGCTGAAGCAGGCGGCGTCGAGGCAAACGTTGCGACCGGCTACCACGCCATCGAATTCTTGCTCTGGGGCCAGGATTTGCACGGCACCGGGCCGGGTGCCGGCGAACGTCCTGCCAGCGACTACGACCTGAAGAATTGCACGCACGGCAATTGCGACCGCCGCGCCGAGTATCTGAAGTCGGCCTCCACCCTGCTGGTCTCCGACCTGCAGGAAATGACCGACAACTGGGCTCCGGATGGCGCTGCCACCAAGCATGTCGAGGAAAATGCCAAGGCTGGCCTCACCGCCATCCTGACCGGCATGGGTTCGCTCTCCTACGGCGAGCTTGCCGGCGAGCGCATGAAGCTCGGCCTTCTGCTGCACGATCCCGAGGAAGAGCACGATTGCTTCTCCGACAACACCTACAACTCGCACCTCAACGATGCGATCGGTATCGCCGCTGCCTACACGGGTGACTACACCCGCGTCGACGGCAAGAAGATGACCGGCCCGTCGCTTCACGACCTCGTCGCCGCGAAGGACAAGAAGCTCGACAAGGAAGTCGAAGGCAAGCTGAAAACCACGCTCGACGCCATGCACGCCATGGCCAAGCGCGGCGAGACGGTCGAGAAGTACGACCAGATGATTGCCGAGGGCAACAAGGAAGGCAACGCGACCGTTCAGGCCGCCATCGACGGCCTCGTCGATCAGACCAAGTCGATCCAGCGCGTTATTGCCGCACTCGATCTCGGCAAGGTCGAGCTTGAAGGTTCGGACAGCCTGGATAATCCTAACGCTGTCTTCAAGTAAGCAATAAAGGCGGGCCGTCCTGAAACAGGGCGGCCCGAACTCCGAAATGCCCCATCCACCGGCTCGCCGTCTCTATCTCAGCGTCGCGCTTCTCGCCACGCTTGCCGGTCTTCCCGTCGCCCTCGCCGCCAATTTCGATCTGCCGGTGAAGCGGACCGATCTTTCCGACGCCGACATGAAGCGCGTTGCCGACGTGACGCGCCCAACCGCGGATTTCGCGAAAGCGGAGCCATACGAGGCCATGCAGGCCGGGGCAGCGACATCGATCGATCCCGTCACCGAAGACAGTTTCTCGCATATCTCCGCCAACATTCCCTTCGAGGAAGAGCAGAACTTCAAGCTCGGCAATGCGCTGTTCAAGAAGCTTTGGGTATCCGCGCCATCCTCGACCCAGGCATCCGACGGGCTTGGCCCGCTTTTCAACGCGCGCTCCTGCATGAGCTGCCACGTCAATGACGGGCGCGGCAAGCCGCCGGAGGGCGGTGCCAGCGCAACGTCGATGGTCCTGCGGCTGGCGCGGCCACCAAAGACATCAGCGGAAGAAAAGGCGATCGCCGATGCCGAAACGGTGAATTTTCCCGATCGGGTCTACGGGCACCAGCTGCAGGACCTCGCAGTTCCTGGCCTTGCCGCCGAAGGCAAGATGGCGATCCGCTATACCGAAAGAAGCGTGATGCTGGCGGGCGGCGAAACCGTCATGCTGCGTACGCCCGAATATTCGGTGACCGGTCCCGCCTATGGGCCGCTCGATCCGGCGACGACAATTTCGCCGCGCGTCGCACCGGCAATGATCGGGCTTGGCCTCATCGAAGCGATCCCTGCGGCAGATATCCTGGCGCATGCCGATCCTGACGACCGAGATGGCGATGGAATCTCCGGCAAGGCGGCGATCGTGCGCGACCACCGCACCGGCGACATCGCGCTCGGCCGCTTTGGCTGGAAGGCGCAGAACGCCACGGTGCGCGACCAGAGCGCTGATGCGTTCTCCAACGATATCGGCATCTCCACCCCGGACCGGCCGGATGCCTATGGCGACTGCACGGATGCCGAGACCAAATGCCGCAAGATGCCGACGGGCGTTCAGAAGCGGCTCGGCAACGAGGAGGCGCCGGGGCCGGTGCTTGATCTCGTGACCTTCTACTCCGCCAATCTCGCCGTACCCGCCCGCCGCAAGGCGAGCTTTCCGGATACGCTGCGCGGCAAGCAGCTGTTTTATCAGTCCGGCTGTATCTCCTGCCACGTTCCGAAATTCGTCACCCGCCGCGACACGGCTGAAAAAGCTCAATCTTTTCAGCTGATCTGGCCCTATTCCGATTTTCTGCTGCATGACATGGGTGATGACCTGGCCGACGGTCAGCAGGTCGGGCTTGCAAGCGGACGTGAATGGCGCACCCCGCCGCTATGGGGTATAGGACTGACCCGGACTGTCAGCGGACACAGCTTTTTCCTGCATGACGGCCGCGCCAGGAACCTCACCGAAGCGATCCTATGGCATGGCGGCGAAGCAGAAAAAGCCCGCAACGCATTCTCCTCTCTGCCGAAAGACGATAGAGAGGCCCTGATCAGATTCCTGGAGTCCCTGTAATGCGCCTTTGGCAGCCTCTCGTTCTTTCGCTTGCCCTTGCCGGCCAGGCAGCCGCACAGACGGCAGCGCCTCCCTCAGGTCTCAACGAAGATGCCGTGCCGCAGGTGATGGCCCGCGCCGTCGACGAGGTGATCCGCCCCGGCTACCGCAACATGCAGCAGTCGGCGGCCCGGCTGACGACGGTGATGAAAGACCTTTGCGCCGACGGCACGCAGCAGACGCTCGACAAGGCGAAGTCGACCTTCGACGATACGATCCGCTACTGGTCGAATATCGAGATCGTCCAGACAGGACCGGTCATTCACGACAACCTCTTCGAACACATCCTGTTCTTCCCCGATCGCAAGGGCGTCGGCCTCAAGCAGGTGCAGGCGCTGATCGCCAAGGCCGATCCGAAGGATACGACCGTCGATGCGATTGCCGGCAAGAGCGTTGCGCTGCAGGGTTTGACGGCGCTGGAATACGTGCTCTACGGAAACGGTTCGGAAGACCTGATCAAGCAGAAGAACGGCTTCCGCTGCCAGTACGGCGCGGCCGTCGCCGGCAATATCCAGCGCGAGGCCGGTGAAGTCGTCGCGGCCTGGGAAAAGCCGGATGGCGTGCAGGCGAGCTGGAAGCATCCAGGCCCTGAGAGCGAAGACTTCATGGACAACAAGGAAGCCGTCACAGCACTGCTCGGCATCCTCGTCCATGGCGCCGAGACGGTGCGCGACCAGCGGCTGGAACAGTTCTATAAGGGCAAGGACACCGCGCCGCGTCCGCGCATGGCGATCTACTGGCGCTCCAAGAACACCTGGAAGTCGATGACGGCCAATATCGACGGTCTGCGCACGCTCTGGCAGAAGGCCGGCATGGCCGAGCTGCTGCCCGCCGACAAGAAGCCGATCGCCGATGCGATCGACGCCAATTTCAAGACGCTGCTCGACACCGTGCCGAAGCTCAACCCTGACATCGACATCGCGACCAGCGATGCCGAGAAGGCCAAGCTCGATGCATTTCTGGCGACCAGCCGCGACCTGATCACCCGGATCAGCGACGATTTCGGTGGTGCGGTCGGCCTTTCGGCCGGCTTCTCCTTCTCCGACGGGGACTGATGCCGATGTGGCGCAGCGCTGCGATCGACCGGCGCGGCTTCATGAAGGCCGCAGGCGTGACGTTTCTTGCGGCGCTGCAGCCACGCAGCCTTTTTGCACTCGAGCGCGCCGACGCCGTCTATGCCTCCGGTATCCGGGCGGCGGACGGTTCTTTCGCGGTGGCCACGGTCACCGAACGCGGTGAAATCATCGATCAGGTAGCCTTGCCTGCCCGTGCGCATGGCATGGCCTTCAGCAAGGCGACCGGCAGGACCGTGGCCTTTGCCCGCCGTCCCGGCACCTATGCGATGATCTTCGATCCCTGGAACAATGGCGAGCCCGTTGTCATCACTTCGGTCGAAGGCCGGCACTTCTACGGGCATGGTGCCTTCTCTCCCGATGGCCGCATCCTCTATGCCAGCGAGAACGATTTCGACGCCAATCGCGGCATGATCGGGCTTTACGACGCGACCAACCGCTTCGCCCGGATCGGCGAATACGAGACCTACGGCGTCGGCCCGCACGACATGACCGTTTCCGATGACGGAAAGATGCTGATCATTGCCAATGGCGGCATCGAGACACATCCGGATTTTGGCCGCACCAAACTCAATCTCGACAATATGCAGCCATCTCTGGCGCTGATCGACGCTGCATCGGGCGCGCTCATCGAGCGGCGAACCTTGCCGCCGCAATGGGCGCAGGTCTCGACCCGGCATGTCGATCTCGATGATGATGGCCGCGTCTGGTTTGCCTGCCAGTACGAAGGGTCGCGGCGCGATCTTCCGCCGCTGGTCGGCCACTTCTCCAAGGGCGAGGATCTCACCCTCATCGACCTGCCCGAAGAGACGACGCGCCGGCTCGGCAGCTATATCGGCGCCATTGCCGTCAACCGCGCCGACCGGCTGATCGGCATCACCTCGCCGAAGGGTGTTTCGGTCACCATCGATGCCCGCACGGGACGGATGGTTGCAGAAGACGCTCTGTCGGATGCGGCAGGTATCGCGCCCGCGGAACACGGGTTCGCAGTGTCTTCCTACGAGGGTGAATTCCTGTCGACCCAGAGCGATGTGGCATGGGATCAACACATCGTCCGAATTCAGCGCAAAGGCGCCTGACATCGCTGGACCGCGGGCCGCACGGCCCTAACTTCGCGGCATGAACAAAGCGCTCACCTATATCGTCTTCATTGCCGTCTCCCTCGGCGGCGGCCTGCTGATCGGCACCAACAATCTGCCCGGCGAATGGTACCAGTCGCTGGCCAAGCCGGTCTTCAATCCGCCGAACTGGATCTTCGGCCCCGTCTGGTCGATCCTTTACGTGCTGATCGGCATTGCCGGCGCACGGACCTGGCTGCGCGGTCACCTCTCGGCAGCCATGCTGATCTGGGCCGGGCAGATGGTCTTCAACTTCCTCTGGTCGCCGTTCTTCTTCGGCGCCGAGATGCCCAAGGCGGCGCTGGTGGTCATCGTTATCCTGCTCGGGCTGGTGCTTGCGTTCATTGCCAATCGCTGGTCCTCGGACCGGATATCCGCCACCCTTTTCCTGCCCTATGCCGCATGGGTCGGCTTTGCGACAATTCTCAACGCCTCGATCGCCTACCTGAACTGATTTACCCCTTGGCATCCTTGTCGAATCCGGCGCGCCGTGCCACTTTCGCGGTTCGAAGGGGACAAGGCATGAGCGTCGGTAATAACGGTGATTTCCGCGAACGGATCAGGCAGAGCTTTTCACGCCAGGCGGCGATGGAAACGATCGGAGCGGAACTGACGCGCGTGGAACACGGCGTCGTCGAGATCGAGCTGCCGTTCGACGTGAAACTGACACAGCAGCACGGCATTTTGCACGCGGGCATCATTTCCGCCGCGCTCGACAGCGCCTGCGGTTTCGCCGCCTACACGATGATCGATGCCGATGCCTCGATCCTGACGATCGAATTCAAGGTGAACCTGATGTCTCCAGGCCGCGGTGACCGCTTCCTCTTCCGCGGAGAGATCACCAAGCCGGGCAGCAACATCATCGTCGCGGACGGGCGCGGCTACGCGATCGGCGACGGTCCGGCCAAACTGATCGCATCGATGACAGGCACGATGATGGTCGTGCGGGGAAGAGAGGGAATTACCGGATGAAGTTCGAACTGAAATCCGTTGCCGGAAAGTCGATCCTGTTCGTGATGGCAGCGGAGGCGGAATATGGTCCGTTCCTCAAGTCGCGCTTCGAACCGCTAATGACCGGTATAGGCCCGGTCGAGGCAGCTGTGGCGATGACGAAGACGCTGACGCGGCTCGATGCAGCCGACGATCTTCCGCAGCTCGTCGTCTCTTTGGGATCGGCCGGTTCCGCCAAGCTGGAGCAGACGGAAGTCTATCAGGTTTCCTCGGTCGCCTATCGCGACATGGATGCCTCGCCGCTCGGTTTTGAGAAGGGCAAGACGCCGTTTCTCGATCTTCCTGCGACGCTCGACCTGCCTCTGCGCATTCCCGGCATCCCCGAGGCGACGCTTTCGACCGGCGGCAACGTCATTTCAGGCGCCGCCTATCAGACGATCGATGCCGATATGGTCGATATGGAAACCTTCGCGATCCTGCGGACCTGCCAAGGATATAACCTGCCGCTGATCGGGCTGCGCGGTATTTCCGACGGCATCGAGGAACTGCAGCATATTTCCGGCTGGACGGAATATCTGCATGTCATTGACCGCAAGCTTTCCTATGCCGTGGACAGCCTCTTTACAGCGCTCGAAGACGGTGTCTTCTGGTTCTGAAAGCCTTGCAGGCAGGGACAATCGGGACAATAAAATCGGCCAGGCCGTGATTTCCCGCATTGCAAGACCGGGTGCTATTCATTAAAGGCTCGCCATGACCCAGACAGCACATCCCGACAGCGTTCTCATCGTCGATTTCGGCAGCCAGGTAACCCAGCTGATCGCGCGCCGTGTGCGCGAAGCGGGTGTCTATTGCGAGATCGTTCCCTTCCAGTCCGCCGAAGAGGGCTTCAAGCGCCTCCAGCCGAAAGCCGTGATCCTGTCCGGCAGCCCGGCCTCGACGGTCGATGAGGGTTCGCCCCGCGCGCCACAGATCATTTTCGACAGCGGTCTTCCTGTCTTCGGCATCTGCTACGGCCAGCAGACGATGTGCATGCAGCTCGGCGGCAAGGTCGAGAGCGGCCATCACCGCGAATTCGGCCGCGCCTTCCTTGAGGTCGACGAAGACAGCAAGCTGTTCGAGGGCCTCTGGTCGAAGGGTTCGCGCCACCAAGTCTGGATGAGCCACGGCGACCGCGTTACCGCGCTGCCCGACGGCTTCAAGGTCGTGGCGACCTCGCCGAACGCGCCTTATGCCTTCATCGCTGACGAGAAGCGCAAATATTACGGCGTGCAGTTCCACCCGGAAGTGGTGCATACACCCGATGGCGCCAAGCTGATCGGCAACTTCATTCACAACATCGCCGGCATCAAGGGCGACTGGTCGATGTCGGCCTACCGCCAGAAGGCGGTCGATATGATCCGCGAGCAGGTCGGCGACAAGCGCGTGCTCTGCGCCCTCTCCGGCGGCGTTGACAGCTCCGTTGCGGCGCTTTTGATCCACGAAGCGATCGGCGACAAGCTGACCTGCGTGCTCGTCGACCACGGCCTGATGCGCAAGGACGAGGCGGCCAATGTCGTCGCCATGTTCCGCGAACACTACAATCTGCACCTGATCCACGTCGACGCGTCCGACAAGTTCATCGGCGAGCTCGAAGGGGTCAGCGATCCCGAGACGAAGCGCAAGATCATCGGGCGCCTGTTCATCGAGACCTTCGAGGAAGAGGCCAAGAAGCTCGGCGGCGCAGATTTCCTCGGCCAGGGCACACTTTACCCTGACGTGATCGAAAGCGTCTCCTTCACCGGCGGCCCGTCGGTGACGATCAAGTCGCACCACAATGTCGGCGGCCTGCCCGAGCGCATGAACATGCAGCTCGTCGAGCCGCTGCGCGAACTGTTCAAGGACGAAGTGCGCGTGCTCGGCAAGGAGCTCGGCCTGCCCGACAGCTTCATCGGCCGCCACCCCTTCCCGGGTCCGGGCCTGGCGATCCGCTGCCCAGGCGGCATTACCCGCGAAAAGCTGGAAATCCTGCGTGAAGCCGACGCCATCTATCTCGACGAAATCCGCAAGGCCGGTCTCTACGACGCGATCTGGCAGGCTTTCGCGGTACTGCTGCCGGTCCAGACCGTCGGCGTCATGGGCGACGGCCGCACCTACGAATTCGTCTGCGCGCTGCGCGCCGTGACCTCGGTCGACGGGATGACAGCGGATTTCTACCACTACGACATGGAATTCCTCGGCCGCGCCGCCACTCGCATCATCAACGAAGTCCGCGGCATCAACCGCGTGGTCTACGATGTGACGAGCAAGCCGCCCGGCACGATCGAGTGGGAGTGAGGGCGACAACGCCCTCGCTTTTGCCTGGATCGCTTCGATCCTGATCGGCACCGCCTATTTTTTTGGTTCGATCAGACTTGCAATGACCGGTGTCAGCAATTCGACGAGCAAAGCCGGTTCGGCTTTCGTCAGCGGCTCGAGTTCGAGCATCTGACGCATCATCTGCACACCGGCAACAACCGCCAGAAATAGAGCTGCACGCTCCGAAGCGTGGTCCCCTGAAATGGCCTCTGTCGCGGCTGCGTGATGTACCTTGGCGATACGCTCGCGGGCAATACGCGCTGCTGTCGCACTTCCAGTAGAGCGAAACAGGATCAGAAATCCGTCAAGCGGCACCTTGCCTTGCGTAGTGACCCCGACGAGCGCTTCCGCAAAGGCGCGGGATAACTCGGCCCGCTTCAGATTGTCCTGTGACAGGATGATCGGATCCCGCATCGTGTCGGTGACCACCTCGCCGAACAAGCCCTCCTTCGATCCGAAATAGCGTCCGACCATCATCGCGGTAACACCCGCTGCTTCAGCGATGCCACGCAGGCCCGCGCCGTCATAGCCATGTTCCACAAAGGCTCTTCGCGCCGATGCGAGGATCGCGGCACGTGTCGCGTCGGCCTTGGCGGCGCGGCTATTGGGCGGCGGCGTTGATTTCATCATACACCTGTAGACTTAACTCGAAATTCAGTATACGGTCGTATATCGAATGTCACAACCGCGATCCGTTCGTACCCTATAACGCCGATCGCTCAATATCCTCAGGAGTTTCATATGGACGAACTTGTCCTCGTCACAGGCGGAACCGGCTTTATCGCACAACACTGCATCATCGCCCTGATCAATGCCGGCTACCGAGTCAGGACAACAGTGCGATCGTTGTCGCGCGAGGCAGAAGTGCGCGCCAACTTGAAGGCCGGTGGTGTCGAGCTTGGCGAGCGGTTGTCTTTCATTGCTGCCGATCTCAATTCCGACGATGGATGGGCAGAAGCGGCAGCCGGTTGCGCCTACGCCTTTCACGGTGCTTCACCCACGCCATCCGGAAGCTATGCGAGCGAGGAGGAATGGATCAAGCCTGCAGTCGATGGCAACCTCCGCGTTCTGCGTGCATCGCGCGATTCAGGCGTCAAGCGGGTCGTTCTCACCTCGGCCTTCGGCGCAATCGGCGCTGGGCACAAGCCGCTCGCCCGTCCGTTCGTCGAGACCGACTGGACCGACCTGACCGGAAACGTCGCGCCCTACCAGAAATCGAAGACCCTTGCCGAACGGGCGTCATGGGACTTCATTGCCAACGAAGGCCGCGGGCTGGAGCTCGCGTCTGTCAACCCCACCATGGTACTCGGACCGGCGCTGGGGCCGGATTATTCGCATTCGATCCGCACGATCAGAGAAATGCTGGAGGGTCAGCCCGGATACCCGAAGATCAAGACCTGCGTGGTCGATGTGCGGGATGTCGCCGACCTGCATCTGCGTGCCATGACCGATCCTGCTGCAAACGGCGAACGCTTCCTGGCCACCTCAGGCGAAGGGCTTTGGCTGGCGGAAATTGCTAAGCTGCTTAAAGAGCGTATGGGCATGGCTGCTAGCCGTGTCTCGACGCGTGTGTTGCCAAACATACTCGTGCGTTCGATGGCTCTCGCCAACCCAGCAATGAAAGGTCTCCTGCCGCTTCTGGGGGCCAAACTGGACGCCAGCGGAGAAAAGGCAGAACGCCTGCTCGGCTGGACGCCTCGCTCGCGAGAAGAGGCAATTGTGGCCAGCGCCGAAAGTCTGCTAAGGTTGGGCCTTGTCAAAACCTGATTGCCGATCAGCAGATCCCGCCGTAAACTCGAAAGGCAGATGGGAGCAGAACCCCTCTCGCTGCCTAAAACCCCAGCGACTGTTGGGCCGGTTCAGGCGGACCGAGGTTGACACCCTCCAGTTCCAGCATCTTCGCTTTGGAGTTCGACCCGCCAGGGGCCGAGAAGCCGCCGAGCTTGCCGCCGGCGGCAAGGACGCGGTGGCAGGGGATGATCAGCGCGACCGGATTCTTGGCCATGGCCTGGCCAACGTCGCGGGCGGCTTCCGGGCCGCGGCCAAGTTCCCTTGCGAGCGTGCCGTAGGTCGTCGTCCTGCCCCAGCCGACGCGACGGGCGGCGGCGTAGATTTCCCGGAAGAACTCATCCTGATTGGACAGATCCACCGCAACATCTGAGAAGTCCACGGTCTCCCCGGCGAAGTAGCGTTTAACGGATTCGATCGTCGCCGCGACCGCAACCGGCGGATCGGCGCGCAGGCCCGACGACAGGCGTTTCAGTAGAAGTTGTTCGGTCGAACTTTCAGCCTTTGTCGGCAGCTGGAAGCGGGTGATTCCCGCTGCATTCCAGGCGACGCCGCAATAGCCGCCGGCGGTCTGAAAAATGCAGTAGTGATGCGTTGCCTCGCTCATGACGCAACCTCCGTGATTGACTGCCCCAAAGATCGTATGCCTGCGCTCGGCCTTCAACCCGATTCTTGCGCGTAACCGTCATCTCAACATTTCGATTATTTGTTCTCTTTTTGTTCTTGTCAATTCCTGCACTGATTGCTAGCCTCTGGTCCTTCATGAGGAGGCGGCGGTTGCCGGTTGAAGATGGTTGCTCAGAACCAGGCGGAATTTTCATTTGACCGTGCGCCTGACCCCGCGGCGCCAGGTCGCGGCGGAGCGGATCGAAAGCCTTGCAATTTTTACTTCGCGCTGCGCCCCGACGAGCGGGCGGCAGAGCAGACGAGGCGCATGGCGGGTGATCTGCGGCGGCGTTTCGGCTTGCGGGAGAAGCCACGGCCCAAGCGCCTGCTCCACGTCTCGCTCTGCCATCTCGGCGAGTGGGATGCGATCCCGCCGAGCATGCTGTTCGATGGTTTGGCGGCCGCCGCTGCCGTCAGAATGCGCCCCTTCAAGCTGACCTTCCGGCGCGCCGTGAGTTTTCGCCAGGGCAAGCCGGCACTGGTTCTGCGGGCAGACGAAGGGCGGCAAGAGGTTCTCTCATTGCATGCGCAGCTCGCCTTGTCGCTGCTCAACCGAGGCGTCAGCGTCCGGGTCCAGCCGAAGCTCGAGCCGCATATGACGCTGCTCTATGATTATCGCAGCGTGCCCGAGACGATCCTTTCGGAGCCGATCGTCTGGACGGCGAAGTCTTTCGTGCTGGTGAACAGCCTCGTCGGCGAAGGCCGGCATGTGGATATCGAAGAATGGCCGCTGCTTGGATGAGGAGCCCCTATTGACGCTTGCGCCGGTGCGGCGGAGTTGCTTAAAGCTGCTCCCAGCAGATTTTGCGGAGTGCTGACATGGATACGACCGAGATCATCATTCCTGGCGATACGCCGGGCATCGAATGGCGCCTGCCGGTGCTGCATTTCAAGGGCAGCGATCCGCATGCGCCGCGGATCTACATTCAGGCAGCTCTGCATGCCAACGAGCTGCCGGGAACGGCACTGCTGCATTTCCTCTGCCGGAAGCTCAGAGCTGCCGAAGATGCCGGAAGGATCGCCAGCGACATTACCATCGTTCCGCAGGCCAACCCGATCGGCGCGGCGCAATCGCATTTCGGCGAGCTGCAGGGACGTTTCGATCTCGGATCGCGCACTAACTTCAATCGCGACTTCCCGCTGATTTCGCTGCGCGACCGCGATACGCTGGTTGAGGATCTCGACCGGTATCCGGCTACGGATCGTCTCAAGCGGCAGCTGATCCATATGGCACTCGGCGCCGATCTGGTGCTCGACCTGCATTGCGACGATGAATCACTGCAATATGCCTATATCGACGAGGCCTTCTGGCCCGAGGCGGCCGATCTGGCCAGCGCTCTGTCGATGGATGCCGTGCTGCTTTCGGATGGCGAAAGCTCGGCTTTCGAGGAAGCTGTCGGTTTTGCGTGGAAATACGAGGTGCCCGGCGAGAAACGCAGCCGCTTGCCCGGCAAGCTCTCCGTAACGGTGGAGCTTCGCGGCCGCCGCGACGTCTATCCTGACATGGCATCTGCTGATGCCGATGGCGTCTTCGCCTTCCTCGCCGCCCGCGGGGCGATCAGGGACAGCGCAACTCTCGGTGCTTTCACCGGACCCGCCGTGCCGCTCGACAATATCGAGATGATCCGCACGCCGGTTGCCGGCACCCTTCTTTTCCACCGCGACATCGGCGAGACGGTCGCTGCCGGCGATCTTTTGGCAACCATCGTCGCGCGGCCGGGTATGGCCGATGGCGAGACGGAGATTCGTGCCCCGCAGGCAGGCTTGATCGTGACGCGCACGTCCGACCGGCTGGTGCGGCGGCGCGCAGACCTGATGAAGATTGCCTGTGGCGAGCCAAGCACGGCGCTGCGCAAAGCCGGAACGCTGGAAGACTGACGATGGCAACGACGATTTACGGCATTAAGAACTGCGACACGATGAAGAAGGCGCGCACCTGGCTCGAGGAGAATGGGGCGGGCTACGACTTCCACGATTACAAGGCCTCGGGCATCGACCGGGCACATCTGGAAGCCTGGGTCGGCAAGGCCGGATGGGAAACGGTGCTGAACCGTGCAGGAACAACCTTCCGTAAGCTGCCCGATGCCGATCGCGAGAACCTGACGCGCGACAAAGCGATCGCGCTGATGCTGGAGCAGCCTTCGATGATCAAGCGCCCGGTACTGGAGCATGACGGCAAGCTGCTTATTGGCTTCAAGCCTGATCTCTACGCTGCCGAATTCGGAAAGTGATCATGTCGAAGACGACGCGTGCCACGCAGGTCCTTGCCAAATCGGGCGTCGAATTCACGGTCCATACCTATGACTACGATCCGAACGCTCAACTCGTCGGCCTGCAGGCGGCGGAAGCGCTCGGCGAGGAGCCGCACCGGGTTCTGAAGACACTGATGGCCGAAGTCGATGGCAAAGCGGTCTGCGTCGTCGTGCCATCCGACCGTGAAGTGAGCATGAAGAAGCTGGCCGCAGCCTTCGGCGGCAAGTCCGCCAACATGATGAAGCCTGCCGACGCCGAACGGCTGACCGGGTATCATGTCGGCGGCATCAGCCCCTTCGGCCAGAAGAAGCTTGTGCCGACGGCCCTTGAGGAAGCAGCGCTGACAGAAGCCCTGGTCTATATGAACGGCGGGCAGCGCGGGCTGCAGGTGAGGCTCGCGCCTGGAGATGCGCTCAAGGCGCTGAACGCAAAGGCGGCATCGCTGATCGCCTAGGCCGACAGGTTCTTCAAAAGGCCTGCGAGCGCTTTTGCGGACGCATCGTCGAGCTTCGAGCCGACATGCCTTTCGATCGCCTTCGAATAGACCACCCACATCCGCTCGCGAAGCGCCCGGCCCGCATCGGTCACGACCACCCATCGCCCACGGCCATCCTCCGCAAATGTCTGGCGGCCGACCAGCCCCTCACGTTCGAGCCGGTCGATCAGGCGCGAGAGATTGTATTGCGCCAACAGCGTGCGCTCTTCGATCTCGAAGGGCCTCAGACGGCTATCCGGCGCGCGGACCAGTTCCCACAAGACATCGTACCAGCCGAGCGGCGGCATGCCCGCCTGTTTCAGGTCGGCCTCGATTGCCAGAAGCAACTTCTGCTGCGCACGCATGATACCGATCCACGCTTCGGTGGCGGCATCGGATGGGGTGGTTTTCTCCGGCATGGATGCAATTACATCTATCTTGACGGATGCCGCAAGCGTATTTATATGCAATTGCATCTATCATGGAGATACCGATGCTCAAGCTGACCCTCATCTCGCACCATCTTTGCCCTTACGTGCAGCGCGCCGCGATCGCGCTCGGCGAAAAGGGCGTCCGCTTCGAGCGTGTTGTCATCGACCTCGACAACAAGCCCGAGTGGTTTTCGAAGATTTCGCCGCTCGGCAAGGTTCCGCTGCTGCTCATCGAGGACGATGGCGAACAGACAGCGCTCTTCGAAAGCGCTGTAATCTGCGAGTATCTGGACGAAACACAGCCGGGACCGAGACTGCATCCTGGCGATGCGTTGCTGCGGGCACGGCATCGCGGCTGGATGGAGTTCGGCTCGTCCATCCTCTCCGATCTCTGGACCTATGAGACGACAAGCGATGCACGGCAGCTGGAAGACAAGCGCAAGGTGATTGCCGGGAAATTCAAAACCATCGAGGCGGAGCTCTCGGCCGGCCCGTTTTTCGCTGGCGATAATTTCAGCCTGGTCGATGCCGTCTTCGCGCCGATTTTCCGGTATTTCGACGTTTTCGATACGCTCGGCGAAAGCAATATCTTCAACGGGCTGCCAAAGGTGCAGGCATGGCGTAGCGAACTTGCGAAACGCCCCAGCGTGCGCGCGGCGGCCGCACCCGATTATCCGGAAAGGTTGATGGCATTTCTTGAAAAGCATCAGTCGGCACTGCTTCGGCAAACGGCTGCCTAGGGCCACATTCTCAAGCGGCGAATTCGATGCATCGAGCTTCATTTTCGCCGCAAACGGGTCTAAGTCTGCTGCCTGCAATTTATCAGGAGGTCCCGACCATGAACTTCATGCCCCAGAACCATTCGATCGACCCGGTCAAGCTGGATAAGCTTGCCGAGGTCGCGGTGAAGGTGGGCCTGCAGCTGCAGAAGGGCCAGGATCTGGTCATCACGGCGCCAGTCGTTGCCATTCCGCTCGTCCGCCTGATCACCAAGCATGCCTACCAGGCCGGCGCCGGCTTGGTGAATGCCTTCTATTCCGACGAGGAATCGACGCTCGCCCGCTATCAGTATGCGAGCGACGAGAGCTTCGATCGCGCCTCCGGCTGGCTCTACGATGGCATGGCCAAGGCCTATGCCAACAATGCCGCCCGGCTTGCCATCGCTGGCGACAATCCGATGCTGCTTTCGGACCAGGATCCGGGCAAGGTCAGCCGCGCCAACCGCGCCAACTCGAGCGCCTACAAACCGGCGCTCGAGAAGATCTCGAATTTCGACATCAACTGGAACATCGTTTCCTATCCAAACCCTTCCTGGGCCAAGCTCGTTTTCCCCAATGATCCCGAAGCGATTGCCGTTGCCAAGCTCGCCAAGGCGATCTTTGCCGCGTCGCGCGTCGATCTCGATGATCCGATTGCCGCCTGGGCAGAGCACAACGGCAACCTCGCCAAGCGTTCGGCATGGCTGAACGGCCAGCGCTTCGCGGCCCTGCACTTCACCGGACCGGGCACGGATCTGACGGTCGGGCTTGCCGACGGCCACGAATGGCATGGCGGCGCATCGACGGCGAAGAATGGCATTACCTGCAACCCGAACATCCCGACCGAAGAGGTCTTCACCACGCCGCATGCGCTGCGCGTCGAAGGCCATGTGTCGAGCACCAAACCGCTCTCGCATCAGGGCACGCTGATCGACAATATTCAGGTGCGTTTCGAAGGCGGCCGCATCGTCGAGGCCAAGGCGTCGCGCGGGGCCGAAGTGCTGAACAAGGTGCTGGATACCGACGATGGCGCACGCCGCCTGGGCGAGGTGGCACTGGTTCCGCATTCCTCGCCGATCTCGGCCAGCGGCATCCTGTTCTACAACACGCTGTTCGACGAGAATGCCTCCTGCCACATCGCGCTCGGCCAGTGCTATTCAAAGTGCTTTGTGGATGGCGCAACGCTCAGCCAGGACCAGATCAAGGCGCAGGGCGGCAATTCGAGCCTGATCCATATCGACTGGATGATCGGTTCCAACAAGGTCGATATCGACGGCATCAAGCCGGATGGATCGCGGGTGCCGGTCATGCGCCATGGCGAGTGGGCGTAACGCAACACAGGCTGGCGCACGATACCATCGAGCGGCCGGCTCTCCGGGCGTCCTAGAAGAGGCTTCCCTGCTTCGGAGGGGGCGCCTGTTCGCCGGACTTGGGCGCACGCTTCTTCGTCGCTGGCGGCGCTCCGCCCTCGGTGGTTACGGCACCGACGCGGCCATCCGAGAATTCGATCGAGATCCCGGCACCTGCCGTCAGCATGGCGGCCTGCGAGACCGGCCGGTCATCGTCATCCCTGATCAAGGCATAGCCGCGCTTCAGCACGTTCTTGTAGGAAAGCGACTGCAGCACCCGATCCTGAGCGGCCAGCTCTCCCCGCGCCCGTGTCAGCTGATGGCGCACGGCCGTGTCGCCATGGCGGGACAGATTGGCAAGGTGATCGCGCATGCGGGCGGTCTGCGTCGTCAGGCGCGCGGGGACAGACGACAGCGTCACGCCGAAACGCTCGACCCGGCCTTTCAAGGCGTCGATACGGCGCTCGACGATGCGCTCGGCCCGCGTCATCCGCTCGGCCAGCATCTGCCGCCGCTCGGTGATCCTGTTGGACAGCACATCCGGGCGCAGATGCGATGCCACGCGCTCGAAACTGCGGCGCTTGTTGATGGTGTTGAGTTCCAAACCACGCCCGAGACCGGAGGCCGCTTCGTCGAACCGGCGGCGCGGCAGGGCCAGCAGCTGATCGAGCGATGGCAGCGCGCGCATCAGCGCCCGCACGGACTGGCGACGATGATCCATCTGCCGTGTGATACAGGCCTGAAGACGGGCGGAAAGGCCGGCGATCTGCGCTTCGAGTTCCGCCTTGACCGGCACCGCCATTTCACCCGCACCCGTCGGCGTCGGCGCCCTGACATCGGCCGCGTAATCGATCAGGGTCCAGTCCGTTTCGTGCCCGACGGCCGAAATCAGCGGGATGGCACTTTCGGCCGCGGCACGAACAACGATCTCGTCGTTGAAGCTCCATAGATCCTCAAGACTGCCGCCGCCGCGGGCAACGATCAGCACATCGGGCCTTGGCATCTCGCCCGCAGGCTCGAAAGCGTTGAAGCCGCGGATGGCATTGGCAACCTCTTCGCCGGATCCCTCGCCCTGCACCTTCACCGGCCAGACAAGCACATGAACGGGAAAGCGATCGGAGATGCGGTGAAGAATATCGCGGATGACGGCGCCCGTCGGCGAGGTGACCACACCAATTACCTTCGGCATGTAGGGAAGGCGGCGCTTGCGCGCCGGATCGAAAAGCCCCTCGGCACCGAGCTTGCGCTTCCGCTCCTCGATCAGCGCCATCAGCGCGCCGGCACCGGCCGGCTCCAGCGTTTCGATGACGATCTGGTATTTGGACGATCCCGGGAACGTCGTGATCTTGCCGGTGGCGATAACCTCCATGCCTTCCTCAGGCCGGAAGCGGAGACGCGAGAAAACACCCTTCCAGATGACGGCATCGATGCGTGCGCGGTCATCCTTCATCGAAAAATAAGCGTGGCCGGACGAATGCGGCCCGCGATAACCGGATATTTCGCCGCGCACGCGGACCTGATCGAATGCGGTCTCGACCGTGCGCTTGATCGATCCCGATAGTTCGGAAACCGAATATTCCGTGAGGTTTGTCGGCGAATCGCCGTCGAAGACATTGCTCATGTCTTCGTTCTATCCGAAGTGGGGCGAAAGATCAGCCGGAAGATCGCCAGTCGGGGGCGTCAATCCACCGGCTTGAAGAGGAAATACTGGACGCCTTCAGCCTTGGCATAAGGCTGAAGATAATCCGGCACATTGCCTTCGGCGAGCTGGGCGTAGAGGCCGTCTGGCTTGAGTTTTGCGAGCTGCGCCGACGACACATCCTCCTGGCAATAAGCCAGTGCAGTCGCCCCCACGCCACGCAGGAACGCCTCTGCCTCCTTGGGCTCGGCCAGGCCGATATGCAATTCCGTGAGCATGCCTCGCGGGTTGCGGTGATAGGGAGCCGTCAGCACATGCTGGGCGCTGAACCGGAGGATCGGTACGCCCATTTCCCAAGGCGCGACGACCATCCCTTGTGGCATGTTGTCGAGCGGCGCTATCGCCTGACGCGATTTGCAGGCGGATTCGGGTTCGTCTTCGCTTGCAACGGCGCTGGCCGCCGGGTTCACTTGCATGGCAACAAGATCGCCGGCGACGCCCCAAGCTGCCGGAACGCTGCCGATCACTACGAGGATGTAGCAGAGTGCCGCTGCGATATTTTCCCGGTCTGCATTGGAAACCTTGCGCACATCAATGATCAGAAGGGTCAGAGGCAGGATCGCCAACATGTTCGAGAACGTCGCACCCCGCACCTGCACCAGGGCGATAGCAAAGCTAACCCCCAGCAGGAAAAGAAGCGTCAGGTGAACTTCCACGCGGTCGCGTTGCATGATGCGGAACACGCATATGGCGACACCGAAAAGGCCGGTCGCATAGAAGGCACCCAGAATATACGTTTCGGTGCGTGCCATCTCCACGAAGGATCGCGCCTCGGAGATGCTATCCAACCAAAGCTCGACAAGCATCGGATCAAGATTGCTCAGCGGATTCTGCAGGCATTGCGGCGCGATAAGCAGCGCGGAGATCGCGATGCAAAGGCCAACACCGGCGAGTACAGCAAAACGCGTGAGGCGCGGCGCCCTGCTCGCAAAGGCGGCAGCAACGAAAAGCAAACCACCCCCGATCGCTGACAGGCTATAGAAACCAAGCGAGAGATTGTCGCAGGTTACGGCCGAATAAAGCCGTGGCGGGACGGTGCCGAAGAAGAAGATACTGACGAAGACGGCAAGCGAGAGGCCGAAGGCTTTCGCGGCACTCGCATAAACATCGCCATGCCACGCCCAGGCAATCGCAACGATTAGGCAGATGGAGGCCACTGCCGGCGTTGTTTCGGCGCCTATCGCGATCGCGACTGCGGCACAAAACCCGGCGACGGCGAAACTCCATCCGCGATATTTGTCGTCGAGCAGCATTGCCACCATCATCGCGACGAGGCCCATCTGCGCATTGTGATGATCGATCGCGCCGGGCAAGAACCGTCCGCTCGTCAAGATCATCAAGAATGTCAATGCGAGCGAGATGTGCATTGCCAGCGCGCCGCCGATACGGCGGCCGGCGATCGCCATTGCAAGCATCAAGGGCAGGACGAGCGAAATCGGCCAGACCGCCAGCGCCAGCGCGTCGGCTCGCTCTCCGGAAAAGAACAGTCCGAAAAACTTGATCAGCGCGGCAATCGGCAAATCGATCAGGCGCGACCAATGCATCAATGTCCCGCCGACGCCGAGACGATACTGCATGAGATCGAACCAGCCCTGACCGGCCAGCAGATCACGAACCTCGACAAGCCGCATGCCGTCGTCGTTGTCCGGACCGACGTAGTCCTTCGCATGCGGCAGCTTGATAAGCAGGATCGCCACGAGCAAGACTGCGCTATAGGCGAATACAGAGGGCCAAAGCCGCGAGAACAGCGCCTGAAATCGTGCAAGCTTGCTGCCTGAAGGGGAAATGGCGGTCATCTCTACAGCGTTCGTCATTTCGGGAACTCGTTGCCAGTTCCAGCTGGTTTATCAGCAGGCGATCAAGAAAGAGTAAAACGTGTCAGTTGAGCGCAATTGGCTGCCTGCGTCATAGCGTCTTATTAACATTGGCTGACTTATACTGCGCCCCGGCCAAACCCGGTGAGCAAGATCATGAACCGATCGCAGAACGATACTCCATCCATTGCCGTGCTCCTCCCCTGCTACAACGAGGCAGCAACGATCGGCGCCGTGGTTCGCGGGTTCAAGGCAGCGCTTCCCGAGGCCCAGATCTACGTCTACGACAACAATTCCACCGACGGCACCGCGCTGCATGCAATGCTGGCCGGCGCAAATGTCGTGCGCGAGCGGCGTCAGGGCAAGGGCCATGTCGTGCGCCGGATGTTTGCCGATATCGATGCCGATATTTACCTGATGGCCGATGGCGACGGCACCTATGCACCGGAAGACGGCGAAGACCTGATCCGCACGCTTCTGACGGAGCGCGCCGACATGGTGGTCGGCACCCGCCGGAACGTCCGCGCCGACGCGGGCCGTCAGGGCCACGCCTTCGGCAACCGGATTTTCAACGTCCTCTACCGGACTATCTTCGGCCCTGATTTCACCGATATCTTTTCCGGCTATCGCGCCTTCTCGCGCCGTTTCGTCAAGAGTTTTCCGGCGGTATCGGGCGGCTTCGAAATCGAGACCGAAATGTCGGTCCATGCCTCGCGCCTGAAGCTGCCGGTCAGCGAGCTCGAGCTCGATTACGGCCGCCGGCCGGAAGGCTCGCATTCCAAGCTCTCCACCTTCAGGGACGGCGGCAATATCCTCTGGATGTTTGCCATGTTGATGAAGGAAACACGGCCCTTCGCCTTCTTTGGCATCATCAGCGCAACATTCATGCTGGCAAGCCTTGGCTTTATGACGCCCGTGCTGGCGGAATATTTCGCGACCGGTCTCGTCAGCCGCATGCCGACCTGGGTTCTGTCCATGGCGCTGATGATGATCTCGTTCATGCTTTTCACCGCGGGCACGATCCTTGATTCCGTTGCGCGCTCACGAGCGGAGCAGCTGCGCATCCACTATATGGCAGCTGGTGCCGCAAGCCGACGCGAGCGGCAGCGCACAGAGCTTTCCGAGAATATTGCCGAGCCAGCGCGCAAGCCTGTCGCGGCTCGCAAGGCAGGTGCCGCGTGAAGAAGCTGCTGCGCTTCGGTATCGCAGGCGGGATTGGCTTCGTTGTCGACGCCGGATTGCTGACGCTGCTGCTGCATGTCACACCGCTCGGCCCGTTCATCGCCCGGCTGATTGCGATCGCGCTGGCGATGGTCGTCACCTGGATCTTCAATCGGACATTCACCTTCGACCGGTCGCCGCATTCGCTTGCCGTCGAAGGTTTCCGCTACGGATCCGTCGGGATCACGTCTGCGCTTGTCAACTACGGCCTCTACGCCGCCCTGCTGTTGACGATGCCCGCGCTGCAGCCACTGGCGGCGCTGGTGCTTGCCACCGCCGCGTCGATGTTCTTCAGTTTCTTCGGCTATTCCCGCTTCGTTTTCCGCAGCGAGTGATCAGACCGGCTCCCAGCCGTCCTTCTCGCTGGCACGGTAGATCGCGTCGATCACCTTCTGGTTCAGTTTCGAATTTTCCAGCGTGACGATCTCTTCCTGCTCGCCCTTGGCGGCGCGGGCAAAGGCTTCCGCCTGCTTGCGATACTGGCGGCTGTCCTGGAAGCGGAAGATGGTCGACTGGTTGTGGCCGCGGTTGCTGAGCTCGATCTCCTCGGGCCCCCAGCGGTCAGCATTGAAGGGGGATTTCACCTCGATGAAGCCTTCGGTGCCGTGGAACACCATCAGCTGGCGATTGGCCATCTGAGTCGAGATATAGAAGCTCAGCTCGAAGTCGCCGAAATCGGCCTTGACGCTCGAATAGATGTCGGTGCCGAATTCCGGATCGCGTTCGGTCACGGCCTGGATGCGCAGCGGCTCCAGACCGGTCGAGAAGCGGGTGCTGATCGTCGGGTAGACGCCGATATCGGGCAGGCCGCCGCCGCCAAGCTCGGGGATGTTGCGCATGTTGCCCGGATCGCGATTGAAATAAGTGAAAACACCCTGGACATGGCGTAGCTTGCCGATGGCGCCTTCGGCGATCAGCGAGCGGACTTTGCGCCAGACCGGCGCATAGGTGACCATGAAAGCTTCCGAGATCAGCACCTTGTTGCGGTCCCGCGCCGCGATCAGCTTGTCGATCTCCGCAGCCTTCAGCGCGATCGGCTTTTCGCAGAGGACGTGCTTGCCGGCATCCGCCGCCTTGATCGCCCATTCGATATGCTGCGACGTCGGCAGCGGGATGTAGACGGCGTCGATCTTGTCGGATGCCAGCATTTCTTCGTAGGAGCCGAAGGCATGCGGGGCAGAGAAACGGTCCGCCATCTCACGGGCGCGGGCCAGATCACGGCTGGCGACGGCGCTGACGACGCAATTTTCGGCATCCTGAATGGCGGGCACGACAGCCTCGCGACCGATCTTGGCGGTGGAAATGATACCGAAACGCAGCATGGATGAGCCTCCCAAAGGTTGATTGCGCGCACCTTATTCACCGGGCGGCAGGCAGGCAATGGCGCGGCTGCAGATCACGAAAGTTTGGTTTCCTTCGGCGCCGGGCTGCACTAGGTTATTCCCCGGCGGCGTTCTGCCGTGTCTGCACTTTCAATTAAATCAGCACTTTAGGAGAGCGCCATGGAAATGCGCCGGCTTGGAAAAACAGGTCTTTCAATTTCCCCGATCGTTTTCGGCGGCAACGTTTTCGGCTGGACTGCCGACGAAAAGACATCCTTCGAGATTCTCGATGGCTTCTTCGACGCTGGTCTCAACACGATCGACACCGCAGACGTCTATTCGGCCTGGGTTCCGGGCAACAAGGGTGGCGATTCCGAGGAGATCATCGGCTGCTGGCTGAAGAAGGGGAAGGTGGCGCGCGACAAGGCTGTCATCATCACCAAGGTCGGTTCCGACATGGGTCAGGGTAAGACACTGAAGGAAAAGTATATCCTCAAAGCAGTGGAAGACTCCCTGCGCCGTCTGCAGACGGATTACATTGACGTCTATCTCTCCCATTGGCCGGATGCCGATACGCCGCACGAGGAAAGCCTGACCGCCTATGCCAAGCTGAAGCAGCAGGGCAAGATCCGCTCCTTCGGCTGCTCGAATTACGATGCGCCGCTGCTGCAGGCATCCCTGGACGCGGCTGACAAGGCCGGGCTGCCGCGCTACGATGTGCTGCAGCCGGAATATAATCTCTACGAGCGCTCAAGCTTCGAGGGACCGCTTGCCGATCTTTGCGTCAAGGAAGACATCGGCGTGATCACCTATTTCAGTCTGGCAGCCGGTTTTCTGTCCGGTAAATACCGCACCAAGGCCGATACGGAAGGCCGGGCGCGCGAGGGGCGTGTTTCCCAATATCTCGACGCCAAGGGCATGCACATCCTCGACGCGCTGGACAAGGTTGCCGCTGAAACAGGTGGAAAGCCTGCGGAGATTTCGCTCGCCTGGTTGCTGAACAAGAAAGGCGTGACGGCGCCGATTGCCAGTGCTACCAGCCTTTCGCAGCTCGAAAGCCTGGCAAAGGCCGCAAGGCTGCAGCTTTCCAGCGAAGCTATGGCGCTGCTCGACAAGGCAGGCGCCTGAGGAGATAATCGATGACAGTGACGATCCGGGATGCGAGACCTGAAGATGAAAGCCGCTGGCGGGACCTCTGGAAGGACTATCTCGAATTCTATGACGTCACCGTCGATGAAAGCATCACGGATTCCACCTGGCGCCGGGTTTTCGATCCGGCGTCGGCAATCTTCATGCGTGTTGCCGAGATAGATGGCGCTGTCGCCGGCTTCAGCTTGTCGCTGACGCATGAGGGTACTTGGATCCATGGTAAGGACTGCTATCTCGAGGATCTCTTCGTCGATCAATCGATCCGCGGCAAAGGTATAGGGCGTGCCCTGCTCGACGATCTCGTCGATCTCTGCAGAACGAACGGCTGGTCCCGGCTCTACTGGCATACGAGCGAGAGCAACACGCGGGCACGCGCACTCTACGACAGCTATGTTGAGAGCGACGGACATATCCGGTATCGTATCAATATCTGAGCGGCGGGAAGCCCCGGTAGAATTCCGAATGATCGCCCTCCCAGTTGGCCATGCCTGACTTGGTCAGGATACCCCGCGGGCGCACGTAGCTCTGGATGATCCGCCGCGGACGCTCGTGCCATTGAATGTTGAAAGCCCATAGCTTCGGGAAGAAACAGAGCGCCGCATAGGGAAGCTTGTCGTGGATCCACCAGGCAAGCCGCTGCCAATCCTGTTCGTCGCGGTAGGTATCGACGAGCCAAGGGACCACAACGCAGGCTGTTGCTCCCATGCAACCGTCGAGATCCCGCATATCCCAGATATGATCGGCTGCCGTCGCGGCATTTGACGAGCAGTTCAGCTTGTTCCTGTTGCCGAAGCCGTTCACTTCTGCGGACCGGTATCCCGACCGGATGTGAAGGCGGCCGAACGTCGCCTGCAGCGGTTCCAGAAGCTCCTCGCAAAGCCGCCTGCCCGCCTCGATCGCCAATTCCGGATCGTCGGGAATATTCGGAATGCGATAGAAATCGGCGATCTCGGAATGGAGGAAGTCGCGGAAGAAGAAATTCTTCGACAGGCGGGCACGCCCCATGTCTTCCAAAGACTTCATCGATCCCGGCTTTTTCATCAGCACCCTCCTCTTGCCACGCAGAGCATCGGCGAATTCGCTGCGTGTTTCCACCCGGTTTCGGCAAAACGGTCGCGATCCCGGGTTGGTAGCGCGGCGCTGGCCCGCAAAGTAATTCGAGCGACCGCGTGTGCCAGAAAAGCGAAACGGCAGAAAATCTGAACTCAACACGCGTCACGGATCAATAAAGGCAGCGGATCCGGCGAATAAAACGGCTCGCAACTTATAATACCAAAGGTATTGCGGCTTTCGCACAACCTAGCCTTCTTTTTGCATCGACCGGCACTAGTTAGAAGGCGTGACCGGAAATGGGGGACAAATCATGCCGGATGCCAAGAAGGACAGTGCCAAAGCGACATCAAGCAATCTGTCCGATATCGAAGGCCGTATGCTCGTGCTGGAAATCGTGGCGATGACATCGCTCGCCATGGTGCTCGATACATCCGATCCCGAGAATGCCAAAATCGGTCGAGGCGTGCTCTATCTCATCCGCGAGGCGGTGGAGAAAAAGTGTGAGGAAATGAACCTGTCCGAAGAGGCGACGGATACGGCGCAGGTCTATGTGGAGGAGCTTCTCCAGACAGCGATGCATTCGCTCTTTCCGGAGAAACACTAGAGACAAAGAAAAACCGGCTTCCGCCGGTTTCTCGTTTGATTTTCTGAACCTTAGCTTCGCAGCACGCCGCCGGTGAATTTTGTCACGCTGGCGATGATCTTCTGCGTCAATGCTTCGAAATCTTCGTCCGTCAGCGTCCGCTCGACTGGCTGGATCTGAACTTCGATGGCCACCGACTTCTTGCCCTCACCAAGCGATGCGCCTTCGAAGATATCGAAGACGTTGACGCCGGTTATCAGCTTGCGGTCGACGCCGCTGGCGGCCTTGAGGATGGCGCTCGCTTCAACCGTCTTGTCAACGACGAAGGCGAAATCACGCTTGACGGTCTGGAAGGCCGAAAGCTCGAGCGCCGGCTTGGTGCGCGTCGCCTTTTTCTTCGGCTCCGGCATGGCATCGACATAAACTTCGAAGCCGCAGAGAGCGCCGGAGACGTCGAGCGCTTCCAGCGTCGAGGGATGGAACTCGCCGAAATAGCCGAGGACGACCTTCGGACCCATCTTGATCGTGCCGGAGCGGCCCGGATGATACCATTCGGGGCCGCCCTGCTCGATCTGGATATTGCCCATCGGCAGACCGCAGGCTTCGATCACGGCAAGCGCGTCGGCCTTGGCATCGAAGACATCAGCGGGCTTGCCGCCGCCCTTCGCCGCGTTCGACCACATACGGCCGGCACCGGCCATCGTTGCCGTTCCGCGGCGGATGCCGCCAGCAACGCGGCGCTGGCCTTCTGGCCGGTCACTTTCGTAGGTGCCGGAGACTTCGAAGATCGCGACGTCGCCATTGCCCTTGTCAGCATTGCGCTGGGCCGCGGTCAGCAGGCCGGGGAGCAGCGACGGACGCATATCCGACATTTCCGCTGCGATCGGGTTGGCAAGCTTCAGCGCCGGCGAACCGCCGCCGAAAAGCTTCGCCTGATCTTCCGGGATGAACGACCAGGTGACGGCCTCCAGCATGCCACGTGAGGCAAGCGCGCGCTTGGCGGTGCGGGTACGGATCTGCAGCGTCGTCAGGATCTTGCCGTTGACGGCAGCATGACTTTCGAGCGGCGCCGGCTTGATCTTGTCAACGCCGTGGATGCGCATGACTTCCTCAACGAGATCGGCCTTGCCATCGACATCGGGACGCCAGGAGGGAACGGCGACCGAAACGCGCTCGCCGGAGCCGGAGACATTGAAGCCAAGGCGACCGAGGATCGCATTGCTCTCATCGGTCGAGACCTCGAGGCCGGTCAGGCGCTTGACCTCGGAATAGGGGAAATCGACAATCCTGGCTTGATAGCCCTTGTATCCGACAACCTCAGCCTTGGCAGGCTTGCCGCCGCAAAGTTCCAGAACCAGCTCGGTGGTGCGCTCGAGGCCCGGGATCATATATTCCGGATCGACGCCGCGCTCGAAACGGTAACGGGCATCGGTGATGATGCCGAGGCCGCGGCCCGACTTTGCGATGTTCATCGGATCCCAGAGGGCCGACTCGATCAGGACATCGACGGTATTCTCATCACAGCCGGAGTGCTCACCACCCATGATGCCGCCGATCGACTCAACGCCGTTGTCGTCAGCGATGACGACATTGTTGGCGCCGAGCTTGTATTCGCGCTGATCGAGCGCCAGTACCGTTTCGCCATCCTTGGCGCGGCGAACCGTCAGGTTGCCCTTGACCTTGGCAGCGTCGAAGACGTGCATCGGGCGGCCCTGGTCGAAGGTCATGTAGTTGGTGATATCGACCAGCGCGTTGATCGGACGCAAACCGATTGCCAGCAGGCGCTGCTGCATCCACTTCGGGCTCGGGCCGTTCTTGATGCCGCGCACGATGCGCAGGCCAAAGCCCGGGCAGAGCTTCTCATCATCGAGATCGAGCGTCACCTTCACCGGCGTCTCGCCTTCGACAGCGAAGGACGGCGCTGGGCGGGTCTTCAGAGTGCCGAGACCGGAAGCCGCGAGATCGCGGGCGATGCCGTAGATCGAGGTGCAGTCCGGACGGTTCGGCGTCAGGTTGATCTCGATCATGGGATCGTCGAGATGAGCATAGGCGGCGAAAGACGTGCCGACAGGCGCATCGGCAGGCAGGTCGATGATGCCGTCGTGACTATCCGACATGTTCAGCTCCTTTTCGGAGCACATCATGCCGTGGCTTTCGACGCCGCGAATCTTGCCGACGCCAAGCGTCACGTCGATCCCGGGCACATAATCGCCTGGTTGCGCCAGCGCGCCGACGAGACCGGCGCGGGCATTCGGCGCACCGCAGACGATCTGCAACGGCTTGCCGCCGTTAACGTCGGGGCCGGCATCAACCGACAGCACCTTCAGACGATCGGCTTCCGGATGCTTTTCAGCCGACAGAACCCTGGCGATGACGAAGGGCTTATACGCAGCCTTGTCATCGACATCCTCGACCTCAAGGCCGATTTCCGTCAGGCGGGCGCAGATTTCATCGAGCGTGGCGTCGGTATCAAGGTGATCCTTGAGCCAGGAGAGCGTGAATTTCATAGGTCCAATCCTCCCTTACGCGCTCAGACCGCCGAACAGCGTCGGCATGTCGAGCGGGCGGAAGCCATAGTGGTTCATCCAGCGGACGTCGGCGTTGAAGAAGTCGCGCAGGTCGGGCATGCCGTATTTCAGCATGGCGATGCGGTCGAGGCCCATGCCCCAGGCAAAGCCCTGATATTCGTCCGGATCAAGGCCACCGGCGCGCAGCACGTTCGGGTGAACCATGCCGCAGCCGAGGATTTCCATCCAGTCGGTGCCTTCACCGAACTTGACGATCGGGCCGGAGCGGTCGCACTGGATGTCGACCTCGAAGGACGGTTCGGTGAACGGGAAGAAGGACGGGCGGAAGCGCATCGTCACGCTATCGACTTCGAAGAAGGTCTTGCAGAACTCTTCCAGCACCCAGCGGATATTGGCGACGTTGGCCTTCTTGTCGACGACGAGGCCCTCGACCTGATGGAACATCGGCGAGTGCGTCGCGTCGCTGTCCTGACGATAGGTCTTGCCGGGGATGATGATGCGGATCGGCGGCTTCTGCGCTTCCATGGTGCGCACCTGCACCGGCGAGGTGTGCGTGCGCAGAACCTTGCGCTCACCGTTCTCGTCCGGATTGAAGAAGAAGGTGTCATGCATTTCGCGGGCCGGGTGTCCCTCGGGGAAATTCAGGGCCGTGAAATTGTAATAGTCGGTTTCGACGTCAGGACCCTCGGCGATCGAGAAGCCCATGTCGCCGAAGATCGCGGTGATCTCGTCGACGATCTGGCTGATCGGGTGGATGCGGCCGCGCTCTGCCGGAGACGAGCGGACCGGCAGGCTGACATCGACGGTCTCCGCCTTCAGGCGCGCATCGATGGCCGCCCGCTTCAGATCGCTCTTGCGCAGGTTGATGGCATCGGTGACCACAGTCTTCAGCGCATTGATCGCCGCACCGCGCGTCTGGCGCTCTTCCGGCGACATCGCGCCGAGCGTCTTCAGCAGCTCGGAGACGGATCCCTTCTTGCCGAGTGCGCCAACCCGCACCGCTTCGATCGCAGGCTCGTCGGCAGCGGCCGCGACATCGGCCAGCAGTTGCTTTTCCAGAGTTTCGAGTTCGGTCATCTTTTCCTGCCTTGCGGGCGTCAATGTGCTTCAGGAAGCGTGTTTCAAGTAACTGGTGGCCATGATGAACTGCCGCAGATCACTACCCATGTGAACGCGGCCAATCAACCGGGCAAACCACAAAAAGGCGCCCAGAAAGCCGGTGAGTTTGTGCAGTTCGTCAATGGCGCCGGCCGGTGCTGCCTCGCACCACGCTTTATAGGCCCGGTCATGGGTTTGACTGCCCAGCCGGGCGCGGCCTGCGATCTGCAGGAAGAGCAGCCAGATGTCGCGCGCCTGCGCCGTTGTCAGCGGCATGACGGTGTCGGGTTCTTCTTCGAAATCCATGAAGCCGATGCGGCCATCCTTGACGAACATGTCGCGCGGAAACGGGCGACCATGGCACAGACCCTTGGCATGAAGCCGGCCGAGTTCGCCAGCGCAGAGGACGAGCAGATCGTCATGGGCTACCGGATCGCTGCCAGCCATTGCGCGCAGCTGCTGTCCGACAGTCAAGCCGACATCACTGAAAACGACGGCGCTGCCGGACGAATAGACAACGCGCGCGGTCGGTACGTCCTTGGATGCGAACATGGTGATACGCCGGATTTCGCGTTGTGCCATGCCTTCGTCATCCAGCGCCGGTGACGGCCGGAGAAACGGCGCACCAACCAGATTGGCGATCATCCGCTGCAGAACGACCCAGCGCGAAGTGCACTCCGTGCCATAGCGCTTGATCCAGACAGCACCCTGCGACAGCGGCACACACGCGACCCTGTGCGAACCCGACAGCAGCGCAGTGAGAAGAACCGGAATGTCCTCCTCGCTCAGGCCGCGTCCGGCTTTCAGATTGTCGATAGCGTCCGCCACGTTCCCGTGACTCCCATTTCAAATCGCAAACAAAAACCCGCGCCAGCTAGCCAGCGCGGGTTTAAAAACATCGAAACTGAAGTTCGATAGCGCCGGCTTAGTTAACCGCTGCTTCAAACTCGTTCTTCGTGCCGGCGTCCTTGAGGTACTCAAGGGCCTTCTTGGATGCATCGACGAGGGCGCCGAATGCTGCAGGCTCATGGATCGCCATGTCGGAGAGAACCTTACGGTCGACTTCGATGCCAGCCTTGTTCAGGCCGTCGATGAAGCGGCCGTAGGTCAGGCCGAATTCGCGGACAGCAGCGTTGATACGCTGGATCCAGAGCGCGCGGAAATTGCGCTTGTTGACCTTGCGGTCGCGGTAAGCGTATTGCTTGGAGCGGTCAACCGCTGCCTTAGCCGTACGGATGGTGTTCTTGCGGCGGCCGTAAAAGCCCTTTGCGGCCTTCAGAACCTTCTTGTGCTTGGCGTGGGCGGTAACGCCTCTTTTTACACGTGCCATTTCATGATCTCCTTAATCTACAACGTTCGCGGAAGAGTCTTAGAGACCGTTCGGCAGATAGTTCTTCACAACCTTGCGGCCATCGGGTTCAGCCAGAACCATCGTGCCACGTGCATCGCGAATGAACTTGTTGCTACGCTTGATCATGCCATGGCGCTTGCCAGCAGCTGCAGCCTTGACCTTGCCGGTTGCGGTGATCTTGAACCGCTTCTTGGCAGAGGACTTCGTCTTCATCTTGGGCATTTTGCTACTCCGTTTCTGTCCTCCCTGCATGTTTCAAAGAAACCCTCGAGCGATGTCCGGAAAACCGGCCGTCGCAACCAGGTGCGGGAGCGTTTGTTGTTGATCTGCGGGCCCGGTGACGAAACCTGCCCGCAAGCATTCGAAACTGCCACGGCATGCCCTGCCGGTCAGTTCGGACGCGCGCTTATAACCGCAGTGTCATGAAAGTGCAACGGGGCGGCCGGCGGAATCTTGGCACTCAGGCCGCGGGCATCAGATTCTTCGGCGCGGGCAAGGCCAAGGTGACTTCCAGGCCGCCGAGATCCGAGCGCGAAAGGACAATCCTGCCGCCGTAAGCCTCGGCGATGTCGCCGGAAATGGCAAGCCCGAGACCGGAGCCTGCATGCGCATCGTCAGCGCTGACGCCGCGCTTCAGCATCATCGCATAGTTTTCGGGAGGCACGCCAGGGCCATCGTCGCCGACCCGGAGGATAACGGCCTCGCCTTCCCTGGACGCCGAGACATCGATGCGGGAGCGGGCAAAGCGCACCGCATTGTCGAGAATGTTGCCCATGGCCTCGGCGACATCGGCGGGATCGGCTTCGATGGTCAGCGCCGGATCGATATCGACTTTCCAGCCGACGCCCTTGCCGTCAGTGACGGGCGAGAGAACACTGACCAGCTTGCCCGATATGCCGAGAAGCGACGTCGTCGCCATGCGTTCGACACCCATCCTCGCGGCCTGCAATTGCCGGTCGGCCCGCTGGCGCACGAGTTCGATCTGCTGCAGGGCGGTATCGCGCTTGTCATCCGGCAGGCTTTCGACGAGATGGGACAGAACCGTCAGCGGCGTCTTCAATCCATGCGCCAGATCGCTGGCCCGCGATCGTGCCCGTTCCACCGCGGTTTCGCGCTCCGCCAGCAGAAGATTGATCTCGTTGACCAGCGGGCGGACCTCGCTCGGTCCTTCGGCACCGATATGGGCGCTGCGTCCGGCGCGGATATTCGCCACCTCGTTGCGCAGGCGCACTAGCGGCTTCAGGCCGATCAGCCCCTGCAGAAAAGCGGCGGCAAGCAGAAGCAGGCCGGTTGCGGCCAGCATGAGCTGCAGCGGCCGGTGATAATTCGACAGCGCGCTTTCCATCTCGTCCTTGGAGAAGGCCGTATAGATCGTAAAGTGTTTGCGCGCATCACCCTCACCGACGGACATCGCCTTCACGGTGACCAGGATCGTCGCTCCATCCGGCCCCTCGGCCTCGTGAAACCCGCAATAGAGATCCCTGGAGAGGCTATCCCTGGTCAGTTCCTCGTCCCAGAACGATCGCGAGCGGAGCGGCGGCTGAGTGGGGTCGTCGGGCGTTATCTGCCAATAGCGTCCGCCGGCCGGTGTCTGGAACCGCGGATCGGACGGTTCGCTGATCAGCGAAAGCGCACCGTTTTCGATCGCCAGACGGGCACCCAGAGCATCCGATACCGCGGTCATCTCGTTCGCATATTGGTCGGCCAGATAGTCTTCGAACAGATGACCGAGGACGAACCAGACCAGTGCAAGAGCCACCGCAATCGCAACAAGGGCGCCAGCGGCCAGACGGAAGCGCAATGATTTCGTCATCGTGTCTTGCCCGGCAGCAGGTATCCGAAGCCGCGGCGCGTTTCTATCGCGCCGCTATCGGTCTTCTTGCGCAATCGCGCCACCATGGCCTCGACGGCATTTTTGGCGGCGTCGTCATCGCGACCCTGGACCTGGCTCGCAAGTTCCGCTGGCGTCAGCACGGCGCCCGGACGATCGATGAACACGGAGATCATCCGGTATTCGAGAGGGCTCAGATCAAGTTCGCGGCCATCGAAGGTCACACGGCGGGCCTGTTCATCCAGCGTGAAGCGGTCGGCCGATTTCACGCGTTGCTGCATCCTGCCTGATCGACGCAGCAGAGCGCGAAGGCGTGCCAGCAGCTCCTCGCTGCGGAAGGGCTTCGGCAGGTAATCGTCGGCCCCAGCATCGAAACCGTCGACGCGTTCCATCCAGGAGCCGCGGGCCGTCAATACGAGAACCGGCGTTTCGAGACCATTGGCCCGCCAGCGCTTGAGGATCGACAGGCCATCCATGCCGGGAAGACCGAGATCGAGGACGATGGCAGCGTAATCACCGGTTTCGCCCTGCTCCCAAATTTCGGGGCCGGAGTTCAAGGTTTCGACGAGATAGCCTTCGCGTCCCAATGTCTCGGCAAGGTGCACCGATATATTGGCGTCGTCTTCGGCGAGCAGGATCTTCATCGGTCACTTGTCCCCGATCACTTCGCCACTGCGGGCATCGACACGCAGCGTGCGTATGGTGCCTTTTCCATCCCGAAGCTTGAGCTGATAGACATCACTGAACAGCGAGCGGCTGAGACTGACGTCGATCACCCGGCCGTAACGGCGGGAATCGATCTTCTGCAGCAGCGATTTCAGCGGCAGGATGCGGCCTTCGCGCACGGCATCGCGTGCGCGATCGTAATCGGCGCGACCGGAGCCGCTGCCGCTGCTGGTTCCGCGGCCACCGTGATCATCGCCTCCGCCGTCGTCATCACCGCCGCCATGGCCGCCATGATCGTCTCCGCCATCGTGGCCGGAGCCTCCCGATCCCGAGTTCGAGCCTGAACCGGATGAGCCGGAGCCGCTCGAACCGCTGCTGCCGGAACCGCCACTACTGCCGCCGCCATCTTTTGCCGCCGCCGGAGACGCAGACAGTGCGGCCGCAAAGATGGCGGCTGACAGCAGGAGAGCGGTCGATCTGCGGGTGAAAGACATGCCTGATCCGGACCTCATATACGGCTGATAAACTGAACGCTTACATGCACCCGCACAAGAGGCACAGGAAAGCGGGCTTGAAACGGCAGATGCTCCGCCGGCAAACGGCGGAGCATCGATCTTCCGGGGCGGGCGGAAGAACCAGGCGATTACGGCGCTGCCGTAGGCCTGATGGAAACATTGGTGATTGGGCCGGGGTTACGGACGGCATCGGAGCGGTGCGGCTTCACCTCGACGGTCTGGACGCCGTGTTCCAATTCGACCTCGACTTCCAGCCTGCGGCCCAGCTGATCGACGGCGATAAGCGAACCGTTGAGGAGGCCTTGAAGACTTGCAGCAGAAACCGAGAGCGGAACGCGGGGACGATCGGTGCGGTCATTCTCGCGGCCGCGGCGTCCGCTATCATCCGCCCCCGCAGCAACCGTCCGGCCGCCATGGCGATCGCCGCCATTGTCGTCATCGCTGGAGTTGCCGCCACTCCGGCCGCGGCCACTGTTGCTGCCACTGTCGTGGCCGCCGCCATGGTCGTCGCCGGAGGCATCGTCGCTGCCGCCGCGGCCCGAACTGCCGCTGCCGCCGTCATGACCGCCACGGGCATAGGCAGCTGCGGAAAAGAGGGAATATCCCGAAGGCTGAAGGGCGGGTAGAGCAGCGGCCAGCGCAAGCGCGGCGGCCGAGGCCAGCATGATCCTTTGAAGACGGGGGGCCATGGTCGTTTCCTTTCCATCCGTGTTTCGATGGAAGGGGCATGACATCTCCTGGCTGACAGGCCGCTGAGCGGCTCTGTCAGCAGACTGTCAGAAAGCAGGCCCAGAAAACACAAAAGCCGCCCTTGCGGACGGCTTCGATGCATCTTGATGGACCGCGCTCACTTGGGCGCGAGCACCATCATCATCTGTCGGCCTTCAAGCTTCGGCTCGGCTTCGACCTTTGCATATTCGGTCGTGTCGGCCTTGACCTGCTGAAGCAGCTTCATGCCCAGTTCCTGGTGAGCCATTTCACGGCCACGGAACTTCAGCGTTACCTTTACCTTGTCGCCTTCTTCGAAGAAGCGGCCCATCGCCTTCATCTTCACGTCATAGTCATGCGTGTCGATGTTCGGACGCATCTTGATTTCTTTGACTTCGACGATCTTCTGCTTCTTGCGCGCTTCGGCAGCCTTCTTCTGGTTGGCATATTTCAGCTTGCCCAGATCGAGAATCTTGCACACAGGCGGCTCGGCATTGGGGGAAATTTCCACCAGGTCGAGACCGGCTTCCTCAGCCATTTTCAACGCCTGATCGGTGGCAACGATGCCCAGGTTCTGTCCCTCTGCGTCAATCAGCTGAACACGGGGTATGCGAATTTCCCGGTTCGAACGCGGCCCTTCCTTAACGGGCGCGTCGGTTTTAAAAGGTCTGCGAATGGTCGTACTCTCCTCGAGTTGTTGAATGCTGCAGCTCGTACTCCCACGGGGGCACAAACGGGGTCTCGTTATCGCTACAACGGAGTCAGTAGCACGCTTTAGCGGAAAAATCACCCGCTGTCAGCCTGTCAAGAATCTGTTTTATAGGCAGGAACAACAGGAGTTCAGCCGTGTCCGAGACATCCATCGTCCCTCAGCCGAAGTTTATCACCGCCGGAGAGGGTGACGACGCCCGCCAGATCGCCTTCATTCTGCGTCAGGCGAATGCTGGACCGGACGCCCCTGTGCTGCTCTGGCTTTCGGGATATCGCTCGGACATGAGCGGCACCAAGGCCGTCGAGCTCGACAGGCTGGCGGCGGAAACCGGTCTTGCCTGCCTTCGTCTCGACTATTCGGGCCACGGGCTTTCCGGCGGCAAGTTTACCGACGGGACGATCTCACGCTGGCTTGAGGAGACGCTCGCGGTTCTCATCCATGTCAATCCGAAGCGCGTCATTGCAGTCGGATCGTCGATGGGAGGGTGGATCGCGCTGCGCCTGGCCCAGGAACTGGGCAAGATCGCCGATGGACCGAAGCTTGAGGGCATGGTGCTGATCGCGCCCGCGCCGGATTTCACCTCGGATCTGATCGAACCGCATCTGACCAAGAAGGAACGCGCCTCTCTGGAAGAGCGCGGCTATTTCGAAGAAAAGTCGGAATACAGCCCTGAGCCCAATATCTATACCCGGGCCCTGATCGAGGACGGCCGCGCCAACAGGGTGTTGACCGGGATCATCCAGACAGGATGCCCGGTTCATATCCTGCAGGGCATGAAAGATCCCGATGTGCCCTATGCACATGCCATGAAGCTGATCGAGCATCTGCCGTCCGACGACGTGGTGCTGACCTTCGTACGCGACGGCGACCACCGGCTTTCGCGGCCGCAGGATATCGAGCGCATGCTTTCTGCCGTCAGTGCGTTTATCGGTCAATAAGCGAATTCGGATACACGAATAGTATCTCCGGTTGAGAGGATATCGCGCAAGCCCACCTTCTGTGGCATTTTAACCATGTCCGAGAGTTGTAACTCCCTACCAAGAAGTAACGATTGACTCCGAACGCCCCTCCCCGTTAACTCTTTGTTAATAAATACAAGGGCGATGCAGGGAATACGGGCGTGCGGATCAAGGGTTACCTCGTGGCCATGATGGCCATGCTAGCGATGTCTTCGGCTGCCTTGCCGGCTTCGACATCCAACCTCTCCATGGTTACCGGCGGAGCGACATCGCAGCCGATCGGCCATTACGATTTCTGTCAGATCCACCGCGACGAATGCGGCCCGAACCGCAATACTGCGAACATGCAGATGACCCCCGACCAGTGGACGCTGGTGCGTTCGGTCAACACGACAGTCAACACCACGATCAAGCCGATGACCGACAAGGAAATCTACGGCAAGGACGAAGTCTGGGCCTATCCGACGACGGCAGGCGACTGCGAAGACTATGCGCTTCTGAAGCGCCGCATCCTCATTCAGCGCGGCTTTTCGCCGGCAAACCTTTTGATGACGGTCGTACGCAAGCCTGACGGTGAGGGGCATGCGGTTCTGACGCTGCGCACCACGGATGGCGATTTCATTCTCGACAATCTGTCGACCAACGTGAAGCCATGGTTCGACACGAACTATTCCTTCATCAAGCGCCAGTCGAGCTACAATGCTGGGCGCTGGGTTACCATCGAGAACGGCCGCGACGTTCTGGTTGGCGCCCTGCAATAATCACTTCTACCGGTTCTTGGGTGGCCTTCCGAAGCTTGCTTCGGGAGGCCTTTTTTCTTTGTCGCGGAAGTCAACCGTTGCCGATCAGGATGCCGGCGCCGAGCACAAGTCCGCCGCCGAGAACCACCTGGAAGGCGGCGCGCAGGAACGGCGTTTCCATATACTTGTTCTGAATGAAGGCGATCGCCCAGAGTTCGAAGAAGACGACGACGGCCGCGGTGATCGTCGCCGTCCAGAAATGCGGGATCAGATAGGGCAGCGCGTGCCCGAGGCCGCCGAGCGCCGTCATGATGCCGCAGGCAAGGCCGCGCTTGATCGGCGATCCACGACCGGAAATCTTGCCGTCGTCATGCGCCGCCTCGGTAAAGCCCATGGAGATACCGGCGCCTACAGAAGCGGAAAGGCCGACGAGGAAGGTTTGCCAGGTATCCTGCGTGGCGAAGGCGGCGGCGAAGATCGGCGCCAGCGTCGAGACCGAACCATCCATCAGACCGGCCAGGCCGGGCTGGACATAGGTCAACACGAACTGGCGGCGGACGCCTTCGTTCTCTTCTTCCTTGACGGTCTCCGGTGTGTGCTTTTCTCCGAGCATGCGGGCGATATCCTCATGCCCCTGTTCGGCCAGCGCCAGATCGCCAAGAAGCTGACGGGTCGAGGCGTCAGTCGTCTGCTTGGCCGCCTCGACATAGAAGCGGTAGGCCTGCTCTTCCATGGCCTCCGTCTCGCGCCGCATGGCGTCGAGCGACAGGTTCTTGCGCAGCCAGTCCGGCTTGCGATCGTAGAAGCCCTGCACATGCTCGCGGCGGATCAGCGGGATGCGCTCGCCGAAGCGCTGGCGATGGATTTCGATCAGCGACCGCCGATGGGTACTTTCTACCTCGGCCATGTCTTCAAACACCTGCGCGCTCGCAGGATAGTCGCGCTTCAGCTGATCCGCATAGGCGAGATAGATGCGCGCATCATCCTCTTCCGAGGCGATTGCAAGTGCCAGGATTTCCTGTTCAGACAATGATTTGAAGGATCGCTTCTGCGACCTGAAAAGACGCGCCAACATAGGCATGCTCCAATAATTTAGAATTATTCTAATCTAAATAGCCCCGCGGCGACGGTCAAGATCGAACACGCCTGATTTGACAGATTGCCGCAATCTTCAGTTCCGCCTTTGGCCGCGCGCCCGCAACGCCTATATGAAAAGCGCCGTAGCATATGGCAAAGCCGGGGTGGTTTTAAAAATGAACAACGAATTGCAGGGCCGCGCTGCCCATGTTGCGGCGATCCGCGAGCGTGCGGAAGCCGAGATGAAATCGATCGGCATCGACGATGCCTTTATCGGGACGCTGGTCGAGACATTCTACAGCCGGGTGCTTTTACATCCCGAACTCGGGCCGGTCTTCGATGCGCGGCTTTCGGGGCGGTGGCCGGAGCACATGGAAAAGATGAAAAGCTTCTGGTCTTCCGTTGCCTTTCGCAGCGGGGCCTATGGCGGAAAACCGGTTCAGGCCCATACCGGCGTCGCCAACATGACGCCGGAGCTGTTTCCAAAATGGCTGGCGCTGTTTGCAGCGACACTTGACGATATCGCTCCGACCCCGGAGGCCAAGGCCTGGTTCATGGCAACCGCAGAGCGTATTGCCCGAAGCCTGACCCTCTCGCTGTTCTACAATCCGGCTCTCGACGATCCGGCACGCGAACGCGCCTGACCGTCACGCCTTGCCGGCGAAGAAGGTCGCGCCGGCACTTGCCAGCACCACGAGTGCCGTTCCGGCCATCTGCAGCAGCGTCATCGGTTGCATCAGAATGACGAAGCCGGCGGCGGCGCCGATCGCCGGTTCCAGGCTCATCAGGATGCCGAAAGACGCCGTGGGCATGCGCCGGAGCGCCGTCATTTCCAAGGCATAGGGCAGAAGCGGCACGAGAAGGGCCAGTCCCGCCATCTCGATCAAGCCGGAGCCATCAAGGTGGGGTACGGCACCCATGAAGCCGAAAGGCGTGGCGACGACGGCGGCAACGAGCAGCGACATCGACAGGCCTTCGAAGCCCTTGAAGGTTGCGCCGACCTTCTTCGTCAGCAGGATATAGATGGCCCAGCCGGTTCCGGCACCGGCAGCGAACAGTACGCCCGGCAGGTTGCCGACCCAGCCTTCGCCATCATAGGCAAGGAACAGCACGCCGGCGGCTGCGACGACGGGCCAGATCAGACGGCGCGTCAATCCATAGCCGAATGTCGCAACCGACAGCGGCCCCAGAAAGTCGATGGCGACGGCAAGGCCGAGCGGAATATGCTGGATCGCCGCGAAGAAGCAGATGGTCATCAATGCCGTGATCGTGCCAAGCACGAGAGCACTGACCCATTGATCTCGGCTATAGCGCAGAACCGGCGGACGAACGATGACTGCAAGGATCAGCGCCGCGAAGACCAGGCGGAGCCAGGAAGCGCCTGCGGGTCCATAGGTCGCGATCGCATGCGAGGAAAGCGCCGCACCGAACTGGATCGACGACATCGAAAGAAGGCACATCAGTGCGCCTGCCGCGACGCCGCTCGACGGCACGGCCGCTGCCGAGCCGTCCGCATTCAACGCCGTATTTTCAGGCTGTACGCCCATTTCTTCCTCCCTATTTGCCGCCCTGAATAAGGCTGCGAAGCGACGGGGGCAAATTCAAACTTCTGATGCGAGGAGAAGCTCTATTGATGGCTAGCGATTGCGCCCGGTATCCAGCGCTTCTTCGGCATCATCAAGTGACATCTCAAAAACCTTCTTGCCGATATCGAAGCTGAAGCCGGCCCGGGCAAAAGCCGACAGTTCCTTGGCCTTGCGCTTCTCATCGAGCTCGCTCTTGCGGAACGGGCCGAAGGCGCGCTTGCGGGCCAGAACGACGGCTGCGTAAAGGTCGTCCGCTTCGGCGACGGCGGCCGCAACCGTCGGCTTGGCTACGCCCTTTTGTGATAGCTTCTGGGCGATCGCGCGCTTCGACTTGCCGTTGCGCATGCCCGAGCGCGTGCCGATTTCGGCATAGGCGGTGTCGTCGAGCGCCTTGTTGTCATAAGCAAACTTCACGGCGGAATCGGCAAGCGCCTTGACCTGCGCCTCGCTGATATCCTCGAACTTCTGCCGCGCCTTGCGGGCGATGGCATCGAACAGCTGCTTCTCCGTATGCATCCGCCGCTCCAGGCGGTAGATCGCCGAATTGCGCGCCCATGAGAACATGCGCGGCGTCGGCACGTCGGATGGCGGCGTTTCCTCTTCCAAGCCGCTTAAGCCTCCAGACCCTTGAGGACATTGGCGACATTCAAGCCGATTTCCGGCACGCCGTAACCACCTTCCATGCAGGTCAACACCGGCAGCCCCGTTGACGCAATCATCGCTCCCATGCGGATGAAATCGTCCGAAGTGAGCTTGAAGAAGGAGATCGGATCACGCTCGAATGTATCGACGCCGAGCGAGACGACGATTGCTTCGGCGCCGAACGCCTTGATGCGACTGAGCGAATCGGCAAGCGCCGCAGACCATTCTTGCCAGGCAGTTCCGCGCGGCAGCGGATAGTTGGCATTACTGCCCTCGCCCTCGCCTTCGCCTTCACCCGTCTCGTCCGCATAGCCCCAGAAATACGGAAAGGCGTTGGCGGGCTCGCCATGCAGCGAGGCGAAGAAGATGTCGCCGCGGCGATAGGTGATATCCTGCGTGCCGTTGCCATGATGAAAATCGACATCGAGGATCGCAACCTTCCTGGCGCCGAGATCGAGAAGGCGCTGCGCGGCGACGGCAGCATTGTTGATAAAGCAATAGCCGCCGAAGAGATCGATGCCTGCATGGTGACCGGGCGGGCGGCAGAGCGAAAAGGCGAAGCGATTGCCTGAATTCAGCCAGTCGGCACCCGACATCGCGCATTGCATCGAGGCGATCGCCGCCTCATAGGTGCCATTGGTAATCGCGGTCTCCGCCGCATTGGCATAATAGCCGAGAAGCGCGCCGATGTCGGTCGGCACCCGCAAGGTCGAGCGGCGCACGGGAAAGGACGCCGGGATCGCCTCGCCTTCAGCGCCTGTCGCCGCCCACATGTCCCAGGCCTTTGACAGGAAATCGAGATAACCGGCATCATGCACCTTGCGGGCCGTTTCCAGACCATGGCGGACCGGCGCGGCAACATCTCTGAACCCGGCATCCTTGACGGCATCCAGAATCCATTCGGCGCGGAAGGGGCCTTCAAAGGGCGTGACGAGCTGTCCGTTGTGCAGCTCGGTCTTCGCGTCACGCAGCTTGTGGTCCTCGGAATAGATGACGCGCATGGCGCATGCCCCTCGTTATGTCGCGGATAAGGCGCGGTGAGGCGCCGATTTGTCAATGGGTCCGGAGCGGCTCAGACAGCCAGCCGCTTGTAGAACAGCGTCGTCGAGCAATAGCCGCCATCCGGCCACATCGCGTATTCAGGAATCACGCCGGCGCGTTCCCAGCCGAAGCGTGAATAGATCGCTTCCGCGTCGCTGCCGGTCGCCGTATCCAGAACCAGAAGATGCTTGCCGTGACGGGCAGCCTCCTTCTCGATCGCCTCCATCAGGAGACGTGCGAGCCCATGACCACGCGCCGAGCGGTGAACGAGCAGTTTCTTCAGGTCGCCGCGGTGCGGCTGGTTCGGCATCGTGGCAAAACCGACCTGAACGGTACCGAGGATCCGGCCATCGATGACAGCCACGGCTAGCAGATTTACCCCGGCTTCGACGCTCTCGGCGACACCTTGCCAGTAGGGCTCGGCATCCTCGGCCGTATAGGGCTGCATGAAGCCGACGGAGGCGCCGCCCGCGACGCAATCCGCCAGCACATCGCAGAGCTCTGGAATGGCAGCGCGGGCTTCGTCGGCGGTCAAAAGGCGTATCGAAGTCATCAAGTATCTCCTGGATATCATCGTGAACTGCGGCTCAGCACGACGCAGTAACGGGCGGGCTTGCTCGACGGATTGTGGAAGACATGCCCCTCGCCGACAGGCATGAAGAGGCAATCGCCGGGAAAGAGACGGTGAATCTTGTCCCCGGCCGTCATCTCCATCTCGCCTTCGAAAACCCAGATATGCTGGGTCATGCCGTGGCTCGCCGCATGCGGCGGAAAGCTGACGCGGGCGCCGGGCGGAAACTCGACGTCGACGATATCGACGTCCGACGTGGTGCCGGGCGGGGAGACGGCGCGTCTGATATAACCGGTCTCCGGATCCCGCCACACCTGTTGCTCGTGACGCCGGGCAAGCGGTGACGCCGCGCTTTCATCCTCCGCAAAGAAGGTCGAGAGTGAAAGGCCAAGTGCTGCGCAGACGCGCGCCAGAAGCGATGCCGTCGGGCTTGCCTCAGCGCGTTCGATGCGCGAGATCATCGCCCGGCTGACGCCGGAGCTGGTTGCGAGATCCTCCAGCGTCAGGCCTTTTTCCAGCCGCAGACTGCGGATCCTGGCGCCGATCGCCGCTTCCAGTTCCTGCTCCAACACTCTGCTCCGTATTTCTACTATACGAGAAATACATGATCCGATGATGGAATCAAGTGGCGCCTGGCGCCGCCATTTATCCTAAACAAACTCCTGCTTTTCCCCTATGCGTCAGGGGAAGGCGCTGCTATATGGCGCGCATGAGCACCAATTCTACCCGCACTCCGCTTGACCATATCCGCAACTTCTCGATCGTGGCCCATATCGACCACGGCAAGTCGACGCTGGCCGACCGTCTGATCCAGACGACCGGCGGACTGGCCGAGCGCGACATGTCGGAACAGGTGCTGGATTCGATGGATATCGAGCGCGAGCGCGGCATCACCATCAAGGCCCAGACGGTTCGCCTGCATTACAAGGCGAACAACGGCGAAACCTATATCCTGAACCTCATCGACACGCCCGGCCACGTCGACTTCGCCTATGAAGTCTCGCGGTCGCTGTCAGCCTGCGAAGGCTCGCTGCTCGTCGTCGATGCCTCCCAGGGCGTCGAGGCTCAGACGCTTGCCAACGTCTATCAGGCGATCGACAACAACCACGAGATCGTCACCGTCCTCAACAAGATCGACCTGCCGGCCGCCGAGCCGGACCGCATTCGCGAGCAGATCGAGGAAGTGATCGGCATCGACGCATCACAGGCCGTGCTGATTTCCGCGAAGACCGGCCTCGGCATTCCGGATGTTCTGGAAGCCATCGTTCACCAGCTGCCGGCGCCGAAGAGCGAAGGCGGCGACAAGGCGCCCCTGAAAGCGCTGCTGGTCGATAGCTGGTACGACACCTATCTCGGCGTCATGGTTCTGGTGCGCATTCTCGACGGCGTGCTGACCAAGGGCCAGACCATCCGCATGATGGGCACCGATGCCAAGTATCAGGTCGAGCGCGTCGGCGTGCTAACCCCGAAAATGCTGGCCGTCGATAGCCTCGGCCCGGGCGAGATCGGTTTCTTCACCGGCTCGATCAAGGAAGTGGCCGATACCCGCGTCGGCGACACGATCACCGAAGACAAGAAGCCGACGGCACAAGCGCTGCCGGGCTTCAAGCCGGCCCAGCCGGTGGTGTTTTGCGGACTCTTCCCGGTCGATGCGGCCGATTTCGAGGACCTGCGCGCTGCCATGGGCAAGCTGCGCCTCAACGACGCCTCCTTCTCCTTCGAAATGGAATCGTCCGCCGCCCTCGGCTTCGGCTTCCGTTGCGGCTTCCTCGGCCTGCTGCATCTGGAAATCATCCAAGAACGCCTAGAGCGCGAATTCGACCTCGACCTGATCGCCACGGCGCCTTCGGTCGTCTACCACCTGTCGATGACCGACGGCTCGACGCGCGAGTTGCATAATCCGGCAGACATGCCTGACGTCGTCAAGATTTCCGAGATCGAGGAACCCTGGATCAAGGCGACGATCCTGACCCCGGACGACTATCTCGGCGGCATCCTGAAGCTCTGCCAGGACCGCCGCGGCATCCAGACCGAACTCACCTATGTCGGCAAGCGCGCCATGCTCTCCTACGAGCTGCCGCTCAACGAAGTGGTGTTCGATTTTTACGACCGCCTGAAGTCGATCTCCAAGGGTTACGCCTCGTTCGATTACCATCTGCATGGGTATCGCGAAGGCAATCTCGTGAAGATGTCGATCATGGTCAATGGCGAGCCGGTCGACGCGCTCTCCATGCTGGTTCACCGTTCCGCCGCCGAAAAGCGCGGCCGCGACATGTGCGAAAAGCTGAAGGACCTGATCCCGCGGCACATGTTCAAGATCCCGATCCAGGCAGCCATCGGCGGCAACGTCATCGCCCGCGAAACGATCTCCGCCATGCGCAAGGACGTGACCGCCAAGTGCTACGGTGGCGACGCCACCCGCAAGCGCAAACTTCTGGACAAGCAGAAGGAAGGCAAGAAGCGCATGCGCCAGTTCGGCAAGGTCGACATCCCGCAGGAAGCGTTTATCGCCGCGCTGAAGATGAAGGACGAATAGGCATCTTTTTTCCAGTTTCGTGCGCATATAATCTGCACATGAAACTGGAAGATTAGTCATGCCACGATCAGCCCGAAAGGCCGCCAATCTTTCGCTAAACGCCACTTTGGTAGCGTCTGCGCGTGAACTCGACATCAACCTATCCCGCGCAGCTGAAGACGGGCTGACCCGCGCCATCAAGGCCGAACGGGAACGCCGCTGGCTGGACGAGAATGCCGAAGCGAACCGCCTTGAAAACGAGGATGTCCGGAAACACGGACTGCCTTTTGCGAAATATAGGCAGTTCTAACGGCGCGTTTCACGGTCTGCCGGATGCGACCTCGTGGCCAATTGGCAATCGATCTTCAAAGCAACGCGCTCGAGGCCCTTCCATCACGCATGATGGCGCCGCTCTATGCCGCAAGCAACATGTCCTGGTCGATCTCTCGGCTTAACCCGCGCTTCATGATCGGCGGCGAAGCGCATGTGGGCCACGCAGCGAATGGCAGGTACTCCAATCTCCGAGATCGGCGATGCGGTTATCAGCCTGGAAGCCGAGGTGGACGACATCACAGCGGCCTAGACTTCCTCTTCCAGGGCCTCTAAGCCGGCTGCGCCATATATTCCTTCACCAGCCCCTCATACGCATCCATTTCGGGCAATGCCGGATAGCTGTGTCTTGCTCCCGTTTCGGCAAAAGCCAGCTTCTCGCTCGTCCAGGTCTCGATGAAGGGCGCGAACCAACTGGTATCGTCGAACATCGTGGCGCGGACATTGACGAACCAGTCCATGCCCTCTGGCTTGGTGAACATCCAAGTCATGCAATAGGGGCAGAAATAGTGGTGCGCCTCGGGGCCGTGAATGCCACCGATCACCGGCTCGCCCCTGGTGACCTCGAAGCCCGCTGCCGGAATGGCGGCACTCAATGAATAGGCGCTCGAGGACATCTTCTGGCAGCCCGTGCAGTGGCACGCCATGGTCAACAGCGGCTTGGCGCTGATCTTCAGCCGAACCTGACCGCAACGGCAACCACCCTCCCAAGGCAACGCGTTCTCGCTCATCCTCTCCTCCTGTTGTCACTTGCTGATCTAGGACGCATGTACGGCGCTTCCAGCACTAGTCTCGCTTGACCGGCCGGGCCGGATTGCCGACCACAGTTTCGCCGGCAGCAACGTTCCTCGTCACCACTGAGCCCGCGCCGACGATCGCGCCATCGCCGATCGTCACCCCACCGAGAATGATCGCGCCGCCGCCGATCCAGACATCTTCGCCGATCACGACCGCGCGGGCGATCTCGATGCCCTGGCGACGCAATTGAGGATCCTTGTGATGCTCGGCGCAATAGATCTGAACGCCCGGACCCAGCATCGAGCTGCTGCCGATATGCACGCGCCCGGAATCGAGGATCGTGCAGCCGGCATTCAGATAGACGCGCTCGCCGAAGCTCAGATTGATGCCATAGGAACAATGGAACGGCGCCTCGATGAAAACGTCATCCGAAACATTGCGAAACAGGGCCTTCAGACCCGGAGCCATCATGCCGCGCGCATCGGGCGCCATCGTATTGTGCTGATGTACCGCATGCCGCGCCGCGATCCGGAGACGATCGAGTTCGGCGTCGAGACAGCAGTACCACTCACCTGCCGCCATCTTTTCGTAGTCGCTGGCCATGGCTGCCTCAGGCGCTCAGGCGGCTGTCTGCAGCGCCTTCCGAGGCGACCGACGGCCTGATGGTGCCGATGAAGGCGCGCGCGATCGCGAGGCCAGCCTGATCGGCATCGGCGGCATGTCTGGCCGCAGTCTGCGGAAACCGTTCGTGCCAGCCGGGCTCGATGCTCTCGACCATATCACGGAATTCGGCATTCCATTTGGTGACGACTTCCAAATTGGCTTCGAAATGAAACTGCGTGCCATAGACGGCCCTGCCGATGCGGAAGCACTGGTTGGGAACAGCCGCAGTCGATGCGAGACGGATGGCGCCGGGCGGCAGCGTGAAGGTATCGGAGTGCCACTCGAAGATCGGGAAGCGATCGTGGAGCTCGCCAAAGAGCGGATCGGCACGCCCGTCCTCCGTGACATCGACGGACGTCCAGCCGAATTCGCGCGTCGCGTCCAGAATATTCTCAGCACCATAGGCACGGGCGAGAACCTGGCTGCCGAGGCAGATGCCCAGCACGGATTTCCCGGCATCGCCGAATTCGCGCATCAAAGCGGCGAGTGCCGGCAGATAGGGATGATCCTCATCATCGACAGCGCTCTGCTCACCGCCGAGTACGACAAGCGCGTCGTAGCCGTCGCGACCGGCAGGCAAGGCCTGGTCCTTCCACGGACTGAACCACTCAAGCACGGCACCGGCCTCATGGAGGGCATTACCCAGCGCGCCGATATGCGTGTTCGGCATGTTTTCAACGACGGCGACCCGCATTCTCACCTCCTGCTTCGTACCGGGAAGTGACCATGGGCGGCGGCGACATGCAAGCAGCCAGATTGCGCGGGCCGGGCTAAACTTCTAAATCGGAGAGAGATCGAAAGGAACGCTGCATGACCGACAAAGCCCGTGTGACCATTCTCTATTGCACGCAGTGCAACTGGCTGCTGCGCGCCGGCTGGATGGCTCAGGAACTGCTGCAGACCTTTACCGACAGTCTGGGCGAAGTGGCGCTCATTCCGGGCACCGGCGGCAATTTCGAGATAAGGGTGAATGGCGACCTGATATGGGAGCGAAAGCGCGACGGCGGCTTTCCCGGACCGAAGGAGCTCAAACAGCGGGTGCGCGATATCATCGAGCCAGGCCGCGATCTCGGCCATACCGACCGTGCCTCGCTCGAAAGCTGACGCTCAGTCGAATGGCGAATTGCAGGTCTTGTAGACGCCCTCGTAGGTGACGAAGCGGTCGGTCTTCGGATTGTAGGACCGGTACTGGTTGCGGCACCACTCTCCATGCATGCCCTGATCCTTCAGCGCCGGCTGAACCCTGCGGATCGGCGCCGGGTCGTAGGAGAGCGCCGGGCGCCCCGTGCGTGGCGCCTGTGCCCTCGGCTGATAGTAGGTCGGACCGGTGACGCCGCGCGGCCGGTAGTTCGGCTGCACATAGGCAGGGCGATGCCATTGCTGCGGTCCGAAACCGAAGCAGCCGCGATAATCGCACATCGTCGATTGCACATTGATAATATCTGGATTGCGCACCTGGAACGGCGCAGGCACGGGCGCCGCCTGCGCGGCCAGTGGCAGAAAACCGGCAACCAGGCCGAAGATGGTGCTGCGTAAAGCGGACATCAGTGATTCCTTTCCGATGCTTTTCATATAGGTCACGGCATCCGTTCGAACATCGGCAGAGGCAAGCCAAACGTTCAGTTCCCCGTGAACGCGGCCTTTCGCACCGTCCCGGCAATTCTTTTTTACATACTGTCAGGAAAACTTCAAAAACCCTGTTGACAGCAAAGAGCCACCCCCGTACATGGCTCTCCGTCGCCCAGATGGCGGAATTGGTAGACGCGCCAGCTTCAGGTGCTGGTACCCGAAAGGGTGTGGAGGTTCGAGTCCTCTTCTGGGCACCATTCCCATTTAAAAATAGCAGCTTAGGCCGGTAGCAACCGCTCCCGAAAGCTCGCTATTTTTCTCTTCACCACCGCAGATATCGCGAGCCGATCAGCGCCCCAAGCGCGGTAACGGCCGTGGCGGCCGCCGTGTACCAGGTCGCCAGAAACAACGGGCTGTCGTCGGGGCAATGCCAGGCGTAGAGCGCGGCCGCGAGCCCGGCGGAGGCGAGGCCTGCGACGGCACCGCCGAGGGTCGGGTTTGCCGGTGCGGCACTCTTCAGCGCCCAGAGAAAGCCCGCCAGCGGCGCCAGCGACAGGACAGGAATGAAGAAGACGCAGAAGGCCGCGTTGCGGCCCATCAGCGCCGTGCGCCAGGCGTCCTCAGGGATGGTCGTCAATTCGGTTGCGACGCCCGCGATCACCATGGCCAGCGGGATGAGCAGGCTGAGAGCCGATATCTTGAGTGGAATGCCGGGGCGGCCGATGCGGAAGACGAGTCCGCAGGCGGTGACGGCGAGTGTCAGCGTGGTCACGATCTTGAAGAGGACGCGCGCGGTCTCGATGGCGCTTGCCATGTCGTGGCGAATGCCGATGGTTGCCAGCAGCAGGGCGGCGGAGATGACGACGCCGCCGAGAAGCGCGCCAAGAAGCATCGGCCCCAGGCGGATCCGCACCGGCGCGTCCTCGGAAAGCATGCTGATCAGGTCATCGGTCTTCACTCGTCTCACTCCGGTATAAGGCTGCCAGCGACTTCAGAGCGCGATGCAGCGCGACGCGCACCGCTCCTTCCGTCATCTTCAGCCTCTCGGCCGTTTCCCGTATTCCCGCCCCCTCTATCGAAATGGAGCGGACGATATCGCGTTGCGGATCTTTCAGCCGCTCCAGCATATGCTCGGCGTCGAGCCGGTCCAGGTTGCCTGCCTGCTCTTCCGCCTCGAGCGTCGCCATGACGTCGTCGATCGGAACGTCGATGTGGCGGCCGCGGCGGCGCAGGCTGTCGATCAGCTTGTTGCGCACGATCGTCGACAGCCATGGCCCGATCGGGCGCGCCGGATCCCACGTGCCGCGCTTGAGGTGGACGGCGAGCAGCACTTCCTGCACCACGTCCTCCGCTTCGCTCGCCGGAGCGCCGAACTGGTCGCAGCGCCGGCGCGCCATTGCGCGCAAGTGGGGTGTCACAGCCGACAGGAAGCGGTGGTAGGCCTGCGCATCGCCCTCGATGGCGCTGCGCATCCAGCCTGCCCATTCCTCTTCACGCGCCGAATGTTTCACCCGACATAGTCCTCTACGGATGGGCACACATTTTTGTTACTGCCGCATCTCAAATATTTCGAACAGACGCGGATGCCTTTGTTTTCAGGGTTTTCGCTTGCCATCCCGTAAACGGCAAGAGCTTCCGGCGCAAAAATTCCAAGAGGGCGCTGTAACAACGGCTGCCGCAGCTCCGTAGCCCACCATGCAAGCCAATCACGGCTCGGCAATCTTACGGAGATGAAACCATGAAGAACAGCATCGTCACGCTTGCACTGGCAGGCTCCATCGCTTCGGCGCTCGCAACCATTGCAGCGCCGGCAGCATCCGCCGCCGACAACAAGGAAAAGTGCTACGGCGTCGCCATGAAGGGGCAGAACGATTGCGCGGCCGGCAAGCATGATTGCGCCGGCAAATCGACGGTCAGCTACGACAAGATGTCCTTCAAGCTCGTTCCGGCCGGCACCTGCGTCTCTATGAAGACGCCCAAGGGCCATGGTTCGCTGACCCCGGCCTGACCGTTCCGAACGCCCCCAGAAACTCACCACACCGGAGAAGACCCATGACAAAACTACCTGTCACCGTGCTTGCGGCCTCGGTCGCGACTGCGCTCTCGCTGATCGGCAGCGTAACGACCGTTTCGGCCCAGGATGCCGCAAAGGAGAAATGCTACGGCATCGCCCTCAAGGGGCAGAACGACTGCGCAGCAGGCCCGGGCACGACCTGCGCCGGAACGGCCAAGATCGACTACCAGAAGAACGCCTGGAAGCTGGTGCCGGCCGGGACCTGCATGTCGATGAAGACGCCTGATGGCACCGGATCGCTGACACAGGGGCCGGCTCCGGTCTGATCCGCTTCCGTCGACAAGAGGCGGCGCCACCGACGGCGCCGCCGGACCAACCGGAGAGAAATGGAATGAAACCCTCCGCACTTGCCGGCCGTCCCGGCGTGGGCTTCAAGCCCGAGCATTTTGCCAGCATCATCGCTGCCCGCCAGCCGGTCGGCTTCTTCGAGGTTCATGCCGAGAACTACATGGGCGATGGCGGGCCGCCGCACGCCCAGCTCGGCAAGCTGCGCGAGGACTATGCGCTGTCGATCCACGGGGTCGGCCTGTCGATCGGCTCGATGCAGCCGCTCGATACCGACCATCTGCGAAGGCTGAAAACCGTCTGCGACCGCTATGAGCCTGAGAGCTTCTCGGAGCATCTCGCCTGGTCCTCGCATGACACGGTTTTCCTCAACGACCTGCTGCCCCTTCCCTATACGCCGGAAACGCTGTCGCGCGTTTCCAATCATATCTCGCAAGTGCAGGATGTGCTGCAGCGGCAGATGCTGCTGGAAAACCCGGCCACCTACCTGCTGTTTGCCGAAAGCACGCTCGAGGAGACCGAGTTTCTCAGCGAGATCGTCAAGCGCACCGGCTGCGGGTTGCTGCTGGATGTCAACAACGTCTTCGTTGCCGCGACGAACCACAATATCGATCCGCGGGCGTATCTTTCCCGCTTTCCGGTTCAGTCCGTGCGCGAGATCCATCTCAGTGGCCATTCCGAAACGGTGGATGACGACGGCGCGCCGCTACTGATCGATTCGCACGATACGCCGGTCAAGGATCCCGTCTGGGCGCTCTACGAAGAGCTGATTGCCCGCACCGGCCCGATCGCGAGCCTCGTCGAGTGGGATAATGACGTTCCCAACTGGCGAATTCTGAGAGCCGAGGCGGAAGCCGCAGGCGAAATCCTGGAGCGCGCCGCCAAGCGGCGCGCGGCGTGAGGTCAGACCATGTCGATCACCACACAGAGACGCTTTGCGTCTGCCCTGAGAGACGGCGATTTGCCGGTACCCGCAGGGCTTGTCTCCTGGAATACTGCACAGCCGCCGCGCCGCTTCGACGTCTACCGCAACAACGTGATTTCGGGTCTGATCGGCGCGATCGTCTCGCGATTTCCGGTGGCGGAAAGGATCACCGGCGCAGAGTTTTTCGCCGCGATGGCGCATGAGTTCGTGCTGTTCCATCCGCCGCGATCACCGCTGCTGCTCTCCTATGGCGATGATTTCGGGGATTTCGTCGAGAGCTTCGAACCCGCGCAGGAGATCCCCTATCTGCCTGACGTGATCCGGCTGGAAGCGGCACGCGGCAGGGCCTATCACGCCGCCGATGCCGCGCCGATGGTGGCAGAGATGCTGGCTTCGGTATCCGCGGAGCAGACGGCCGGGCTGACCTTCTCCCCTCACCCCTCGCTATCCGCCCTCCGGTCGGAACACCCTGCCGTGACGATATGGGCGATGAACGCCGGAGAGATGGCATTTGGCCCCATCGAGGATTGGCGGGGTGAGGATGCGTTGGTCGTCCGCCCGCAGATGATCGTCGAGGTTCACCGGCTGCCCCCGGGCGGTGCCGTCTTCCTCAATGCCCTCGCGCAAGGCGCCACGCTTGCCGCAGCCGCGGGTGAGGCCCTGTCGCTTGCTGCCGATTTCGACCTTTCCGCCAATCTTGCCGGAGCGCTGCAGGCAGGCGCATTCACCGGCCTATCCACAGGAGCAGACGATGAATGAGAACATGACACTTTCAGCACCTGATGGCCGCGGCTTTGCCCAAATATTCAAGAGCGCCGCCGCGCTTCTCGACCGCATCCCGCATGATCTGATCGCCACCATTTCCCGGCTATCGATTGCCGCGGTCTTCTGGCAATCGGGGCAGACAAAGGTGGACGGCTGGCAGGTGACGGATAATGCGGTCTATCTGTTCCAGACCGAATACAAGCTGCCTCTCGTCGACCCCTGGCTTGCCGCCCATCTCGCAGCCTTTGCCGAGCACTTCTTTCCGCTATTGCTGGTGTTGGGACTGGCGAGCCGCCTGTCGGCGCTGGCCCTGCTTGCGATGACGCTGGTGATCGAGACCTTCGTCTATCCCGATGCCTGGCCGACGCACGGCACATGGGCCGTTTGCTTCCTGATCATTATCGCCAGAGGGCCGGGGCGTCTGTCGCTGGATTATCTGATATCGCGCTATTTTGCTCGCAAAGGCTGATCAGCGAACCGGCTGGTAGTGGCCACGCAGAGGGACCTGCGTGCCCTGAGTGACGAGTCCATCGCGATCGCAGACATAGACGATCGTGGGCATGCCGCCGGAGCGGAAGATCCAGTCACCCTGCCGGCGAATATGGCCGGTCTCGGTGTGGCAGGCGTATTGTTCCTCATCCTTCTTGTCCGCTTGCGCCTTGACGCCCGGCAGATCGGTATAGGGATAAAGCCTTTGGACGCCGGATGTGCCGGCGGCGCTCCAATCCGTTGCAGAAGCCTGCAGCGGCAACAGGCCGGTAAGGGCAGCTGCCAGGATCAGTAACAAGGAACGCATCATCATCTCCCTCGGCACGATGCCCCGGAACTCTTTTCCTGATGTAGGATGAGAGCGCCACCGCATCAAGCGCGGCGGAAATATCCGCGTACTACTGGATGGGCGCAAAGGCTGGCCAGAATGGCAAGCGCTGCGCCGAGCGCGAAGCCTGCGAACAGCCCGCCGAGCAGGCCTGCGATCATCAATGTCTTCTTGCCGGGACCGTCCGGCTTTACCGGCGGCTCGGCTTCGGAAATCACACGAATGTTACTCTGCGGCAGGTTCTGTTCTTCCGCCGTCTGGCTGGAGCGCTTCAGCAACGTCTCGTAGATGTTACGCACGGCGGTCGCCTTGCGCTGCAACTCGTTGAGCTCCACCTGCTTGTCGGATGCGGTGGCCTGCAGCGCCTTCTGGATATTCAGTTCCTTGGCAACCGCGTCTTCGGCCTTCTTGGCCTGATCATATTCGGCCTTGGCCGAGGTCACCATGCGCTGGAGTTCGCCCTTGATCTCGTCGCGGGTGCTCTGCAGGGACGAACGTGCCGCCTGGAGGCGCGGATGGCGGGAGCCCATCTGGCTTTCGAGGCTGCCGACGATGGCTGCCTGCGTCGCATATTGCTGCCGCAGGCTTCCGAGCGCCGAGTTGACCGAAGAGCTGCCGCTCTCTGTCTGGCCGCTGGCGACAACGGCCTCGAAACTCATGCTGGCGGCCGCATCCGCACGCGTCTTGGCCTGGATCGTCTTGTCCTGAGCGGTGACGAGCAGCGTATTCAGCGAACCGAGCCGCTGGTCGGAGATCAGCTTGCCATCGGTTTCCGACATGTCGTTGTCGGAGCGGAAGCTTTCGACCGCCTGCTCGGCATCCTGCACCTGCTTGCGAAGATCGGCGAGCCGCCCATCGAGGGTCGCGGTGGTGTTTTCGTAAAGCCCGGTCGAGGCACTGCTTTCCTCCTGCATGAAGGAGGCAACGACCTGGTTTGCCAGTTTGGCCGACTTTTCCGGGTTATGGGTGACCGCCGTCAGCGAAACCACGTAGGTGCCGGTCTGGCGGGCAATGGTCAGCGACTTCTGAAGTGCGCTGATGACAGCCGCATCATCCGTCCGTCCGCCGTTGAAATCAGGATCCTCGTTGAGTTTCATCGTGTCGGCAACGCGCTTCAGCACATTGCCCGAGGTCAGGATCTGCACCTGGCTGTCGATCATCGACGAAATCATTTCCGGCGAGATCGTTGATTGCTGCGTGGAAGGGTCGGCAAGCCCGATCTGCCGGGGATCAAAATAGAGGCTGGCCGTTGCCGTGAATTTCTGCGGCAGCATCGGCAAAACGGCAGCGCCTGCGACTGCGCCGAGTGCGGCGAGTGCGGCAATGAGCAGTTTGCGGTTCCAGATGGCGAAGATCGCCGAGCGGACATCGAGCAGCGGTTCATCGGCAAGGATAACGGCGATGACGGGCTCAGGACGGACGGCCGCCGCTTCAACCGCTGCCGGCGCGGGCGGTGCAGCCTGCGGAGCCGCGGGCTCGCTGCGCAAGGCCTCGGGCTCCTGCGGCAGTTCGGCAGTTACCTTAGCAAAATCAGAGGGACGCAGCACGGGCGAACGCGGACGCACGGGTTCGGATGCAGCCTGAACGGGCTCGAAGCTCCGCCAGCCCGGCAACCGGCTCACCCTGTTCCTGTCGAATTGGCTCATCAGCGCTCTCGTGGCCCGCCGGCAGACTGCAGCGGAGGTAGGTTAATTTTAGAAATCCTTAGCTAACGGACCGTTAAGATGCGCCCACCGATATTAGCGGCTACTTCTGAAACCTGGGAAAACCATGAGAGCCACCTCCTGCCACTGGCGCCGCCTGCTGACGATTGCCGCAGCGCTTCTGCCCCTGCAGGCGAGTGCTGCCAGCACTGCGGGGCCATGCCTTCGGGGCGTCAATCTTTCCGGCGCCGAATTCGGCAACCCCGATGGAACGGTTTTCAAGGACTATGCCTATCCGTCCGAGGAAACCGTTACCTATTTCCAGAAGAAGGGCATGAACACGGTGCGCCTGCCATTCCTTTGGGAGCGGCTGCAGCCGGAGCTTGGCCAATCCCTGAACGAAGACGAGCTTCAGCGGCTGAAGGATGCGGTGGCGCTGCTGCGCAAGCACAAGATGACCATCATCCTCGACCCGCATAATTATGCCGAATACAAGAAGACGCAGATCGGCACCGCGCCGGTGACGACGCTCGCCTTTGCCGATTTCTGGACGCGCCTGGCTGCCGAATTTTCCGATCAGAACGACGTGGTCTTCGGGCTGATGAACGAGCCGCACGACATTTCTGCCACCAAATGGCTGGAGGCCGCCAATACCGCCATTCGCGGCATCCGCACCGTCGGCGCCAAGAACTATATCCTCGTGCCCGGAACACGCTGGACCGGCGCGCATTCCTGGCAGAGCGGCGATGACGATGCCAACGGCACCGTGATGCTCGGCATCAAGGATCCGCGCAAGAATTTCGGCTACGAGGTTCATCAGTATTTCGACAGCGACTCCTCAGGCACCAAGGACGAATGCAGCGGCAACGCCAGCGCCAAACAGGCCATTCTCGACATGTCCGACTGGGCCCGCAAGAACGACACCCGAGTGCTGCTTGGCGAATTCGGCGTCTCGCAGGTACCCGAATGCGTTGCCGGGCTGAAGGATGTGCTCTCCGCCATGCAGGACAATGCCGACGTGTGGCTCGGCTGGACGTACTGGGTGGCGGGCGACTGGTGGCCGGAGACCGAACCGCTCAACGTACAGCCGCATGACGGCAAGGACCGCAAGCAGCTGGCAGCCTTGCAAGCCGCCGCCAAGGCGCCCGCAGCCGCCAAAGACGCATGCGTGCTGATGGGCAAGTGACGCGATGAAGGCGGCAGGCACAGAAACGGTCGAACCGATACAGTGGGGCATTCTCGCTGCCGGTGTGCTGTCGGTGACATATAACGCCATCCTCGCCTTCATCAATCACAACATCATGCCGCTTTCGCCGGCCTATGTGGTGATGAGCGAAATGCTGATCCTCGGCTACAGCTTTGCGTTCATCCTGCGAAAGGGCATTTTCGAGGAAGATCTCGTCCCGCTCGGCTACCTGCTGGCGACGATCGTGCTGACCGTTTACGTCATGGCGATCAGCAAATCGGCCTACATTGACCACCTGCGCAATATCCTGATTGTCTTCGCCTTCGTCGTCATGGGGCGCTGGACAAACGAGCGGACGTTGAAGCTGGTCTTCAAGATCTGCTGCCTGGCGGTTCTTTCGGTGCTGATCTGCGAAATCGTTTCGGTGACGGCCTATGTGGCGCTCTTCCATCCCGCGGAATATTTCGAGAATACGCGCGGCGTGCCGCGAGCGACTTATAGCGATCTCGGCCTGTTTCGCGGCGCGCTTGGCTTTCCCGATCGCTTTTCCTTCGGCATCATCGACCACCGCTCGTCATCGATCTTCCTGGAACAGGTTTCGCTGGCGAATTTCTGCGGTGTGATGGTGATCTATCTCGTCAGCTTCTCGAACCGGCTGACGTTCTTCGATCGCATGATCTTCGTGGCGACTGTCGTCCTTATCCTGCTCACCAATGACACCCGCACCATGTTGATCTTCAGCGTCGTCTGCCTTGGCGGCTATGTCATTTATCCCTGGCTGCCGAAGATCCTCGACTTCTTCATGATGCCCGGGATCATCGTCGTTGGCTTCATCATCCACGCCTTCAAACCGAACGCTCATGACGACGACTTCGTCGGCCGTATCAGCGGCACGGTGCGCAACATCATCGCCATGGACCTCCCGGCAACCCTGGGGCTGGAGCTCGAAAAAGGACTGGGCTACGTCGATAGCGGCTATGTCTTTATCACCTACAGCGCAACGATCTTCGGCCTCATCCTTTTCTGGCTGTTCGTTTCCTTTTTCCCGGCGGGAAAGACGCCGAACCAGAAGCGGCTCAGCCATTCGCTGTCGCTCTTCATGTTCCTCAATCTGATGATCGGTTCGACAGCGATCTTCTCGATGAAGACCGCAGGGGTGGCATGGCTGCTCGTCGGCTTCCTGAAGGTCAACGAGGGAACGCGCCGGGCGGCGCCTCTCGCGGCCGACCCTGCAGTGGTGGCCGCTGCCGTCAGATAGCTGCGCGGCGGGGATATGCGACGACGCAAGCGGAACGGACTTTCTTCAAGTCAGCGGTCATTGATAGATGCATCGACAGAATGCGGGAGCTTGCAAGCGCCTGATAGCTTGCCTTGCAAAATGTTGCACGAATGAAAGAGCCGTGGCCTATTCGACGGGCAACGTTTGATCTAAGCAGCCTGCCGGCGAAGCCGCGAGAAGGAAGACGGACATGACGAACTATGTTTTGACGGTGACGTGCAAATCGACGCGCGGGATCGTTGCGGCGATTTCCAACTACCTTGCCGACAAGGGCTGCAACATCGTCGACTCCAGCCAGTTCGACGACCTCGACACCGGCAAGTTCTTCACCCGCGTCTCCTTCATCTCCGAAGAGGGCGTGAAGCTGCCGGCTCTCGTTGAAGGCTTCAAGCCGATAGCCGAAAAGTTCGAGATGGACGCCGAGATCCACGACGGCCAGAGCCGCATGAAGGTGCTGCTGATGGTGTCGCGCTTCGGCCATTGTCTGAACGACCTTCTCTACCGCTGGAAGATCGGCGCGCTGCCGATCGACATCGTCGGCGTAGTCTCCAACCATTTCGAATACCAGAAGGTTGTCGTCAATCACGACATCCCCTTCCACCACATCAAGGTGACCAAGGAAAACAAGCCGCAAGCCGAGGCGCAGATCCTCGAGATCGTCGAGCAGACCGGCACCGAGCTGATCGTGCTCGCCCGCTACATGCAGGTCCTCTCCGATGCAATGTGCAAGAAGATGTCCGGCAAGATCATCAACATCCACCACTCTTTCCTGCCGAGCTTCAAGGGTGCTAATCCCTACAAGCAGGCCTACGAGCGTGGCGTGAAGCTGATCGGCGCGACGGCGCATTATGTCACCGCCGATCTCGACGAAGGCCCGATCATCGAGCAGGACACGGCCCGCATCACCCATGCGCAGTCAGCAGACGACTATGTCTCGATCGGCCGCGATGTCGAGAGTCAGGTTCTGGCCCGCGCCATCCATGCCCATATCCATCACCGGGTCTTCCTGAACGGCAACCGCACGGTGGTGTTCCCGGCAAGCCCGGGCTCCTACGCATCCGAACGTATGGGCTGATTGCGCCCGAAAGGCGTGCTGCCAGACGCTTGCCCATAGCATGCATTCGATTATCTGCTTAGTGTGAACAATCGAATCATGCCCTGGGGGATGCGATGACCGACGAAGCGCTCACCGATCGTATGGAGCTGCCGCGACCGGACGTGACGCCGGATGAAGCCTTAAGCATCCTCGAAACCCGCTACGGACTGTCGGGTACGATCATCGAGCTCGGCAGCCAGCAGGACCGGAACTACCGGCTCGACACTGGCAACGGCCGCTTCGTCCTGAAGATCTGCCACATGGCCTACGAGACTTTGGAGCTCGAGGCGCAGAATGCTGCCATCCACCACCTGACCACGATCGAAGGCGCACCGCGCGTGCCGCGGCTGCTGACATCGACCGACGGGCAGGAAATCATTGCGGTGACCGTTCGCGAGCAGACCTATCAGGTTCGCGTGCTCGAATATCTGGAAGGCGAAAGCCTCACCCATCGCAAGTATCTGCCGAAGAATTCGGTGACGGCTCTCGGCGCCCTCTGCGCCCGTTTGGCCCAAGCGCTCGCTGATTTCGATCATCCGGGTCTTGAGCGCAGTCTTCAATGGGATCTGCGACGGGCCGGACCTGTCGCCGTCCAGCTTCTGTCGGCGATCACCGACAGCGCGGCCCGAGACCGGATTGCCAAGACGATGGTGCTTGCCGTCCGCCGCATCCAGCCGCTGGCCTCGGCGCTTCGCGTTCAGGCCGTCCATCATGACGTGACCGACGACAATGTCGTCAGCCTTCCCGATGCCCATGGCCGGCTGATCCCCGACGGGGTGATTGATTTCGGCGACATCATTCGCGGCTGGCTGGTTGGCGATCTGGCCGTGGCATGCGCTTCGCTGCTGCATCACGCCGATGGCGATCCGCTCTACATCTTGCCGGCCGTCAAGGCCTATCACGAGATCTACCCGCTGACGCCGGAGGAGCTGAAGGCGCTCTGGCCGCTGATCGTGGCGCGCGCCGTGATCCTGGTTGCCAGCGGCGAGCAGCAGATTTCTGTTGACCCCGACAATGACTATGCCCGCGGCAATCTGGAGCATGAACGCATCATCTTCGACACGGCGATGTCGGTGCCGTTCGAGCTGATGGAGGCCGCTATCCTGAAGGTTGGCGGGATCGAGCCTGCGCTCCCGGAAAATTCATCCTGGCTGCCGCTTCTGCCCGATATCAACACGGCCGACATCACCTATCTCGATCTTGGCGTGCAGAGCCGCCATTTCGCCGGTGGCAACTGGCTGAATGCGGAGATGGACTGGCGGCTGCTTGCCCGCGTCGCCAATGACAGCGGCGCTGCGGCAACGCGATACGGCGAATACCGGCTGTCACGCGCCAGCACGCTGAGCGCCAGGCCACATTCGACCTTCGCGCTGCATAGCGATATCTGCCTTTCCGGCGGCAACCCGGTCGCGGCTCCCTTTGCGGGGCGGATCGATCTGAAAAACCATCATCTGGTGCTCGCAGGCACGGGCGTCAGCCTGCATCTCGACGGCATCGAGCCGACAGTGGAGGATGGCGCAGAGGTCGAGGCCGGGCAGCCGATCGGCACGGTTTCGGGTGACAGCGCATCGCTCGGCGGCCTGCGCATCCAGCTTTGCACCGTTGCCGGCCTGGAGCCGCCGCTCTTTGCCACGGCAGGCGATGCCGGCGCCTGGGCAGCCCTTTGCCCCTCGCCTTCGCTGCTGCTCGGCGATGGCTGCAATGCGCCGAAGCCCGATACGGAGAGTTTGCTTTCCAAGCGGCAGGCGCATTTCGCCAAACCGCAGAAGAATTATTACGACCGGCCGCCACAGATGGAGCGCGGCTGGAAAGAGCACATGTTCGATGTCGAGGGCCGCGCCTATCTCGACATGGTCAACAACGTGACGATTCTCGGTCATGGCCACACGCATCTGGCCGACGCAATCGCCGACCAGTGGCTGAAGCTCAACACCAATTCGCGCTTTCACTACGAGGCGCTTGCCGACTTCTCCGAGCGTCTCGCGGCACTCGCGCCCGAAGGGTTGGACAGGGTCTTCCTCGTCAACAGCGGTTCGGAAGCCAACGATCTGGCTCTAAGGCTTGCCTGGGCGCATAGCGGCGCGCGCAACACGCTTTGCCTGCTTGAAGGCTATCATGGCTGGTCGGTGGCGAGCGATGCGGTCTCCACGTCGGTGGCCGACAATCCGCAGGCGCTCTCGACACGGCCTGCCTGGGTTCATCCGCTCGCAGCGCCGAATACCTATCGCGGCGAATTCCGCGGGCCGGAATCAGCGCGCGATTATCTGGCCGCCGCCATTCCGGTGCTGCAGGCGATCGACAACAGCGGCCAGGGGCTGGCGGGCGTCATCGCCGAGCCTGTCTATGGCAATGCCGGCGGCATTCCGCTGCCCGAGGGCTATCTCGCCGGTCTCTACGCGGAAGTTCGCGCCCGCGGCGGCGTGTGCATCGCCGACGAGGTACAGGTCGGCTATGGCAGGCTTGGCCACCACTTCTGGGGCTTCGAGCAGCAGGGCGTCGTTCCCGATATCATCACCATCGCCAAGAGCATGGGCAACGGCCACCCGCTCGGAGCCGTGATCACCACGCAGGCCATCGCCGATTCGCTGGAGCGCGAGGGATATTTCTTCTCTTCGTCCGGCGGCAGCCCGGTCAGTTGCGTTGCCGGCATGACGGTGCTCGACATCATGCGCGAGGAGAACCTGCAGGAGAACGCCCGCGAGGTCGGCGATCATCTGAAGGCGCGGCTTGTGAACTTGATCGAACGGTTTCCGATCGCCGGTGCCGTCCATGGCATGGGCCTCTATCTCGGCCTCGAATTCGTTCGCGACAGGGAGACGCTGGAACCGGCAACAGGAGAGACCGCGGCAATCTGCGAACGCCTGCTGGAACTCGGTGTTCTCATGCAGCCGACCGGCGATCACCTGAACGTGTTGAAGATCAAACCGCCGCTGTGCCTGACGATCGAGAGCGCCGATTTCTTTGCAGACATGCTGGAAAAGGTGCTTTCCGAAGGCTGGTAATAAGCCCGCCGAGCATTAACGAATTCGGTCATTTCGCGGCATACCGCTTTTTAATGAATTGCACCATTGCCGGAATCAGACAGGCTTCCTATGTCTGCTGCGGTGATCGAAGGAGCTGTTCGACCGTCACGTGAATTGCACAAAGTCTTGATAAGTTCTTTCTGCCAATTCGGATATGATGGAATGAAATTGTTCTGATCGCCGAAATTTTGACACGTTTCGGAATATGTTTCTGACTGACGATCCGCTATTCTCTACTAGGTAAGTAGATTATTGGAAGTCAGTCATCGCCGGTCCTGGCTCTACGGGACCATCACGAGTGCAACGCTAACGCAAGGAACGAGACATGATTGAAATCGATATTCTCGCCTATCTCCTTGGGCGCCCTGTGCTCGGCAATGACCGTCCGGGCGCCCTCTCCCGCCCGAACTGTCGAATGTGACGTTCGTCCCCCTTTCAACGGTACAAGACAAGTCAATTCGCCGTCGCTCGCGCAGTCCGCGCGGCAGGAGTTCTACGCATGAAAAAGCAAGTCATAGAATATGCAGGCGTTCCCGTCGGGATCGTCATTCCGGATGAAGACCGGCTGAAGTTCATCGCCGTGAAGTTTCACGTGCACGACCTCGACGAGCAGCGTTTCCGCTCGCCCGACGAGGTGAAGCTCGCGATTCACGACCTGATGACCCGCCGTCATCCAAAGCCGCTGCATGCCTGATTGCAGGCACGGGCTTCCCCAATTCGTTTCTTCGGAAGAATTCTGACCGGCGCCATCACCTGGGGCCGGTCTTGTTTTTTGGCCGTTGTTGCGCTCCTAATCGCCGCACACACCGGGGACCGATCTTGCTCAATCTCATTACCGATATTGCCGGAATTTCCATCGGCCATGCCACCGACCTGACACTTGGGTCGGGCGTAACCGCCATCCTTTTCGACGAACCGGCCGTGGCGTCGGGCAGCGTGCTCGGTGGTGCACCCGGCGGACGGGACACGGCACTGCTCGATCCGTCGATGACGGTCGAAAGGGTCGATGCCTTCGTGCTGTCAGGCGGTTCGGCCTTCGGGCTGGATGCTGCGGGTGGCATTCAATCCTGGCTGCGCCAGGCCGGGCGCGGTTTTGCCGTCGGAGACATCCGCGTGCCGATCGTGCCGCAGGCGATCCTGTTCGACCTGCTGAATGGCGGCGACAAGGATTGGGGGCTGCACGCGCCCTATCGCGACATGGGCTACGAGGCCTGCCGGAATGCCGCCAAAGGCGTTTTCGATCTTGGCACGGTCGGCGCGGGAACCGGTGCAACGACCGCGACGTTCAAGGGCGGGCTCGGTTCGGCCAGCGCGCTCGGCAGCGGCGGGCACGTGATCGCCGCCATCGTCGCTGTCAATGCGCTTGGCTCGGCAACGATCGGCAGCGGCAAGCATTTTTGGGCCGCGCCTTTCGAGCAGGATGGCGAGTTCGGCGGTCTCGGAATGCCTCCGTCCATCGACCACCGGATGCGTCTCAAGGGCATGAATGCGCCGGCGACGACCATCGGTGCGATCATGACCGACGCCGTGCTGACCAAGGCGGAGGCGCATCGCCTTTCGATCGCCGCGCATGACGGACTGGCGCGGGCCCTGTTCCCCGCCCATCTGCCGCTCGACGGCGACACCGTCTTTGCTGCGGCGACCGGCGCCAAGCCGATCGAGACGCCCGGGACCTTCATGGAGCTTTGCCATCTCGCCGGTGTCGTCATGGCCAGGGCCATTGCCCGCGGCGTCCACGAAGCAACGGCGCTGCCGCACGAAGGAGCGCAGCGCGCCTGGCGCGACATCTAGCCTCGCCCGGCGCGATTGCCTAAAGAGAAGCGCAGAGCAGAAGGCGGGAGAGACGCATGCAGATCCGGGCGCTGATGTATTTCGACGAACTGGTCAGAACCAGTTCGATGCGCCAGGCGGCGGAGAACCTCTCCGTTGCGCCGACAGCCGTCAGCCGACAGATCGAAAACCTTGAGGAATTCTTCGGTACGCCGCTCGTCGAGCGCAGCGCCCGCGGGGTGACGCTGACTGCCGCCGGCGAACTGCTGGCCACCCGCGCCGGGCGGACGCTGCGGGAGCTCGAGCACGTCCAGCAGCTGATCGAGGACCTGAAAGGGCTGGAGCGCGGGCGGGTAACGATCTTTGCAAACGGCGCCATCGTTGCCAGCCTGCTGACCCCGGCGCTGGCCGAATTCGGGCGCAGCTATCCGAATATCCGCTTCGAGGTGATCATCACCAGCGCGCGCCAGGCGATTGAGGCGGTCAATTCCGCGCAGGCCGACATAGCATTGACGCTCTTTGCACCCGGGACGACAGAGGCGAAAGTGGTCGCCCGCTCGGAAATCGCGTATGACGTCATCGCTTCCGGCAGGCATCCGCTTGCCGGCCTCAAGGAAGTGACGTTGCGCGAGCTTGCCCGCCATACGCTGGCGCTTCCTGAAAAATCCTTCGGTTTCCGGCAGAGCTTCGATGCCGCCGCCGGGCGGCAGGGTCTGATCATCGAGCCGGCATTCACCGTCAGCGCGCTTGAGATGCTGAAGGAGCTGGTGTTGAGCGACATGGCCGTGACGCTGCTGCCGCAGCTCTCCGTGCGGCGCGAGATCGAGGCCGGGGCGCTGACGGCCGTAAAGCTCGCCGCCGAAAGCGCGATCCGCACCCATGCCGAACTCTCGATCGCGCCGGACCGGCAGCTTTCTTTTGCCGCGGCAAAACTCAGCGGCTTTATCGAGGATTTCATGCGCAGCCAGCTAAAGGCGCGCTGAGGCTGCGGCAGGCGGGCTCTTGCGTTGCCCGCCGTTTTAGTGTGTATCGCTTTTCGATACACAGAGAACACAATTTGTGTTCGCCGAAACCGACGGGATATCGATGATCCGCCTTGCCCCCTCCGTCCGCCTTCTTCCCATTCTCGCCGTTCTTTACGCTGCGGCTCCCGGCGCAATCATCCCTGCCGATGCAGCGCCGAAGACGACACTCAATCTCGGCATGGGCGTGGAACCGACCGGGCTCGACCCCACCATCGCGGCGCCTGTGGCAATCGGCCAGGTGACGTGGCAGAACGTCTTCGAAGGCCTCGTCTCGATCGACGAGAGCGGCAAGGTGCGGCCGCAGCTCGCCAGGAGCTGGAACGTGTCTGCAGATGGCCTGACATACACATTCAAGCTGCAGAGCGGCGTTACCTTCCACGATGGTGAAATCTTCGACGCGACCGCGGCGAAATTTGCGCTCGATCGTGCCCGTGGCAAGGACTCAGTCAATCCGCAGAAGCGATTCTTCGCCTCGATCGCGTCGATCGATACGCCGGATGCCGAAACGCTCGTCCTGCATCTGTCTGCACCCACCGGCAGCCTGCTCTACTGGCTCGGCTGGCCGGCATCGGTGATGGTCGGCCCGAAATCGGCCGACAACGACAAGACCGTGCCTGTGGGGACCGGGCCGTTCAAATTCGTCAATTGGGCGAAAGGCGACAAGGTCGAGCTGGCGAAGAACGAGACCTACTGGAACAAGCAGGTTTCGGTGAAGCTCGACACGGTGACCTTCCGCTTCATCGCCGATCCGCAGGCGCAGGCAGCAGCCCTCAAGGCCGGCGATATCGATGCGATCCCGGAATTCGCGGCACCGGAGCTGATGAGCTCGTTCGATGGCGACCCGCGGCTGACGACAAAAATCGGCAACACCGAACTCAAGGTCGTCGCCGGCATGAACAACACCAGGAAGCCCTTTGACGACAAGCGGGTCCGCCAGGCGCTGATGATGGCGATCGACCGGCAGACGGTAATCGAGGGCGCGTGGTCCGGTCTGGGAACGGCGATCGGCAGCCATTACACGCCGAATGATCCCGGCTATCAGGACACGACGGGCGTGCTGGCCTATAATCCGGAGAAGGCCAAAGCGCTGCTTGCCGAAGCCGGCTATCCCGAAGGTTTCAGCTTTACCGTCAAGGTGCCGCAAATGGCCTATGCGCCGCGCAGCGCGCAGGTGATGCAAGCGATGTTTGCCGAAATCGGCGTGACGATGAACATCAAGCCGACGGAATTTCCCGCGAAGTGGGTGCAGGACGTCATGAAGGACCGCGCCTTCGACATGACCATCGTGGCTCACGCCGAACCGATGGATATCGACATCTATTCGCGCGATCCCTACTACTTCAACTACAAGAACCCCGGCTTCAACGCCCTGATGACAAAGGTGCAGCAAACGGCGGACCCGGCCGAGCAGAACCGGATCTACGGCGAGGCCCAGAAAATCCTGGCAGAGGACGTGCCGGCGCTTTATCTCTTCGTGATGCCCAAACTTGGCGTGTGGAACAAGAAGCTGACGGGCCTTTGGGAGAACGAGCCTATTCCTTCGAACGTTCTGACGAATGTTTCATGGACGGAATAATCGGTATTGTCGGTTAGCAGCGGTACAGACGATCTTGGGTTGGTTAGATGCCGGAACTTGTTTGCGCCCTTCATCTTTCCTCACTCCTGTGCTTGTCACAGAAATCCAGTGCGCTCCAGTCCTGGGGCGCGAGAGACCGCGGCGACGCGCGGTGGCTGGATCGCTGTGACAAGCAAAGGGATAAGGGAGCGTGGAGAACCCACCTAGCCCTTGCCAGGGCGGCGATCGCATGATGCATCTGCTTGCCCGCCGCATCGCCGGTCTGCTGCTCACGCTGGCTATCGTATCCTTCCTGATCTTCGCGGTGATGGATCTGCTGCCGGGTGATCCCGCATCGATCATGCTGGGCACGTCGGCAGCGCCTGACACGCTTGCAGCCTTGCGCCATGAACTCGGGCTCGATCAGCCGCTGATCCTCCGCTACGGGCATTGGGTCGCCGGCGTTCTCAGCGGCGATCTCGGCCAATCCTATACCTATGGCGTTCCCGTTGCCGGGCTGATTGCCGAGCGGCTGGCTGTCACCCTGCCGCTGGCGATCTTCGCGATCGCTCTCTCGGTGACGATTGCACTGCCGCTCGGCAGTTTTGCCGCGGCCCGGCGCGGCGGGATCGCCGACGTCGTCGCAACCCTGTTTTCGCAGATCAGCATCGCCGTTCCCGCTTTCTGGGTCGCCCTGCTGATGATCATTCTGTTTTCGACGTCGCTCGGGCTGATGCCGGCCGGTGGTTTCCCGGGATGGGGAAATGGCATCTGGGCGGCACTGCACGCGCTCGTGATGCCCGCCGTGGCACTCGCCTTGCCGCAGGCCGGCGTGCTGACACGGGTGACACGATCGGCGGTGCTCGAGGTGCTGCACGAGGACTTTTCGCGGACAGCGCGGGCCAAGGGGCTTTCGTCCGCCGCCGTGCTGTGGCGGCATGCGGTGCCGAATGCGCTGGTGCCCGTCATGACGATCCTCGGGCTGCAGTTCACCTTTCTGGTGGCGGGGGCAGTGCTGGTCGAAAACGTCTTCAATCTTCCCGGCCTCGGACGCTTGGCGCTGCAGGCGCTGGCGCAGCGCGACATCATCGTCATGCAGGACGTCGTGCTGTTCTTTGCGGCGCTGGTGATCGTCATGAATTTCGTCGTCGACATGTCCTATCTGGCGATCGACCCGCGGCTGCGGAGGGCGGCGTGATGGCAAACATCTCTGCGGGCACCATGCTGCCGGTCAGAAAAATTAGCCGGCAAATTACATTGTCTGCTGGCATATTGATCGTTGGCGCGCTGGTGACGGTCGCGGTCCTGTCCCTGTTCTGGACGCCGCTGCCGCCGGCGAAAATGCAGATCGTCCACAAGCTTCAGCCGCCGCTCGCCTATGGTTTGCTCGGCACGGACCAGTTCGGGCGCGACGTGCTGTCGATGCTGATGGCCGGGTGCTGGAATTCTTTGTCGATCGCCCTCACTTCCGTTGCGATCGGCGGCGCGATCGGCTCGATCATCGGCATTTCCGCCGCGGCGATCAGGGGCATGTTCGAAGCCCTGCTGATGCGGGCCTGCGACGTGATTTTCGCCCTCCCCCCGATCCTTTCGGCGATGATCCTCGGCGCGTTTCTCGGAACAGGGCGCTTCACGGCGATCATTGCGATTGCCGTCTTCATGGTCCCGGTCTTCGCGCGCGTGACGCTGGCGACCGCGATGCAGGCCTGGAGCCGCGATTATGTGCTGGCAGCACAGGCGATCGGCAACAGCAGCCTGACGATCTCCTTGCGGCACGTTGCGCCCAACATCATGAGCCAGATCATCGTGCAGGCGACCATTCAGCTCGGGCTGGCGATCCTGACAGAGGCGGGCCTTAGCTTTCTTGGCCTCGGCATGGCGCCGCCTGCGCCGACCTGGGGGCGCATGCTGGCGGATTCGCAGACATTCATGGGGGCGGCACCGTGGCTCGCAATCCTGCCCGGCCTGGCGATTGCGCTCGCTGTTCTCGGCTTCAACCTGCTCGGCGATGGGCTCCGGGACTGGCTGGACCCGCGGCAGCGTTAGAACGGCCGGCGGTAGCCGTTTGGCTGCTCGTAGAGCCAGCCGATGCGCTCGACCGCTTCCTCGAAGTTCTCGCGGGCGACCGTCATGGTGTGGCCATTGGCATGGATGATGGTTTCGGCGTCCTCCATGACAGCCACATGCCCCTTCCAGAACACCAGATCGCCGCGGTGAAGCTCGGAGCGGTCGATCGGTGTGCCGAGGCCTGCTGCCTGCATGTCTGTATCGCGCGGCGCGGCGCGGCCGGTCATCAGCAGCGCCAGCTGGACGAGGCCGGAACAATCGATCCCCAGGCCGGAGCGCCCGCCCCAGAGATAGGGCGTGTTCAGGAACTGCAGGGCGATCTCCACGTAATCCGCATCCTTGCCCGAGCCGATCGGCTGGAGATGCTTCGAGAAGATCGCCGTGCCGTCAGCGAGCAGATAGTAATGATTACCCCTGGCTTCCGCCTCGCCGGTAATGTGGACGCGGCTGCCCATCGACAGGACCGACCGGTAGGGTTTGCGAAGCTCAGGCTCCTGATAGACAAAGGTCCGCTGGACGTTGACCATATGCGTGGGCTCGGAAGCCGCCGTTGTCAGCATCTCTTCCGGCATGTAGCCGACATAGCCATCGGACGCCGCCTTCAGCCAGCACCAGCCGCCGGAGCGCTCGAAGATCGTCACGTCTTCGCCCATCAGCAGTTCGGTATCGATACCGCGCGCGAGATCGGCAACCGGGCGAAGCGGCGCGACCGGAACCGCGACACGTGCCGGAGAGCCGTTGACGAAGCGCGCGGCCTCGACCTTGCCCTCAAGCGAGGCATCGGCGAGATCCGGTCTGTGGGCATTGAGGCGCCGGTCGAGCATGGTCATGACAGTTCCTTCAAGGCGAAAGCTTGCGGCCCTGCTCGCGCACGAGATCGCCCAGCTTTTCAAGATAGAGCGCACCGCCGACGGTGCGCTTGATGATGACATTACGCCGATCCGCGTCGTCGCGCACCCTGTCGACCAGCCCCATTTCACCCATCGTATCCAGGGCGCGGGTGATGACCGGCTTGGTCACCTCAAGCGTGGCAGCAAGACCGCGAACGGTGTGTGGCGGCGGCACGAGGTAGATGTGCAGAAGGATTGCCATCTGCCGAAGTGTCAGGTCGCGATTATCATGGCGCACCTGATCGAGGGCAACGCCATGCCAGAGCCCCAATGCCTGCGAGGCAGTCAGTTCGATCGGCACAGGCCCTCCGGAGATCGTTACGCTAACGTTCCTATTGTCCGCAGCGCGGGCGCATACGCAAGAGGCGGCAGAATCTGCCGCCTCTCAAGGTGAATAAAATTTTAACGATCGCCTCAGAGGCTCTGGCGGATATGGTGATAGAGCGCGCGGATCGCCTGCGCCTCGCCGCCGCCCGGGGAATGCGCCCGTTCCGATGGCGCCCAGCCGTAGATGTCGAAATGGGCCCAGCTCTTCGTCTTGCTGACGAAACGTTTCAGGAAGAGTGCCGCGGTGATGGCACCTGCCATCCCGCCTGCCGGCGCGTTGGTGATATCGGCAAGCTTCGAACGGATATCCTTGTCGTAGCCCATATAGAGCGGCAGACGCCAAAGTGGGTCGTCCGTCTCCAGGCTCGCTTCGGTCAGGTCATGTGCCAGGCTCGCATCATCCGTGAAGAAAGGCGGCAGATCGGGACCGAGGGCGACACGAGCGGCACCCGTCAGCGTTGCCATGTCGATCAGCAGATCAGGGGACTCTTCGTCGGCATAGGTCAACGCATCGGCGAGGATCAGTCGGCCTTCGGCATCGGTATTGTCGATCTGGACGGTCAGGCCCTTGCGGCTCTTGTAGATATCGCCGGGGCGGAAGGCGTTGGCTGAGATCGAGTTTTCGACAACGGGAATGATGACGCGCAGATCGACCTTCAGCTTGGCGTCCATAATCATCAGCGCCAGGCCCATGACATTGGCAGCGCCGCCCATGTCCTTCTTCATCAGCAGCATGGAGGAGGATGGCTTGATGTCGAGGCCGCCGGTATCGAAGCAGACGCCCTTGCCGACCAGCGTGACCTTGCGATGGCCCTTCTTGCCCCAGCGCAGCTCCAGCAGGCGCGGCGCATCGGCGCTGGCGCGGCCGACGGTGTGAACCAGCGGAAAGTTCTCCTTCAGCAAATCATCGCCGATGATGACGGACATTTCCGCCTTGTAGTGCTCCGCAAGGCCGCGGAAAGCCGCTTCCAGCTGCTCCGGCCCCATGTCGTTGGTCGGTGTGTTGATCAGGTCGCGGGCGAGGAACACGCCGGCAAGCTGACGCTTGATATCGGCGGCATCGGCATCGCGCGGGATCATCAGTGTCGCGGCGGCCGGCTTTTCGGAGCGGTAGCGATCGAAGCGGTAACTGCCGAGGCCAAAACCCAGCGCCAGACGGTTGGCCGTCAGCGGCGCGGTTTCGATATGCCAGTCGCCAGCCGGCAGCGAGCGTGCCAGCTTTCCGGTGATGTATGGCTGTTCTGAAGGATTCGTGCCGAGACCGAAGAGCGCGCCGCCGAGATGGCCTTCGGCCGTCGGGATCAACAGCAGAGAGCCGCTTTCGGCACGATAGCCGGCCTTCTTTGCCCAATCGAGAGCGATCGGATCGATGGTGCCGGTTTCGATATGGGCAGGCGTCACTGCGAAAATCGGGAGTGTCGAGCCGCCCTTGTTGTTGAAAGGCGTCGGTCTCTCGATAAATTGATAGGGGGCCATTGGAGTCCTTCGGCGGTATCCGGAATCGTTTCTTAACGGTCTATTAGGGTTAACAGACTATTGCTGGAGCGAAGATTGCGTCACACCTTTCCCTGTTCCGATTAGAGGTCAGGCGCCTGTTTCTGAATTCAGGAAAGCGCGATGCCTCGTTTGGCCACCACTTCGCTCAAGACCCGTCTCCTGCAGGGTGCCGTTGTGGCGCTGGTCGGCCTGACGCTCGCCGGCTGCACAACAACCAAAGACAAGATGACCACCGGATCGATCCCCGCTTCTGCGAAGCCGGTCGAGACGATGGACGTCAACGAAATGCGGTCTGCCACCGAGCGTGCCGGACAGATATACGAGAAAAACCCGCGCGATCCAACCAATGGCGTCTATTATGCGAGCTTGCTGCGCTCGGCCGGACGTGACGCTCAGGCGCTGGCCGTCATGCAGCAGGTGGCGATTTCCAATCCGAGCGACCGCAACGTTCTGGCCGCCTATGGCAAGGCGCAGGCAGCGGCGGGGCAGCTCCAGCAGGCGCTTGACACCATCAGCCGCGCGCAGACACCCGACCGGCCCGACTGGAAGCTGGTTTCTGCCCAAGGCGCAATCCTCGACCAGATGGGCAAGGCCAGCGAAGCACGGGCGCGCTATCGCGACGCGCTGGATATCATGCCGAACGAACCTTCGGTTCTTTCCAATCTCGGCATGTCCTACGTACTGACGGGCGATCTTCGCACGGCGGAGACCTACATGCGGCAGGCGGCAGGCCAGCCTAGCGCCGACAGCCGCGTCCGCCAGAACCTGGCGCTCGTCGTCGGCCTGCAGGGACGCTTTCCGGAAGCCGAGCAGATTGCCCGGCGCGAACTCTCTCCGCAGCAGGCCGACGCCAATGTCGCCTATCTGCGCTCGATGCTCTCGCAGCAGAATTCCTGGCAAAAGCTGGCTTCCAAGGATAGCCAAACGGCGAACAACACGAACTGATGCGGCGACTCTCTATCGCAACGTCACGCCCGCATAGATCAGGCGCAGACCAAGTCCGCCCATGACGACGCCGGCGGCGCGATCGATCCATGCCTTCGCCGCCAGATAAGCCTGACGCGGTCTGCGCGCCGAAAAAGCCAGCGCGACCACTGTGTACCAGCCCGTCTCGATAGCGAAAATTCCGATCGGCAAGCCGACGGCGACGGCGAGCGGAACGGATTTTGGCAGAAAAGCTGCGAAAATGCTGGCGTAGACGACAATGGTCTTCGGATTGCTGAGCTGCGTCAGAAGTGCCGTCGAGAAGCTGCGCCGGAGTGACGAGTGGCCCTCGGTAACGCCTGTCATCTCAAGCGGTTCAGCGGCACCCTGCCAGATGCGATAGGCGATGTAGACGAGATAGGCGCCGCCGGCGATCTTCAGTACGAGATAAAGCCACGAGAATTGCGTCAGCAGCGCGGTCAATCCGGCGAGCGCGAGCGCGCTGAAGATGACGCCGCCGATGCCCATGCCCAGGGCGGCGCAAAGGCCGTCGAGGCGCGATCGGGAAATGGCGATCCGGGAAACGACGACAAAACTCGGACCGGGGCTCATTGCTCCGATAAGCATGGCCGCGAAAATACTGGCAAGAATGGCAGCAGGTGACATGAGAGCTCCTTGGTCACCGAAGAGCGCGACAGCTGCTCTTCCGGTCGATCAGGCTCCATGGCTAGACGGGTTGGCCGCGCTCTTCAAGCACCTCAGAAGCGATCGGCGACCTGGATACCCGCTGGGCCAAGGATGACGGCGACCAGAACCGGCAGAAAGAACAGGATCATCGGCACCGTCAGCTTCGGCGGCAGAGCGGCTGCCTTCTTTTCGGCCTCGTTCATACGCTCGTCGCGGCCTTCTTGGGCAAGAACACGAAGCGCCTGCGAGATCGGCGTGCCGTAACGGTCGGCCTGGATTAGGGCCGCGGTGACCGAACGGACGATGTCGATCTGCGTTCGGGTGCCGAGGTTTTCGAGCGCCTGACGGCGATCGGGCAGGAAGGACAGCTCTGCGGTCGTCAAGACCATTTCTTCGGCAAGCGCTGGTGATTGTTCTCCCAATTCTTCCGAGACGCGGCGCATCGCGGCTTCGATCGAGATCCCCGATTCAACGCAGATCAGCATCAGATCGAGTGCATCCGGCCAGGCGCGCTTGATTGAGTGCTGACGCTTGCCCATACGGTTGGAGATGAAAATATTTGGAGCGTAGAAGCCCAGATAGGCGGTTCCGATGACCACGAGAAGCCTGATCGGGAAAGGCTTTTCGATCATGTGGCCAAGGCCGAAGATGTAGAATGCGGCGCCCGCAAGAAACACAAACGGCAAAAGGAAACGCGCCACGAGAAAGGTATTCAGTGCATTTTCAGACCGGAAGCCTGCGGCCTTCAGTTTGTTCATGGTATTTTCGTCGACCAGCGCTTCGCGCAGATTGAAACGCTCGACGATCTGGCGAACGGAACGATTGTTCTGCGTTCTCAGCGAGGCCTTGCTCGACGTGGTATCGGAGTTCATTCGCGCGCGTTCACGTGCCCGGATCTGATCGCGCTCGGTCGAAACAGCGCGCATGCGCTTATTGAGATCGCCGCGCTCGAAGAAAGGGACCGCAATCGTATAAAACGTTGCGAAGACGGCGATCGCGACGAACAGCGCGACCAGCATGGACGGATCTGTCAAACGTGATGCAAGATCTGAAGACATGGCTTGCTTCCCTCTCCGTCAGATATCAAAACTGACCATTTTCTTCATCACGAAGATGCCGATAGACATCCAGAAGGCCGACAGGCCCATGATCAGATGGCCGCGCGGATCGGTAAAAAGGATCATCATATATTGCGGCGAGCTCAGATAGACGAGCGTCGCGACGATGAACGGCAGAGCGCCAATGATGCAGGCTGAGGCCTTCGCTTCCATTGACAGAGCCGAGACCTTTGCCTTCATCTTCTTGCGATCCCGAAGGACCTTGGAAAGATTGCCGATCGCCTCCGAAAGGTTACCACCGGCCTGAGACTGAATGGCGATGACAATGGCAAAGAAACTGACTTCCTGCAGCGGCATATAATTTGTCATACGGGCGCAGGCATCGGGCACACTGAGACCGAGCTGCTGCGATTCCACGACGCGGCGGAACTCCGTCTTGACCGGATCACGGCCTTCATTGGCGATCAGTCTGATGGCGTCGTTGAGCGGCAGGCCGGACTTGATCGAGCGGACGATGACATCGAGCGCATTCGGAAACTCGGTCAGAAAGTTGTTCTGACGGCGCTTGATCAAGAAGCTCAGTATCCAGCGCGGCAGACCGAGGCCCGCAATGACGGGCACAGCCAGGACCATCAGTGTGGGAGCGCCCGCCAGGAAGGCAATCAGCATCAGGAAAAAGCCGAAGCTTGCGCTGAACATGTAGAATTTCGCCGGGGTGATGGAAAATCCAGCCTGCGTCAGACGCGATTTCAGAGAGAGCTTGCGCTTGTGGTTCTCCTGCTGCCGCTTCTCGAGATCCTTCAGGTTGTCCTGCACCGACTTGCGGCGTTTGGACATTTCCTGAACGCGATCGCGCGCCGCCTTGACGTTCGACCGGTCTGCTTCGGCCGAACCGACGCGGCTGACGCGGCTCGCGGCCTTTTTCTCGGTCTCCATGCGGGTGAAGAGAAAGCTGTAGCAAACGGCCCCCGCGGCGATGGCCACGAGGAGAATGATGCCAAGGACGATGGGATCAAAACCAAACATCACGCCCCCTTCGACTTCGTTTCCATTTCATCAAGGGCTGCGGCAAGCCGCTTCTCTTCGTTGTAGTAGCGGGCGCGATCCCAGAAGTTCGGCTTGCCGATGCCCGTGGACATGTGACGGCCAATCAACCGGCCTGCAGCATCTTCGCCATCGATCTCGTAGCGCATCAGGTCCTGGGTGATGATCACATCGCCTTCCATGCCGATCACCTCGGTTATCGCCGTGATGCGGCGCGAACCATCGCGAAGGCGGGCCGCCTGAACGATGACATCGATCGATCCGGCGATGATTTCGCGGACGGTCTTTGCCGGCAGGCTGAAGCCGCCCATCGCGATCATCGATTCGATACGGCTCAGGCATTCACGCGGCGAGTTTGAGTGGATCGTTCCCATCGAGCCGTCGTGGCCAGTGTTCATCGCCTGCAGAAGGTCGAACACTTCAGGTCCACGCACTTCGCCGACGATGATGCGTTCAGGGCGCATACGCAGGCAGTTCTTGACCAGGTCACGCATGGTAATCTCGCCTTCGCCTTCGATATTAGGCGGGCGGGTTTCGAGACGCACGACATGCGGCTGCTGAAGCTGCAATTCGGCCGTATCTTCGCAGGTGATGACACGCTCATCGCGGTCGATATAGTTCGTCAAACAATTGAGAAGTGTCGTCTTGCCGGAGCCGGTACCGCCCGAAATGACAACATTGCACCGGACGCGGCCGATGATCTGCAGCAGAGTTGCGCCCTCGGGCGTGATTGCGCCGAAGCGGACCAGCTGATCGAGCGTCAGCTTGTCTTTCTTGAACTTACGAATCGTCAGTGCCGGGCCATCGATTGCCAACGGCGGCGCGATGACGTTCACACGCGAACCATCAGGAAGGCGCGCATCGCAGATCGGGCTCGATTCATCGACGCGGCGGCCGACCTGGCTGACGATGCGCTGGCAGATCGACAGCAATTGGCCATTATCGCGGAATCGGATTTCCGATTCGATAGTCTTGCCGCCGACTTCGATGAAGGTCTTCCCGGCGCCATTGACCATGATGTCGGCAATATCGTCGCGTGCCAGCAACGGCTCCAGCGGGCCGTAACCCAGGACGTCGTTGCAGATGTCTTCGAGCAGCTCTTCCTGCTCCGAGATCGACATCGCGAAATTCTTGATCGTGATGATGTCGTTGACGATATCGCGAATTTCTTCGCGGGCACTTTCCGCATCGAGTTTGGCAAGCTGAGACAGGTCGATCGTATCGATCAGCGCGGAGAAGACCTGCGCTTTGGTGTCGTAATATTCGTCCGTGCGCGCCGGGCGGCGACGCTGCGGTGTCTGCATCGGCGGCGGCGTTACCTGAGAGCGTGCGGGTTCGCGGTTCGGTTCGACGATGACGCTCGGAGAGGCCGACGGCGAAACAGCAGCGGCAGCCGGCGGCGGCGGGGCTGCAACGCCGCCGGCCTTTCCGAAACCTTCATTTCCGCGTTTTCCGAACATGCCAGATTCCAATCTACACTTTTACGTCTGTCACTTGCCGCGCTTCAAAAGCCCGAGAAGGCTGCCGCGTTTGGCCTTCTTGAGGGCAACCCGGCCGGTGACGATGTGGGCAACCTGCGAGAAGGTTTCCGCCGTGGGTGATTTCGCATCCATTTCGGAGATCATCCGGCCGCTGTTTGCAGCGTTTCCAAACAGATTGATGTCGAATGGAATGATCGCGATCGGGTCGATCTCCAAAGGCTCGCAGAAGTCGCCCGGGGTAATTTCCGGACGTTTGGGCATGCCGACCTGATTGAGAATGAGATGCGGTGCCTTGTCGTTTGGCCGCACCTTGCGCAGGGCGTCGAGCATATTCTTGGTGTTGCGCAGGTTAGCCAGGTCTGGTGCGGCGCAAATCACCACCTCGTCGACCGAGCCAAGGACAGAGCGCGTCCACTCGGACCACGTATGCGGAACATCGAGCACGGTTATAGGTGCATTGCGCTGCAGCACATCGAGGACAGGCTGGAAGGCCTGACCGTCGAAATCATAAACCCTGTCGAGGAGAGATGGAGCCGCAAGCATCGACAGGTGCTCGGAGCACTTCGTCAACAACCGGTCCAGGAAAACTTCGTCGAGCCTTTCAGGCGCGAAGACCGCTTCGGCAATGCCCACGGTTGGATCCTGGTCGAAGTTGATATTGGCGGTTCCGTAAGGAAGATCGAGATCGGCGAGGATCGTTTCCGTCGAGAACAGGTTGGAGATACCGAAGGCGCAGTTATGGGCGATCGTCGAGGCGCCGACACCACCCTTGGCGCCAATGAAAGCAATGCTCTTGCCGAGCGGCTCGGCGTCCGGATCGACAAAGATTGCCGCCATAGCCGTCATCAGATCCGGCATGGCGACCGGCTGGACGATATATTCGGAAATCCCGTTGCGGATCAGATCGCGATAGAGGGAGATGTCGTTGTAGTAGCCGACAACGACGACCTTGGTCGAGGGATCGCAGACACTTGCCAGCGGCGCGAGCTCAGCCATGAGGCTCGCAGCATTCGCCTTGGTTTCCAGAATGATCAGATTCGGTGTCGGAGTGGTCTGAAACATATTCGCAGCGGCCGCAATGCCGCCGCTCGTTATGCGCAGGCTGACCTTCGACATGCGGCGATCGTTGCCGCAGCGTTCCATCGTTTCCTGAAGACCTTCGCTCTCGCAAAAGGCGTGAACCGAGATACGCGGAAGTGGCCGCATATTCTCGAGCTCGGCCATGCGAACCGCTTCTTCGGCATTGCGAAGTTCGGTCGTGTTCTTGATCTCGTAATCGACTGCGCTCATTCGTTCAATTCCGCATTAGAAGTCGGAGCTACCGTTCGTCTCGATTGTCGTGCGATAGGTGCGATATTCGGTGATGGCGTCGTTGCGCCGTGCCGCGTCGATCGGCGTCATGCCGCGGGGCGCGATGAAATCTTCCGGATTGGCGACCTGGGCAGCCAGATTGTTCTGATAGGCGCAACCGAAATTGTAATAATTCTGGTTGTCGAAGCCGCCTCCGATATCCTTTGGCCACTGGCCGCATTGGGTCGTTACGGCCGTGGTCCCGGTGAAGGTCAGACGGATCGGGGCTGCATCGCCGCCGCCTGCGGCCGCATAGGACGCATAAACGATCTTTGATGTGGGGATACCGCGCGAGGCGAGTTCGGCGCGCACCTGCCCGCGAACCTGGCTGACGGCAAACGCATTTGCCGAGCCCTGCGGTGACATCAGATAGACAGGACCGGATGCGCGCGAAGTATAGGTTGTCGCAAAGCCCCGGATCAGATCTCGCTGAGCAATCGTCAGACGGCGGTCCGTGCTTGCGACAGGAATATCGACCGCCTGTTCGGCTTCGGTAACGACGATGGGATGACGCTGACGATAGTCATCCGGGATGCCGCCGGTGGTGAGATTGTCACGCGGAGCAGCGCAGCTTGTCAGCGCGGCCGCAGCGAGCAGACCGGCCGCCGTCAGCAAGTTCGATGCGCTTCTTTTGATCTTCGTCATATCGGCCACCGCCTGATTGGGCTTCGTCATGATTGTGTCCCACCGCATCGTTTTCATTTGTAGATAAACCCGATGGAGCCGTGGAACTGAGCGTCGGCAACCGGCGCCTCTCGGCCGCCGTAGACCTTGTTCACCCGGTTCATGAAGAACGCCTGGCCATCATTTTCTGGACTGAAATTGTCGTCGGGACGGTTGAGCAGATTGCGAGCGACCGGACGCACGAGATACGGCGTCGCGATAATGACAAGCTCTGTTTCCTCACGCTGGACGCTGCGCTGGCGGAATAACGTGCCGAGCAGCGGGATCTTGTTAACCCCTGGCGTACCATTCGACGTCTGCGCAACATTGTCGCGTATCAGGCCGGCAAGAGCGATCGATCCGCCCGAAGGCAATTCGACTGAGGTTTCAGCAGAGCGGCGCTGATAGGTCGGAGCAGATCCGGTGGCAGACGGTGCTGGTTCGGAAACGTTCGTCTTGATTTCCAGGCTGATACGGCCAGAGGAAAGCACGACCGGCTTGAACGCCAGACTGATGCCGTAGTTATACGGAACGACAGTGGTATTTCCGTCATTGTCTGTCGTCGAGTACAGAACCTGGCCGCCGGAGTTGAAGGTTGCCGCCTGACCCGAGATCGCGGTCAATGTCGGCTCCGCCAGCGTGCGAACCACCTTGGCCTGCTCTAGCGCGCTCAGATAGGTCGAAATATCATAGCGGCCGATCGACGACTTGAAGAGAGCCGCGAGGCCGCCGCCAAGCGTAGCTGCGGACGAATTGGCAGTCGGCGAACCCAATTGTGCGACGTTGAGCCCCGAAGAGTTCGAGATGAGATTGTCAAAGCCGATCTGCTTTAGGATCTCACGGCGCACTTCGGCAATCGTCACCTTCAGCGTGACTTGATCCTCACCCTGGATCTGCAGCAGGTTGACCACTTGCGACTGCTGCCGGGCTTCAGCGAACAATGCGACGTCGCCCTGCTGTGCGGTACTGGAGGCGGTTTCCGTGCGCGTGGTCGCTTCACCGCCCTTCAGGAAGGCCTGCGCCAGATCGGCAGCCTGGGTCGCGTCCTGCGGCGTACGGACCGTTCCCGTCAGGACGATGTTGTCCGAGACGATCTCGACATTGATATTCGAGTCCTGAATGAAGCGCTTGAGATTGGCTTCAAGACCGGAGACATCGCGCTCGATCTCGATGTCGAGGCTGACGACTTCCTGACCGTCGCCGCCGAAAATGAAGATGTTGGTCTGGCCAACCTTCTTGCCGAACAGATAGATACGGCGCGACGTCCGCGTCACGGCATCGGCCATCGAGGGATCGGAGACGAGGATATCGTGCGCATCCTCCGGCAGGTCGATGACGACCGCCTTGTTGAGCCCGATCTTGAGACGGCGATGTGCGCCGGGCCCTGTTTGCGAGATACGGACAATACCATCGGAATCAGCAAATGCGCTTGAAGCGCCAAGAATTGGTGCCATGAAACCTGGCGTCAGGCCCGTGACGGCTGTGGTCAGCGACAGGAAGCCGGTGAGCAGAAGTCTGGTGCGCCGCATTGTCTTGGTCATCTCAACGTCCTCATTCTGCCTTGGGCGCACTGCTGTCGGTAACGATCGATCCAGACTTGATGACCTGAACCAAGGCGTTTCCGTTGTCGCCGCTCAGGAGATAGTCAGCGGCGCTCGTATCCTGATCCTGCGCGTCGGCAATCGAGCGCAACGCCAGCGACAGCCGGTCCGCCATCTGCTGCGCAACGACGAGGACCTTCGTCTGATCAGGGGTGAGCTCAAGTGTGGCAGTCGTACCAACGACGGCCTTTGAGCCATCGTCCTTCTCCTGAATCTGCTGGTCGATCGCGAGAACCCGAACATTGCTCAGAACCGTCTCAGTGATGAACTTCTCGGTACCTGTGCCCTTGCGGACCATGATCACGTCGACGCGGTCATTGGGGAGGATGAAGCCGCCCGCTCCTGTTGCAACCGAGATTTCAGTTGCAACGGCGCGCTTGCCGGCAGGCAGAAGAGCCGAGAGAATGCGGCTGTTGGAATCGGCGACCTTTTCAGGCCGGATCGGTTCGCCTTCGAATATCGGCAGGCGGACGACGGCGCCCTGCAGCTCCTTCAGAGCATCGGGCTTGTCCGTTTCTGTGATGAAGCCCTGCACGACGCCGCCCTGTGGCCAAGGCATCCAGTGCACGGCCTTGTCATCGATGCGGGCGCCAACGGGAAGATTTGAGCTGGAGACGAGAACATTGACCGTCGGCTCTTTCTCGACGACCGACTGAACCTGGGTGACGACACCACCGCGTCCAGCGAGCTTCATCGCCAAAAGGCCGGCCAGGCCGGCGGCGACAACGGCCACTGAAAGTATGAGAAGACGCGCGGGCTTCATCGATCATTCCTCGAAACGATGCATATTCGTCCCGCAGAATGGTCAGGAATTGGTATAATTATAGTTAACGGAAGCCTTACATTTTAAGTTAACGGGCGATTAAAACGCCGCTATTTCAGGGCTTCCAGCGTTGCCACGAAGATCGGCGAAGACGGGAATGCAATAAAACCTCCCGCTGCGATCGCAATACCATATGGAATCTTCTTGGCGAGAATCAGCGAATTCGGAACCGGCACACCGATCGCCAGGATCGTATTAGACTGCGTTCTCAGCAAGAGGATGGCGAAGGTTAGCAGTCCGCCGAACAGGCCAACAGCGGCGATGAACATGACAAGCGAGGGCGTGAAGCCGAACCACAATGCGGCGGCAGAAAGAAGCTTCGCATCGCCTCCACCCATGACGTTCATGGCGAACATCGCAAAACAGGCGAGAAACACAGCGACACCGGCAAGCAGTGAAAGCCCGATTGCATCAAAGGGCGTACCGGTCAGCGGTGCGGCGATCAGGAAACTGCCAACGAGAACGAGCGACACCCGGTTCGGGATCGTCATCGTAAAAAGATCGGAGAGTGCCGCGACGGCCAGGCAGAACGGAAAAATCACGAACACGGCTGCAGCAATCATGTTTCACCCCCGAAAAGGAAAAGGCTCACGTCTCAGGTGAGCCTTCGCACGGCATATCTTTTGAAGATCGCCTATCAAGCAGCTTACTTGGAAGCGGCCGTAGCGGCGTTGCTCATCTTCGTGCTCAGGTTCTGGAACACGTTGTTGATGTTGGTACCGAGGCTGGTTGCACCGGCGATGAGCGCTACAGAGATGAGCGCTGCGATCAGGCCGTATTCGATTGCGGTCGCACCAGATTCGTCCTTCAGGAAACGGCTTACAAGCTTGGTCATGTCTAACTCCTACTCCAGTTGATGTTCAGCACGTCCGCCAACTGTTTGCCGTTGATCGGATTGGCTCAACCTAGCGAGGCGCTGTTTCAATCGGCTTAAAGAAGAGGGTTACCAGACTGTTAATGCTAAAGTAGAGCCGCTCATGGTAATCAGTTTCTTAGCGGATATATTATCATTTTATCTATGCATGAAAGACGTTCACCGCCAAGCATTCACGGCGTTACATTTCAATACAACAGCCAGTCCCGGAATGGCACGCTCCCCGCTGATGCCGGCGGGAACGTCCTATTTCGGGATGCTGCGAGCCGCGATTTGGCGAAATCAGAGACTTTTAAGTCTTCATTCACCAATTTTTTCCATGCTGTTGAGAAATTCTGCAGAAATTCAAGAGAGAGTTCCATGTCATCACGCGGCAAGAGTGTATTGGTCGCCTGCATCGCTGCTTTCCCGTGGTTCGCTCTTTTGCAACCCGCGTCGGCGGAAGAAGACATGCTGCGGGTTTACATGGATCACGCGCGCGTGCTGAAGCTCGACCGGGCGGTCAGCAAGGTCATCGTCGGCAATGCCAAGGTTGCCGATGCGACGGTAGCCGATTCCAAGACGATCGTGCTGACGGGACGTAGCTTCGGAACGACCAACATCGTTCTGCTGGACATCGATGGAAACGCTATCCTCGACCAGACGATTCTGGTGTCGATCGACGAAGGCAACACCGTCCGGGTTTATCGCCAGACCGATCGCTCGGTTCTGTCCTGCTCACCGGCCTGCGAACAGCACACGCAACAGGCCGCGACCGAAGCAACAGGCGGCTAGCATATCGGCCTCGGTCGCCATCCGTTAAATTGTTGCGTCGCTCTGAAACGGAAAATCAACGATCGCTCCCTAGGATCGGTGCATGACAAACTCGCCCCAAAGCGCAATTCCCTGCCCGCAGGACCAGCCTGCCATGCCCGGCACGAAGAAGCGCGGGCGGTTTAGAGCGTTCGCGCGTTCCAAGGACGGCTCTGCAGCGATCGAATTTGCACTGCTCGCCATTCCCTATTTCATGGTGATCTTCGCGATCATCGAAACCTTCGTCGCCTTCGCGGCCGAAGAGTTGGTATCCAACGGCGTTGATACGATGGCCCGCCGCATGCGCACCGGCCAGATCACATTCAGCTTGGGCCGGGCCACGGACGTGGCGGACGTGAAGGACTTCAGGCAGCGGTTCTGCAATGAGGTTTCCATCCTCATCAATTGCTCCGCTGCCGAGGTGGCAACGCCGAACAAGCTCTGGCTCGACGTCCGGACATTCACGAATTTTTCGGACATGCCGGTAACCATTCCGATGAACGCAACGGGCCTCGATACAACCGGGATCCAGTATAGCCCTGGCGGCTCAGGTACGAAGAATATGATACGTGCCTATTACAAATGGCAGGTCATTACCGATCTGGTCCGCCCCTATATTACGCCCTATCGCAGTTCGACCGGCGCCCACCTCAATGAATTCCTGATCGTTGCCACCGCAGCTTTCCAAAACGAGCAATACCCGTGATGGCCAGCGCGCTCCAATTCAGAATCAAGTCCAAGTTGGCCGGACTTTTCGGCGATCGCAGCGGTGTTGGTGCTATTGAATTCGCGATCCTCTTTCCAATTCTCGTGATGCTCTATATCGGTGCCTTCGAGATCACGGTCGGGCTGAGCGTGAGCAAACGGGCAGCGCGTGCCGCGGGTTCGGTCGCCGACATCGTTACTCAGCAGCAGGGTGTCACGAAGACCTCGCTTCAGCAGATCACTACTGTCGCCAACGCGATCTTCGCGCCGTACAATACGTCTCAGATGCAGGTCAAGCTGACCGGCATCACGATGGACGCCAGCGCCAACGCGAAAGTGCTCTGGTCATGGGGAAATTCGACAACATCGGCACCTTATGCAACGAACTCGGCTGTTACAGGCGTTCCCGCCGATATGCAAAAGGCCAGCAGTTTTCTTGTTCGCGCCGAGTTGAGCATACCATACCAGCTCTTTGCCTTTAGCCCCGCTTTCCTGCCCGGCAATCTGCAGACGCTGACAATCCAGCGAACCTATTATTATCGCCAGCGTCAGAACGACAGCATCGCCTGCAGCGACTGCTGAGCCCGTTGCTTCGCAATTTGCCAAGCCCGCCACACCGTTATATGCCTGAGCGCCATCACGGCCTGCGGGCCGCACAGCGATTGGTTTGATGATGGCACGTGCATTTCTTTTCGTACTCGATTCCTTCGGCGTCGGCGGCAGCCCCGATGCTGCCAGCTATGGTGACGAGGGTGCCGATACGCTCGGCCATATTGCGGAATTCTGCGCGGCAGGTGCTGCAGATCGCGCCGGTTTGCGGTCAGGGCCGCTGCTTCTGCCGAACATGTCGGCGCTCGGTCTGCTCGACATCGCCAAGACCGCCACGGGACGCCTGCCGGCGGGTATGCCGATACCGGAAAAGGTTTATGGTATTCACGGCTGCGCCAACGAAGTTTCCCGCGGCAAGGATACGCCGTCAGGTCATTGGGAAATCGCCGGAACGCCCGTCACTTTCGACTGGGGTTACTTTCCAACAGAGGGCGATGCCTTTCCGCCGCATCTCGTCGAGGCTCTTTGCGCCGCCGCTGATGTGCCCGGTATTCTCGGAAATTGCCATGCGTCCGGCACAGACATCATCGCGCGGTATGGCGAAGAGCATATCCGTAGCGGCAAACCGATCTGCTACACGTCGGCAGATTCCGTGTTTCAGGTTGCCGCGCACGAGAAGCATTTCGGGCTCGAGCGCCTGCTTGGTTTCTGCCGAATCGCCCGGGCTCTGCTCGACAGCTACAATATCGGCCGGGTCATCGCCCGCCCCTTCATCGGTGAAACCGTCTCGACATTCGAGCGCACCGGCAATCGCCGCGATTTTTCGGTGCCGCCGCCGGAGCCGACGCTGCTCGACCGGCTGGTGAAGGCCGAACGTAAGGTGCACGCCGTCGGCAAGATCGGCGACATCTTCGCCCACCAAGGCGTTTCCCGCGTCATCAAGGCAAACGGCAACGAAGCGCTGATGGACGCGTCGCTGGCAGCGATGGACGAGGCCAAGGACGGCGATCTGGTGTTCACCAATTTCGTCGATTTCGACATGGTCTATGGTCACCGCCGCGACGTGCCGGGTTATGCCGCAGCGCTCGAGGCCTTCGACGCCCGCCTTCCCGATGTACATCGCAAGCTGGCGCCCGGCGATCTCGTGCTCCTGACGGCCGATCACGGCTGCGATCCGACCTGGCGGGGAACCGACCATACCCGCGAGCGCGTGCCGATCCTTGCCTACGGCCCCGGTCTGCGCTCGCGCGATATCGGGATCCGCAGAACATATGCCGATATCGGCGAGACGGTTGCCCGGCATCTCGGTATTGCCGCCGGGCCGCATGGGAGAAGTTTTCTATGACATCGCATTTGAAAAAGGTCGAACTGCACTGCCACCTGGAAGGGGCGGCGCCACCGGCGCTGACGCTGGCACAGGCGCGCAAGTACAATATCGATCTCTCGGCCTATCTTCGCGACGGCGCCTATGTCTGGCACGATTTCGCCAGCTTTCTGGAGTGCTACGACAAGGTCTCGGAGGTCTACAAGACCGAGGAAGACTACGCGCTTCTGACCGAAACCTATCTCGAAGAACTTGCCGGTATCGGCACGATCTATAGCGAGCTGATCGTGTCACCCGATCATGGCAAGCGCATTGGCCTCGGGGCCGACGCCTATATTGCCGGTGTTTGCGAAGGTATCCGGCGGGCGAAAACTGCTCACGGCATCGAGGCACGGCTGATCGTCACCGGCGAGCGCCATTTCGGTCCGGAGAGCGTGATCGGAGCAGCGGAGTATGCCGCCAAGGCCAGGAACCCGCTGATAACAGGCTTCAATCTCGCCGGCGAAGAGCGGATGGGCCGCGTTGCGGATTATGCCCGCGCCTTCGATATTGCGCGCGATGCCGGTCTTGGCCTGACGATCCATGCCGGTGAAGTCTGCGGCGCCTTCAGCGTCGAGGATGCACTCAATGATGTGCGCCCCTCACGGATCGGCCATGGCGTTCGCGCAATCGAGAACCCCGACCTCGTCAAGCGGCTTGCCGATCAAGGCACTGTTCTGGAAGTCTGCCCCGGATCGAACATCGCGCTCAAGGTTTTCCCCGATTTCGCCTCGCATCCTCTGCGAAAGCTGAAGGAAGCGGGCGTACGCGTGACCATCAGCTCCGACGATCCGCCGTTCTTCCACACGTCGCTGAAGCGGGAATACGAGCTGGCCTCTGAGGCCTTCGGCTTTAGCGACAGTGAAATCAATGATCTGACCCGGACGGGTATCGAGGCGGCCTTTGTCGATGAAGAGACTCGGCGGGCACTGCTTGCCAGGCTCTGAGGCCGCCGGCTGGGGATCATCCCCTGAAAATCGCCTGCACTCTTGCAGTCCGGGCGATTTCCATGGAAGAAACGTCCGATAACGATAATCAGAGGAAGGCTTGGCCATGGAAGGCGTCACCGTCATCGATCACCCGCTTGTTCAGCACAAACTGACCATCATGCGGCGCAAGGAGACATCGACGGGCAGCTTCCGCCGGTTACTGCGCGAAATTTCCACCCTGCTCTGCTACGAGGTCACGCGCGATCTCGAGCTGACGATGGAAACCATCGAGACACCGCTGCAGACGATCGAGTCCCCGGTGCTCGAAGGCAAGAAGCTGGTTTTCGCCTCGATCCTGCGCGCCGGCAATGGACTGCTCGAAGGCATGCTCGACCTGGTGCCCTCGGCCCGCGTCTCGCATATCGGCGTTTATCGCGATCACGAAACGCTGCAGCCGGTCGAGTATTTCTTCAAGGCACCCGAAGACATTTCCGAGCGCCTGATCATCGTCGTCGATCCGATGCTGGCCACCGGCAATTCGGCAATCGCGGCGATCGACAAGCTGAAGGAACGCGGCGCGCGCAACATCCGCTTCCTCTGCCTGCTGGCTGCCCCCGAGGGCCTGAAGAATTTCCGCGATGAGCATCCCGATGTGCCGGTCTTCACCGCTTCGATCGACAGCCATCTCAATGAGCAGGGCTACATCATGCCTGGCCTCGGCGATGCCGGCGACCGCATGTACGGAACGAAGTGATTTCAACGCCGAATTTACCAAATCAGTGCAGAAACAAGGCCCGGACAGTCTATCCGGGCCTTTTGATATCAGGCGTTAGCAACTTGTCAGCAATTATGGCGTAGCTGCTTGAAGCATGAGGCCTCGCATGATGCGCGGTTTATACAGGAAGGATTTCTGTTTCATGCTCATGCGTACGGTCATTTTCGCGAGCATTGCTGCGGCGCTGGCGACCCAGGTGCCATCGTTGTTTACGGCGACGAGCCCGGAACCCGCGAACCAGCCCATTTCAGCCAATTACGTTTCAGCCGCGCCTGATGCCGCGTCCCCTGCTGCGCCCGCTTACGGCAGCGGCACCATGCGCCTTCCGGCTGACGCGCAGGGCCATTTCAATGGCGACTTCAAGATCAACGGCAAGCCGGTGCAGGGTATGATCGATACAGGCGCCACCTATGTGGCGCTGAATGAAAGCCTGGCGCGCCGCCTCGGCTACGGCGGCAACCAGCTCGATTTCCGCTATGCGGTCAATACTGCCAACGGCCAGACAAAGGCAGCGCATGTGACGCTCGACCGCGTCGAAATCGGCGGCATTCGCGTTCAGGGCGTCGAAGCTTTCGTGCTGAAGGACGATGCGCTGTCCCAGACGCTTGTCGGCATGAGCTTCCTGAAGAAGCTGCAGTCCTACTCGGTCGCCGATGGCTCGCTAAGCCTCAAGCAGTAATCAGACGCGGCCGGAGATGACGGCGGGCAGGCCGGGTTTGCCGCTGGCTATGCGATAGGTGGCGAGAATACCGGCTGCAGCCTTTGCGGCAGAAGTTTCATCTGCTGCGTGGACCGTGGCGATCGGTTGGCCCTTCTCGACCTGCGTTCCGAGCGGCAGGAGATCGGAGAAGCCGACGCTATGGTCGATCTTGTCCGAAGGGTGTCTGCGCCCGCCGCCGAGATCGATGACGGCCATTCCGACGTCTCTGGCGTTGCAACTGGAAAGCCAGCCGCTCTCGGGCGCCAGGACCGTTTTCTGGACAGCGGCGGCCTTCAGATATTTGGATGGCTTCTCGACGAAGTCGGCAGGCCCGCCAAGAACGCTCACCATACGCCCGAATGCTTCGGCGGCGCGTCCCAACGAGAGCGCGTTGCGCGCCATTGCCTCGCCTTCAGGCAATGAGCTGGAAACACCGCTGCTCACCAGCATCTCTGCGGCAAAGGCAAGCACGATCTCTTCCAATTGCGTGCCGGACTTCTTGCCGGCGAGAAAATCGAGGCAATTCCAGATTTCGACGGCATTACCGGCGGCATCGGCCAGAGGCTGGTTCATGTCGGTGATCAGTGCCGATGTCTTGACCCCGGCGCCGTTGGCAACTTCGACCAGCGCGGCGGCGAGGATCATCGCTTCCTCATGATCGGTCATGAAGGCGCCGTTTCCGGTCTTGACGTCGAGCACCAGGGTCTGCAGTCCAGCCGCCAGTTTCTTGGAGAGGATGGACGCGGTGATCAGGGGAACAGAATCGACGGTCGCGGTTACGTCGCGCACGGCATAAAGCCTGCCATCCGCAGGCGCCAAGGATCCGGTCTGGCCGATGATCGCGCAACCGACATCTTTGACGGCTTTTCGGAACAAGGCTGCGTCAGGCGTAATTCCATAGCCGGGAATGGATTCCAGCTTGTCGAGCGTTCCGCCGGTATGGCCAAGACCGCGGCCCGATATCATTGGAACGGCGAGACCGCAGGCGGCGGCGATCGGAGCCAGCATCAGCGAGACGTTGTCGCCGACACCGCCTGTGGAATGCTTGTCGGCGATCGGCCGGTCGATGTCTCTCCAGTCGAGCATATCGCCCGACCGCGCCATGGAGAGCGTCAGCGCCACCGTCTCGGCGCGGGTCATGCCCTTGAACCAGACGGCCATGGCAAAAGCGCCGATCTGGCCTTCCGATAGACGTCCGGCCGCGAGGGCTGCGATGAACGCCTCGATCTCTTCGGTGGAGAGCGTCTCACCGTTTCGCTTGCGCCGGATGATCTCCTGCGGAATCATGCTCAGTAGCTCGAGGCCTTGGCGGGCGCCGGCTGCGTACCACCAAGCACCGCCAGGATATCGTCGAGAACGCCAGAAGCGCCGAACCGGAAGGTCGACGGCATCGGCCAGTCCGGCGTCATGATTGTTTCAGCCAGGCTCAGATAGAGTGCTGCGTCTGCGACAGAGCCGATGCCCCCGGCAGGCTTGAAGCCGACCTTTCTGCCGCTCTGGCGAATGGCGCGAAGCATGATATCGGCAGCCTCCAGGGTAGCGTTGACGGCGACCTTACCGGTCGATGTCTTGATGAAATCCGCTCCGGCCTCGATCGCCAGTTCGGAGGCACGGCGGATCAGTGCGGGATCCTTGATCTCGCCCGTCTCGAGGATCACCTTCAGAAGCGCGCTGCCGCATTCGGCACGGATCGCCGCGACCATGTGGGTCACGGCTTGTTCGTTGCCCGCGAGGAACTTCTTATAAGGAATGACCAGATCGATCTCGTCGGCGCCATCGGCGATCGCTTCGCGCGTTTCGGCGGCGACATCGGCAATTTCCATGTCGCCCGAGGGGAAATTGACGACCGTTGCGATCCTGACCTTGTGACCCTTGCCGAGTACTGTGCGGGCACGCGCAACGAAACGCGGCCAGATGCAGATCGCAGCGCTATTGCCATAAGGCGTTTGCGCGCGCTCGCAAAGCGCATCGATCTGCGCTTCGGTGCAATCGTCCTTGAGGTTCGTCAGGTCGAGTAGGGAGAGCGCGACAGCCGCTGTCTCCTTGTGCGTATGATTAGTCATTGTTGCTTCCTCCACCCGCGACCATTTCCTTGAGGATGGCTGCGAGACGCGCGCCGCCAACGGGCGCCATGTCTTTCGTTTCGTCGTGGCTGAGTTCGGCACCAGTCATGCCGGCTCCATAATTGGTGATTACCGAAGCTGCCGCAACCCTGAGGCCCAACATTCGGGCGATGATCACTTCCGGCACGGTCGACATGCCGACGGCATCGGCGCCGAGAATGCGCGCCATGCGGATTTCCGCCGGCGTTTCGAAGCTCGGACCGGAGAACCACATATAGACGCCCTGCGACAGCGTGATGCCGAGCTTTTCGGCGGCCTTGCGCATCGAGATGGAGAGTTCCGCATCATAGGCATTGGTCATGCCGACGAAGCGGTGATCACTCTCCTCGCCGATCAGCGGGTTGACGCCGGAATAGTTGATGTGGTCGGTGATCTGCATCACTGATCCTGGCGGCATGTCCTCGCGCAGCGATCCCGCCGAGTTGGTCAGGAACAGCGACTGAACGCCGAGGTCTTTCAGCACCTCGATCGGTAGCCGCATGGCATTGGCATCGCCCTTCTCATAGAAGTGCACACGGCCGGACAGCATGATGACGGGGATGCCGCCGAGGCGGCCGGCAACAACCTCGCCTGCATGGCCGGATACGGCGCTGACCGGGAAACCGGGCAGATCCCTGTAGGCAATGCGAACCGGGTTCTCCAGCTCGCCGACGAGCGAACCGAGACCCGAACCGAGAATGATTCCGTGCCGCGGCAGGAGCCCGCCGAGCTTGCCGGCGAGCAGGTCCGTTGCCGCGTTCATCCGAGTTCGGTCTCGAAGCTGAAGGGCAGAAGCTCCTCCATGGTCATGGTCTTCTTCACGCCGACTTCGTCACAAAGATAGATCTTGGTGTCCTTGGAGGCAAATTCCGAGATCTTCTGTCGGCAGCCGCCGCAGGGCGGGCAGAGCGGCAGCTTCTCGGCGATGACGGCCATTTCGACGATCTTCTTGGCGCCGCCCATGATCATGGCACTGATTGCCGTCGGTTCGGCACACCAGCCCTGCGGGAAGGACAGGTTCTCGATGTTGGCGCCGGTATAGATCTTGCCGTCCTCGGCGCGGATTGCCGCGCCGACGGGGAATTTCGAATAGGGGGCGTGGGCGAAGGCCATGGCGCCGCGTGCGGCTTCGAACAGATCGTGGGACATGGTTTAACGTTCCTTCGTATAGGGCACGCCGCCGGCCTTCGGCGGGGTTGCGACGCCGATGAAACCGGCGAGCAGCACGCAGGTGAGGATATAGGGCAGTGCCTGGAAAATCTGCACCGGCACTTCGCCGATCAGCGGCACTTCCTTGCCCTGCATGAAGTTTGCCAGCGCATCGAGGAAGCCGAAGAGCAAGCAGGCGAACATGACCGGGACCGGCTTCCACTTGGCGAAGACGAGTGCTGCCAGCGCGATATAGCCCTTGCCGGCCGACATGTCCTTGATGAAGGCCGCCGACTGGGCGATGGCCAGATAGGTGCCGGAGAAGCCGCAGAGAATACCGGCGCACATCACGGCGCGGTAGCGCAGCCATGTGACCGAAATGCCGGCGGTATCGACCGCGCCCGGGTTTTCACCGACAGCACGCAGGCGAAGGCCGAAACGCGTGCGGTAGAGGATCCACCAGGACAGCGGCACAGCGACGAAAGCCAGGTAGGTCAGGACGTTGTTGCCGGAGATGACATTGGCATAGAGCGGGCCGATGACCGGTACTTCGCGCATCGCATCGGCGCCGGGCAGCGTGATCGGCGTGAAACGTGCGTCGCCCGCCAGCTGCGGCGTACGTCCGCCCTGCCCGAACCAGGCCTGACCCAGCACGATGGTGATACCGGCGACGAAGAAGTTGATGGCGACGCCCGAGATGATCTGGTTGCCGCGATTGGTGATCGAGGCAAAGCCGTGGACGAGGCTGAGCGCCACGGAGCAGAGCACGCCCGCCACGAGGCCGAGCCACGCCGAGTCCGTGATATAGGCGACGCAGGCAGCGGCAAAGGCCGAGCCCAGCATCTTGCCTTCGAGGCCGATGTCGAAGACGCCTGCGCGTTCCGAGAAGAGACCGGCGAGTGCGGTAAAGATCAGAGGGATCGACAGGCGGATTGTCGAGCTGAGAACGCTGATGAAGATGTCATAATAGTCCATCGTGCGCCCTCACTTGCCGTTGAACTGCTGATAGATGCGGACCAGCGCCGGGCGGAACATATATTCGAGCGCACCGGCAAACAGGATAACCAGACCCTGGATGACCAGGATCATCTCGCGGGTGATGTTCGGCATCTCGAAGGAGATCCAGTCGCCGCCCTGATAGAGGATGCCGAAGAGGATTGCCGCCAGGATGATGCCGACAGGGTGGTTTCGGCCCATCAGCGATACGGCGATACCGACGAAGCCTGCGCCGCCCACGAATTCGACCTGCAGACGCGCGGACGCGCCCATCACCGGGTTCAGCGCCATCATGCCTGCCAAGGCACCCGAGAGCAGCATGGCGATCATGACGGTCCGTGCGTAGGGAATACCGGCATAGGCGGCAGCCGTTGGGCTGACGCCGAGCGTGCGCATCTCGAAGCCGAGCTTGGTGCGCCATATCAGCAGCCAGACCAGCCAGGCAACGACGAGCGCAATAACGAAGGAGACGTTGAACGGGGCAGCGCCGAGCTTGCCGCCGAACATTTCCATCACCCAGCCGAGCTTCGGCAGCTGGCCGCCATCGAGGAAGGTGCGGGTTTCAGGGGCCATCTTGCCCGGCACGATCAACACATGCACCAGCAGGTACACCATCAGCGCAGCGCCGATATAGTTGAACATGATGGTGGTGATGACGATGTGGCTGCCGCGCTTGGCCTGCAAGTAAGCTGGCACCAGAGCCCATGCTGCACCGAAGATGCCAGCGCCGATGACGGCGAGCGGCATCGTCACGTACCAGGGCACGTATTTATCGAGGGCGAGTGCCACCAGCGCACAGCCGAGACCGCCGAGATAGGCCTGTCCTTCGGAACCGATATTGAAGAGGCCGGCATGGATGGCGACGGCGACCGAGAGGCCGGTGAAGATGAAGCTCGTCGCGTAGAACAGCGTGAAGCCGATGCCTTCGCCGCTCCCGAGCGCGCCCTCGATCAGCAGCGACAGCGCGTCGAGCGGACTCTCGCCGATCAGCCAGACAACGAAGCCGGAGATCAGGAAGGCGACGAGGAGATTCAGAATCGGGATCAGGCCGTAATTGATCCATTTGGGCAGTGGGACTGAAGCAGTGCTCATAAAGGCCTCACGCGGCAATGCCGGCCATCATCAGGCCGAGGGTCTGTTCACCGGCATCGGGCGTCTTCTCGCCGACGACATGGCCGGCAAACATGACAAGGATACGGTCTGAAAGGGAGCGGATTTCATCGAGCTCGACGGAGACGAGCAGGATCGCTTTGCCCGCGTCGCGCATCTCGATGATCCGGCGGTGGATGAACTCGATGGCGCCGATATCGACGCCGCGGGTCGGCTGACCGATGATCAGGGCCGCCGGATCACGCTCGATTTCACGGGCAACGACGATCTTCTGCTGGTTGCCGCCGGAGAAATTCGCGGTCTTCAGCCGCGGGTTCGGCGGGCGAATGTCGTATTTTTCGATCTTTTCCATGGCATCCTTGCGGATCGCATCGAGATCGAGAATCGGACCTTTGCTGTAGGCCGGATTGCGGTGATAGCCGAGGACCGAGTTTTCGTATTCCTCAAACTTGAGAACCAGTCCCATGTGATGGCGGTCTTCGGGAATATGGGCGAGACCGAGCTCGCGCAGACGCGCCGGATCTGCCTTTTCGATGGACTGGCCATCAAGCAGTATCTCTCCCGAGGCGGGCTTGCGGATACCGGCGATCGCTTCCAGCAATTCCGACTGGCCGTTGCCGGCAACACCGGCAATGCCGACGATCTCCCCGGCGCGGACGTCGAAGGAAACATTGTCGACCATGGTCACGCCGCGATTGTCCTTCACCGTCAGGTTCTTGACCGACAGGATGACCTTGCCTGGATTGGCCTCGCCCTTCTGGACGCGCAGCAGGACACGGCGGCCGACCATCAGTTCGGCGAGCTCCTCGACCGTCGTTTCCGAGGTCTTGCGGGTCGCCACCATCTCGCCGCGGCGCATGACCGACACCGTATCGGTGATCGCCATGATCTCGCGCAGCTTGTGGGTGATGAGAATAACGGTCTTGCCCTGGTCGCGCAGCACCTTGAGGATGCGGAAGAGGTGATCTGCCTCGGCAGGCGTCAGAACGCCCGTCGGCTCGTCGAGGATCAGGATCTCGGCGCCGCGATACATGGCCTTGAGGATTTCGACGCGCTGCTGCAGGCCGACAGGAAGCTGCTCGATCAGCGCATCCGGATTGACCTCCAGGCCGTATTCCTTTTCCAGCCGCTTCAGCTCGGCGCGCGCCGCAGCGACGCCCCTGGCGAGCAGCGCTCCGCCTTCGGCGCCGAGCATGATGTTCTCGAGCACCGTGAAATTATCGACCAGCATGAAGTGCTGATGCACCATGCCGATACCGGCGGCGATCGCCGTCTGGCTGTCGCGGATCGAGATCGGCGTGCCGTTGACGCGAATTTCACCGGCGTCGGCATGATAGAAACCATAGATGATCGACATCAATGTCGACTTACCGGCACCGTTTTCGCCGATGATGCCATGGATAGACCCCTTGGCAACGGTAAGATTGATGTCCTTGTTCGCGTGGACGGCACCGAATTTCTTATCGATGCCCACGAGTTCGATTGCGGGCGTGTCTGTCACAGCAGGCTCCAAATAAGAAAAGGGCGTATGGCGGTAAAATCAACACGCCATACGCCCATCTCAATCGCGGATCACTTCGGGCAAGCGTTGTCCGTGGTGTAGTCGTGAACCTTGATGGTTCCTGCGATGATGTCAGCCTTTGCCTTGTCGACAGCAGCCTGCATTTCCGGGGTGATCAACGCCTTGTTGTTGTCGTCGATCGCAGCCGCAACGCCGTCTTCCTTGACGCCGAGAGCCTGAACGCCACCGGTGAACTTGTCAGCCTTGGTGTCGGCATAAGCGTTGTAGACGGCCAGGTCGACGCGCTTGACCATCGAGGTCAGGACGGAGCCCGGATGCAGGTAGTTCTGGTTGGAATCGACGCCGATCGACAGCTTCTTGTTGTCGGCAGCAGTCTGGAGAACGCCGAGACCGGTTGCGCCAGCTGCCGCGTAAACAACGTCAGCGCCCTGGTCGATCTGGTTCTTGGTGAGCTCGCCACCGCGAACCGGGTCGTTCCACGCAGCACCGGTGGTGCCAGTCATGTTCTGGAACACTTCGACGTCAGCCTTGACCGAGCGTGCGCCCTGCTCATAGCCGCATTCGAACTTGCGGATCAGCGGGATGTCCATACCACCAACGAAGCCAACCTTGCCGGTCTTCGATGCCAGGCCGGCGAGAACGCCAACGAGGAAGGAGCCTTCTTCTTCCTTGTAGACGACCGAGCGCACGTTCGGCTTGTCGACGACGGCGTCAACGATGATGAACTTGGTGTCCGGGAATTCTGCAGCAACCTTTTCTACGGCCGACGTCCAGGCGAAGGAAACGGCGACAACCGGGTTGAAGCCGCGGCTTGCGAAGTTGCGGATTGCCTGCTCGCCCTGCGTATCACCTGTTGGTTCGAAGTCGCGGTAAGCGATACCGGTTTCCTTCTTGAACTTCTCAGCGCCATTGTAGGCAGCTTCGTTGAAGGACTTGTCGAACTTTCCGCCGGTGCCGTAAACCAGAGCCGGCTTGACGTCGGCGGCGAGCGCCGTCGTGGACATCGCGGCCACGGCCAAAAGCGAAAGGAGGGTTTTTTTCATGAGTTGCAGCCCTGTTGTTGCTATTTGTTTGGGGTCCTCCCGCAAGCCTTCTTCGAGGCATGTCTGCGGAACCACCGGCCTCCCCCCGGAGACCTGGCTTCGCGCATCCTTGCATGGCTGAATGAAAATTTCACGAGAAATTTTTCGGGTGGTAAAAATTTGCCGGGGATGCCGAAAAACAGTTCAATCAGGCTGATTTCTGCGCAAAAGCCGCCAACAAACTGCTTTTTCGGTGATCAGGCCGTGAACCGGCCTGCAACCGGGGGCTTCTTATATCCGACCATCCAGAGCAGCAGCGCCAGCACCAGAAACACGCCAAAAGCGGGCTGCAACATCAGCCACTGGAAAATGAAGGTGTAGAAGCGCGGATGAACATAATAGGCGATCGACGATTGCAGCGCCACCAGCGAAGCGGGGCTGACATCCTGCCAGGCATCCCCCATGGGCGTCATCACCACAGCTGAGGCTGCGACCGACTGTATGGAATCGATGGTTCCCGCGATCACCGCAACGGCGAGCGCGACAAGACTACTCAAACGCAACAAGAAACGCATAAAACCCTCCGGCGCACTCATGCCGAAAACCCCGGCCAGCCACGCCATTTTCCACCCTCGGAGGCAGGATAAATCCGAGCCTTCTAAAGTGCAATGGATGACGCGAGCGGAGTTTTATCGGAAGAAGTCAAAAAACTGTTAGATTTAGGTTGATCCCCGAAAATTCATCGGTATATATCGCGCCGTTCCAACGATTTGTGTTTGACGATGCAGATCGAAATAGCAGGACAGGTGGCCGAGTGGTTTAAGGCGCACGCCTGGAACGCGTGTGTGCGTGAAAGCGTACCGTGGGTTCGAATCCCACCTTGTCCGCCATTTTCCTTTTCGTTTCCTCGACGTGTGCTTGAAGCAGGTGCTGCGCCGCATATGTTCCTGCGGATGAATGACGGGACGCTACCGCCTGAGACATCAGGGCTCACCAGCCTTCGCCAGAGACTGCGCGTGCTCTATCTGGGGCGCGAAAAGAAGGCGATCACGTTTCAGGCCGTCCTGGCTGTCGTCGATCTCGCAATTCTCGCCTTCTTCGTTCTGGGTCCTTATCTGCGCTCAGGCCCGTCCTACCTGATCATCGACTACTCGATTGCCTTCTGGATCGGGCTCGAGCTTTGTGCGCGGGCGCTGATCGAACGCAATCTCGGCGACTGGCTGAAGAGGCCGATTACCTGGATCGACATATTCGTGCTGCTGACGCTGCTGTTACCGGAGTTGCTGTTCAACTTCGCCTTCCTGCGGGCAATCCGCATCTGGACGATCGGCCAGAGCGCGCTTCTCAAAGTTCTGCTTCGTTATTGCGGTTTGAGGCATCTGGAAGATGTGATGCGGGCGTCGATCAACGTCATCGTCTTTCTGTTTCTCGTCACGGGCTTCGTCTACACGTTCTTTTTCCGCGGCCTTCCCGGCATCACCGGCCTCGTCGATGCTCTTTATTTTACGGTTGCGACGGTAACGACAACGGGTTTCGGGGACATCACCCTGCCGGGAACACTCGGCAAGCTGACCTCGATCGTGACGATGATTATCGGCATTTCCCTGTTCGTGCGCCTGGCTCAGGCCGTCGTACGTCCGTTCAAGGTCACGTTTCCCTGCCCGCAATGCGGGTTGCAGCGGCATGATGCCGATGCAGTGCATTGCAAGGCCTGCGGACATATCCTGAACATTCCCGATGAAGGGGCATGAGAGGCAGATTACCTCTCCTCACCCTCCCAGCCGAACACACTGCGGCCGCCCCATTCCGGCGAGTGCTTGAATTCTCCGGCAACGATCTCCTTGAGATCAGGCCCGGTCACGTAGCGCTCAAGCTGGCGGGACTGGTCGTCAAGCCGCTTGAGGGCCTCAAGCTCTTCCTCTCGCCCGAGGCGGCCCTTGTGAACCGCCGATTTCATGACCTTGATCGTTTCGTCATAGACCTTCAGCGGCACCGGGAACGGATGCCGGTCCTTGCCGCCGTGGGCGATCGAGAAGCGGGCGGGGTCTGAAAAGCGGTAGGGAGCCCCGTGCACCACTTCGGCGACCATGGCGAGCGCCTGGACGGTGCGGGCGCCGACGCCGGGAACGAGGAGAAGCTGCTCGAAATCTTCAGGGCCACGATCGGCGGCGGCAGCCAGATTGCCGTGCAGCCGCTTCATGTTGACGTCTTTCTCGCGGACATCGTGATGCGCCGGCATGATCAGGTGGGGCAAGAGCATCTGGTCGGGCAGCGGGGCGGGTTTTGCCGTGCCGAGCGCCAGCGCGGCGGCTTCACGGACGATGCGGTCGGGGCCGAGCGTTGCGAGGAGATCGAGCTGTCCGGCACGCGAGCGTTCCGCCCGCTTGTCGGCGAGATTGACGATATTGCCCTGGCTGCGGCCCTCGATCGCCGCGTGCGGCGAGTTGACAAAACTTTCCAGCCCCTCGGATAGCCAGTGGTAGCGGCGAGCCTGCCTGTTGTCGCCGTTCATCCCCTGCTGAACCACCACCCATTTGCCGTCGTCGGTGACGATGAAGCCGTGCAGATAGAGATCGAAACCATCCTGCAGTGCAGCGCTATCGACCTTGGCGACCAGGCGGCTTGTCCGCGCCAGCGAGATCCCGTCGATACCGACGCGATTGCCAATCGCGGCAAGCTCATCCGGCGTGCGCCGCGATTGCGCGCCACGACCGCCGCAGACATGCAGGCCGAGCTCACCGGAGAGCGGCGTCAGCCCACGCTTCAGCGCGCCGAGCACACTGGTGGTGATGCCCGATGAATGCCAGTCCATGCCCATGACGGCACCAAAGGACTGGAACCAGAAAGGATGTGCGAGGCGGCGCAGGAATTCGTCGCGGCCGTAATGATGCACGATCGCTTCGGTGATCACCGCACCGAGCTTCGTCATCCGGTCGCCCAGCCATTTGGGAACCCTGCCGCCATGCAGGGGAAGATCGGCGCTGCCTGCTCTTTGAGCCATGGACGCAATTATAGCTTCGTCGCGCGGCCGAAGGAAACCGATCCTTCAAAAAGAAAACGCCGGCTGCAAGCAGCCGGCGCCCTTGGGAGGAAAACCTCTTTGGATTATGCAGCAGCCGAAGCGTAGCTTTCGGTCGGCACTTCCGAAATCGTCTTCAGAACCTGGGAAGCGATCTGGTAAGGGCAGCCCTGCGAGTTCGGGCGGCGATCTTCCAGGTAGCCCTTGTAGTCGTTCTTGACGAAGGAGTGCGGCACGCGGATCGATGCGCCACGGTCAGCAACGCCGTAGGAGAACTTGTTCCACGGAGCGGTTTCGTGCTTGCCGGTCAGGCGCTTGTCGTTGTCCGGACCGTAGACGGCGATATGGGCTTCCAGGTTCTTTTCGAACTGACCCATCAGGGCCTCGAAATAGGCCTTGCCGCCAACTTCGCGCATGAACTTGGTCGAGAAGTTGCAGTGCATGCCCGAGCCGTTCCAGTCAGTGTCGCCGAGCGGCTTGCAGTGATATTCGATATCGATGCCGTACTGTTCGGTCAGGCGCTGCAGCAGGTAGCGAGCCATCCAGATCTGGTCGGCAGCGCGCTTGGAGCCCTTGCCGAAAATCTGGAATTCCCACTGGCCCTTGGCGACTTCAGCGTTGATGCCTTCATGGTTGATGCCGGCAGCAAGGCACTGGTCGAGATGCTCTTCGACGATTTCGCGAGCGACCGGGCCAACGTTGGAGGAACCGACGCCGCAGTAATACGGACCCTGCGGAGCCGGGTAGCCCTGTTCCGGGAAGCCGAGCGGACGGCCGTTCTCGTAGAAGAAATATTCCTGCTCGAAACCAAACCACGCATCTTCGTCGTCGAGAATGGTGGCGCGGCTGTTGGAAGGATGCGGGGTGACGCCGTCGGGCATCATGACTTCGCACATGACGAGGACGCCGTTGGTACGGGCCGGGTCAGGATAGATGGCGACCGGCTTCAGCACGCAATCCGAGCTGCGGCCTTCAGCCTGCATCGTCGAGGAGCCATCGAAGCCCCAGAGCGGAAGCTGTTCCAGGGTCGGAAATTCAGCAAATTCCTTGACCTGCGTCTTGCCGCGCAGATTCGGTACCGGAGTGTACCCATCGAGCCAGATGTACTCGAGCTTATACTTTGTCATTGGCCAGTCTCTCAAACGTGTGCGTGTCACAAATCCTGAGGGTGCGTTTCACCAGCGGATGCTCAATACCAAGCACGTGGCGTGCCAGTTTGGCAGAAGCCCGCCAGGGTGCGTCAAAACGCGCAGGCAGGGAGACCGCGGCGCAAGACGTTAACTTTCAATAAAAGCGCGGGGTTAGGCGGGAACCGGGCCGATACCGGCGCGTTTTTCTTTTGAAAGTGCAAACGCCTGAAAAAGATGCAGGAGCGCCATCGTATTTCGCGCACTTTATCAATCGCTTACGAAGAGCACAGCAATTGGTGATATTTTGTGCAGTTTGCATATTTCATGGGCAATCTGCTATTATGGCGGTCCGACTAAACGACGAATGTCGAAAATGGAAGGCAAATAGGATGCCGACAAACGTTCATGGCGAAACCGCCAAGATCTACCAGTTTCCGGTGAAATTGCGCCGCACCGGCGAACGCTTCGGCGCCCGCCAGCCGCTGGATATCGATCCGGATATTTGCGATGCCGCTTTCGACAGCTGGTATCATCAGGATGCGATCCGCGAGGACGAAGAGAACAACCGCAAGCCGCAGGCTTAAACAAAGACCGCCTGATCAACGCGATCTTCGCTGCCGAAGATTTTGAGATACCGCTCAACCTCGCCCGGTTCACCGGTCGCTTTTTGAGGATTGTCGGAAAGCTTGACGGCCGGACGGCCATTCGCGTCGCTGACCTTGCAGACAATCGAGATCGGATCGAGGCCGGACATATCGATGGGCGCGCAGCCCACGAAATCGTTGGTGAGGTTCGTCCCCCAACCGAAGCTCATGCGAACACGGCCCTCGAAATGCTTGTAGGTGTCGATAATCGCATCGACATCCATGCCATCCGAAAAAATCAGAAGCTTCTGGCGCGGATCGCGGCCCATCTTCTTCCACCATTCGATGATCTTCTCGCCGCCTTCGACCGGCGGTGCGCTGTCCGGGCGGAAACCCGTCCAGTCGGCAACCCATTCCGGCGCATCGCGCAGAAAGGCGGCGGTGCCGAACGCGTCCGGCAGAACGATCAGAAGATTGCCGCCATAGAGCCGGTTCCAATCGCGCAGGACCTTGTAGGGCGCCTTGCGCAGGTCGTCGTCGGTCTCCGCGAGGGCGGCGGCCACCATCGGCAGCTCGTGGGCGTTGGTGCCAACGGCTTCGAGATCGGAATCCATGGCAAGCAGAACGTTGCTGGTGCCGGTGAAAGCCGGGCCAATGCCTTCCTTCAATGCCTCAACGCACCAGCGCTGCCACAGGAAGCTGTGACGGCGGCGCGTGCCGAAATCGGAGATGCGCAAGCCGGGTAATTCCTTCAGGCGCTCGACCTTCGACCACATGCGCGCCTTGGCGCGGGCATAGAGAACATCGAGCGTGAAGGGACCGAGCGCTTTCATCGCCGAGCGCGAGCGCAGCTCATTGATGATCGCCAGTGCCGGGATTTCCCACATCGTCGTCTCTTTCCAGGAGCCGTGGAAATCCAGCACGTATTGGCCATCCTTCTTCGAGAGCTCGTATTCAGGCAGCTGGAAATGCGAGAACCAGGCGAGGAATTCAGGCTCGAAGATCTGGGCGCGGCCATAGAAGCTGTTACCGGCGAGCCAGATCATCTCCTTCTTGGAAAGACGCAAAGTGCGGGCATGGTCAAGTTGCTCGCGCAATTCGCCTTCATCGATCTCTTCGGCGAGATGCACGCGCTTGGTGCGGTTGATCAGCGTGAAGGTCGCATTCACATCCGGATAGAGCTTCCAGATCATCTGCAGCATCAAAAGCTTGTAGAAGTCGGTGTCGATCAGACTGCGGACGATGGGGTCCAGCTTCCAGGCGTGGTTATAAACCCGTCTTGCGATATCGGTCTTGGCCATGCTCCACCCCATACCAATCCGGTCGGGGGCCACCGCTGCGGCCGGCACACGACGACCGGCTCGTGCGCCTTCTTATCGAAAAATCAGCGGCCAAAGTCCAGTGCAAATACAAAGCCCTGCCGTCCGGGACGACAGGGGTTGCGATGACCGCCAGACCCATGCGCGGTTATTGCGCGGAAGGTGTTGCCGGCGCGTTGGGCTGCGCGCTACCTGCAGGGGGCGTTTCCGTCGGCACCGCGGTGCCGTTCTGCAGCGATGGCGATGCCGGCGCTGCGGGTTGCTGCGACTGCATCTGCTGGCCGGGCTGCTGCGGAGCGACCTCGCTCGCCTCACGCCCGCCCCAGATCTCCACTGGAATCCAGACAATGAAGGCGAGTACAAGGGCGACGATCAACACCGTCAGAACGCGGCGGCCGGTCCGGCCCTGTTTGGCCTTGACCGGAGAAATCTGTTCTTCCTCGTGCAGCTTGCCATCGGATTTTTCCCAACGGGTTTCCATCTGATGCGCCATTCATGTCTCCTTCCGGTAAGCGGACAGCCGGAATGCGGCCTGCCCGAAAGCTTCCGGTGAGAACAACGAAGAGAAACGGCGAATGTTCCCGGCCGGGCCGGTCAGTATCCCGCGCCGCGGTCGACCAGAAACTGAAGGGGCTCGCCCTTTTCGAAGCGGACGATCTGCTGCTCGACATGCCGGAAGAGTGCGTTTTCTTCGGAGATCGCGGCGTCGTGTGGCGTGATGAAGACGCTGTCGAGACCCCAGAGCGGATCATCAGCCGGCAGCGGCTCGACTTCGAAGACGTCGAGCGAGGCGCCGCCGAGGATGCCGCCTTCGATGGCCGCAACGATATCGCTCTGGACCTGGCTCTTGCCGCGTCCGGCATTGATGAAAACAGGTTTGCCGAGCGCGCCGCCCTGGCGCAGCTTCCTGAACAGGCCATCGTTGTAGAAGCCCGTCGTCTCGGCCGTCAGCGGCAGCAGGCCAACGAGGATATCGGTCTTCGACAGGAAGAGATCGAGGCCCGCAGCATCGAAGGTCTCGACGCCGTCTAGTTCCTTCTTCGTACGCGACCAGCCGATGACGTTGAAGCCCATCACCTTGAGCTTGCGGACGGCATCCTGGCCGAGCACGCCGAGGCCCATCACGCCAACGGTAATTTCGGCAGCTTCTGGCGGCGCCATCTTGCCCCAGATGCGATCACGCTGATGCTGGTCGTGTCCGCGCTGATCGCGCAGATGCATCAGGCACTGCATCACCACCCATTCGCTCATCCGCACCGTCAGGCTGCGATCGACGAAGCGGACGATCGGCACGTCGGGCAGGCCCGGCAGCGTCATGATGCTATCGACGCCGGCCCCGCCGGAGAAAATGATCTTCAGGTTCGGCGCCCTGTCGAAAAGATCGGCATCCGGCTTCCAGAGCAGCGCGTATTCGCAGGCGCTGAGATCCCTGCCCTTGCTCGTGGGATCGGCTAAGCTGATGCTGCCGCGATCCGCAAAGGCGGTTTTCAGGATGCGGGCGATACCTTCAGGATTGAACTTGAGATCGACGAGAACGGGCGGTCTTGCGGACATGGTCTTCTTTACTGCTGAACGGCAGGCGTCGGCACTGCCTCGATGTTGAACGCGGCGGCCATCAGCGCCTTGGTATAATCGTCCTTCGGCGCCTGGAATATCTCTGCAGACGGCCCCTGCTCCACCACCTTGCCGAAGCGCATGACGATGACGTCGTTGGCGAGCGCTTTGACGACCTTCAGGTCGTGGCTGATGAAGAGATAGGCGAGATCGTGCTTCTTCTGCAGATCGCGCAATAGATCGACCACCTGGGCCTGCACGCTCATATCGAGCGCCGATGTCGGCTCGTCGAGCATGACGAAGCGCGGCTTCAGCACCATGGCGCGGGCAATGGCGATGCGCTGCCGCTGGCCGCCGGAGAATTCATGCGGGTATCGCCAGCGGGTCAGCGGATCGAGGCCGACCTCTTCCAGCGCCCAGCAGACGCGCTGGTCGCGATCTTCGTGCGAGAGCGAGCGCTCGTGCACCTTCAGTCCTTCGGCGATGATATCGCCGACCGACATGCGAGGGCTGAGCGAGCCATAGGGATCCTGGAAGACCACCTGCAGCTGATTGCGCAGCGGCCGCATCTGCGTGAACGAATAGCTTGCTATATCCTTGCCGACGAAGCTGATGCGTCCCTTGGACGAGATCAGCCGCGTCAGCGCCAGGCCGAGCGTGGTCTTGCCCGAACCGGATTCGCCGACGACGCCGAGCGTCTGGCCGGCCCGCAGCGACAGATCGATGCCATCGACGGCCTTGACGTGATCGACCACGCTGCGCATCAGCCCTGCCTTGATCGGGAACCAGACGCGGATATCCGAGCCTTCCATGACGACAGGTTTCGTCAGGTCGGCCAGCGGCGGCTCGCCGCGCGGTTCGGAGGCCAAGAGGTGGCGGGTATATTCGTGCTGCGGCCGGGTGAAGACTTCCTCGACCGTACCGGTCTCGACGATCTTGCCCTTGGTCATGACGCAGACACGGTCGGCGAACTTGCGGACGATACCGAGGTCATGGGTGATGAACAGCATGGACATGCCATGCTCGCCCTTCAGCTTGCGCAGCAGTTCGAGGATCTGCGCCTGCACCGTGACGTCGAGCGCCGTCGTCGGCTCGTCGGCAATCAGCAGTTCCGGCCGGTTGGCGAGCGCCATGGCGATCATGACGCGCTGGCGCTGGCCACCCGACAGCTCATGCGGATAGGCCTTGAGGCGCTTTTCCGGCTCGCGGATACCGACCTGGTTGAGGAGCTCAAGCACGCGCTTGCGCGCCGCTGCACCCGTGACGCCCTGATGCAGGTCGAGGATTTCGGCAATCTGCTTCTCGATCGAGTGGAGCGGATTGAGCGAGGTCATTGGCTCCTGAAAGATCATCGTGATGTCGTTGCCGCGCACCTGGCGCAGCTCCTTGTCCGATGCCTTCAGCAGGTCCCTGCCCTTGAACAGGATCTGACCGGTCGGGTGGCTTGCCGAGGGGTACGGAAGCAGCCGCAGGACGGAGTTGGCCGAGACCGATTTACCGGAGCCGGATTCACCGACCAGCGCCACGACTTCGCCCTTGCGGATATCGAAGGAGATGCGATCCACAGCCAGCGATGTTTCGCCGCCCTGATGAAAGGCAACCGAGAGATCACGGACCGAGAGGAGGGTTTCGGGGCTCTCGCTCATTGGAACGTCTTTCTTGGGTCGAAGGCATCGCGGACCGCCTCGCCGATGAAGATCAGCAGCGAGAGCATGATCGACATGGCGAAGAAGGCGGTGAGCCCCAGCCATGGTGCCTGCAGGTTGGACTTGCCCTGGGCGATCATCTCACCCAGCGACGGCGAGCCAGGCGGCATGCCGAAGCCGAGGAAGTCCAGCGAGGTCAGCGTGGTGATCGAGCCCGACAGGATGAAGGGCAGGAAGGTCAGGGTCGCGACCATGGCGTTCGGCAACAAGTGGCGCCACATGATGGTGCGGTTGTTGACGCCAAGCGCGCGGGCTGCACGCACATATTCGAAGTTTCTGGCGCGCAGGAATTCGGCGCGGACAATGCCGACAAAGCCGACCCAGGAGAAGAGAAGCATGATGCCGAGCAGCACGAAGAAGCCCGGCGGCAGGATCGCGGCGATGATCAGCAGGATATAAAGCACCGGCATCGACGACCATATCTCGATGAAGCGCTGCAAGAGCAGGTCCGTCCAGCCGCCGAAATAGCCCTGCACCGCGCCGGCGGTGACGCCGACGACGGCCGAGCAGATGGTCAGCGCCAGGCCGAAGAGCACCGAGATGCGGAAGCCATAGATGACGCGCGCCAGCACATCGCGCGCCTGATCGTCCGTGCCCAGCCAGTTGAGATTGCCGTAGTTGCAGTTCGGGTCGTTGACGCCCTGCGGATAACCGGCGCAGCGTTCCTCGGCGCCCATCAGCCAGAAGGGCGCGGTCGGGGCGGAATGCGGGATGTTGGAATTGACCGAGCGGTAGGAATAGCGGATCGGCGGCCAGATCATCCAGCCATTGGCATTGATCTCATCGGTGATGACATCCGAGCGGTAATCGGTCTCCGCCAGGAAGCCGCCGAACTTCTCTTCCGGATAATCGACGACGACGGGGAAAAGGATCTCGCCCTTGTAGGAGGCGATGATCGGCTTGTCGTTGGCGATGAACTCGGCAAACAGGCTGAGGATGAACAGCACCATGAACAGCCAAAGGGACCAGTAGCCGCGGCCATTGGCGCGGAAATTCCGCCAGCGGCGGATATTGGTCGGCGACAGCAGCCCCTTGCGTGGCGGCTTGACGGGTGTGGCGGTAGCGGGATTGGCGGCGGTATCCATCAGACATCCCTCCGCTCGAAATCGATGCGCGGGTCGATCCAGGTATAGATCAGGTCCGAGATCAGGCCGACGAAGAGGCCGAGAAGCGAGAAGATGTAGAGCGTTGCAAAGACGATCGGATAGTCACGATTGACCACCGAGAGATAGCCAAGACGGCCGAGACCATCGAGCGAGAAGATGTTCTCGATCAGCAGCGAACCGGTGAAGAAGGCCGAGATGAAAGCGCCGGGGAAGCCGGCGATGACGATCAGCATGGCATTGCGGAAGACGTGCCCGTAGAGAACCTGGCGCTCGTTGAGCCCTTTGGCGCGCGCCGTCGTCACATACTGCTTCTTGATCTCCTCGATGAAGGAGTTCTTGGTCAAGAGCGTCGTCGTCGCGAAGGCGGCCAGCGACAGCGAGATCAGCGGCAGCGCCAGATGCCAGAAGTAATCGAGCGGCTTCTGCCACCAGGCGAGCTGGTCGAAATTGTCGGAAACCAAGCCACGGAGCGGGAACCAGTCGTAGAAGGATCCGCCAGCAAAGAGCACGATCAGCAGGATACCGAACAGGAAGCTCGGCACTGCATAGCCGACGATGATCACGCCAGACGTCCAGACGTCGAAGGTCGATCCGTCCTTGACCGCCTTGCGGATGCCGAGCGGAATGGAGATCGTGTAGGAGAAGATCATGATCCAGACGCCGAGCGAGATCGACACCGGCAGCTTGTCCTTGATCAGATCGAGAACCGAGGTGTTGCGGAAGAAGCTCTCGCCGAAATCGAAGCGGATATAATTCCACATCATCTCGCCGAAGCGGGTGAGCGGCGGCTTGTCGAAACCGAACTGCTTTTCGAGCTTGGCGATCAGCTCTGGGTCGAGGCCCTGGGCACCACGATATCGCGATCCCTCGTCACCACCCTGCCCCAGAAGATCACCGCCACCGCCGGAAAGACGCTGGTCGGCGCTGTCGGCCTGGCCGGTGAGCTGCGCGATCACCTGCTCGACCGGACCACCCGGCGCGAACTGGATGACGGTGAACGAAATCGCCATGATGCCGATGATCGTCGGTATCATCAGAAGCAGGCGGCGAAGGATATAGGCTCCCATCAGCGCGCGGCCTTCCAGGTCTTGAATTTCGCCGGGATGCGCATCCTGTCAGAAGTCGTCAATCGCTGGGCCTTTCACCGGTTAGCCCGGCTTTTTCATGGTGATTCGAATGGACCATTTGGACCTCAGCGGCCCAGCCAATGCAAGTCCGCTATTTCGCGTCCTTCGACCACCAGACATCGGGGAAGCCGATGGAATATTCCGGCAGCTCCGCCGGGTGAGCGATCTTGTCCCAATAGGCGAGACGCGAGTTGTTGCTGTAGAAGAGCGGCACGACATAATGGTTGGCGAGCAGCACCCGGTCCATCGCCTTGATCGCCGCCACCTGCTCGTCGCGATTGGGCGCGAAAATGATCATCTTGATCAGCGTGTCGATCGCCGGATTGGTGATACCGGCATAATTGCGCGAGCCCTGTTGGGCGGCGGCTTGGGAACCCCAATAGTCCATCTGCTCATTGCCCGGATTCATCGTCTCGCCCCAGATCGACCAGATCATGTCGTAGTCGAAGCTCCGGACGCGGTTTGTGTATTGCGAGGCATCAACCGTGCGCAGGCGGGCGTCGATACCGATCTTCTTGAGATTGTTGGCGAAGGGCATGACCGAGCGCTCGAAAGACGAGTTCGAGAGTAGGATCTCGAAGCTCATCGGCTGGCCGGTCTTGCTGTTGACCATCTTGTTGCCCTTCAGTTCGTAACCGGCTTCCTTGAACAACCCGATCGCCGTCTTGAGGTTATCGCGCAGCTTCTGCGGATCGCCTGCGACAGGGTTCGTGTAAGGCGTGGTGAAAACCTCCGGCGGCACCTGATCCTTCAGTCCCTGCAGGATTTCAAGCTCGCGCCCCTGCGGCAGCGCCGAAGAGGCAAGGTCCGTTCCCCAGAAGTAGCTGTCGATCCGCTTGAAGGCGCCATAGGCCAGGTTCTTGTTCAAATCCTCGAAGTCGAAAGCGTGATTGAGCGCTTCGCGGACGCGCGGATCCTTGAACTGGTCGCGGCGCGTATTGGGGGTCAACGCCTGCATGATGCCGACGGAACGCAGAGCGTTCGGCACTTCCTCCCGGATCACCCGGCCGTCCTTGACCGCCGGAAAATCATAGGCGGTCGCCCAGCGGCTTGCCTGGTTTTCCTGGCGGTAATCCACATTGCCCGCCCGGAACGCCTCGAACTCGACGTCGCGGTCTCCGAAGAACGTATAGGTGATGTTGCGGAAATTGTTCTGACCGACATTGACGTTAACGTCCTTGCCCCAATAGTCGTCGCGCAGTTCATAGCGCACTGTGGAACCGGCGGTGAAGGCAGCGATCTTATAGGGTCCCGAGCCCATGGGCGTCTCAAGCGTCGTCTTGGTTATGTCGCGCGGCTTGCCGTCAGCACCCGTCCCTTCCCACCAGTGCTTCGGCAGGATCGACAACTGGCCGAGAATATTCGGAAGCTCCTTGTTGCCCTTCTCGTCAAACGTGAAGGTCACATCGCGCTCGCCGGTCTTTTCCGCCTTCGTCACATGCTTGTAGTAATTCGAAAGAAGCGGATTGAGCTCCTTTGCCTTGTCCAGACTGAAGATGACATCATCAGGCGTCACCGGCTGACCGTCTGCCCATTTTGCTTCAGCACGCAGCCTGAATGTCGCGCTGGAGAAATCGGCGGGGTAGGAAATACCTTCCGCCAACAAGCCGTAGCTGGCGAGCAGTTCATCGTCGGCCGATTTCGTCAGCGTCTCGAACACCAGCGGCGAACCGTCCGCGAGTTCACCCTTCGAAAGCAAGGGATTGAAGGTGTCGAAGGTACCTGTCGTCGACAGATTGAGCGTGCCGCCCTTCGGCGCATCCGGGTTAACATAGTCGAAGCGCTTGAAGCCCGGCTTGTACTTGAGTTCGCCGATAGTCGACGTGCCGATCTGGAAGTTCTGCTCCTGGGCTTTAACGGGCAAGGCCAGCGCGCTCAGTGCCACGAGAGCAACAACCAGACTTTTCTTCGACCCCACAAACGCCATTCGCCAACCCCTATTGTTTCGGTTCGGGCGAGAATAAGGAAAATGGCGGCGAAAAACAGGAGAGAGTTTGGTTTTTGCCGATCTCGCGAAATTTTGACCTGCCGTTCGGAGCCCCCATGTCCCTTTACGATCCCAAGACTACCGCACTTATCTCTATCGACCTGCAGGCCTTTATCACCAGCCGGCCGGTTGCTCCTCACAGTGCTCAGCACGTCATTGAAAACACCGCGGCGATTGCCAGACAGCTGAAATCACAAGGCGGCACCGTCATACTCGTCACCGTCGGGTTCTCTGCGAACTATGCCGACGCCGTCAATCAGCCGGCCGACGAACCGGCGAGCTTCCCAAAAGGCGGACTGCCCGCCGCCGCACTCGAAGCGCCGCCGGAGATTGCGGCACTGACTGTCGATGCCCATGTCGTCAAGCGTCAGTGGAGCGCGTTCTACGGCACCGATCTCGATCTTCAGCTTCGCCGCCGCGGCATCAGGACCGTCATTCTCGCGGGGATCGCAACCAATTTCGGCGTCGAGTCGACCATTCGCGATGCCTATGCACATAACTACGCGGTCATTGCCGCCGAAGACGCGATGACGAGCTTCACCGCGGAGATGCACGGATTTGCGTGTGAGAAAATCTTGCCGCGGCTGTCGCGCGTCAGAAAGACCGCCGATATCCTCGCCAATCTCTAAGCAGAAGCGGCCCGCCTTCGCGCGAAGCGTGATGAAAACATCGATTCACCAGAATTGCTTTTCACGGTAAATTCAACCGCAAATCACCTGGCAATTTCGGGAACCCGCATGACGCTCCGCCTCGCTTCGTCCAAGATTTTCGGCAAACTCGCCTTGGCGGGCGCATTGAGCGCCGGCCTCATATCGGCTGAAGCCGATGCGCAGCAGAAACAACCGAGCCCGGGCAGTGCAAAAGCCATCTTCGGGTCGGTTTCGCTTCCCTCTCAGGGGCCCGCGCAGCCGATCGGTTTCTATGCCAAGGGCTGCATGTCGGGTGCCGTTGCGCTTCCGGCCGACGGCCCGACCTGGCAGGCCATGCGGCTGTCGCGCAACCGGCGCTGGGGCAATCCCGCGATGATCGCGCTTCTAGAGCGGCTCTCCCGCGATGCGCAGCAACAGGCAGGCTGGCCGGGTCTGCTTGTCGGCGATATCGCGCAGCCGCGCGGCGGGCCGATGTTCAATGGTCACGCCTCTCATCAGGTCGGCCTCGATGCCGATATCTGGCTCACCCCGATGCCATCGCAGCGCATGAGCGTGCAGCAGCGCGAAGATCTGCCGTTCACGACGATGCTGCAGAAAGGCAAGTTCCTGACCGTCGATCCGAAGATCTGGACGCAGCCGCGCGCCGAACTTCTGATGCTCGCCGCCAGCTATCCGCAGGTCGAGCGGATTTTCGTCAATCCGGCGATCAAGAAGAAGATGTGCGACACCTGGACCGGCGACCGCACCAATCTCGGCAAGCTGCGCCCGGAATATGGCCACGACTCGCATTTCCATATCCGTATCAAGTGCCCGCCGGGCGCCACCGCCTGCAAGCCGCAGGCGCCTGTTGCTGCCGGAGACGGCTGCGACAAGTCGCTGGCGTGGTGGTTCACCAAGGAACCCTGGGCAAAACCCGCGCCGCCGAAGCCCGGCACACCGCCGCCGAAGCCGCCGCGCGAGGGCCAAGTTTCGGATCTACCTAAGGCCTGTGCGGCCGTGCTCGATACACCTTCCGTAGCCTCGGTGGCGGCAGCGACCTATGGCGGCCCCTCGGCGGCAAGCGCGCTGACGGCGACACCAGCTGCGGCGCCTGCCGTTTCGGATCAGGGTCTGCCGCCCACCGGTCCGATTCCCGCCGACAAGCCGATGCAATGATCGCTGCGCAGGCTTGTGTTTCAAATCGCACGCTTGGTATAGAAACGGCCAAATCGATTGAAACCCGTGATGGAGGTCCTTCTTGATGGCCGGCGGCAAATGCCTCGCATTGATTGCGCATGACCAGAAGAAAGACGACATGGCGGAATTTGCCCGCCGCAACCGCGACCTTCTCGCACAGTGGAAGATCGTCGCGACGGGCACCACCGGCGGCCGCGTTCTCGATGCCGTCCCCGATCTCGACGTGACGCGCCTGAAGAGCGGCCCGCTCGGCGGCGACCAGCAGATCGGCGCGCTGATCTCCACCGGCGAAATCGGCGCCTTGATCTTCTTCGTCGACCCGCTGACGCCGATGCCGCATGATGTCGATGTGAAAGCGCTGATGCGGCTTGCGATTGTCTACGATATTCCGATGGCGCTGAACGAAGCGACCGCCGATAAACTCATTCCGACCCTTAAAGCTTGAGCGGAAAAGGCCATGTCCATGCTTGATGCCAGCGATGCCCAGATGCCCTTCCCGATCCTGATCGGCGACATTGGTGGTACCAATGCCCGCTTCTCGATCCTTGCCGACGCATCGGCCGAAGCGATCAATTTTCCGAATGTCCGGACGGCCGATTTCGAGACGATCGACGACGCTATCAAGGCAGGCGTTTTTGCAAAGACGGATCTGCGGCCGCGTTCGGCCATTCTTGCCGTTGCCGGTCCTATCAATGGCGACGAGATTCCGCTGACCAACTGTGACTGGGTCGTGCGGCCGCATACGATGATATCGGGCCTCGGCATCGAGGATGTTCTCGTCGTCAACGACTTCGAGGCACAGGCGCTGGCGATTTCGGCGCTCGCGCAGGATGAACGTGAACAGATCGGTCCAGCCTCGGGCGACCTGATCGCTTCACGTGCCGTTCTCGGGCCGGGCACGGGTCTTGGCGTTGGCGGTCTGGTTCATGCGCGCGGCTCGTGGATCCCGGTTCCTGGCGAAGGCGGCCATGTCGATCTCGGTCCGCGCTCGGAGCGCGACCTGCAGATCTTCCCCTATATCGAGCAGATCGAAGGGCGCGTTTCGGCAGAGCAGATTCTTTGCGGCCGCGGGATTGTGCATCTCTATCGCGCCATCTGCATTGCCGATGGTATCGAGCCGAAATATAGCGATCCGGCCGATGTGACGTCGCACGCACTTGCCGCAACCGATCCCGTTGCCGCCGAAACCATTTCGCTGTTTTCGACCTATCTCGGCCGGCTCGCCGGCGATATCGCGATGCTTTTCATGGCGAAAGGCGGCGTCTATCTCTCCGGCGGTATTTCGCAGAAGATCCTGCCGGCGCTCCGCAAACCGGAATTCCGCGCCGCCTTCGAGGACAAAGCGCCGCACTCGCACTGGCTGCGCGACATCCCGACTTTCGTCGTCACGCACCCGCTGGCGGCACTGGCCGGACTTTCCTTCTACGCCCGTGCACCGGAGACCTTCGGCGTTTCGACGGATGGGCGGCGCTGGCGGAGCTAGCGCCAGTCTAGCCAAGCCGCTGGCAAATCTTTATAGAGCCCCGCGAGTGCGCGGGCTTGCCACGCACACGATCTGAAACGGGAAGCGCAATTTTTGGAATCGCCCGCAAACAAGAGCGTGAATAGCGATACGGTCGCGAGCGTACTGAAGCGCATCATCGCCGAGAACGGCCGTGAGCACGTAATGGGCTACGTCTTCGCGATCGTCTGCCTGATCATCGTCGCGCTCTCGACGGCCTATACCGCCTGGATCATGCGCGCGATCATCGACGAGGCTTTTGCCAACAGGCGGGCCGACATCGTGTGGGTCATCTGTCTGTCAATCTTCATCGCCTTCGTGGCGCGCGGTTTCGCCAGTTATGGCCAGGCGGTGGCATTGTCGAAGGTTGGCAATAATATCGTCGCGCGTTACCAGCGGCGGATCTATGCGCACCTGATGACGCTGTCGGTCGGTTACTACAACGATACCCGCTCGGCGCAGATTGCCGCCCAGGTCAGCCAGAACGTCAGCGGTATCCGCGATGTAATGAACCTGACAATCACCTCGACGGCACGCGACCTGCTCTCCTTCGTCTCGCTGGTCGCGGTCATGGTTTATCAGGATCCGATCCTGAGCGTCATCATTTTCGTAATGGCGCCGCCGTTGCTTCTAGGACTTCGCTATCTTTCCAAGCGCCTTCGGGATGTCACAAAAGAATCGATCCACCTGAACAGCCGTGCTTTCGGGGCAATGCAGGAATCGATCCAGGGCATTGCGATCGTCAAGGCGTTCACCATGGAACGCGAGCTTGAAAAACGGGTCAATCAGATCATCGGCGTCGCCGAGCAGCGCGCCAACAAGATCGCCCGCCTTTCCGAACGCAATGCGCCGATGACCGAGAGCTTTGCGGGTCTGGCCGTGGCCGGTGTCCTGGCTTACGCCGCTTACCGCTCGATCTATTACAACGTTCCTCCGGGGGCGTTCTTCTCGTTTATCACCGCGTTGCTGCTTGCCTACGATCCGCTGCGCCGCCTCGCCAAGCTTCAGGTGCAGATGGAGCGCGCCGCCGTCAACGCGCGGATGATTTATGAACTGCTCGACATGGAGCCGCGGCAGCGCGATCTGCCGGATGCGAAACCGCTGACGGCGACCGAGGCCCGCATCGAATTCCGCAATGTTTCCTTTGCCTATGGCAACGACCCGGTGCTGAGCGATGTGAGCTTTGTCGCAGAAGGCGGCAAGACCACGGCTCTTGTGGGGCCATCGGGTGCCGGCAAATCGACTATCATCAATCTGATCCCGCGCTTCTACGATCCGAAAAGCGGTGAGATCATCGTCGATGGGCAGGACATCGCCCATGTGACGAAGCAGTCGCTACGCGAGCAGCTCGCCTATGTGTCGCAGCAGCCCTACCTGTTCGAAGGCTCGATCCGCGACAATATCCGTTATGGCCGTCCGGATGCGACGGACGCGGAGATCGAGGAAGCAGCCCGCCTCGCTTATGCCCACGACTTCATCATGGCCCAGCCCGACGGCTACGACACAGCGGTCGGCGAGAATGGCGTGACGCTTTCCGGTGGTCAGCGGCAGCGCCTTTCGATCGCCCGTGCGCTGGTGCGCAATGCGCCGATCCTGCTTCTCGACGAGGCGACTTCAGCGCTCGATACGGAATCGGAAGCTGCCGTGCAGAAGGCGCTCGATGAAGCGATGACCGGACGAACCGTCGTCGTCATCGCACACCGGCTATCGACCGTGGTGCGCGCCGACAAGATCGTCGTCATGCAGCAGGGCCGTGTCGTCGAGGAAGGCAATCACGAGACGCTTGCGAAGCTCGAAGACGGACTTTACGCTCGCCTCAACAATCTCCAGAGGCCGGCGGCCTCGAGTTCCATCTGATACGGGAATACGACTGATATGAGCGACGCTGCTATGAAACTGGTTGTGGTTGGAGCAGCAGGGCGCATGGGCCAGACGCTGATCCGGCTGATCGATTCCATCGACGGCGTGACATTGCATGCGGCGATCGAACGCGCAGGCTCGCCCTTCGTCGGGCGCGACTCGGGAGAGCTCGCCGGACTTGGGCCGAACGGCGTGATCATCGGTGATGATCCGCTTTCCGCCTTCCTGCATGCCGAGGGCGTGCTCGATTTCACCTCGCCGACCGCGAGCGTCGAATTTGCCGGACTGGCGGCGCAGGCGCGCATCGTCCATGTCGTCGGTACGACGGGATGCTCGGATGCCGACGATGCCAAGATCCATGCGGCCGGGCGCCATGCGCGGATCGTCAAATCGGGCAATATGAGCCTCGGCGTCAATCTTCTCAGCGTTTTCATCGAACAGGCAGCGCGGGCACTTTCGCCAGAAGACTGGGATATCGAAGTTCTCGAAATGCACCACAAGCGCAAGGTCGATGCGCCCTCCGGTACCGCGCTGTTGCTCGGGGAAGCCGCTGCAAAGGGCCGCGCAGTCGATCTTAAGACCCAGTCTGTTCGCGTTCGTGACGGCCATACCGGCGCCCGCGAAGCGGGTACGATCGGTTTCGCGACGTTGCGCGGCGGGTCCGTGATCGGCGAACATTCGGTTCTCTTTGCCGGCGAAGGCGAGATCGTCTCGATGTCGCATAGCGCAGCGGACCGTTCGATCTTCGGACGCGGCGCCATCAAGGCGGCGCTCTGGGCGCGCGACAAGAAGCCGGGTTTCTATTCCATGCTCGATGTTCTCGGGCTCTCTTCACAATAATCCCTACGGAGGCAGACTTTTATGAGCGGCACACTCGTTCTCGTTCGGCATGGCCAGAGCGACTGGAACCTGAAGAACCTCTTCACCGGCTGGAAGGATCCCGACCTGACCGAGCTCGGCATTCAGGAAGCCACGACCGGCGGCCAGGCGCTGGCAGACTACGGCATCAAGTTCGACGTCGCCTACACGTCTGCGCTGACCCGCGCGCAGCACACGCTGAAGCTCATCCTCGACAAGGTTGGCCAGCCCGGCCTGCAGACGATCAAGGATCAGGCTCTCAACGAACGTGACTACGGCGATCTTTCCGGCCTCAACAAGGACGATGCCCGGGCCAAGTGGGGCGAGGAGCAGGTCCATATCTGGCGCCGCTCCTACGACGTCCCGCCTCCGGGCGGCGAAAGCCTGCGCGACACGGGCGCCCGCGTCTGGCCTTACTACCTGACGGAAATCCTGCCGCGCGTTCTTCGTGGCGAGAAGGTTCTCGTTGCGGCTCACGGCAACTCGCTGCGTTCGCTGGTCATGGTGCTCGACCACCTGACCCGTGAGCAGGTCCTAGACCTCAATCTCGCGACCGGCGTTCCGATGGTCTACAAGCTGAAGGCCGATTCCACCGTCGCTTCCAAGGAAGTGCTGGGCGACATGTCTGCCGCACACTGAGCCGGATTCACATCGATCAGAAAAGCCGGGCCAAGCGCCCGGCTTTTTTAGTTTTCGATTGTGAACTGTACCCTGTCGGCAGCGAAGCGGGTGATGGAATATTGAACGGGAACGCCGTCGAGATCGGTATTCATCGCCTTGGTGATCAGCAGGATCGCGCCCGGTGTGAGCTCAAGATCGGCGATATCCCCGGCGTCAGCATGCGCGGCGGTGATCTCCGTCGTTGCGCGCACATAGTCCTGCAAGCCAAGCAGCGCGAAGGCCTTGGTGATCGATTCCGTCTTGCGATAGGTTTCGGCGATATCGCCAAAGCGCGCGGCCGGAAACCAGCTCGTCGCCCGTGACACCGGGCGCTTGTCCGCCTCCCTTGTCGTCTCCAGCCTGATGACAGCGTCGCCCGCGCGCATCTTCAGCCAGCGAGCGACCTCCGCATCAGCGGGTTCTGCGGCAGCCGCCAGTAGAAAGCCGCGCGTTTCTCTCGCCTGACCGCTGATACCCGTCGTGAAACGGGTGCGCTTGCTGATCGGGAAGTTCAGCCGTTCCCGACGCTCGATCAGCGTGCCGCGGCCCTGCACGGCGCGGACGATCCCTTCCTGTGCCAGCGCGGCAAGGGCGCTTCGAACCGTATGCCGATTGACGCCGAACTGCTCGGCGAGCATCGTTTCCGGTGGCACCATGCCCGTTTCATCATAGGCACCGCGGGTGATTGCTTCGCGGATTCGATCCGCTATCTGGCGCCATAGCGCCACCCCCGTCTGCCTTTGCACCTGCTTCAGCCCAGCCATTTCACCCCTGCCGTGTCACACGCTTGTCACGTCCCCGATTTAAGCGTAACCATATCTTGTATGGTTGTCTATATCAATAGACATTTCGAAGGATGTGGCGATGAGAGCAGCAGAGAAAATCGAGGCAGCCGACAGCAGGAAAAGAGTGGTCGATCTCCTCGCCCGCTCCGACCTTGCCGAATTGAATGACGCCTGGGAGGCGCTTGCGGACAAACCGGAAGTGCAGGCTGTGCGCGGCCCTGAAACCGGGCTGGTGATGGTTCGCGGCCGTATTGGCGGCGGCGGCTCGCCCTTCAATCTCGGCGAAGTGACGGTCACCCGTGCAACGATCCGGCTGGAAAGCGGGACCGTCGGCCACGGCCAGTCGCTCGGCACCGATCGGAAGAAGGCACGGCTTGCCGCTATCTTCGATGCTCTCTGGCAGGAAGAGGCAAGCAGGGCTTTCGTCGAGGAAAAGCTGCTTCAGCCGATCGCCCGGCACATTGCCGCCGCGGCGCAGCAGAAGGCCGACGAGACGGCCGCGACCCGCGTCGATTTCTTCACCATGGTGCGGGGAGAAGACTGATGGAACTCAAAAGCGATACTTTGACCGGCGGCTTTGCCGAGCCGGTTTTCCAGGCCCAGAGCGTCTTCAAGGCGATGATGGATGCCATGGCCCGCCCCGGCTCTATCCAGACGCTGGCGCCCGATGCTGCTCCGCCGGCCCCTCTTGGCGTAGCGGCCGGTGCAATCGCACTGACGCTCTGCGATCACGACACGCCCGTCTGGCTTTCGCCTGCGCTCAACAAATCTGCGGTGCCGGGCTGGCTGAGCTTTCATACCGGTGCGACCGTCACGACCGAGAAGGCCGAAGCGCGCTTCGCCTTCGTCGACAGCGGCATGGCAGTTTCGTCTTTCGGACTCTTTGCGCCGGGCACGCAGGAATACCCCGACCGCTCGACGACTGTTGTTATCGAGATCGCTTCGCTCGAAGGCGGCAAGACGCTGGCGCTGATGGGACCGGGGATCAAGACCGTGACGGAAATCGCGCCGGCGGGGCTGCCGGAGACATTCATCCGCCTCTGGAACGAGAACCGCACCCTCTTCCCGAGGGGCATCGACATCGTTCTGACGGCGGGCAGCAGTTTCCTCTGCCTGCCGCGCACCACCAAAATTACCGCAACGGAGATGTGAGCAATGTATGTTGCAGTCAAAGGTGGCGAAGCCGCCATCGCCAATGCTCACCGCCTGCTCGCCGACCGCCGCCGCGGCGACCGCTCGCTTCCGGCCATCGGCATCGAGCAGATTGTTGCCCAGCTGGCCCTCGCGGTCGATCGCGTCATGGCCGAAGCCTCGCTCTATGACCGGACGCTAGCGGCACTCGCTGTGCGCCAGTCGCGCGGTGACATGATCGAAGCGATCTTCCTGCTCCGCGCCTACCGTACGACACTGCCGCGCTTTGGTTATTCACAGCCGCTCGACACCAGCCGCATGACCATCGAGCGCCGTATCTCGGCAACCTACAAGGACCTGCCGGGCGGCCAGCTGCTCGGCCCGACCTTCGACTACACGCACCGTCTGCTCGACCCATCGCTTTTGACCGACGAAGCCGTCGAAGAGCCGGCTCAGCGTCAGGCCGAAACCGGCCGTGTCATCCGCGTTTCCGAGATCCTCGGCCAGGAAGGTCTGATCGAGGGTGATGGGGACATGCCCGAGGATCACGAGATCGGCGACCTGACGCGCGAGCCGATGGAATTCCCGATGAGCCGGGATCTGCGGCTGCAGGCACTGGCCCGGGGCGATGAAGGCTTCCTCTTGGCGCTCGGCTACTCGACACAGCGCGGTTACGGTCGCAACCACCCCTTCACTGGTGAAATCCGCATCGGCGAGGTGGAAGTCGAATTCGATGTTCCCGAACTCGGCTTTGCCGTCTCGCTCGGCACGATCCAGGTAACCGAGTGCCAGATGGTCAATCAGTTCAAGGGCTCTGCCAAGGCGCCGCCGCAGTTTACCCGCGGCTACGGTCTGGTCTTCGGCCAGAGCGAGCGCAAGGCGATGTCGATGTCGCTGGTCGATCGTGCGCTGCGCGCCGGTGAACTCGGCGAGGACGTGACGGCACCGGCACAGGACGAAGAATTCGTCATCTCGCATGCCGATAACGTTCAATCGACCGGCTTCGTCGAGCATCTGAAACTGCCACATTACGTCGACTTCCAGGCCGAACTCGATCTCGTGCGCCGCATGCGCCGCGACTTCGAGGCAAGCCGCCGCAACGGCGAAGCAATGAAGGAAGCAGCCGAATGACCGATCTTGCCACCTACAACTTTGCCTACCTTGACGAGCAGACCAAGCGGATGATCCGCCGCGCGATCCTGAAGGCGATCGCCATCCCCGGCTACCAGGTGCCCTTCGCCAGCCGCGAAATGCCGATGCCTTACGGCTGGGGCACCGGCGGCGTGCAGGTCACGGCTTCGATCATCGGCCCCGACGATGTACTCAAGGTCATCGACCAGGGCGCCGACGATACGACCAATGCCGTCTCGATCCGCGCCTTCTTCCAGAAGGTCGCCAATGTGGCGGTCACCACGCATACCAAGGATGCGACGATCATCCAGACGCGCCACCGCATTCCGGAAGAGAAGCTCGGCGCCAATCAGGTGCTAGTCTATCAGGTGCCGATCCCGGAGCCGCTGCGTTTCCTCGAACCGCGCGAGACCGAGACCCGCAAGATGCATGCGCTGGAGGAATATGGCCTCATGCATGTGAAGCTCTACGAGGACATCGCCCATAACGGCCGGATCTCGAAGACCTACGCCTATCCGGTGAAGGTTGCCGGGCGCTATGTTATGGACCCGTCGCCGACCCCGAAGTTCGATAATCCGAAAATGCACATGTCCGATGCGCTGCAGCTCTTCGGCGCCGGTCGCGAAAAGCGCATCTACGCCGTGCCGCCCTATACAGACGTCGTCAGCCTCGACTTCGAGGACTATCCCTTCGAGATCCAGCGCTTCGGCAAGCCCTGCGCGCTCTGCGGCGCCGAGGAAGTCTATCTCGACGAGGTCATTCTCGACGACAAGGGCGGGCGGATGTTCGTCTGCTCCGATACCGACCATTGCGAAGACCGCCGCGAGCACGGCCATGCCGGCGAAATGCTTGCGCCCAAGGAGGCTGCGGAATGACCGACACACCGCTTCTCAAAGTCAACGACGTCTCGAAATTCTACGGCAACCGCATCGGCTGCCGGAACGTGTCCTTCGATCTCTGGCCCGGTGAAGTGCTGGCCATCGTCGGTGAATCCGGCTCCGGCAAGACGACGCTGCTCAACTGCATCTCGACCCGCCTGATGCCGACCACCGGCAGCGTCGAGTATCACATGCGCGACGGCAGCTACCGTGATCTCTACCGCATGAACGAGGCCGAGCGCCGCTTCCTGATGCGCACCGACTGGGGCTTCGTGCACCAGAACCCGGCTGACGGCCTACGCATGACGGTCTCGGCCGGCGCCAATGTCGGCGAACGGCTGATGGCGATCGGCGACCGGCATTACGGCAAGATCCGCTCGACGGCCATCGACTGGCTGGAGCGCGTCGAGATCAATGCCGAGCGCATCGACGACCAGCCGCGCGCCTTCTCGGGCGGGATGCGTCAGCGCCTGCAGATTGCCCGCAATCTGGTGACTGGCCCTCGCCTCGTCTTCATGGACGAGCCGACCGGCGGCCTCGACGTCTCGGTGCAGGCCCGCCTGCTAGATCTGGTCCGTGGTCTCGTCAATGATCTCGGGCTTGCGGCGATCGTCGTCACCCACGACCTCGCGGTCGCGCGCCTGCTGTCTCACCGGATGATGGTGATGAAGGACGGCAATGTCATCGAGCATGGTCTCACCGACCGCGTGCTCGACGATCCGCGCGAGCCCTATACCCAGCTTCTCGTTTCCTCCATCCTGCAGGTGTGACCATGGCAACGCCACTCGTCGTTTCGGAAGTCGCAAAGAGCTTCACCATGCATCTGCGCGACGGCATCAAGCTGCCCGTCGTCTCGGATGTCTCCTTCTCGGTTGCCGCAGGCGAATGCGTCGTGCTCGGTGGCCCCTCGGGCATCGGCAAGAGCTCGCTCCTGAAGATGATCTACGGCAACTATGCCGTCGATACCGGTCAGATCCTGGTCAATCACCAAGGCAAGGTCGTCGATCTCGCCTCGGCCGATCCGCGCACGATCATCGAGGTGCGCAAGCAGTCACTCGGCTATGTCAGCCAGTTTCTGCGCACCGTGCCACGCGTTGCAGCCCTCGACGTCGTTGCCGAGCCGTTGCTCGCCCGCGGCGTACCGGCGAGCGAGGCGCGAGAGCGGGCTGCCGTCCTGCTGACCAAGCTCAACCTGCCGGAGGCACTCTGGCAGTTGCCGCCCGCGACCTTCTCAGGTGGAGAGCAGCAGCGCGTCAACATCGCCCGCGGCTTCATCACCGATCATACCATCCTGCTTCTCGACGAACCGACGGCATCGCTCGACGCCACCAACCGCGCTGTCGTCGTCGGCATGATCGCGGACAAGAAGAAGGCGGGCGTTGCCCTGCTTGGCATCTTCCATGACGAGGAAGTGCGCGAAGCAGCCGCCAACCGCATTCTCGACGTTCAGAAATTCTCTCCCAGAAAGGCCATTGCGGCATGACCCGGCAGATCGGCGAAAAGCCCTATATCCACGAGACGGCATCGGTCAGCGACACCACACTTGGCCGCTATACCGAGGTCTCGGAACGGTGCCGGATCAGCGAAGTGGAGTTCGGCGACTATTCCTACATCATGCAGGACGGCTCGATCTGGTGCGCGACGATCGGCAAGTTCGTCAACATCGCCGCCGCGGTGCGCATCAACGCCACCAACCATCCGACCTGGCGGGCGACGCTGCACCACTTCACCTACCGCGCCACCGACTACTGGCCGGATGCGGACATGGAAACCGATTTCTTCGAGTGGCGCCGGTCCAATCGCGTCACCATCGGTCATGACGTGTGGATCGGTCATGGCGCGACGATCCTTCCCGGCGTGACCGTCGGCAACGGCGCCGTGATCGGCGCGGGCGCCGTCGTCTCCAAGGATGTCGTCCCCTACACGATCGTCGGCGGCGTACCGGCAAAGCTCATTCGCGAGCGGTTCGGCAGGGGTGTCGGCGAGCGGATGGACAAGCTCGCCTGGTGGGATTGGGAGCATTCGAAGCTGCGCTCGGCGCTCGACGATTTCCGCGCGCTTTCGGCCGAGGATTTCCTTAGCCGGCACGGCGTTTGATGCAACTTTGCCGGCGCTGATTGTGACAGTCATTACACAAAACTGACATTGGAGGTTCATCAAGCGGGACTAATGCACTGCGAGACGAAGGTCCCGGATTGCAAGGAAGAGCATGATGTTCGAGCTGAAGAATGTCACCCGCCGTTTTGGCAAAAAGCTGGCAGTGGATTCCGTCACGCTCGATATTCCACAAGGACAGATGGTCGGCATTATTGGCCGTTCGGGCGCCGGCAAATCCACTCTTCTCCGGATGATCAACCGCCTGCAGGAACCGACCTCCGGCTCCATTCATTTCGGCGGCGTGGAAGTCTCGTCGCTGCGCGGCGAGGCGCTTCGCAACTGGCAGCGCGACTGCGCGATGATCTTCCAGCAGTTCAATCTGGTGCCGCGTCTCGATGTGCTGACCAACGTGATGCTCGGCCGCCTGAACCATCGTCCGACGATGCTCTCGCTGCTCAGCATCTTCAGCCGCGAAGAGCGCATCCATGCGATTGCCGCTCTGGAACGCCTTGGCATCGAGCAGACGGCGCTGCAGCTTGCGGGCACGCTTTCGGGTGGCCAGCAGCAGCGCGTGGCGATTGCCCGCGCGCTGATGCAGAAGCCGAAGATGGTTCTCGCCGATGAGCCGATCGCCTCGCTCGACCCGCTGAACGCCAAGATCGTCATGGACGCGCTGCGCGACATCAATGAACGCGAGGGCATCACCGTCATCACCAACCTGCACACGCTCGACACCGCCCGCAGTTATTGTGAACGGATCGTCGGTATGGCCGGTGGCCGCGTGGTCTTCGACGGCAAGCCCGGTGACCTCGATGCGTCTGCGGTCAAGGAAATCTACGGCACCGACAAGGACGGCGCCGGTATCGACGAAACCATGACGTCGACATCGATCAACATTCCGGCGGCAGCTGCCGCCCATCAATCCGCTGGCCTCCAACCGCTGGCGCTGGCCGGTCTCTGAGCGAGACGGCTGCGATCGAGAGCCCGCGTCAAGGGCACAGTTCTTCGTATCAAGAGAGACCACCGGGGACACCGGTCAATCAGGAGAGTACCATGTTGAAGAAAGCACTCTTTGCCGCGACGGCGCTTTTCGCGCTTTCCGGCGTTTCGCATGCTGCAGACCTCAAGGAATTCCGCGTCGGCATTCTCGGTGGCGAAAACGAAACCGACCGCCTGCGTAACTACGCCTGCCTCGCCGACCACCTGAAGACCGAATTCGGCTTCGAAAAGGTCTCGCTGTTCCCGGCCGCCGACTATGACGGCGTTATCCAGGGCCTGCTCGGCGGCACGCTCGACTTCGCAGAACTCGGCGCTTCCGGCTATGCAGCTGTCTACCTGAAGGACGCAAAGGCCGTCACCCCGATCCTGACGACGCAGCAGAAGGACGGCTCGACCGGCTACTACTCGATCGGTCTCGCCCTGAAGTCCTCCGGCATCAAGACAATCGCCGACGCCAAGGGCAAGAAGCTCGGCTACGCCGATCCGGACTCCACCTCGGGCTATCTCGTTCCGCTGACGCAGATCCCGAAGGACACGGGCATGCCGAACGACCAGTTCTTCGCCTCCACGCAGTTCAACGGCGGTCACGAGAACAACCTTCTCGCTGCATATGACGGCAAGGTCGACGTTGCTGTTGACGACTCCTCGGGCCTCGGCGATTTCAAGGACGGCTACACCTCCGGCACCTTCCGCAAGGAAGTCGACAAGGGTGCTGTCGACCCGAACAAGCTGGTCGAAGTCTGGCGCTCGCCGCTGATCCCGAACGGCCCGCTCGTCGTTCGCAACGAGCTCGGCGAAGAGTGGCAGAAGAAGCTGGCTGCATTCTTCACGGCTCTGCCGGAGAAGGACCACAAGTGCTTCACCGCTATCGAAGGCGGCGACTACAAGGGCTACGCGCCTGTCACGCACGAATTCTACAACGCCGTTGTAGACGTTCGTAAGGCTGCCATCGGCGGCTAATCGACTGACATTCATCGGGGGCGGCCGTCATTGGCCGCCCTTTTTCCTGCGACGAAGCGGACACGCCATGACCCTTGCCGATTCCCGGATCCACGCGCATGAAACCCAGCAGAGCAGCCGAGAGATTGGCGATGCCTGGGGCCGCATGGTGGCGCGCCGCCGCCTCTATACCGGCATCGGCCTGATCCTGCTTCTGATCGCCTTCGTCAGCTCGGTCCGCTTCGCCGACGAAAGCAATGCAGGTCACTTCTTCGACCGCCTTCCGCATCTCTTCGACTTCCTGAGCTGGCTGATCCCGAAGGACTGGCACGACGTCTGGCGCGCGCTGTTTGACTTGGCGAGCCCGAACGACAAGGGCGGTGAGGAGTTCAACTTCGCCAAGGGCCGGGTCTATGTTTTCGGCGACTATTACATTCCTGAATATTTCGAGCTGATGATCATCACGATCAACGTCGCGCTCGTCTCGACGATCATCGGTTTCATCTTCGCGGTGCCGCTAAGCTTCTTTGCCGCCCGCAACCTGACCAGGAACTGGCCGCTGCGGGTGTTTTCGAAGCGGGTGATGGAATTCCTTCGCGCCTTTCCCGAGATCGTCATCGCCGGGCTGTTTTCGGCGATCCTGTCGATCGGTCCGGTGGCCGCGATCATCGCCGTTTCGCTGCACACAATCGGCGCGCTCGGCAAGCTGTTTTACGAAGTCGTCGAAAACATCGATATGAAACCGGATGAAGGCATGAAGGCGGTCGGCGCCAACTGGCTGGAGCGCGTCCGTTTCGCCGCCATGCCGCAGGTCATGCCGAACTTCGCCTCCTATGCGCTGCTGCGCCTTGAGATCAACGTGCGCGCCTCGACCATCATCGGCGCAGTCGGCGGCGGCGGTATCGGCGAGGAGCTGAAGCTTTCCATCTCGCGCGGCTTCGGCGCGAAGACGGTGGCTCTCGTGCTGCTGCTCTTCGTAACGATCGTTGCCGTCGATCAGTTCTCCGCATGGCTGCGCCGCCGTCTGGTCGGCGAGCACGCTTTCCTTCTGCAACATTGAGGCCCGCCATGACGGTGATCGACGCAAACCGGATGCACGAGATCGAGGCGCGCTATCCCGAATATTTCCACCGCTCGTTCCGCCAGCGGTTCGGCGCCCTGCTGATCGTGATCGCGACGCTGCTCTATGGTCTCTACGCCGTCTGGTTCTTCGACCTGCCGAAGCTACTCGCCGAAGCCCATTGGGAGCGCGTCGGCATCTATCTCAGCCAATGGGTGAGCTACGACGTACAGCCCGAATTCCGCATTCAAGAGGACGGCTCGATCGAGACGCGCTACCCGCGCTTCTCGCCACTCGGCGACGATCCGCATCCTGATTGGGTGAAGAACGAACCCGGCAGCGTCACCGTTTTCGTCAGCGGCACGAACCGCACGGTCGTGGTCACCAAGGCAATGACGACAGTCAACGCTCATGGCATCAGCGTTCCCGTCGATCTCTCATCCGGCGCCCCGAAGGTCGTCGGCGAAGTTCCCTCGTGGATGACCGTCTATGACGACAACGTGCTTGCCGATCTCGGCTTTGCCGGTGACGTCAGCATCGCCTCCGACCGCGTGAAGGTGCGAAAGCGCTTCCTCGGCTGGGCGAATTTCGTCTTCGATACGCATTCCCCTTTCTTCGACAAGCCGGCCGCCGAAGTTCTGAGCCTGATCGTATCGGGCCCGCGCCTCGACCCCAGCCAGTCGAACATCTCGCTTGCCTTCGACAATATCTGGAACAATTCGGCCTGGCAGCACGGCGACGTCTGGACCAAGCTTTTCCAGACCATTGTCATGGCCTTCCTCGGCACCCTGCTCGGCTCGCTGGTGGCGTTCCCGCTGGCTTTCCTGGCGGCGCGCAACATCACGCCGAACCGGCTGCTGAACCAAGTGCTGAAGCGCTTCTTCGACTTCCTGCGCTCGGTCGACATGCTGATCTGGGCGCTGTTCCTGACCCGTGCTTTCGGCCCGGGGCCGCTTGCCGGTTCCGGCGCCATCTTCCTGACGGAGACCGGAACGCTCGGAAAGCTCTATTCGGAAGGCCTCGAGAATATCGACAACAAGCCGCGCGAAGGCATCAAATCGACCGGTGCCTCGACGATGCTCGTGCATCGCTACGGCATCATCCCGCAGATCGTCCCAGTCATCGTCAGCCAGACGCTCTACCAGTGGGAATCGAATGTCCGCGGCGCGACGATCATCGGCGCCGTCGGTGCCGGCGGTATCGGCCTAAAGCTCTGGGAAGCGATGCGCACGAACTCCAACTGGGAGAACGTCGCTTATATGGTCATCCTGATCCTGATCGTCGTCTTCCTGTTCGACATGGCCTCGAACGCTCTTCGCCACCGGCTGATGGGCAGCAAGACACATTAAAAAGATGATGGCGCCACGGCGTCATCATCATTCTGTCACGGAAATCTTTTAGCCGGGAACGAGCTTGCAGTCCGCGGTCAAATCACTGACATTGCGACCCCTGTTTCTGACGCTTTCCCGGGACAAGACCTTTGCGATACGCTCTCTATTTCACGCCGCCGCAGGATGATTTCCTGACGCGGGCGGCTGCCGAATGGCTCGGCCGCGATGCGTTTTCCGGCGAAACTTACCCGGCTCCCGAAGAGGCGGGGCTTCCTGCCGAAGAGCAGCCGGCACTGACCGCAGATCCGCGCCGCTACGGCTTCCACGCGACGATCAAGGCGCCATTCGCGCTTGCCTCCTCGGTGACCGAGAGCGACCTGATGGCCGTGGTCGAGGACTTCGCGGCCCGCACTCCAGCCTTCGAAATTCCCGAACTGGTACTCGGCCAGCTTGGCCGGTTCTTCGCACTCGTGCCCGGCTCGCTGCATCCGCCGCTTCAGGATTTTGCCGCAAGCGTGGTAAAGTCCTTCGAGCCGCTGCGTGCCGCCCTGTCCGAGGCCGATATTGCCAGGCGCAAGCCGGAGAAGCTGACGGAAAGCCAGAGAGCCAATCTGATGCGCTGGGGCTACCCCTATGTCATGGACGATTTCGGCTTCCACATGACACTGACCGGCCAGGTTCCGGACGAGCGCTCGGCGCTGATGAAATCGATCCTGGAGCGGCGTTTTGGCGCTTTCACCGGACGTCCGCTTTCCATTTCCGGCATCGCCGTCTTCACCGAGGAGACACGCGGCGCCGATTTCAAGGTTCATAGCCTTTTGCCGTTTACCGGCACCAAACGCTGAAAGACGATGCAATGACAAAAGAGACCGTGCTTTCCAACGCCCGCATCATTCTCGAGGATGACATCCTTCACGGCTCGCTGCTGATCCGCGACGGCAAGATCGCCGACATTTCCGAGGGCAACTCGGCCCATGGCGAGGACTTCGAGGGCGACTACCTGCTCCCCGGCCTCGTCGAACTGCATACCGACCACCTCGAAGGCCACTATTCGCCACGCCCCGGCCTGCGCTGGCACAAGACGGCAGCGATCCAGGCGCATGATGCGCAGATCGTCACCTCCGGCATCACCACCGTCTTCGACTGCCTGCGCATGGGCGCGGACGAGGATGGCGGCTTCGATCGCGGCGAGATGCGCGACATGGCCGACGCCATCCAGAAGGCCGAGCAGGAAGGCCGCCTGCGGGCCGAGCATCTGCTGCATCTGCGCTGCGAGGTCTCGGCCGACAACGTCATGGAGCATTTCGCCGACTTCGAGAACGACCCCTATGTCCGTCTCGTCTCGCTGATGGACCACGCCCCCGGCCAGCGGCAGTTCCAGACCATGGACCAGTACATCTTCTATTATCAGAAGAAGCGCGGCCTCTCCGACGAGGTGTTTGCCAAGTTCATCGAGAAGCGGCTTGCCGAATCCGCCCGCAACTCCACGCCCCACCGCATCGCCATTTCCAAGATCTGCAAGGAACGCGGCATCACGATTGCCAGCCACGACGACGCGACGCTCGATCATGTGGACGAGGCGATCGAGAACGGCGTGCGCCTTGCCGAGTTCCCGACGAGCTTCGACGCCGCAAAGGCATCGCATGAACACGGCATGAGCGTCCTGATGGGCGCGCCGAACATCGTGCGCGGCAAGTCGCATTCCGGCAATATCGCCGCCCGCGATCTGGCCGAGCGCGGCGTTCTGGATGTGCTGTCTTCCGACTATGTGCCGCTCAGCATGCTCTATGCGCCCTTCATCATCGCCGATGAGGTCGAGTCCATTTCGCTGCCGAAGGCTATTGCCATGGTCACCTCGACGCCGGCCCGCACCGTCAGCCTCGACGATCGCGGCCGGATCGCCACCGGGCTGCGCGCCGATCTGGTGCGCGTCTTCCGTGACGAAGGCGTGCCGGTCACCCGTTCTGTCTGGCGCGAAGGACGCCGTGTCGCATGATCCCGTCGCACGAACCCCACGCAGTTCCCGGCAGCGAACGCGGCATCATGGTCGTCGTTGTCGGCCCGAGCGGCGCCGGCAAGGATACGCTGATCGCCGTCGCTGCCCAGCATTTCGGCAGCCGTCCCGACGTCCATTTTGTCCGCCGCGTCATCACCCGTGATGGCGATGCCGGCGGCGAGGACCATCTCTCGGTATCGGATGCCGGCTTTGCCTCGATGGAGCAATCCGGCAGCTTTGCCGTCTGGTGGGAAGCGCATGGCCTGAAATACGGCATTCCGGCCGAGGTCTCCGTGGCGCTCGGCAAGGGACACCTGGTCATCGCCAACGGTTCACGCTCAGCCTTGCACCACTTCCAGGCCGCCTTCCCGCGTCTCAAGGTGATCAACGTCACGGCCCGGCCTGAGGTGCTCGCAGGCCGCCTCGAGGCCCGCGGCCGCGAAACCCATGAAGACATCATGGCCCGTCTTGCCCGCGGCTCGCTGACGGTTCGCGGCGACTACGACGTCACCGATCTCGACAATAGCGGGACGCTGGCCGAGGCCGAACGCAAGATCGTCGATACGCTGAACGGCTTCCTCGCGGAAGTGGGCTGATCGAAGGAGATCCCATGGCCATCGTCGTCCTACCCTACGATGACAGTTGGCCGGATCTCTTTGCGCAGGTGAGCGCCGAACTCGCGCCGGTGTTCGCCGGGTTGGCACCGGTGTTCCACCATGTCGGCAGCACATCCGTCCGCGGACTGGCGGCAAAGCCGAAGATCGATCTGCATGCGGCCTTTGCTGATCCGGAGACCGTTGCCACGGCCGTCGAGCGGATGCAGGCTGTACCCGGCTACACTTATCATGGTGACAAGTACGGCGATCAGAGCTGGACCTTCACCAGCGGCCGCGGCTCCTATGGAGCGCGGCTCTATCTCTGCACGTTGGAGAACCACGTGCTGCGCGACCGCATCCTGTTTCGCGATTATCTCAAGACGCATTCTGACAGGGCAGCCGCCTATGCCGCGCTGAAGCTGCGGCTGATGGGCGAGGCGAATGACGACTGGGATTACTATACCGGCGGCAAGACAGAGTTCGTCCGCGAGACGGTGCGCTTAGCGGAATTGCAGCGCCGTTGAACGGGCGCTGCAGCTGCCTACCTATTCGCCCTCGCCTCGCGCCGAGACGATTTCACGCTTGCCGACATGGTTTGCCGGCCCGACGAGACCTTCTTTTTCCATGCGTTCCACCAGCGATGCGGCGCGATTGTAGCCGATGCCGAGGCGGCGCTGGATGTAGGAGGTCGAGCACTTCTTGTCACGCAGCACGACCTTGACCGCCTGCTGATAGAGCTCGTCGCCATCCTCGGCGCCCATGGCGCTCTTGTCGAAGACGGCGCTGTCTTCGGCTTCCTCTTCTTCTTCGTCGCCCGCCGTGACCGTATCCAGATATTCCGGACGGCCCTGCGTCTTCAGGTGTGCCACGACCTTTTCGACTTCGAGATCGGAGACGAAGGGACCGTGGACGCGGGCGATGCGGCCACCACCCTGCATGTGCAGCATGTCGCCCTGGCCGAGCAACTGCTCCGCACCCTGCTCGCCGAGGATCGTACGGCTGTCGATCTTCGAGGTCACCTGGAAGGAGATACGGGTCGGGAAGTTCGCCTTGATCGTACCGGTGATGACATCGACCGAGGGGCGCTGCGTCGCCATGATCAGGTGGATACCCGCGGCACGCGCCATCTGTGCCAGACGCTGGATCGCGCCTTCGATATCCTTGCCGGCGACCATCATCAGGTCGGCCATCTCGTCGACGATGACGACGATGTAAGGCATCGGCGTCAGGTCGAGTTCCTGCTGTTCCTCGATCGGCGCGCCAGTGCCCTTGTCGAAGCCGACCGGGACCATAATGTGGATGGTCTCGTCCTTTTCGCGGGCCTGTGCCACGCGGCCGTTATAGCCGTCGATATTGCGCACACCGAGACGCGACATCTTGCGATAGCGCTCTTCCATCTCGCGGACCGCCCATTTCAGCGCCATCACGGCCTTCTTGGGATCGGTGACGACGGGGGTCAGCAGGTGCGGAATGCCATCATAGACGGACAACTCCAGCATCTTCGGATCGACCATGATCAGGCGGCACTGTTCCGGCGACATGCGATAAAGCAGCGACAGAATCATCGTGTTGATGGCAACGGACTTGCCGGAACCGGTGGTACCGGCCACGAGCAGATGCGGCATCTTCGCGAGCTCGGCGATGACAGGTTCGCCGCCGATGGTCTTGCCGAGACCGAGCGCCAGCTTGTAGCTGCTCTTGGCGAAATCCTGGCTTTCGATCATCTCGCGGAAATAGACCGTTTCGCGCGTCTGGTTCGGCAGTTCGATACCGATGACGTTGCGCCCTGGCACCACGGCAACGCGAGCCGAGAGAGCCGACATCGAGCGGGCGATATCGTCGGCAAGGCCGATGACACGCGACGACTTCACGCCGGGCGCCGGCTCGAATTCGTAGAGGGTGACGACCGGGCCTGGACGGACGTGGATGATCTCGCCCTTGATGCCGAAATCTTCGAGCACGCTTTCCAGAAGGCCGGCATTCTGCTCCAGCGCTTCCTGGGTCATGATTTCGCCCAGCCGCTCGGGCGGCTGCTGCAGCAACTCGTTCGGCGGGAATTCGTAGCCGGATGCATCGACCTTGGCGACAGCAGGCTTTGCAGCGGCCAGACGCGGCGCCGGCATCGTCACCGGGGCGACGGCGGGTGTGCGGACCGGGATCGGTGCGATCGGCTGCGTGCGGGCTTCTACCGGTGCCGGCTGTGGCACGGGTGCTGCCGCTTGAACCGGCTTTGCCTGGGGCGGGGCGGCTACGGGGGCTGGCGCAGCGGGCGCCGGTGCCGCGATCGGTGCCGGTGCGATTGCAGCCGGAGCAGTGGCAGGTGCCGCCTCCACGCGGCGGTGCGGGTGCCATTCCATGACGCGGAAATTGGCGATGATCGACTCGGCGGATACCTCCACCTTCGGCATCGGAACCGGGTGGAACTGCGGCGCGGCAGGTGCAGCGCCCTCTTCGAAGGCCATTACCTCCCAGAAGGCGAAGTCCGAAATCGAGGCAAGCTCACCGGCAGCATGATACGGCTCTGCCGCCACAGGCGCTTCCGGCAAAGACGGGACGTGAACGGGTGCAGCGGGCGGGGCCGGTGTGCGGACGATGGGCAGCAACGGTGGCCTGACGACAGGCTGCGTCGCCACGCGGGTCACGGGCGGGAGCGGGACGCGGACGGCTGGCGCGAGCTGCGGGGCGTGCGCGTCGAAAGGGACATCGACGACGATCGGCGTACGGCTTTCCACGGCCTGAGCCGCTTCGGCGACGACGACCTCTACCGGCTCATCCAGCTGCGGGATTTCGGGCGGGGTGCGGCGCAGCAGGTTCTCCGGCGTACGGGTGAACCGGACATTCGGCGCCAGCGAAAAATTGCTCTGCCAGATCGGCGGCGCCGGGCGCTCGCCTGTGCCGTCTTCATCCTGATGCACGTCAACTTCCGCAGAAATCTCCGCGGCATCCGTCAAGTTCGTTCTGGGAAAACGCATGCGACCTGCTGCTCACTCAAATTACCGACCTGAACGGATTAGAAAAGGAAGGTTAATAAGTTCCTTCCTTCCGCGTTAAAATGCCACGGGTATTTTGCCGTAAATCAAACGGAATCAAATACTTGGATCTTTAAGAAAAATCTTTGCAAATATCGGACGAAGCGCTCAGTGCGCTTCGTCCCAGTTGCTAGCCGCGCGCGCATCAACCTTGAGCGGAACGCGCATTTCCAGCGCCGGCATGGTGGCGTTCTCCATGACGGAGACGATGGTCGGCATGGCCTTCTCGACGTCGGCGTCCTCGACTTCAAAGATCAGTTCGTCGTGCACCTGCAGCAACATGCGCACACGATCGGCCAGACCGGCCTCGGCAAGCGCCGGTTCCATCTTGATCATCGCGCGGCGAATGACATCGGCAGCCGAGCCCTGGATCGGCGCGTTGATCGCAGCGCGCTCGTTGAAGGCGCGCACCGACGGATTGGACGAGCGGATTTCCGGATAATTGATTCGCCGGCCGAAGATGGTTTCGACATAGCCCTTGTCGCGGGCCATCTGCTTGCGGCTGTCCATGTAGTCGCGGATGCCGGGGAAGCGCTCGAAATACTTCTTGATGTAGTCGCCCGCCTCGGAACGCTCGATCGACAGCTGATTGGCGAGGCCGAAGGCCGAGATGCCGTAGATGATGCCGAAATTGATCGCCTTGGCGCGGCGGCGGACATCGCTCGGCATGCCCTCGACAGGAACGCCGAACATCTCGGAGGCGGTCATGGCATGAATATCGACGCCGTCGGCGAAGGCCTGGGTCAGCTGCGGGATATCGGCGACATGGGCCAGCACGCGCAGTTCGATCTGGCTGTAGTCGGCCGAGATCAGCTTGTGTCCCGGCGTCGAGATGAAGGCCGTGCGGATCTTGCGACCTTCGGCAGTGCGGACCGGAATATTCTGAAGGTTCGGCTCCGACGACGAAAGGCGGCCGGTCGTGGTGGAGGCCAGCGAATAAGACGTATGAACCCGCTTGGTCTGCGGATGCACGTATCCCGGAAGCGCGTCGGTATACGTGGACTTCAGCTTGGTCAGCTGGCGCCAGTCGACGATCTTGCGCGGCAGCTCGAAGCCGGCCGCGGCCAAGTCTTCGAGAACGCTTGCCGATGTCGACCACTGGCCGGTCTTGGTCTTCGTGCCGCCTTCGAGGCCCATCTTGCCGAACAGGATATCGCCCAGCTGCTTCGGCGAACCGATGTTGAAGCGCTCGCCCGCCAGCGTATAAACTTCGTCCTCGAGGCGTGCAGCGCCCTGCGCCAGCTCGCCCGAGAGGCGCGAGAGAATCTGACGGTCGACGGTGATGCCGCGCTCTTCCATATGGGCGAGAACGGGCAGGAGCGGACGCTCCAGACGCTCGTAGATCGTCGCCAGCTTGGCGGCGGCGAGCCGCGGCTTCAGAACCATCCAGAGGCGCAGGGTGACATCCGCGTCTTCGGCGGCATAATGCGTTGCCTTGGTGATATCGACGAGGTCGAAGGTGACGTTCGACTTGCCGCTACCGGCGACGTCCTTGTAGGCGATCGGCTTGTGGCCGAGGAACTTTTCAGACAGCGGATCCATGCCGTGGGCGCCGGTACCGGCGTCGAGCACATAGGAAATCAGCATCGTGTCGTCGAAATTCTTCGTCTCGACACCGTAACGCTTCATCAGCAGGTAATCGTATTTCAGGTTCTGTGCGATCTTGAGAACCGATTCGTCTTCGAGCAGCGCCTTCAGCCGCGGCAGCGCATCGCGCATCGGGATCTGGTTTCCAGCCAACCCGCCGCCGAGCAGATCGCCGACGCCTGTCTTGTGGCCGATCGGCACATAGGCGGCACGGATCGATACGCCTGTCGGGCTTTTCGAATTGTCGGCAAGCGCCAGCGAGAAGCCAACGAGCTCGGCCTGCATCGCATCCAGCGACGTCGTTTCGGTGTCGAAGGCCACGAGGCCGGTATCGCGCGCAGCGGCGATCCACTGATCGAGCGTCTCGACATCGCGGATCGTCACGTAGGCCGAATGGTCGAACGGCAAGGCAGCGAAGGCTTCGGCGCGCTGCTTGGCAAGATCGGCAGCAACGAAGGCACCCTCGACCGCACCGGCCCTGGCTTTTTCCGGGACCGGAACGGAGGCACCGGCTAGATCCGGAATACCGCCGGCAACCGGGGCGGGCTCAGCCACATCGAGATCCGGGCCGTGCGCTGCGGCGCCCCATTCGATGGCCACTTCGGCAGGCTCGATGGCATTGGCATCGCAATCGCAGGCTTCGGCGACGCGGCGCGTCAGCGTCGTGAACTGCATGGTCTTAAGGAAGCCGATGAGCTTCGGACCGTTCTGCGGCTCCAGCACCAGATCCTCGACCTTAAGCTCCAGCGGAACATCGAGACGCAGCCGCACGAGTTCTCTCGAAAGACGCGCCTTATCGGCGTTTTCCATGATCGTCTGGCGGCGCTTTTCCTGCTTGATCTCGTGGGCGCGCTCCAGAAGCGTATCGAGATCGCCATATTCGGCCAGCAGCTGCGCCGCAGTCTTCGGGCCGATGCCTGGAATACCGGGAACGTTGTCGACCGAATCGCCGGTCATCGCCTGCAAGTCGATCATCTTCTCCGGCGGCACGCCCCATTTCTCGATGACGTCAGGGATGCCGATCTGCTTGTCCTTCATGCTGTCATACATATGTACATTCGGCGTCACCAGCTGCATCAGGTCCTTGTCCGAAGAGACGATGGTGACATCGGCGCCCGTGGCTTCGGCTTGGCGGGCATAGGTGGCGATGATGTCGTCAGCCTCGAAACCTTCTGTCTCGATGCAGGGGAGGTTGAAGGCGCGTGTTGCCTGGCGGATCAAGCCGAATTGCGGGATCAGCTCCTCAGGCGGCGCCGAGCGGTTTGCCTTGTAGGCGTCGTAGAGATCCTTGCGGAAGGTCTTCGAGGAATAGTCGAAGATGACGGCCAGATGCGTCGGCGTCACCCCCACCGAGGTGTCGCGCGCGTCGGTCAGGAGCTTCCACAACATGTTGCAGAAGCCGGAGACGGCGCCAACCGGCAAACCGTCGGATTTGCGGGTCAGCGGCGGCAGCGCGTGGAATGCGCGAAAGATGAAGCCGGAGCCGTCTACGAGGAAGAGATGATCGCCTTTTTTCATGGCAGCATGGATAGCGTGGAGGCATCGCGAAATCCATATAAAGTTCTGTGGCATCCGGGATTCACCCCTTCACCGAACTGTTACCAATTTGTAATCGGCGGCTTATTCGCGTTCCCTTGAAAAACCACATTCCAGATCACAAATCAAAGTCACCGGCGTTTGATCGCGCCGCGGGTCTGATACCCGGCTTGTCCCCCGCCGCATCAGACTTGGACAAAGGCCTCATTCCCCTCTCCGGGCCTTTGTCCCCATTTTTGAGCCGCCATGGTCAACCTCCAGACCATGGCGGCTTTGTTTTCTGCGTCAATGGATAAATCTGAAGCAAAAAGGCATCTTTTGATCCATCGCATGCGATTTGTTGCATTGTTTCAGCCGCCCTTTTGGGCCTAACTACAATCATGGGATTTAATCGCATGGATTCGGGAGCCTACCTTGCCAGCCAGCTGGCGAAGGGTTTCGCCCGCTCGCTGCAGCAGCGCGCGGGGCGTCTCGGCTTTTCTCCCGGCCAGTTTCCGATCCTGCTGGAACTGTGGGCCGAAGATGGCCTGACACAGAAAAAGCTTCTTGAGCGGGTCGATATCGAGCAGGCAACAATGGCCAATACGCTGTCGCGCATGGTCCGCGACGGGCTGATCGAGCGCCGCCCGCATCCCTCCGACAAGCGAGCTCAGCTGATATTCCTGACCCCCAAAGCCCAGGCGATGCGGGACGAGGCGGTCGATACAGCCCGCGAAGCGGATCTGGCGCTGTTCGACGGCTTCAAGACCTTCGAGCGCGAACTGATGCTGGAATATATCCGCCGGCTTCTGGAGAACGCCAAGAAGATCTGAGTGTCATGCCTGGCGCGTAGCCGTGCGGTGAATTTTCAGCACCTCGGTTCCCGTCTGGGCGGAGAGGAAGCTCTCGCGCGCCGCCGCCTTGATGCTGGGTTCGATATCCGGCTTGCCAAGCAACAGCCCCTGCACCTGCGCGCAGCCTTCGTCCATGACGATCTGGCGCTGCACTTCGGTTTCGACGCCTTCCGTTACAACGGGCATTCCGAGGCTATGACCAAGGCCGATGATCGCACGGACGATCGAGCGCGCCGCAGCGTCATGTTCAAGAGCGCCGGTAAAGCTGCGATCAACCTTGATCTTGTCGAAGGGGAAAGTCCTGAGGTTGCTCAGTGACGAGAAGCCGGTTCCGAAATCGTCCATGACGATCCTGACGCCGAGTTCGCGCAACCTGACCAGCGTTGCCATGACACGCGTACGATCGCGCACCAGTGCGGCCTCCGTGATCTCCAGCTCCAGCCTGGCGGGGGCAAGCCCGGTTTCCGTTAGAATGCCGGCTATCTGATCGTAGAGATTGGGCAGCATGAACTGCACCGGCGAAACATTGACGGCTATGGATAGTGGATCAGGCCAGCGCGCCGCCTCCATGCAGGCCTGCCGCAGCACCCATTCGCCGAGCTGGACGATCGTGCCGCTCTCCTCGGCGATGGGGATGAAGATATTGGGTTCGCTCATGCCATGGCCAGGCCGGTTCCAGCGCATTAGCGCCTCGTAGCCGTTGATTTCACCCGTCCTGGTGTCGAGGATCGGCTGGTAGCTCACATGGATCTGATTGCGGATGATCGCGTGGCGCAGATCGTTTTCGATCTGGCGTCGGGCACGCACCGCCTCGTCCATCTCCGCATCGAAGAAGCAGGCGCTGCCGCGGCCCGCATGCTTGACGCGATAGAGCGCCGTATCCGCATTGTTGCAGAGATCCTCCGCAGTCGTTCCGTCGGAGGGGAAGAGCGCGATCCCGATGCTGACGCCGACGGCGGTCGGATCGCGCGTCGTGTCCATTCCGGCAGCGAATTCATCGAGGATGCGGGCTGCCAGCCGGCGGGCGGCCTCCGGCTGCTTTCCGGGCTGGATGATCGCGAACTCGTCGCCGCCCAGGCGCGCAACCGTTTCGCCATCGGCGGCGCAGCGCTTGAGGATCGCGGCGACCTTGCACAGGATACGGTCACCCTCTGCATGGCCGAAGATATCGTTGACCGCCTTGAACCGATCGAGGTCGAGGCAGAAGACCGCCACCTGGCTGCGTTTGCGGTGGGCGATCTGCAGTGCCTGGCGGATACGCGTATCGAACAGCGAGCGGTTCGGCAGGTCGGTCAGCACGTCATGATGGGCGAGATGCTCGATCATCTCTTCGGCCCGCTTGCGTTCTGTGAGGTCGCGGATCACCAGCACCTCGCAGCCGCGTCCGCGATAGACGATCTTCTTGGCCACCACCTCGACGGATATTTCGGTTTCGTCGCGGGCGATCAGCAGCATCTCGCTATGCCCTTCGCCGTCAGCGCTATGGGAGATCAAGACCACATCGGGGACATTTCCCTGAAGCTCGGCGAATTTCCAGCCGGACATCTCCTGGAAGCGCTCATTGGCATCGATGATCCGGCCGTCGCGCAGGATCAGCAGGCCTTCAAGCGAGGCGTTGGCGAGGCCGCGCAGGTCGGTGAGGTGGCTTTCGAGGAAGACTGCGCCGAGCGCGACAAGGATCAGCCCGGTCGATACAGCCATGATGATGGCTGCCAAGACATCGGTTGCGATCGTCATTTGGGCAACGTCCTTGGCCGGATCGGGAACAAGGACAATGCCGCTCATCGAGGTGAAGTGCAGTGCGCAGATCGACAGCACGAAAATCAGTGACGAGATGACGATGCGCTTCGCGCCCGTCAGCTTGAAAAAGGTCAGGAAAGACAGTGTCGCCAGGCCGGCACCGGTAACGACGGCGGCGAGCGTGACATAGGGATCGTATTCGATCGTTGCCTGCGCTTCGATCGCCTGCATGCCCGTCAGGTGCATGGTGGCAATCGCCAGCGCCATCAGCACGCCGCCTGAGGCGAAGGAGTAGCCACTTGTCCCATCCGAAGCGACGAGGATCGCGCCCCAGGATCCGGCGATCGCCAGCACGACCGAGAGACCGGTGAGACCAAGCCCGTAGCTGATCGGCAGGCCGCCATCATAGGCGAGCATGGCAATGAAATGCGTTGCCCATATGCCGATGCCGCAGGCAAAAGCCGAGGCGGCGATCCACAGGCGCCGCTGTCCTGCATCGCACTCCTGAGCGCGCGAAAGCAGCAGCATGGTGGCCAGGCTGCCGACGAGGCAGACAATGGCGGCCGCCCCGACGAGGCGCCAATCGTGATAATCCCTGACGCAAGCAATCACTGAAAACATTGGTCACCTCACCGCGTTTTCAGCCAAGCTATTTAGTGTTTGCTAAATAACCGTAAATTGCATTAGTGATTTCTTTCTCTCCATTTATTACACATTGCCAAAGTGGGACACTCGCCGGACCTGCGAGAAGCGGCCACTGAACGACATAGGTTTTTCTCCTCGAAACCCGCTGGCCTTTGGTCTATCGTCCGGCCGGAATTTCAAGAGGAGTCGGAAATGACTGACGTCACCCCGGTGCTTTCGCGCGCCGACCAGAATCTCAATTCAAGCCTCGACAAGCTGTTTGAGTTGCTGCGCATCAAATCGATATCGACGGATCCGGCTTTCAAGGCCGATTGCCGCAAGGCGGCGGAATGGCTCGTCGCCTATCTCAAGACGCTGGGCTTCGAGGCTTCGGTGCGTGACACGCCCGGCCATCCGATGGTGGTCGCCCATCACGACGGCGCGACGCCAAATGCGCCGCATGTACTTTTTTACGGTCACTATGACGTTCAGCCGGTCGATCCGATCGAGCTCTGGGAAAACGATCCCTTCGAACCCGCGATCAAGGATGCCGGCAACGGCCGCAAGATCCTGACTGGCCGCGGTACCGCCGACGACAAGGGTCAGCTGATGACCTTCGTCGAGGCCTGCCGCGCCTATAAGGAAATCAACGGTGCGCTGCCCTGCCGCGTCACTATCCTGTTTGAAGGCGAAGAAGAGTCTGGTTCGCCGTCGCTGAAGCCATTCCTGGAGGCCAATGCCGCCGAACTGAAGGCGGATTACGCGCTGGTCTGCGACACCAGCATGTGGGACCACGAGACACCGGCGATCGCGGCGGCACTTCGCGGCCTCGTCGGCGAGGAAGTCGTCATAACGGCTGCCGACCGCGACCTGCATTCGGGCCTGTTTGGCGGTGCGGCCGCCAACCCGATCCATATCCTGACGGAAGCGCTGGCAGGTCTGCATGACCAGACCGGCCGCATCACGCTCGAGAATTTCTACGAGGGCGTCGAGGAAACACCTGAGAACATCAAGTCGTCGTGGGAGAAGCTCGGACAGACATCCGAGAGCTTCCTCGGCCAGGTGGGTCTTTCCGTACCATCGGGCGAAAAGGGCCGTTCGGTTCTGGAGCTCACCTGGGCGCGGCCGACAGCTGAAGTCAACGGCATCTGGGGCGGCTATACCGGCGAAGGCTTCAAGACCGTCATCGCCGCCAAGGCTTCTGCCAAGGTCTCCTTCCGCCTTGTCGGCAAGCAGGATCCGGCCGCTATCCGCGAGACATTCCGCGCCTATATCCGCTCGAAGATTCCGGCCGACTGCTCGATCGAGTTTCACCCGCACGGCGCCTCACCGGCAATCCATCTGTCCTACGATTCACCTGTCATTACCAAGGCGAAGAACGCGCTGTCCGACGAATGGCCGAAGCCGGCTGTCGTCATCGGCATGGGCGGGTCGATCCCGATCGTCGGTGATTTCCAGAAGATGCTTGGGATGGAATCGCTGCTGGTCGGCTTCGGCCTTGCCGATGACCGCATCCACTCGCCGAACGAGAAGTACGAGCTTGCCTCCTACCACAAGGGCATCCGCTCCTGGGTGCGTATCCTGGAAGCACTGGCTTAAGACAGAAAAGGCGCGCAGCTCGAAAGAGCGCGCGCCATCCAGACAGACAAAAAGGCCGGCAAAAACCGGCCTTTCGTCATCTGCTTCGCTTCGGTGCCAGTACATCCGTGGTCAAGGAGGAAGCAGATATTGCAGCCAGACTGATCCGGAAAGGTTAACAAACCATTAAGGCGTTCGCCCTCGGACCAGAACGCGCCAGGCATCTCGTGCCTTCGCCGCGTCCGGGCTGCGATCTCTTGGACCATATATCGGTATCCGTACACCGCTTTTCAAGACACCGCGATTTTGCGCCGCCGTTCAAGCTGCATTCATCGGAAACACATTACAAGCCTTTGAAAGACAACGTGAATGCAAGCCGCCTCATAAAAGCCGGCAAGCGCTCTAGCTTTGTCTGATGCCGGCCCGAAGCCGGCTGGAGAACATATAGGCGTCGGCTTTGCCGCGCCCAATAGGGAGTTGCAACGTGCGAAACACGCTTCTCAGGATCGCGGCAACGGGGCTGCTTCTGCTTGCCCCGGCAATCGCGCAAGCCGCCGAAGGCTATGCGACTGCCAACGTCAACATGCGGGCCGGGCCGAGCACCGGCTATCCGGCAGTCGTCGTCATCCCTGCTGGCGAATCCGTTGAAATTCATGGCTGCCTTGCCGATGTCCCGTGGTGCGACGTCGAGTTCTACGGCGGACGCGGCTGGGTCGCTGGACGCTATGTCCAGGCGCTCTATCAGAGCCGCCGCGTCTATGTGGGGCCGGAATATTACCGACCGCTCGGCATTCCGACCGTGGTCTTCAGCGTCGGCAACTATTGGGACCGGTACTATCGCAACCGCGATTTCTATCGCGATCGTGACCGTTGGCGCCGCGGCCCGGAATTCTACCGCCCGCCGCCGCCCCGCGACTTTGACCGTCGCCCGGATTTCGACAGGCGTCCCGATTTCGATCGCCGTCCGGATTTTGACCGGCGTCCTGATTTCGACCGGAGGCCAGATTTCGATCGCCGCCCGGATTTTGATCGCGGCGGGGACCCGCGCCCGGATTTCAACCGCGGCCCCGACCGCAGACGGGATGACGGCGATCAGAACCGCCGCCCGCGAGCCGACCGTCAACCGGACGTCCGCGAAAACAACAATGACGACGCCCGCCAGCGTCTGCGCAACAATCTAAGGGGCATCATGCAGCACGGCGACGTCAACAACAATGACAACGGCCGCCGCAGACCGCCGCGCGGCGCCTGCCAGCCCGACGATCCGAATTGTAACAATTGATCCCCGAGGGCGGCAGCGATGCCGCCCTTTCTGTTTACCGAAGAGGCTGAACGAAAAAAGCCCGGCGCTCCGAAGGAGACACCGGGCCTGATTTCGATCGGCACGTATTGAGGGGGGACGGCCGACCTTAAGCGGAACGTGAGGGGCTGTCCCGCTGCAGAAGAAACAGCCGGGACGCCTAAAGGTTCCCAATTACCAGATGACGACACTCTTATGCGCGGCGACGAGATCCTGCATCGCTGCAAAAGGGCCGTGAAGCATCTTCAGCCGGCTCTCTTCCATCTTGGTGAGACGGTACTGCCGGGCGAAATCGTGGACGCTCCAGATTTCCCGCAGACGGGTTTCTTCAATTCTATTGAGATCGATGCTCATGACAAATGCCTATGCATTACGCTTATTGCTTTTTTCTTGGGCGCAACATGGCGGCATATATGTCAGTTTCATGACATTCGCAACGAATGGCAGCTATGCGCAAAAGCGAGAGCTCGAACCGCGTCAAATCGCTTCATCCAATAATGTTAACGCCCCCTTAAATCGCCGTATTTACAATTCAATCGGGTAGCTCCGCGTGACGAATGAAATGCGGGCGGCAAAGGGTACGACCGGTCCGGAATGGCAGGCAAAAGCAGATCACGCGACAGAATTGAACCGTCCTTCAGCGGCCGCGACCGCCGTGAGGACGATGAAGACGATTTTGCGCTCGATGACGAAGACCGTATCGACGGCCGCCGCGGCACAAAACGCAACTCCGCTCCATCCCCCAAACCATCGCGCAGCCGCACGCCTGAACGCAAGCGCCGCGACCGGCGCGAACCATCCGAACGCGATGGCGGCGGGCTTTTCGCCTTGCTGCGCCGGCTGATCTACTGGTGCATCGTGCTCGGCATCTGGGCCAGTATCGGCGTGGCCGGGCTGGTCTTCTATTATGGCTCGCGCATGCCGAGCGCCAGCACCTGGTCGATCCCGGACCGCCCACCGAACGTCAAGATCACTTCGGTCGATGGCAGCGTGATTGCCAATCGCGGCGCCACCGGCGGCGAAGCGCTGCCGCTGGAGCAGATGTCGCCTTACATTCCGCAGGCGATCGTGGCGATCGAGGACCGGCGTTTCTATTCGCATTTCGGCGTCGATCCGATGGGCCTTGCCCGCGCCTTCGTCAACAATCTGACCGGACAGCCGATCCAAGGCGGCTCGACGCTAACGCAGCAGCTTGCCAAGAACCTCTTCCTGTCACCTGATAGAACGCTGGAACGCAAGGTGCAGGAAGTGCTGCTCTCCTTCTGGCTGGAGCAGAAATACACCAAGGACCAGATCCTTGCGATGTATCTAAACCGCGTCTATTTCGGCTCGAACGCCTATGGCGTGGAGGCTGCCGCCCGCCGTTACTTCAACAAGTCGGCCCGTGACGTCAACCTTGGTGAAGCGGCGCTGCTCGCTGGCCTCGTGAAGGCGCCGACGCGACTGTCGCCGGCACGCGATCCGGAAGCCGCCAATGCCCGCGCCCAGGTGGTGCTGCAGGCGATGCGCGACCAGGGCTATATTACCGACGACGAAGTCAAGACGGCGATGTCGCAGACCCCGGCCAAGGCAAAGAGCTACTGGTCGGGCGCCGGTCAGTATGTCGCCGACATGGTGATGGACGAGCTGCCCGGATTGATCGGCGGGGCGGTGAAGGAAGACGTGATCGTCGACACGACGATCGACAAGGGGCTGGAGAAGAAGGCAGACGAGGCGCTGAACGACATCCTGTCGAAGCAGGGCGTAAAGCTCGACGCCTCGCAGGCCGCCCTCGTTTCGATCGACGGCACCGGCGCGATCCGGGCTCTGGTCGGCGGCAAGGATTATGCCGAAAGCCAGTTCAACCGCGCGGTCAAGGCCAAGCGCCAGCCGGGCTCGTCCTTCAAACCGTTCGTCTATGCGGCGGCGCTCGAAAAGGGCCTGACGCCAGCCTCCGTCTTCAACGACGCGCCGATCCGCATCGGCAACTGGACACCGGAGAATTACGAGAAGAAATACAATGGCGAAGTGACCCTGGCGACGGCGCTCGCGAAGTCGCTAAACACCGTTGCAGCCCAACTCGTGATGTATGACGGCCCCGACCAGGTGATAAAGCTGGCACACCGGCTGGGCGTCGAAACCGAACTTCAGTCCAATGCGTCCATAGCGCTCGGAACATCCGAAGTGACACTGGAAGAACTGACCGCATCCTATGCCGCCTTCATGAACGGCGGTTACAAGGCGACGCCGCATGTGATCCGCCGGGTGACGACGGCCGAAGGCAAGGTGCTTTACGAAAACACCTATGACAATCCGCCGCGCGTGCTCTCCGAAGCCATCGCCGCCAATATGAACGCGATGATGATGGGCACGATCGAGTTCGGCACCGGCCGCAGCGCGAAAATTCCCGGCTGGCAGGCGGCCGGCAAGACCGGAACGACACAGAATTCGCGTGACGCACTGTTCGTCGGCTTTACCAGCAACCTGACGACAGGTGTCTGGTTCGGCAATGACGACGGCACGCCGATGAAGAAGGTGACGGGCGGCGGGCTCCCAGCCAAGGCCTGGCAGGAATTCATGATCGCGGCGCATAAGGGACTTTCGCCGGCCCCGCTGTTCGGCAGCGGCCAGTTCGTTGCCGACCCGAACGCGATCGCCAACCAGCCGATGGCGCAGGGCGAACCGCAGCCGATGCAGGAGCAGCCTTCGACGATCGGCGGCATCATTTCGGGTGTGTTCGGTGGTGGCTCGTCCGAGCAATATCCGCCGGCACCCGTGCAGCAGCAACAGGCCTCTGGCGGCCCTCTTCCTCCCGGCGATGTCGGGCCCGACGACGGCTATGACGGCGCGGTTCCACCCGGCGATATCGGCCAGGGGCAGCCGGTGCACCAGGGCCAGCCGCGGCGCACAACGCTGCTTGATCTGATCATGGGACAGTAGAAGCAGAAAGGGACGATCCGCAACGCGCAGTTACGCTGCCGTGCAGCCGAAAACCTTTGTTTTCCGGCTACTGTAAAAATTGAAGACAACACGCTCGTTTTGCTGGATTTCGGGCTATTTCTCGCCTTGCAGTCCCGAAAACCGCTCCTTATATACGCCGCATCACCGCAATCACGATTGCGTTAGTTCGAAGACCCCCATCCCCCAAGGGGCTGTCAGGGAAATGCCTTAACCAAGGGTTCCGACAGCTTGCTTCAAGGAGTAAATGACATGGCAAAAGTAATCGGTATCGACCTCGGAACGACAAATTCCTGCGTCGCTGTCATGGACGGCAAGGACGCGAAGGTCATTGAAAATGCGGAAGGCGCGCGTACGACCCCTTCCATGGTGGCATTCTCCGATGATGGCGAACGCCTCGTCGGCCAGCCGGCAAAGCGCCAGGCCGTCACCAACCCCACGAATACCCTCTTCGCAGTGAAGCGCCTGATCGGCCGCCGCTACGACGATCCGACCGTCGAGAAGGACAAGGGCCTCGTTCCGTTCAATATCGCCAAGGGCGACAACGGCGACGCCTGGGTCGAAGCTCAGGGCAAGGGCTACTCCCCTGCACAGATCTCCGCGATGATCCTTCAGAAGATGAAGGAAACCGCCGAATCCTACCTCGGTGAAAAGGTCGAAAAGGCCGTCATCACCGTTCCGGCCTACTTCAACGACGCCCAGCGCCAGGCAACCAAGGATGCCGGCCGCATCGCCGGTCTCGAAGTTCTGCGCATCATCAACGAGCCGACGGCAGCAGCGCTCGCCTACGGTCTCGACAAGAAGGACGGCAAGACGATTGCCGTTTACGACTTGGGTGGTGGTACCTTCGATATCTCGGTTCTCGAAATCGGCGACGGCGTCTTCGAAGTGAAGTCGACGAACGGCGACACCTTCCTCGGTGGTGAAGACTTCGACATGCGTCTCGTCGAATATCTTGCCAATGAGTTCAAGAAGGATCAGGGCATCGACCTGAAGAACGACAAGCTTGCCCTGCAGCGCCTCAAGGAAGCTGCGGAAAAGGCAAAGATTGAACTGTCGTCCTCGCAGCAGACCGAAATCAACCTGCCGTTCATCACGGCAGACGCTTCTGGTCCGAAGCACCTGACGCTGAAGCTGACCCGCGCCAAGTTCGAAAGCCTGGTCGACGATCTCGTTCAGCGCACGATCGCACCGTGCAAGGCCGCCCTCAAGGATGCTGGCGTCACCCCTGCCGAGATCGACGAAGTCGTTCTCGTTGGCGGCATGAGCCGCATGCCGAAGGTGCAGGAAGTCGTCAAGCAACTGTTCGGCAAGGAGCCGCACAAGGGCGTCAACCCGGATGAAGTCGTCGCACTCGGCGCCGCCATCCAGGCCGGTGTTCTGCAGGGCGACGTCAAGGACGTTCTGCTTCTCGACGTGACCCCGCTGTCTCTCGGTATCGAGACCCTCGGCGGCGTCTTCACCCGTCTGATCGAGCGCAACACGACGATCCCGACGAAGAAGAGCCAGACCTTCTCGACCGCCGACGACAACCAGCAGGCCGTCACCATCCGCGTTTCGCAGGGCGAGCGCGAAATGGCGCAGGACAACAAGCTGCTCGGCCAGTTCGACCTCGTTGGCCTGCCGCCGGCACCGCGTGGCGTTCCGCAGATCGAAGTCACCTTCGACATCGATGCGAACGGCATCGTGCAGGTTTCGGCCAAGGACAAGGGTACCGGCAAGGAACAGCAAATCCGCATCCAGGCCTCTGGTGGTCTCTCCGACGCCGACATTGAGAAGATGGTCAAGGACGCTGAAGCCAATGCCGAAGCCGACAAGAAGCGCCGCGAAGCCGTAGAAGCCAAGAACCAGGCCGAAAGCCTTGTTCACTCCAGCGAGAAGTCGCTGAAGGATTACGGTGACAAGGTTTCGGAAGCCGACCGCACCGCGATCTCTGACGCGATCGCCGCGCTGAAGTCTTCGATTGAAGCAACCGAACCGGATGCCGAAGACATCAAGGCGAAGACCCAGACGCTCATGGAAGTTTCCATGAAGCTCGGCCAGGCGATTTACGAATCGCAGCAGGCTGAAGCTGGTACGGCTGATGCTTCCGCGGGTGATGACAACGTCGTCGATGCCGACTACGAAGAAGTCAAAGACGACGACCGCAAGAAGTCCGCGTAATCCGCGGCAAAGCGGTTATGCTAAACACTGTGATCCGGCTGCCTGACGGCAGCCGGAAATCCATTTCCGGGGTTTAAATTGGCAAAAGCGGACTTTTACGAAACTCTGGGCGTCGCCAAAACGGCGGATGAGAAAGAGCTGAAAAGCGCCTTCCGCAAGCTGGCCATGAAGTATCATCCGGACAAAAATCCGGACGATAAGAGCGCCGAAGTCAAGTTCAAGGAAATCAACGAAGCCTACGAGACGCTCAAGGACCCGCAGAAACGCGCGGCCTACGATCGCTATGGCCACGCCGCCTTCGAACATGGCGGCATGGGACCTGGCGGCGGCGGTGGCGGTTTTGCCGGCGGCGGTGGTTTCTCTGATATCTTCGAGGATATTTTCGGCGAGATGATGGGCGGCGGCCGTGGACGGCAGCGCTCTTCGGGTGGCCGCGAGCGTGGCGCCGACCTTCGCTACAACATGGAAATCACGCTGGAAGAATCCTTCTCCGGCAAGACGGCGCAGATCCGCGTTCCGACGTCGATCACCTGCGATATCTGTTCGGGTTCGGGCGCCAAGCCGGGCACGCAGCCGAAGACCTGTGGCACCTGCCAGGGTTCAGGCCGTGTGCGCGCAGCTCAAGGCTTCTTCTCGATCGAGCGCACCTGCCCGACCTGTCATGGCCGCGGCACGATCATTCCCGACCCATGCACCAAGTGCCATGGCCAGGGCCGCGTGACGGAAGAGCGTTCGCTCTCGGTCAACATCCCGGCTGGTATCGAAGACGGCACCCGCATTCGCCTGCAGGGCGAAGGCGAGGCAGGCACGCGTGGCGGGCCTGCGGGCGACCTTTACATCTTCCTGTCGGTCAAGCCGCATGAGTTCTATCAGCGCGACGGAGCGGACCTCTATTGCGCCGTACCGATCTCGATGACGACGGCGGCACTTGGCGGCACTTTCGATGTGGCAACGCTCGACGGTACCAAGTCGCGCGTTACCGTTCCCGAAGGTACGCAGGCGGGTAAACAGTTCCGCTTGAAGGCCAAGGGCATGCCGGTGCTGCGCTCCAGCCAGACGGGTGATCTCTACATCCAGATCCAGATCGAGACGCCGCAGAAGCTCTCCAAGCGCCAGCGCGAGCTGCTGCAGGAATTCGAGCAGCTCTCCTCGAAAGAGAACAATCCTGAATCGACGGGCTTTTTTGCCCGGATGAAGGAATTTTTCGAGGGCTGAGCAAGCACTTCGCGAAGACAAAGAGAAGCCGGTGGTAGCTCCACCGGCTTTTTTCGTACTACGCAGGTTGTTTCGCCCTACCCTGATAGTGCTTCGGCGCGCAGCCCATGGCGCGCTTGAAAGCCGCGCTGAAGGCGCTTTCGGACTCGTAGCCGACAGATAGCGCGATATCGGACAAGCGGTTGCGCTCCGGCGACAGCAGCGCGCGGGCCGCCAGCCGCATGCGCCACCGGAGCAGATAATCGAGCGGCGGCCAGCCGACCAAGGCTTTGAAATGCAGAGCGAAGGCCGTTCTCGACATCCCGGCCTCTTTCGCCAGAACCTCCAGCGTCCAGCGCCTTGCCGGTTCGGCATGCACGGCCCGCAACGCCCTGCCGATCCGCGGATCGTTCAACCCCTTCAGCCAACCCGGCGCCACCTCACCCTCTGCCGCCATATGCAGACGCAACGCATTGACGAAGAGGATATGGCCGAGATGCTCTGACATCAGCAGACCGCCTGGCCGCAGCTCCGTCAGTTCCTTCGCCAATTGTTTCAGCGTCCAGCGCAGCACGGCGGCTTCATCAGCGGCTGCCGGAATATGCATCACTGCGGGAAGTGCGCCGGTCAGCAGTATCTGATGACTGGCATCGAACATCAGGCGGCCACCGACCAGGAACGTATCGTCATGAGGGCCATGCCGGGCAACACGCGTCTTCAGATCGACAAAGATCGTGCGGGCATCGATCCCCGCGAGCGAAAGATCGCTGCCCAGCCAATAGGGCTGCCCGGTCAGAAGGTAGCAATCGCCCTCCTCCAGCCTAAATGGTGCCGGTTCGCCGGAGACCCTTAGAAAACATCCGCCGCGGGCCACTGCGCCGAACTTTATGCCTTCATAGCTGCGCGGAAAGTCGAGCGCCCATTCGCCGCCGGACATGACGCCATAGGTCTCGACGCTTTTTGGCTGCAATAGCGCAAGGATATCGGAAAGGGGATCCATCTCTGAACGATCCAGCAAGAAATCGGAACTTTCTTACATGTATCATCCCATCTCGGCAATCTATACCGGGCTGCGTTTTAAAAGGAGTTCGTCCATGACGACAGAACAAAAGCCTATCCATTCTGGTTTCGGTAGCAAGACGACAGCGCGAGACGCCTTGGCCGGGATCGACCTCGGCGGCAAGATCGCCATGGTCACCGGCGGCTATTCCGGCATCGGTGTCGAGACGACGCGGGCACTCAGCGAAGCCGGTGCGACAGTCGTCGTCCCGGTCAGGACGCCGTCCAAGGCCGAAGCCAATCTTGCCGGTATCGCAGGGGTCGAGCTCGCGCCGCTCGACCTGCTCGATCCGGCTTCGATCGACCGTTTCGCTGCTGGCTTCTTGGCGAGCGGCAGACCGCTGCATATGCTGATCAACAGCGCCGGCGTCATGGCCTCACCGCTGACGCGTGACAGCCGTGGTTACGAAGTCCAGTTCTCCGCCAACCATCTTGGACATTTCCAGCTAACCGCGCGCCTCTGGCCGGCGCTCGCGAAGGCGAACGGCGCACGGGTCGTGGCGGTCTCCTCACGCGGCCACCGCTTCGCCCCGGTCGATTTCGAGGATCCGAACTTCGAGACCCGCGAATACGACAAGTGGAAAGCCTATGGCCAGTCGAAGACAGCCAATGCGCTCTTTGCCCTTGGTCTCGACAAGCGGGGCGAGGTATCTGGTGTCCGCGCGTTTTCGCTTCACCCCGGCGCCATCATCACGGATCTCGTGCGCCATCTGACTGACGACGATTTCAAGGCCTTCGGCATAACCCGCCATGCCGACGGCGGGATGGACGTCAGCGAAGAGAGCCAGCGCAGTTTCAAGACTGTCGAAGAGGGTGCGGCCACCTCGGTATGGTGCGCAACCAGCCCGAAGCTCGCCGGTCTGGGCGGCGTCTATTGTGAGGACTGCGACATCTCTCCACTGGTCGGGGAAGGCCACACGGGACCTGTCGGGGTCTGGCCGTGGGCCTGCGATGCCGAGGCAGCCGAAAGGCTCTGGACGCTCAGCGAGCGGCTGACAAGCTGCAGCTTTTCGGCGTAGAGGCACGCTTGCTACACGTCCTATAATCAGTCAGAGGCGTTCCATAGCGGCACGGATGCCGTTTCCGTGCCGTTTTGGGACGGCATGAAATGCCCATATGTCGAGCATTAACGCAGGCCCTGAAACGGACTTGCAAGTTCTCTAAATCACTTCAATCTTCTGAACAGAATTGGGGAACGAACCAAAGGGCATTTCACATGACCGCAGCACTTTCCATGTCCGCTCCGGCGGATGATGTCGATGTCCTCGCCGGCGCGCTTTACTCGTGGTGCGCAGAGCGAAACATCAAGCTCCGCAGCCAGCAAGGACTGTCGATCGCCAGCATCGCGATCGATCTCTATCACGCCGGCCACCATACGCAGGATGAACTGCTGACAGCCCTGCATGAATGCGAGCGGCACTAGAAAAAGAAAGCCCGCCGTGAGGCGGGCTAAAGTACCGGGAAACGGTGTGACCCATATCCGCCGGTCGATTGGGGCGGATTACGCCGCCGTCTCATTGCTCATCAAAGTCAGGATAGTCTTGACCGCTTCCTTGCCTGCCGGCGAGTGGAGCTTGTCGTAATGCAGCGCCAGCTGATAGGCCTCCGGGCTCAGCTCGATCTTCTCGGGCTGGCTGGTTTCGGCACCTTCGAAAAGGGCTGAGATTTCGACCCCCAGAAACTGGGCGATCTGATGCAGCTTACTCGCGGAAACGCGGTTCGTGCCTTTCTCATATTTCTGAATCTGCTGGAAGGTCAGGCCGAGGGCCTCACCCAATTCCAGCTGTGAAACGCGGCGTCTGGCACGCAATTGTCTTACGTTGCGACCGACTAGGATATCGACTGGATCCGGCACGTGAGCGATCCCTCATTTAGAAACGATTTGCTCACCATAATATGCCGGGTATTTCAAATATCGCAACCCGCGAGTTGCAAAATTCAACCGACTTTTTTTGGTCTTTACGTTGCGTCAGGCCAACCCAGAGTAAGGGCATAGATCGGCGCATGGGCCGGATTGGCAATTTCGAGCAATTCGCAGATCGCGCTATGGCTGAGTGCGGCTGTCGGGCAGGCCGTCATGCCATGCGCGGTAGCCGCGAGCATGATGTTCTGGCCGATATGTCCCGCTTCGATCATCACCACCCTGTAGGCGTTCGCATCGCTGTATTTCCACATGGTCCGGTCCATATGCGCGACGAGAACGATCATGCAGGGCATGGTATCAGCCCATTCCTGGCCACCGACCAGATCCGACAATGCGGGCGTCGCGGCCGAGACGCGCGCCAACGAATGCTCCAGCGCTGAATAGTGATAGATGCCGGGCTCGAGCCCTTCGACATTCCGGGCAAACACATAGGCTTCATAGGGATTGCGGGCGCCGCCTGACGGGGTCATGCCCAGCGGCAATTCGACGACGGCATTGCGCGCCTTGCCGGTAATGCCGAGACCGGCGAACAGCGCTTCAGAGAGGGCACCGATACCGACGGCCTGCGGCAGGCCCCGGCGCTGCGTCCGGCGGCGCGACATCAGCTGTAGCAAGGTGTTGCCACCGAGCGCCGGCGGCAGCGCGATGACGTCGCTCTTGTCTGCGTTCAGGCTGTAGAGCGCGATCTCGCCCTCAGTGGCAAGCGTCGTGCGCTGCAGATCCTCCGCCTCGTTCAGCGACATGTATTCAGGGTCCTGAACGCAGAAATGCAGCAGCGCCGACGGCACACCCCATTTCCAGTTTTCGGAGAAGGCTTCTTCGCGCGCGTGGAGGGCGGAACCCTCCTCGATGAGCGCCGACATCTCGACCAGCGAGGCGAGCGTCTCGTCCAGTTCTTCGTCGCTATAGCCAGGCGCCTGATCGCGGATTGCAGCGCGATCGCTCCAGGAGGCGAGCGCGCGCAGAAACTCCAGGAGATCAGGGCTGCATTCGAACACAGCCTTGGTGAGAAAGTTGCAGGCGACGAAGGCGTCGCCATCGTTATGAAAAACGAGAGTGCGGGAAGAGCGATAGCGCATCGAATCAGATGCGCCTGCCGCGAGGCTCGCAGCAGGCGCTTATGAACTTAATCAATACGGAACATCATGCCGCGGCTGACAAACGTCGGCTTAGCCTTAACAGGCGTTACCTTGAGGTTCGGCTTCGTCTTGTTCTGCATGATCCATCTCCACGGTTGTATGAACGATCCCCTTGATCGCGGCCGGAGGATGAAACAGCAACCAGAAATATTCAATTAATGCGGAAATATTGTTTTGATACATCAAAGTGATGCATTGCTTCAATTGAAGTCAAAAACAGATAATTGCTGAATTAAATTCGTTATTTTTGTCTTTATACAGAATTATGTAGCCCAAAAAAGAGAACTATGACAATCATGATGTGAGAATAATTCGGTAGGACCGCCGGAGAAGCAGAATGGGCCTTAAAAAGACTGTACAGACCGAAGAAGAGCTGACTTTGGACGATGCCCTCGGTGGATACACCATCGACATGCTGAACACGCTGATCGCACAGAGCAGGAGCGCGAAGCAGCCGATGCTGACCTATCTCCTATCGATGGCATTGATCGAGGCGCACCGGGTCAGCGTTGAACCGGCTGCGGCGACCCACGATATGGGACTGTCGCTGAACTAGGTGAGGTCGCGCGTGACTGCGGAGATGAAGTCGGCGCGCTGCTGAACGATCATATCCCGGACGATCCGGGGCACGGCCTCATCGGTCGTGCGGTAGACCTTGGCGAGCCGCAGTGCGGTTCGCAAGTTGATGCGGCTGTTGAGCGGCACCATGACCACGGCGCTGAATGATGGCCCAGCCGGAGTAAAGATCATCGAGTGGCCGCCAAGCAGCTTGTCGGAGAAGGGCAGCCAGCGCAAACGCATCAGCGTCGGCTCCTGCGTGCCGATCTGGTTTGCGGCAGCAAAGGACAGGCAGTTCAGCCGCTCGACGACAATGCCCTTGTGATCGCCGGTGAACCGCGACCAGTATTCGCCCTTCTTGACGGCCCGATTGGTCAGCCGGCGGAAGGTGGTGGCATTGCCCTGTTTGGCAATAACGACGACCGCGCAGAGCAGGCTGTCCGGCGTACTCGGTATCGTCATATAGGCATGGTAGAGGCCCGGGGCGATCCCGGCGGCCGGATCGGCAAAGAGCAGCGGCTCCAGCGCGTCACGCGCAGCAGAGAGCACGCGTGTGCCCGAAGGACGGCCGTGATCGAGATCGACGGCGATCGGCCGCTGATACATTTCTTCCTCGGTGACATCGAGGTACTGACAGATTTTCTTGACCGAAGCGCGTCCCGGCGCCCGGCGAGCCTGAAGGTAGGATTCGATCTGCGAGCGGCCAATTTCCATGCCGCGCGCGGCAGCGCTGATGCTGCCCGCCTTTGCGAGGCAGAGCCGCCGTAAATTTTCGGCAAAATTCTCAAGTGCAGACATGTCCGCAATGGCTTTCAGGAGATGAGTCGCGCTCAAACTAGCCGCAAGCCAAGCGGAACACAAAGGGGGATAGGCCACAATTTAAGGGCTGATCCGATTGACAGACGGCTGCGTAACGATAGGTAATTTTCGCCGGAGACAAAAAGAGTTTGCCGCCCGATGGAGGCACGATCGCCGCAATGAAATTCGACATTGAATTGCCTGACGCCTTGCCCAGCATCGCAGCCGATGAAACGCAGCGAAATCTTTCCACGATACTTGATGGGCTCGCGGCGCTCCGCTTAAATATTAATCATCAGCCCGAAATTCTTTACTGGATTGAGCGCGCCGTCTTAGAGACAGAGAAACAGCTGCGGATGATCTCTCCTCCTTTCCACTAAATAATTGAATGGACATTGATTTTTCCGCTTACCGCGGTGACGCGACAGTCCCGGTAACGGCGGTCGTTTCCCTGGAAGCCGAATCGCATAGGATGCTGCCGAGTTCGATACCGGGAGCATTTCGTGTTTATCTTCTCCAAGCTTGTCTGGGTTTTCGGCCAGCCGCTGTCCGTTGCCTTCTTCCTTATCGTTCTCGGGCTCCTGGCCCTGGCGCTCCGGCTGCGCAAAAGCGCACTGTTGCTCTCCGGGCTTAGCGCCGTCGTGCTGTTCGTGACGCTTTATACGACGGCCGGCAATTATCTGCTGCAAGGCTTGGAAAACCGTTTCCCCAAACCCGCACAGGACCCGGAAAGCCTGCAATGCATGATCGTGCTTGGCGGTGCCTTCGAGAGCGAAGTCAACACCGCCCGCCACGGGATCGAATTCAGTGCCGCGGCAGACCGCTTTATAGAAGCGCTGAGACTGGCACAGAAATTCCCGCAGTCGCGGATCCTGATTTCGGGCGGAGATGGCTCGATTTCAGGCACCTACGAAGGTGATGCCGCCGCCTCGACGCGCTTTTTCCCGTTGTTCGGCGTACCGCGCGAGCGGCTGGTGGAGGAGACAGCTTCGCGCACGACCTTCGAGAACGCGATGAACACCAAGGATCTGCTTGCACAGAACGGAATTTCGAACTGCCTTCTGATCACCTCCGGATATCACATGCCACGGTCCGTCGGCATTTTCCGCAAGCTCGGCATCGACGTCACGCCCTGGCCCACCGATTTCCGGACGGACGGCGAGGTCCGCCCCGGCATCGACTTTACCCAGCCGAGCCTCAACGCCCAGAACACTTCGACCGCGGTGCGCGAATGGTTTGGCCTCGTGGGCTATTATCTGGCGGGACGAACGTCGGAGCTCTATCCTCGATAACCGCTATTTCTTGGAGATGGTGACGAACTTGGTGCCGCGGACGCGGGCCGTGACGATGCAGGGGTCACCTTCCGTGCGGTCGCAGAAGCGTGGATGCATCTTCATGGCCAGCACCATGTTGCCGAAGCGCTGGACGAAATCGTAGCCATAGATCTGCGCCGTCGCGATCATGAAGTAGCCGCCTTCGGCGACCTGGAGATAGAAATTGTAGGGGCAGCCGTCGTCGTTGCACTGCGGGCCCTTCTCGCCGTCGCAGGTCAGCTCGCCTTCATTGACGACCGCATCGATGAGGCCATCGTTGTTGATATCGAGGCGCTTGACGTAGCCCTCGCCGAATTCGGCTTTGGTGCACTGCTCGGTGAAGTGCTTCTTCTCGTAGATCTCCGGATCGGAGAGCAGCGACTGCTGGGCGAAGGCGGCGGCCGGGACCACGAGCAGCGCAACGAGATTGACGGCGATGAGAAGCGCTTTCACGGCTTTCCTCTTTCTGGCGGATAAGGGCACTGACAGTCGCGCATTCTGAACGCCCCGCCTTGCGCCGCCCTTGCCGCCGTGATTCAGTCTCGGCACGATCGCCGCTCCAAGGACCTCTGATGTCGCTGCTCGTCTATCTCGATTATGCAGGCATTGCGCTTTTTGCGGCAACCGGCGCGCTCGCCGCCTCGCGCAAGCAGCTTGATCTCATCGGCTTCCTGTTCTTCGCGACCGTGACCGGCATTGGCGGCGGTACGGTGCGCGATATCGTGCTCGGCCGCGTTCCGGTCTTCTGGGTGCTGAACCCGGCCTATATCGTCATCTGCTGCGTCACCGGCGTGGTGGTGTTCTTTACCGCCCACCTTGTCGAGTCCCGTTACCGGCTGCTGATCTGGCTCGATGCCATCGGGCTGTCTGCCTATTGCGTCATGGGCGCTGCGAAAGGATTGGCGGCGACAGGATCCCCAACCATCGCGATCGTGACGGGAACACTGACGGCGACCTTCGGCGGCGTACTGCGCGATCTGATGGCAAACGAGCCTTCCGTACTGCTGCGTCCCGAGATCTACATCACTGCGGCGCTGATCGGTGCCGGCGTCTTTACCGGTGCGACGGAATTCGGCGTGCCGCTCTACGCGGCATCAGCGCTCGGCGCAGCGGCAGCCTTCGCAATCCGCGGCGGCGCACTGTGGTTCGGATGGACCTTCCCGACCTACAAGCACAGGCCCGGCCGCCATCCCGATGATGTGATGTGACGTTTAGCGGCTCTTCGGGCGCAGGCGGATCACCACGTCGACATGGGCGATTTCCATGCCCTCAGGCGGCTCCGGCAGATTGCCGATGGTGAGATTGCTGACCGGGATATCCAGAACGTCGTTTTCACCCTCGACAAAGAAATGATGGTGATCGGAGACGTTTGTATCGAAATAGGTCTTGGCGCTTTCGACCGCGAGAACGCGGATCATGCCGGCCTCGGTAAACTGGTGCAGCGTGTTGTAGACGGTCGCCAGCGATACCGGCACACCGGCCACCACGGCTTCCTCGTGCAGTTCTTCGACGGTCAGGTGACGATCGCCCTTGGCGAACAGCAGATCACCGAGGGCAACGCGCTGGCGCGTCGGGCGAAGGCCGGCGCTGCGCAGTCTCGCTTCGATACCGATCGGGGCTTCAGCCGCCATGAAGGAAGAACTCCGTTTAATTCTAGCATCAACTAATCAAGTTTCCTAAGCCATATAACTTTTGCGCAAAAGCCTTTCAATAGTTTCAATGGGGACAATAGGGGCGGAAATGCCTTAAAATCCGGCCTTTGGCGCATTTAGGTCTGGCCGCGGCCTTGGCCTTCCTGTATGCGACCACCAAATAAGGCAGATCGCTGGTCCGGCGCGGAATGGTAGGCAGCCATGCTTATGCTTCATTTTCCGAAGAACTTGGACTAACACTCAATCCATCAGCACGTTGCGGGGGACCCAGACTTTTCATGACGACGAGACAATCCAGCTTCAACTATGAGGAAATCCTGTCCTGCGGCCGTGGCGAGCTGTTTGGCCCCGGCAATGCGCAGCTTCCCTTGCCGCCGATGCTGATGGTCCACCGCATTACCGATATCTCCGAAACCGGCGGAGCGTTCGACAAGGGTTACATTCGCGCCGAATATGACGTGCGCCCCGACGACTGGTACTTCCCCTGCCACTTCCAGGGTAACCCGATCATGCCGGGTTGCCTCGGCCTTGACGGCATGTGGCAGCTGACGGGCTTCTTCCTCGGCTGGCTCGGCGAGCCCGGCCGCGGCATGGCGCTCTCCACCGGCGAAGTGAAGTTCAAGGGCATGGTCCGTCCGGAAACCAAGCTTCTCGAATACGGCATCGACTTCAAGCGCGTCATGCGCGGCCGCCTCGTCCTCGGCACTGCCGATGGCTGGCTGAAGGCCGACGGCGAAGTGATCTACCAGGCGAGCGACCTGCGCGTCGGCCTGTCGAAAGCCTGAACCGCGGCAAGACCGCTCCAAATACAAAGACGTTATAGAAGAGGTCATCGACATGAGACGGGTTGTTGTCACAGGTCTGGGTATCGTTTCTTCCATCGGTAATGATGCACAGGAAGTCACCGCGTCGCTGCGCGAAGCCAAGTCCGGCATTTCGTTTTCCAACGATTTTGCCGAGCATGGCTTCAAGTGCCAGGTTTGGGGTTCGCCCAAGATCGACGTGACTGAACTCGTCGATCGCCGCGCGGCTCGCTTCCTATCGCAGGGCGGCATGTGGAACCACGTCGCCATGAAACAGGCGATCGCCGATTCCGGCCTCGAAGACGCCGATATCGGAGGCAACGAGCGCACCGGCATTATCATGGGTTCGGGCGGCCCCTCCACCCGCACGCTGATCGAAGCGGCCGACATCACCATCAAGAACAACAGCCCGAAGCGCATCGGCCCGTTTGCCGTTCCGAAGGCGATGTCCTCGACGGCTTCGGCGACGCTCGCCACCTGGTTCAAGATCCACGGCGTCAACTACTCGATCTCGTCGGCCTGCTCGACCTCGGCACATTGCATCGGCAACGCGGCTGAAATGATCCAGTGGGGCAAGCAGGACATCATGTTCGCCGGCGGTCACGAAGACCTCGACTGGACGATGTCGAACCTCTTCGACGCCATGGGCGCGATGTCTTCCAAGTACAACGACACGCCGGATACCGCTTCGCGCGCCTATGACGTTAGCCGTGACGGCTTCGTCATCGCTGGTGGTGCCGGCGTCCTGGTTCTCGAAGAACTCGAGCATGCCAAGGCCCGCGGCGCCAAGATCTACGCCGAAATCGTCGGCTACGGCGCGACCTCCGACGGCTACGACATGGTCGCTCCGTCGGGCGAAGGCGCGATCCGCTGCATGCGCCAGGCGCTGGCGACGGTGAAGGGCAGCGTCGATTACGTCAACACGCACGGTACTTCGACGCCGGTTGGCGACTCGAAGGAAATCGGCGCGATCCGCGAAGTCTTCGGCGACAAGATCCCGCACATCCAGTCGACCAAGTCGCTGACCGGTCACTCGCTGGGTGCTGCCGGCGTTCAGGAATCGATCTACTCGCTGCTGATGATGCAGGCGGGCTTCATCGGCGAAAGCGCCCATATCAAGGAACTCGACCCCGAGTTCGACGGCGTGCCGATCGTTCGCAAGCGCATCGACGACGCCAAGATCGACATTGCCCTTTCCAACTCCTTCGGCTTCGGCGGCACCAACGCTACGCTCGTCTTCCAGCGCTACAACGGATAATACCATGACGGGAATAATGCAGGGTAAGCGCGGCCTCATCATGGGCGTCGCAAACAACCATTCGATTGCCTGGGGCATTTCGAAGGCGCTGGCCGCGCAGGGCGCCGAGCTCGCCTTCACCTTCCAGGGTGAGGCGCTCGGCAAGCGGGTCAAGCCGCTCGCAGCCGAAACCGGCTCGGATTTCGTGCTGCATTGCGATGTCGAGGACACAGCATCGGTCGATGCCGTGGTGGACTCGATCAAGGAGCGCTGGGGCAAGCTGGACTTCATCGTTCACGCCATCGGCTTCTCCGACAAGAACGAGCTGAAGGGCCTCTATGCCGACACCACGCGCGACAATTTCAGCCGCACGATGGTGATCTCCTGTTTCTCCTTCACCGAGATCGCCAAGCGCTGCGCGCCGCTGATGGCCGACGGCGGCTCGATGCTGACGCTGACCTATAACGGCTCGACACGCGTCATCCCGAACTACAATGTCATGGGTGTCGCCAAGGCGGCTCTGGAAGCCTCCGTACGCTACCTGGCGGCCGATTACGGCCCGCGCGGCATCCGCGTCAACGCCATCTCCGCAGGCCCGATCCGCACGCTCGCCGGCGCCGGCATTTCCGACGCCCGCGCGATCCTGTCGTGGAACCAGCAGAACGCGCCGCTGCGCAAGACCGTCAGCATCGACCATGTCGGCAATTCGGCACTCTACCTGCTGTCTGACATGTCGGCCGGCGTCACCGGCGAAATCCACTTCGTCGACGCAGGCTTCAACATCACCTCGATGCCGACGCTGGACGCACTTCGGACGGCCGACGTCGAGTAAGATCAGCTACAAATAACCCGGATATGAAAAAGGCGGCCAGTGGCCGCCTTTCTTATTTCTTCGCCCAAAGAACCTTGAAGCGGGCGTTGCGGCAGGTTTCGCCGCTTTCCCGGAAGTTTGCCGCCAGCACCGGCTCATAAGGCAGGCCGCGATTGGCGACGATGAGCAGGCGGCCGCCGCCGCGTAGCGCCGAAGCTGCGGTCTTGATCATCGCCTGGCCGAGCGAAGGCTCGGCTGCGTGGCCCTCATGGAAGGGTGGGTTCATGATGACGAGGTCGTACTTGTCCTTGACCGGTTCGCCCGCCAGATCGTGCCAGAAGAAGCGCGCCGGTGCGTTCGGGCAGTTCTCTGCCAGATTGTCCTTTGCGGCCTCCAGCGAGGCGTGGTTGGCCTCATAGAGGTCGATGCGTGCGAGCTTCGGTGAGTGCGCGATGAGTTCGGCGGAGAGATATCCCCAGCCGGCGCCGAAATCGGCGGCATCGCCGGTGAAATCGGTCGGCAGGCGCGAGGCGAGCAGCTCGGAACCATCGTCGATCCGGTCATGTGAGAACATTCCAGGCGAAGCGATGAAGCGGCCGTCGACGCGAACCGGCGCCTTGGCGAATTTTGACACGGCTTCGCTGACATCGTCAGGACGGACGAACCAGAAAGCGACGCCGTGATATTTCGGCATGTGCTCGATATCGAAGCCGAAGCCGTCCATGCGCTTGCGCAGCGGCTGGATGCCGTCTTCCTTGCCACCGGCGACGACAATCAGACCGCCTGATTTCACGCGCGACAGGGCGGCGGCGATATTCGCCTCGTTCTCGCCCTTGTGCTTGGTGCAGAGTACCAGGGCCGCATCATAGTCCTCGCCCTCGATCTCAGGCGTGGTTTCGATGCGCTGCGCCTGCAGCTGCCGGTATAGCGGACGGAAGCCCTGTACGGCGCTCAGCGAGGCGGCAAAGCCCTCCGGCAGGGCAAAGCCTGCCTCGGCGCCCAGGAACAGCACGCGCTGCCCCTCGCCCGGCGCATCGACGGTGCCGCTGGCAAAGGGGTGGAACAGGGTTTTCAGCGTTTCGCGGCTCATGGGCTCATCTCGTCTTCGAATACAAAAAGGGCGCGGAAACAGTCCCGCGCCCATGAAGTTCTGGAAAGGCGCAGCTTATTCGGCTGCTTCTTCCTTCTTCTTGTCGGCAGGGATTTCCTGGCCGGTTTCCTGATCGACGACCTTCATCGACAGGCGGACCTTGCCGCGCTCGTCGAAGCCGAGGAGCTTGACCCAGACCTTCTGGCCTTCCTTGACGACGTCCTGCGTCTTGGCAACGCGCTCGGAAGCGAGCTGCGAGATGTGGACGAGACCGTCACGGGCGCCGAAGAAGTTGACGAAAGCACCGAAGTCGGCGGTCTTGACGACCGTGCCTTCGTAGATGACGCCGATTTCCGGCTCGGCAACGATCGAGTGGATCCACTTGCGGGCCGCTTCGATTTCCTTGCCGGACGAAGAAGCGATCTTCACCGTGCCGTCGTCTTCGATGTTGATCTTGGCGCCGGTCTTTTCGACGATTTCGCGGATGACCTTGCCGCCGGAGCCGATGACTTCACGGATCTTGTCGACCGGGATGTTCATGACTTCGATGCGCGGTGCGAATTCGCCGAGCTGGCCGCGGCTCTCGGTGATGGCCTTGGCCATTTCGCCGAGGATGTGCGTGCGTCCGCCCTGTGCCTGGCCGAGAGCGACCTTCATGATCTCTTCGGTAATGCCGGCGATCTTGATGTCCATCTGCAGCGAGGTGATGCCGTCGGCGGTACCGGCGACCTTGAAGTCCATGTCGCCGAGATGATCTTCGTCACCGAGAATGTCGGAGAGAACGGCGAAGCGATCGCCTTCGAGGATCAGGCCCATCGCGATACCGGCAACCGGCTTGGCCAGCGGAACGCCGGCGTCCATCAGAGCGAGCGAGGTGCCGCAAACGGTTGCCATTGAGGACGAGCCGTTGGACTCGGTGATTTCCGATACAACGCGCAGCGTGTAGGGGAACTGTTCAGCCGAAGGAAGCATCGGGCGGATAGCGCGCCATGCGAGCTTGCCGTGACCGATTTCGCGGCGGCCCGGGGAGCCCATGCGGCCGGTTTCGCCAACCGAGTAGGGAGGGAAGTTGTAATGGAGCAGGAAGCGCTCCTTGTACATGCCGGTCAGGCTGTCGACATACTGTTCGTCTTCGCCGGTGCCGAGCGTGGCAACGACGATCGCCTGCGTTTCACCACGGGTGAAGAGAGCCGAACCGTGGGTGCGCGGCAGCAGGCCGACTTCCGAAACGATCGCACGAACGGTCGACAGATCGCGGCCATCGATGCGGCTCTTGGTGTCGAGAATGTTCCAGCGAACGATCTTCGCCTGCAGATGCTTGAAGGTCGCGCCGATGACTTCGGCAGTGTACTTCGGCTCGACGCCTTCCGGGAAGAAGTGAGCCTTGACCTTTGCCTTCACGGCATCGACGGCTGCGTAGCGTTCAGCCTTCTGGGTGTTCTTGTAGGCGACGCGCAGTTCGGCTTCGAAATGCTTCAGCATTTCGGCTTCGAGCTCGGAATGATCTTCCGGCTGGAAATCGCGCGGTTCCTTGGCAGCAACTTCGGCGAGCTTGATGATCGCGTCGAGAACCGGCTGGAAGCCGCGGTGGCCGAACATGACGGCGCCGAGCATGACTTCTTCGTTGAGTTCCTTGGCTTCCGATTCAACCATCAGAACGGCATCGTGCGTACCGGCAACGACGAGGTCGAGAACGGACTCTTCCATTTCGTCGAGATGCGGGTTGAGGACGTATTCGCCGTTGATGTAGCCGACGCGTGCGCCGCCGACCGGGCCCATGAACGGAACGCCAGACAGCGTCAGGGCTGCCGAGGTGGCAACCATCGACAGGATGTCGGGGTTGTTTTCAAGGTCGTGCTGGATGACTGTGACGACGACCTGGGTGTCGTTCTTGTAGCCTTCAGGGAAGAGCGGGCGGATCGGGCGGTCGATCAGGCGGGAAACGAGCGTTTCGTTTTCCGACGGACGACCTTCGCGCTTGAAGTAGCCGCCGGGGATCTTGCCGGCTGCGTAGGTCTTTTCCTGGTAGTTGACGGTGAGCGGAAAGAAATCCTGGCCCGGCTTCGGCGACTTGGCGGAAACAACGGTCGCGAGAACGACGGTTTCACCGTAGGTCGCGAGAACGGCGCCATCAGCCTGACGGGCGATCTTGCCGGTTTCGAGCTTCAGCGGGCGGCCTGCCCACTCGATTTCCACGCTATGGGTATCGAACATATGTCTTGTCCTTCAATGCGGGAACAGGCGCCACGACCCTTTCAAGGCACAGCGCGCGATCGACCGCAATTATGTGACACATCATGGGCAAGACAACGGGAGGCTTTGCGGCTGCGGCTTTCGAGAAAGCCGGGCCAAGGTTCCGTACCTTGGCCGGAAAGCATCCGGCAATCCTGCCCCATGACAGGTCAACGGTTGTTCTGGCAAAACCGGCCCATCCGGGTCTGCCTCAGTTCCACCCCATGAAAAAATCAAATGCGGTGGTCAATCTCTGGGGCTTTCCAACCCCGAATAAGCAACCGGCGAGCGCCCGAAGAGCGCCCGCCGGAAAACCTTAGCGACGGATACCCAGGCTGGTGATCAGCTTGGTGTAACGGCCTTCGTTCTTCTTCTTGAGGTAGTCGAGAAGCGAACGGCGGCTCGAAACCATCGTCAGCAGGCCACGGCGGGAATGGTTATCCTTCTTGTGGCCCTTGAAGTGTTCCGTGAGGTTGTTGATCCGCTCGGTCAGGATCGCAACCTGGACTTCCGGAGAACCGGTGTCGCCTTCGAACGTTGCGTATTCCTTGATGAGGGCGGTCTTGCGCTCAGCAGTAATCGACATCGGATGTTCCTTTCGATGAGAGGAGATAAGGTCGCCAAAAGCCGGGATGTCGTCCAGCTTTGGCCGCAAAAGCATTCAGGCCTGCCTGATGCTGGCGCTGCCTATAGACCATTCAGACGGCAAAGGGAAGAGGCATGACCGGCAGGCCTGCGGCGCGCCGGTCGCGTCGTCAGACGAAGACGCGCTTCGGGCGGAATTCGCCCTCGCCGATCTCGCCGATGGCGATCAGCTTCCCGCGCGCCGTCGCATAGGCTTCGCTCTCGGTGATCGGGGCGTCACGGCCGCGCACGAGGATCGGGTTGCCCATCTTCAGACGGTGCGCCTGATCGTCGTTGACGGCCAGATGCGGCAGGGAAGACAGCGCTTCGCTGGTGTCGATGAGCAGCGCATCGAGAGCTGCCAGCCGCTCGTCCTGATCCTCGATCGCCTCAAGGGCGACGAGCTCGGAAAGCGGGATCATGCTGTCTTCGGGAAACGGCGCGACAAATGTCCGGCGCAGGCCGGAGACGTGGCCGTAGCAGCCAAGGTCGCGGCCGAAATCGCGGGCCAAGGCGCGAACATAGGTACCCTTGCCGCATTCGACTTCGAAATGCGCCGTGCTGGCATCCGGGCAGGAGAGCAGCGTCAGGCGGAAGATCTCGACCTCGCGCGACGGAATCTCGACGGCTTCGCCCTCGCGGGCCAGATCATAGGCGCGCTCGCCGGCGATCTTGATTGCCGAGAACTGCGGCGGCACCTGGCTGATGACGCCGGTATAATTCGGCAGAAGCGCCAGGATATCACCCTCGGCCGGACGCTTGTCCGAGCTCTGCGTGACTTCGCCCTCGAGATCGTCGGTGGCGCGTTCTTCGCCCCAGGTGACCGAGAATTCGTAGATCTTGCGGCCATCCATGACATAGGGGACCGTCTTCGTCGCATCGCCGAGAGCGATCGGCAGCATGCCCGAGGCCAACGGGTCGAGCGTGCCGGCGTGGCCGCATTTCTGCGCCTTGAACAGCCACTTGATCTTGGAAACGGCTTCCGTCGAGCCGAAATCCACCGGCTTGTCGAGGATCAGCCAGCCGGAAACCGGGCGGCCCTTGGGTTTGCGTGGTTTGGACATTCTTTTCTTCTGTTATTCGCCGTCTTTGCCGTCATCGAGATCGCGAACGACCTCGGGCGAACGCAGGAGCTCATCGATCTTCTTGTAATTGTCGAAGCTCGTGTCGTCGCGGAAGCGGACTTCAGGCATGTATTTCATCTGGCGCAGCTGTGCGCCGAGGCGGCCACGGATGTATTTCGCATTCTTGTTCAGCGCTGCGATGACCGTGTCGTGATCGGCGACGCCAAGCGGCGTGACGAAAGCGGTCGCGATCTTCAGATCGGGCGACATACGCACTTCGGAGATCGAGATGACGGTCTTTTCGATCACGTCGTCACGCACTTCGCCGCGCTGCAGAACCTGGGTGATCGCTGCGCGCACCTGTTCGCCGACGCGCAGCATGCGCTGCGAAGGTGCGGAGGTTGTCGGTCTTGTTGCCATTTTTCTTTGCCTCAAAAGGTTCGGGCGCCGGCCTTAGATGATCCGGCGCCCGTCCAAGATACAGATCCGCGCGATCAGAGCGAGCGGGTGATATGCTCGACGCGGAAGCATTCGATGACATCGCCTGCGCGGATGTCTTCGTAGTTCTCGAAGGCCATACCGCATTCCTGACCGACCGGCACTTCGGAGACTTCGTCCTTGAAGCGCTTGAGCGTCTTGAGCTTGCCTTCGTGGATGACGACGTTGTCGCGGATGAGGCGCACGCCTGCACCACGCTCGACCTTGCCTTCGGTGACGCGGCAACCCGCGACCTTGCCTGTTTTGGTGATGTTGAACACCTCGAGGATCTCGGCATTGCCGAGGAAGGTCTCGCGGCGCTCCGGCGACAGCAGGCCCGACATCGCTGCCTTCACGTCATCCACGAGATCGTAGATGATGTTGTAGTAGCGGATCTCGATGCCGCCACGCTCGGCAGCGGTCCGTGCCTGTGCATTGGCGCGAACGTTGAAGCCGATGATCGCCGCGTCGGAGGATTCCGCAAGCGCGATATCCGACTCGGTGATGGCACCAGCACCCGAATGAACGATGCGAGCCCGAACTTCGTCGGTACCGAGCTTGTCGAGAGCACCGATGATGGCTTCGATGGAACCCTGAACGTCACCCTTGATGACAAGCGGGAATTCCTTGTAGCCGGTATTCTGCAGCTTGCTCATCATCTGTTCGAGCGAACCGCGCTGGCCGGACTGGCGGGCAGCTGCCTTGTCGCGCGCCAGACGCTGGCGGTACTCGGAAATTTCGCGGGCACGGGCTTCGTTCTCGACGACGGCAAACTTGTCGCCTGCAGCAGGCGTGCCGGAAAGACCGAGCACTTCGACCGGGGTTGCCGGACCCGCTTCCTTGACATGGTCGCCCTTGTCGGTGACGAGCGCGCGGACGCGGCCCCACTGATCGCCGGCAACGATGATCTGGCCTGGCTTCAGCGTGCCCTTCTGGACGAGAACGGTCGCGACCGCACCACGGCCACGATCGAGCTGAGCTTCGATGACGGTGCCTTCAGCGGTCCGGGTCGGATCGGCCTTGAGGTCGAGAATTTCGGCCTGCAGCAGGACGGCCTCGAGCAGCTTGTCGAGGTTCGTCTTGTTCTTGGCCGAAACTTCGACGTCGAGAACTTCACCGCCCAGCGATTCCACGAAGACTTCGTGCTGCAGAAGCTGCTGGCGGACCTTGTCCGGCTTGGCCTCGTGCTTGTCGATCTTGTTGATCGCCACGATGATCGGAACACCGGCCGCCTTGGCGTGATTGATGGATTCGATCGTCTGCGGCATGACGCTGTCGTCGGCCGCAACCACCAGGATCGCGATGTCCGTTGCCTGCGCACCACGGGCACGCATGGCCGTGAAGGCGGCGTGGCCGGGCGTGTCGATGAAGGTGATCTTCTGGCCGTTCTGTTCAACCTGATAGGCACCGATATGCTGGGTGATGCCACCGGCTTCGCCAGAGACGACGTTCGCCTGACGGATGGCGTCGAGCAGCGAGGTCTTGCCGTGGTCGACGTGACCCATGATGGTGACGACAGGCGGACGCGAAACCATTTCACCAGCATCGTCGGCCTTGTCGAAGATACCTTCTTCAACGTCGGATTCCGAAACGCGCTTGACGGTGTGGCCGAATTCGCCGGCGATCAGTTCAGCGAGGTCGGCGTCGATGACGTCGCCCGGCTTCATCATCTGGCCTTCCTTCATCAGGTACTTGATAACGTCGACGGCGCGTTCAGACATACGCTGCGACAGTTCCTGAATGGTGATGGTCTCAGGCAGAATGACCTCGCGCATAACCTTTTCGCGGGTTTCCTGCATCTGGCTGCGGCGGAACTTTTCCTGACGGCGGCGCATGGCAGCCATAGAGCGGCCGCGCGCGCCTTCGTCGTCGACGCCCGCAGTACCGATCGTCAGCTTGCCGCGACGGCGGTCTTCCTCGCCCTTCGGACGGGTGGTGACCGGCTTTGCTGGCTCCGGACGCACGACGCGGCCACGAACCGGGCCACCGCGTGCAGCACCGCCGCGATCGTCTTCTTCGCCTTCACGGCGGCCGCGAGCCGCTGCCGGAGCAGCAGATCCGGGACGCGCAGCGCCAGGTGCCGGGGCGGCATCGGGGCGGCGGGCAGCCGGTGCGGACGGCTGAGCCGAACGGGCCTGAACGGGCGCTGCAGCCGGTGCCGGAGCAGGGGCTTCAACAACCGGAGGCGCCGGCGGACGGGCAGCTTCTTCGGCGGCGCGGCGCGCAGCCTCTTCGGCTTCCGCAGCCTGACGGGCAGCTTCTTCTACAGCGCGGCGCTTGTCTTCCTCGACGCGGCGGGCCGCATCTTCGGCTTCGCGAACCTGCGCCATGGCAAGTGCACGGCGGCGCGCATCCATTTCTTCCGGCGACAGGTGGTTCAGCACCACCGGACGCGGACGGTCCTGCTGGCGCGGAGAATGCTGCGACGGCTGAGAGTTGCCACCTGGCTGCTGGATACGCGGTGCCGGTGTCTGCTGCTGCGGACGTGCCTGGACTGGTGCTGGTGCAGGCTCGGCAGCGCGGGGCGCCACCGGAGCAGGTGCGACCGGACGTTCGTCTTCGGGGCGCATCGGACGCCGCTTACGGGTCTCGACGACGACCGCTTTTGTGCGACCGCGACCCATATCCTGGCGCACGGTGCCCTGGCTTATCCCCGACGGTTTCAGGGTCAGCGTCTTCTTGCCCGTTGCACCAAGTGTCTTGTCGTCATTGCTATCGGTCATTCGTTCCCGTTCCTTCGGACAGGGAGCGATGACGTCATCAGTCCCTGTCAATCAAATACAGTCGATCAATGATGGGCCGGCATCTGCCGGTCGCCCGTATCATTGTTTTTGCCGGCCCGCGCTGTCCGGTGCCCGGGACTGACCGCTGTTACGGTACTGCTCAAGCATCTTTGCGCGCTTCACTACACCCTCACCCGCCTGCCCTGCAAGCACTGCGGCATGGATAAAAGCATTCTCGCCCATCACCCCTTCCATTTCGCTCTCCGAGAAGAGACGGAAGGAAGGTATTTCTTCCTCGGTTTCCATTCCAAGGTGCCAGGCCTTGCGGGCCTGGTCTATTTTTCGCACGCCATCGTCGGCCGCACCGGTCGAATGGAACACCGCAAGGGCTGCTCCGCTTCTGACCGCGGCATCCACTTTCGCGGAGCCGGTAACGAACTGACCGGCCTTGCGGGCCATGTTCATCATCTGCATCAACTGCTTGGCGAGCAGCCGGTCGACGGTCTCGCCGAGATCAGCCGCAGCCTTCACATCCGCCTTCAAGGCGCGGGCGAAGGTCTTCTTCGCCACCGCCTTGTCGACCAGCGTGCGGTCGATCTTTACCCAGCATCCGCGTCCCGGAAGCTCGCGCTTCAGATCGGCGATGACGGTGCCATCGGGAGCGGCGACAAAGCGGATCAGCTCATCCGGCGATCCGCTTTCGCGCGTCACGATGCACATGCGGCCGTTCACGTCATAACCTGCAAGATCATCATCCTCAGGAGATGTGTCCGGCTGCGCGGTCATTACGCTTCCTGCTCGGCAGCATCGGCCTCAACAGGCTCCGCATCCTTCGCAAGGTCGTCCTCGGTGATCCAGCCAACCGCGAGGCGGGCCTGAACGACCATCTGTTCTGCTTCGACGCGGGAGATGTCGAACTTCGAGAACAGACCCTCGAACTTCTTCGTCTCGCCGTTCTTGCGCTCGCTCCAGCCGACGAGATCGTCAGCTGCGCAGCCTGCAAAGTCTTCCATCGTCTTGATGCCGTCTTCGCCGAGCGCGACCATCATCTGTGCGGTCATGCCTTCGATCTGGCGAAGATCGTCGGAGACGCCGAGCGACTTGCGCTTCTCGTCCATCTCGGCTTCGAGCTTTTCGAGGAATTCGCGGGCGCGGGTCTGGATTTCCTGCGCCGTGTCTTCGTCGAAGCCGTCGATCGAGGCGATTTCGTCGAGATCGACGTAAGCCAGTTCCTCAACGGCAGCAAAGCCTTCGGAGGCCAGAACCTGGCCGACCATTTCATCGACGTCGAGCGAGTCCATGAACAGGTTGGTGCGCTCGTTGAATTCCTTCTGACGGCGCTCCGACTCTTCGGCTTCCGTCATGATGTCGATATCCCAGCCGGTCAGCTGCGATGCGAGGCGAACGTTCTGACCGCGGCGGCCGATGGCGAGCGAGAGCTGCTCATCCGGAACCACGACTTCGATGCGCTCTGCATCTTCGTCAAGAACGACCTTGGCGACTTCAGCCGGTTGCAGGGCGTTGACGACGAAGGTCGCCGGATCCTGCGACCACGGAATGATGTCGATCTTTTCGCCCTGAAGCTCGCCGACGACGGCCTGAACGCGCGAACCGCGCATACCGACGCAGGCACCGACCGGATCGATCGACGAGTCGTTCGAGATGACGGCGATCTTGGCGCGCGAACCCGGATCACGGGCGACCGAGCGAACCTGGATAATGCCGTCGTAGATTTCAGGCACTTCCATGGTGAAGAGCTTCACCATGAATTGCGGATGGGTACGCGACAGGAAAATCTGCGGGCCACGCTGTTCGCGGCGAACGTCGTAAACATAGGCGCGGACGCGATCGCCGTAGCGAACGTTTTCGCGTGGGATCATTTCGTCGCGGCGGATAATGCCTTCGCCACGGCCTAGATCGACGATGACGTTGCCGTATTCGACGCGCTTGACGGTGCCGTTGACGATTTCGCCGGTGCGATCCTTGAACTCGTCGAACTGGCGGTCACGCTCGGCTTCGCGAACCTTCTGGACGATGACCTGCTTGGCAGACTGCGCAGCGATACGGCCGAAGTCCATCGGCGGCAGCGGATCGGCAATGAAATCGCCAAGGGCTGCATCGGGGTTGCGGTCGCGGGCCAGTTCCAGCGGGATCTGCGTGGAATAGTCTTCGGCCTTCTCGACGACTTCGAGCAGACGCTGAAGGCGGATTTCGCCGGTCTTCGGATTGATGTCGGCGCGGATATTCGATTCCGAGCCGTAACGGGAGCGTGCAGCTTTCTGGATCGCATCGGCCATTGCGGCCAGAACGATTTCGCGGTCGATGACTTTTTCGCGCGCCACTGCATCTGCGATCTGCAGAAGTTCGAGGCGGTTCGCACTGACTGCCATTGTTTTATCTCTCCGTCTCGGCTTTCCGGGTTCCCGTCCCTGGAGCCTGTAGTTGATCGGTTATTCCTGGTCTTCCGCTTCGTTCTGGTTCGCGGCTTCCGACTTCGCTGCCTTGTCGGCGCGAAGCGCATCGCGGATCAGATCGTCGGTCAGGATAAGCTTGGCTTCGGCCAGAGCCGCGAAGGGGATTTCCACCTTCTGCTCTTCGCCATAGGCAACCTGGTCACGCTCAAGCGTGAAGCCATCTGCATTCGATTCCAGTATCTTGCCACGGAACCGCTTGCGGTTGCCGATCATGATCGACGTATCGCACTTCAAAAGGTGTCCCTGCCAGCGGACGAAATCCGACTTGCGCACCAGCGGACGGTCGATACCGGCCGAAGACACTTCGAGATGATACTCCCGATCGATCGGATCTTCCACATCCAGAACCGGGGAAACAGCCGTCGAGACCGCTTCGCAGTCCTGAACGGACATGGTTCCGTCATTACGCTCGGCCATGATCTGCAGCGTCGCGCCGTTCTGATTGAGCATCCGGACGCGGATCAGGCGGAAGCCCATACCGACAAGCACTGGTTCGATGATGTCGGCAAGGCGCTGGTCAAGCCCGGTCTCGGTAATCAGCCGTGGCTCAAGTTCGTTTTCTGCGGTTGTCTGATCCGACAAGCGGCGCGCTCCTAGCAAATTTCAAGCATTTTGGATGATCGCGCTAATAAAAAAGAGCGGGTCCTTGCGGCCCACTCTTCATCACACGATCAAGAATTTGAGTGGCATATAGGCCCGTTTTTCTGAAATTGCAAGCTCCGGCGCCAAATGCGCCAAGGCTGCAATCCTTCGCTGGCCTCAGGCACGCTTCGCCATATATTGGGCGGGAATAGAACAAGACAAGCCGGAGCAAATCCGGGCGGAGGGAACGTGCCGTCGAATTCTTCCACGCTGGCGCCGCTGAAACACGAAACATACCGCCGGATCTGGTTTGCGAGCCTGGCGTCGAACTTCGGCGGGCTGATCCAGGCGGTCGGCGCCGCATGGATGATGACGACCATCACCGCCTCGGAAGACATGGTGGCGCTGGTGCAAACCTCGACAGCGCTGCCGATCATGCTCTTCTCGCTGATCTCGGGCGCGCTCGCCGACAATTTCGACCGGCGCCGGGTGATGCTGACGGCGCAGGTCCTGATGCTCGTTGTCTCGGCGATCCTGACGGTCTTCGCCCTTTTCGGCTGGATCACGCCCTGGCTTCTGCTGTTGTTCACCTTCCTCATCGGCTGCGGCACGGCGCTCAACAACCCCTCCTGGCAGGCGTCGGTCGGCGACATGGTGCCGCGCGCCGATCTGCCTGCCGCCGTGACGCTGAACAGCATGGGGTTCAACATGACCCGCAGCGTCGGCCCTGCGATCGGCGGGGTCATCGTGGCGGCAGCCGGTGCGGCGGCCGCCTTTGCGGTGAACGCTGTCAGCTATCTGGCGCTGATTTATGCACTGATGCGCTGGAAACCCGCTCTTCCCACCTCGACGCTGCCGCGTGAAAGCCTTGGCAGCGCGATCTTTGCAGGCCTGCGCTATATCTCCATGTCGCCGAACCTTGAGAAGGTTCTGGTGCGCGGCTTCACGTTCGGTGTCGGCGCCAGCTCGGTGCTGGCGCTGCTTCCGATCGTCGCGATCGACCTCGTCTCGGGCGGGCCGCTGACCTACGGCTTCATGCTCGGCTCCTTCGGCATCGGCGCGATCGGCGGCGGGGCGCTGAACGCCCGGCTTCGCGATGCACTGAGCAGCGAGATCATCATCCGCTACGCTTTTTCCGGCTTTGCCGTGAGCATGGCAATCACCGCCGCCAGTCCCTTTGCGGTGCTGACCTGCGCCGGGCTGCTGGTATCGGGCGCCTGTTGGGTGCTGGCGCTGTCGCTGTTCAACACAATAGTCCAGTTGTCGACCCCGCGCTGGGTGGTCGGGCGGGCGCTCTCGCTTTATCAGACGGTGACCTTCGGCGGGATTGCCGGCGGCAGCTGGTTCTGGGGGATCGTGGCAGAGCGCTTCGGCGTCTCGAATGCGCTCTATGGGTCTGCAGCGGTAATGGTGATCGGCGTGCTGATCGGCTTCCGCTTCTCGATGCCGGCCTTCGCCTCGCTCAATCTCGACCCGCTCAACCGGTTCGTCGAACCGGCGCTCGGGCTCGATATCACGCCGCGCAGCGGGCCGATCGTCATACAGGTCGATTATCAGATCAGCGACGAGGACCTGCCGGAATTCCTGAAGCTGATGGGCGAACGGCGGCGCATCCGCATTCGCGACGGCGCCCGCGCCTGGGCGCTGATGCGCGATCTCGAGAACCCCGGCATCTGGACGGAGACCTATCACACCCCGACCTGGGTCGAATATATCCGCCACAACCAGCGGCGCACGCAGGCCGATGCGGAAAATACCGACCGGCTGCGCAACCTGCATCGCGGCGCCGATCTGCCGCATGTACACCGGATGATCGAACGCCAGGCGATCCCACCCTCCGACGACGTCTTTCACAAGGCGCCGATCGATATCCATCACTAGAGGGCGGTAAGATGTTCAGACGAGCCAGGGAAAGCGATCTCCCAGCGATCATTGCCATGCTCGCCGATGATACGTTGGGACGCAGCCGCGAGGTGGTCTCCGATCCCGTTGACGAGCGCTACCTTGTTGCCTTTGCTGCGATCGTTGCCGACGAGAACCAGCTGCTTGCCGTCGCGGTCGATGCCGACGACCAGCCGGTTGGCTGCCTGCAGCTGACGTTCATTCCGGGGCTTTCACGCAGGGGCATGTGGCGCGGACAGATCGAGAGCGTGCGGATCACCGAAACGGAGCGCGGCACCGGACTTGGCACACGCTTCATCAAATGGGCGATCGGCGTTTGCCGGGACCGTGGCTGCAAGCTCGTGCAGCTGACATCAGACAAGTCGCGGGCCGATTCCATCCGCTTCTATGAAAGGCTTGGCTTCATGGCGAGCCACGAGGGCATGAAGCTTACTCTCTGAGGCCTATTTCAGTTTGCCCTTCATCGACGCTTCCGGATAGCAGGTCGGCTTTTCGCCGTTCTTGACCTGCCACTGGCCGATCGAACGGCGGGTCTTGTAGCCCGGCAAGCCGTCGGAACCGCCGACATCGTAGCCCTGGCGCTCCAGCGCCTTCTGCATGGCAGCGACATCCGAGCGCAGCATCTTGCCGACATCGCCCCAGGCGCCCTGGAAACCACCCGCTCCATAGGCGATCCGATCGGCCAGGTTGCCGATATAGAGCCCATAGAGATCGGAATTGTTATATTCCTTGATGACGTAGAAATTCGGCGTGACGAGAAATTCGGGGCCGTCGCGGCCGGCCGGAACCAGCATCATCCCGTCGGCCTTCAGCTCGGATGAGGGAAAGCCCTTGCCCGAGATCCTGGCTATTCCGAGCGATGCCCATTGCGACAGCGGCTTGGCGAGATCCGGCCCCTCCTGGGCACAGGAGACGGCGGCGGGGATCGTGACTTCGAAGCCCCAGTCGCGGTCGCGCTGCCAGCCCTTCTTGACCAAATAGTTGGCGATGGATGCCAGCGTATCCGGCACCGAGGTCCAGATGTTGCGGTGGCCGTCGCCATCGAAATCGACGGCATATTTCAGGTAGCTTGTCGGCATGAACTGCGGCTGGCCGAGCGCGCCTGCCCAGGAGCCCTTGAAATCGGCCGGCGCCACATCGCCGCCATCGATGATGTGGAGTGCCGCAATCAGTTCGGTGCGGAACATCTCCTTACGCGTCGACATGAACGCCTTCGTCGCCAGCACCTGGATCGCCGAGTTCGGGATCTTCGCGGCGCCGAAGCCAGTCTCGCGGCCCCAGATGGCCAGCACGATCGATCCCGGCACGCCGTAGGTCTTTTCGATCCGCTTCAGCGTCGAGGCATATTGCGAGGCAAAGCCGCGGCCTGTCATGGCGAGCTTGCTCAGACGCTCCTCGTTGAAATAGGGCGCAGGCGAGGAAAATTCGGCCTGTGTCTGCTTGCGTTCCTTCGGCGGCGGAAAGCCTGGAGGTGCCAGATCCGGAAGATCCCAATTCAGCTCGACGCCGGCGAAAGCGGCCTGAAATGTCTTGGCAGAAATGCCGTTCTTTTCGGCTTCCGGGCGCAGTTCGGTCTGCACCCATTTCTCGAACTGCGCCTCGACGGCAGCCTTCGAAGGCGCGGCGGAGGCGGGAAGATGAAACGATGCGGCAAGCATCGCCGTCAGGATCGAAAGGCGGATGATCGTCTTCACCTCAGGCATTCCCCCTCAAATGACCGTTCGTGCCCGAAGCGCGGCCGCCAATGTGCCCTCGTCGAGATAATCGAGCTCGCCGCCGACCGGCACGCCATGCGCCAGCCGGGTGATCTTGACGTCCAATCCGGTGAGCTGATCCGTTATATAGTGTGCTGTTGTCTGACCCTCGACGGTGGCGTTCACCGCGATGATCAATTCGCGAACGCCGCCTTCGCCAAGCCGCTCGATCAGCCCGCGGATGTTCAGATCATCTGGGCCGACGCCATCCAGCGGCGACAGCGTGCCGCCGAGAACGTGGTAGGCGGCATTCATCGCGCCGGCGCGCTCTAGCGCCCAGAGATCCGATACATCCTCGACGACGATGATGACCGACTGGTCGCGGCGATCATCGGTGCAGACGGTGCAGGGATCCGAGGTATCGACATTGCCGCAGCGCGAGCAGACCTTCACCTTGTCATAGGCATCGCCCATGGCATGGGAGAGAGGACCGAGAAGCTGGTCCTTCTTCTTGATCAGATGCAGCGCCGCGCGGCGCGCCGACCGGGGGCCGAGGCCCGGCACTTTCGCCAGAAGCTGAATGAGTTTTTCGATTTCGGGGCCGGTGACTCGCTTTGCCATGCGCCGTTCTTAGCCCATATGTCGTCAAAACGGAATCGCGGAAGGATTGCTGCCGCCATGAAAATCAGTGCGGTCTGTACCGGCAGCGCCGAACGGCTGCCGGGCAAGAAATACAAGACCGGAATCTTCAAGCAGCCTGTCAACGGCGCCGTGATGATCGATGCGGAAGGGCTGGTCGGCGACGCGATCTGCAATCGCACCTATCATGGTGGTGCGGATCAGGCTGTTTATGTCGAGGGATCGCGGACGCTCGACTGGTGGAGCGGCGAACTCGGTAAACCGGTCACGCCGGGTACCTTCGGCGAAAACCTCGTCATCGAGTGGCTCGACAATCGCGATGTTGCCGTGGGCGACAGGTTCATCGCAGGCGATCTTGTTCTGGAAGTAACGTCCGCCCGTATTCCCTGCGCGACCTTCGCCGCGAAGATGGAAGACCCACGCTTCGTCAAGCGCTACACCAAGGCCGGGCGGCCAGGCATCTATTGCCGGGTTCTTGCCGGCGCGATCGTCGAGGCGGGAATGCCGGTGACCTATCAGCCGTTTTCAGGCGCCAGGGTGACCATGCCTGAAATGATGGAGACGTTCGGGAAAAAGCTTTCGCCCGAAGACCGGGAGCGGTATCTCGCAGCACCCATTCACTACAAGCTGCGGGCTCTGCTCGAGGCGCAGGCCTGAGATCAGCGCGTGGCGATCGCCATCGCGGCACCGGCCATCGTTGCGGCACTCGCCCGATTGGCGATCCGCACCGCGCGAGGGCTCTTCAGGAAGCCGCGGGCTTTTGCGGCCAGGAACATCCAGCTGAAATCGACGATCGCCAGCACCACGATCAGCGTTACGGCAAGCTCCGCCCAGCCGCCGAAGGAAACGGCGCGGATGTCGATGATCGATGGCAGAAGGGCGATGTAGAACATCATGATCTTCGGATTGCCGAGCGCGATCGCCAGACCCGTCAGAAACATCCGGCTTCGCGAGCGGGCCTGCGGAAGCTCCTCTTCCTCGACATCAGGTCTTGCGAACCACATTTTCCAGGCGAGGTAGAGGAGATAGAGAATGCCGAGCCATTTGATGACGACAAAGGCGTGATAGAAGGTTTCGGCAATGGCCGAGAGGCCGGCGATGGCGCAGGTCAGCCAGATCGCATCACCCGCCCACATGCCGAAGAGGAAGGGCAGCACATCGCGCGCGCCCTTCGAGATGACGCGGGCAACGAGCGCCGCAACGCTCGGGCCGGGCGTGCCGGCGGCGATGAAAAGGGCGCCGGCAAATACCAGCAGGGCCGTCAGCGTCATCATAAAGGCTTCCTCCCGGGCTCAGCTTGATCAGAACGGCATCTTGAAGCCGGGCGGGATCGGCAGGCCGGCGGTCAGCGCCTTGGTCTTTTCAGCCGTGACGGCCTCGGCCTTGTCCTTGGCATCCTTGTGGGCGGCAACGATCAGGTCTTCGAGGATTTCGACGTCGTCTTCCTTGAACAGGGACGGATCGATCTTCAGGCTCTGCATTTCGCCCTTGCCGTTGAGGACAACGGTGACCAGTCCGCCACCGGACTTGCCTTCGGCCTTGAGCTCGGCGAGCTCCGCCTGCATCTGCTCCATCTTGGCCTGCATTTCCTTGACTTTGCCCATCATTCCCATGAGGTCGCGCATCGTCTTTTCCTTCTCTGAAAGTCTAGAATTCTATGTCGTCGCCCGGCAGGATGTCGCCATCTTCGGATTCGGCGACGGCGGGCGGCTTGATATCGCCCTCTTCCTCCGGCTCCGGCGCCCGGACGCGGACGTCGATAATCTTGGCGCCCGGAAACTGCGCGAGGATCGCCGCCACATCCGGGTCCTGGCGGGCATCGCTGACCTGCTGTTCCTTGGCCCGGGCCTCGGCTTCGACCATGGTCGGATCGCCGGGCTCGCGGCTCAGACTAACGATCCAATGGATGCCCGTCCATTCCTTGAGCTTGACCGCCAGTTCATTGAGCAGCGTTGCCGGAGCGCCGTCCGTCAGATTGACATCCAGGCGGCCGGGATCGACCCGGACAGGACGCACGAAGGTGCGGACCAGCGCCTTGATCTTTGCATCGCGCTTTTCGCCGGCCAGATTGACGATATCGGCAATCGAATTCACGGCAACCAGCGGCTTCGCCGCTTCGCTAGGCTTGGTCTCGAGACGACCGGCCTGCATCGGCTGCGGATCCGGGTTCGGAACGGCGCGCAGCATCGCGGTCGGGCCATTCGGCTGCGGGCGCGGCGCAGTTTCCGGTGCGCGTGCCATCGCTGCCGACTGATAGGAGACAGTCGCGCCTCCGCCATTGCCCGAGGAACCCGGTGCCGGGCGGCCGGAGCCGCCGCCATTATCTGAAAATTCGGCAAGCCTGCGGGCCGCATCTTCGGGTGCCGGCAGATGCGCGGCATGGGCAAGGCGGATCAGCACCATTTCGGCCGCACCCGCCGTGCGCGATGATGCCTCGGCTTCCGGAATGCCCTTCAGCAGCATCTGCCAGATGCGCGACAGAGTGGTCACCGCCACGCCCTGGGCGAATTCCGCTGCCTTGGTGCGCTCGACCTCGCTCAGAGACGGATCGTTGGCGGCATCAGGCACGTATTTCAAGCGGGTGACGAGATGGGTGAAGTCGGCAAGGTCCGTCAGAACGACAACAGGATTGGCGCCCGCCTCGTACTGTGCCTGAAACTCGTTCAGCGCCGAGGCGACATCGCCCTTCACCACATGCTGGAAAAGATCGACGATGCGGGCTCGGTCGGCAAGACCGAGCATGCTGCGGACGGCTTCCGCCTGCACGGCACCGCCGCCATGGGCAATGGCTTGGTCGAGCAACGAAAGGCCATCACGCGCCGAACCTTCGGCAGCGCGGGCGATCATGGCGAGCGCATCGGGCTCGGCCTCGATGCCTTCCTTCGACGCAATCGTCGTGAACAGGCCGACGAGATCCGAGGCGCTGATGCGGCGCAGATCGAAGCGCTGGCAGCGCGACAGGACAGTGATCGGAACCTTGCGGATCTCGGTGGTCGCGAAGATGAACTTCACATGCTCCGGGGGCTCCTCGAGCGTCTTCAGCAGCCCGTTGAAGGCTGCCGTAGAGAGCATGTGCACTTCGTCGATGATATAGACCTTGTAGCGCGCCGAAACCGGGCGGTAGCGCACCTGCTCGATGATCTCTCTGATATCGTCGATGCCGGTATGCGAGGCGGCGTCCATCTCGATCACATCGACATGGCGGCCTTCCATGATTGCCAGGCAGTGTTCGCCGGGCACACGCAGATCGATCGTCGGCTTGTCGATCTCAGCGGTCTTGTAATTCAGGGCACGTGCCAGAATGCGCGCCGTCGTCGTCTTGCCGACGCCGCGAACGCCGGTCAGCATATAGGCTTGGGCGATGCGGCCGGTCTCGAAGGCGTTGGTCAGGGTGCGGACCATCGGCTCCTGGCCGACCATCAGGTCCGTGAAATCCTTGGGGCGGTATTTGCGTGCCAGCACCCGGTATCCGGTGCCCGTCGAGGCGGCATCTTGTGATTGTCGCTCGGTGTCGCTCATCGCCCTGCTTGGCGCCCGGAATCCCGGGCAAAGGATGGAGAGAAGGGTGGGAGGCTGGCACGATGACCCGTGCCGGGCTCGTTAGGGCTGCTTCCTTCCGGACCTGACCCGGTTGGCGAGTGGCTCGTCCACCACCAACCTCCCGGATGCACATATCGGCAATATCGTCATCAAAAGCAAGCCAAGCTCAAAAAAAACTGCTAATCATTGGAAAACAATGGAGGAATGCCCGTTGACGGATTTCGCGCTCGACCCCCGGCTCGAAAAAGACAGCATCAGCGTCATGCAGACCGGCCTTTGCGATCTCAGATTATCGAAGGACGCACGCTGGCCCTGGCTGATCCTGATTCCGCGCCGCGCCGGGATCACCGAGATTTTCGAATTGACGCCGCTCGATCAGGTGATGCTGACATTCGAGACCGAGGTGGTGGCCAGCGCGCTCAAGAAGCTGACCGGGGCGACAAAAATCAATGTCGGGGCTCTTGGCAATATCGTCCGCCAGCTTCATGTTCATGTCATCGCCCGCTTCGAAGGCGATGCCAATTGGCCGGGTCCGATCTGGGGTTTCGGCACGGCCGAGCCTTATGAGGACGGGAAGCGGGAGCAGTTCATAGCGACATTGCGGGAAGCCCTTTCATCATGAGTTCTTCAATTTTCGATACGGACGTTCCGCATCCGGAGCCGAGCAACCTCACCGCCTTCGCCGCCAACGACCTGAACCGTGATTCCGAACACCGCGACGAGAAATCGGTCGAAACGGCGCTGGCGAAGGAAGGCACGCATATCTTTGCCTTTGCCAAGGACAAGCTGGTCCTGAAGCATGATGGCCAGGTGCTGGACCCGCTCTTTGCCCGCTACGAATTGCAGGAACTGCAGCCGCATTGGGACGAGACGATCCTGCTCGGCTACCGCAAATCCGGCGAACCGCGGCTGGCCGTGCCGGTCGGCGTGCCGGAAGAGCAACTCGAAAGCCACTACAAACCGGCTGATGGGCGCACGCTCTATCGCGATCAGCTTGTCGACGAGGTGCTGCTCGGCGAATTTGCGCAGGCCGCAAGCCTGATCCGCTGGAACGGCGACAACAAGTTCTGCGGCCGCTGCGGCGGCAGCATGGAGCAGAAGATCGGCGGCTACAAACGCGTCTGCACCGCCTGCGAACACATGATCTTTCCGCGCACCGACCCCGTCGTCATCATGCTGACGATCGACGAGAAGCGCGATCTCTGCCTGCTTGGCCGCGGACCGCATTTCGCGCCCGGCATGTATTCCTGTCTCGCCGGCTTCGTGGAGCCCGGTGAAACCATCGAGAACGCCGTGCGCCGCGAGACGCTTGAGGAATCCGGCATCAGAACCGGGCGCGTCCGCTATCACGCCTCCCAGCCCTGGCCGATGCCGCATACGCTGATGATCGGCTGCTATGCCGAGGCGAAATCCAGCGAGATCACCCGCGACGAAGCCGAGCTTGAGGATTGCCGCTGGTTTACACGAGAGGAAACGATCGAGATGCTCGAACGCCCCGGCGCCAACGGCCAGGCCTCTCCGCCGAAAGGCGCCATCGCCCACCGCCTGATGCGCGACTGGGTGGAGTGGAAGCGATAGGCCATGCCGGTCTCGCGCTCGGAACGGCTGCTTGCTCTTCTCCAGGTGCTTCGCCGGCACCGGCGCCCGGTCAGCGGGATCATCCTTGCCGAGCAGACGGGCGTCAGCCTGCGCACGCTCTACCGTGACATTGCAAGCCTGCAGAGCCAGGGTGCGATGATTGAGGGCGAAGCCGGCGTCGGCTATGTGCTGAAGCCTGGCTTCATGCTGCCACCGATGATGTTTTCCGAAGAGGAACTTGAGGCGCTAGTGCTGGGTTCACGCTGGGTGAACCGCTCGGCGGAACCGCGGCTAGCGGGCGCTGCTGCCGATGCGCTGGCGAAGATCGCCGCCGTGCTGCCTGCCGAGATGCGCGAGACAATCGAATCGGCGACGCTGCTTGTCGGCCCCAAGCGTGCCAACGAGGACAAGGCGGATGTCGCCCTGATCCGCAAGGCGATCCGTACCGAACGCATTCTCGAACTGCACTATAGCGACGAGCAGGGACGCATCTCGCTCCGGCGCGTTTGGCCTTTCGCCCTCGGCTATTTCGAGCATATCCGGATGGTGATGGCCTGGTGCGAGCTGCGCCGCGGCTTCCGGCATTTCCGCACGGACCGGATCATCGACATGACGCAGCACGAAGAGCGCTATCCCCGCCGCCGGACCGCCCTGATGAAAGAGTGGCGCGAGGCGGAACACGTGCCTGTCGAACGCTGAAAGCCTACTGCCAGAATCTGACAGTAGGCCGAGCTATTATCGGTACCAATCCAGAAGGAGGACCGATGATGACGAGCGTGAAACTCAGCACCGCAAATTATGGCGACTGCCTAGTCGAGACGTCTTCTGCACATGCGGGATATCCGCAGTCCCTGATGCTGCGCATGATGCAGAAAGCATCGCGCAACATGGCGAGGGGTGATGCCCCCCGCCTCGACCCGCGGTCGATGCCGGCAAACATGCGGCGCGACCTCGGCCTTTCCGGCTGGACCTCGCGAGAGGGCGAGGCATAGCCGGCAGCATACAGCCCAGCACACCCCGACAGCAGACATTTCATACCGCCGCTGCAACGCACCGCGGCACGCCTTTTCATTGCAGCCATCTCAACCAAGAGGATAAGACCATGACCAGCCCGAATTCCATCATTCTCTACGTCAAGGACCCGGCCGAAAGCGAACGCTTCTACAAGGACATCCTCGGCCGCGACGCGGCGTTCTCCTCGCCCAACTTCGTCGCCTTTCCGCTCGATGGCGGTTTCACGCTCGGCCTCTGGCGTCGCAGCAATGTCGAGCCGCAGCCGTCGGCGATCGGCAATCGCGGCGAAATCGCCTTCATGGTGCCGGGAGACCGTGCGGTGGCCAAGCAATATGAGGACTGGCGCAAGCGCGGCCTGCCGATCGCCCAGGAACTGGTCGATCTCGATTTCGGACCGACCTTCGTGGTGCTCGACCCGGATGGCCACCGTCTCCGGGTTTGCGAACCGGACAAGTGACAATGAAAAGGGCGCCCAAGGCGCCCTTTTTCGTGACTATTTGTGCAGCAGGCCGCGCATCGGATGGCCTTTGTAGACCCCGAGGATGCGAACCTTCTCGGAGAAGAACCTGAGCTCCTCGAGCGCCTGGCGGACATTGCTGTCGTTGGCGTGGCCTTCGATATCGGCATAGAACTGCGTGGCGATGAACTTGCCGCCGATCTGGTAGCTTTCCAGCTTCGTCATGTTGATGTTGTTGGTCGCGAAACCACCGAGCGCCTTGTAAAGGGCGGCTGGAATATTGCGGACGTTGAAGACGAAGGTCGTGACGATCTTCTCTTCTTCATTCGAACGGTTCGCCCATTTCTCGTCGCGCGACAGCACGACGAAGCGGGTGACATTGCTTTCGGTGTCCTCGACATTTTCGGCAACGATCTCGAGACCGTAGAGATCGGCAGCCAGGCGCGGCGCAAGCGCAGCCATCGTCCGGTCACCGGTTTCCTGAACCATCTTTGCGGCACCGGCCGTATCGCCGGCGATGACAGGCTTCCAGCCATTGGCACGGACGATCTTGCGGCACTGGCCGAGCGCATGGATATGGCTGTGTACCGTGCGGATCTCATCCTTCGAGACGCCCGGCAGCACCATCAGCTGAAAGCGGATCGGCATGAAATATTCGCCGACGATATGCAGCCTCGAATCCGGCAGCAGATGATGGATATCGGCAACGCGCCCGGCGATCGTGTTCTCGATGGGAATCATGGCGAGATCGGCTTCGCCGCTTTCGAGCGCCGTAAAGGCGTCCTCGAAGGTCTGGCAGGGAAGCGGTTCCATGGTCGGGAACATGTCGCGGCAGGCCATATCGGAATTGGCGCCGAACTCGCCCTGGAATGAAATCCGGTTTGTCTTGTTGTTCATGGCTATGTCCTCAAGCCTGTCTTGCCGCGAGAATCCGGCGGGCCTTTTCGAGATCGGCGGGGGTATCGACGCCGAGCGGTACGGTTTCGACGATTTCGGCATCGATGCGCATTCCGGCTTCCAGCGCCCGCAGCTGCTCCAGCGATTCGCGCAGCTCCAGCACCGACGGGCCGAGCGTCACGAAGCGCTCCAGCGCCGGCCGGCGGTAAGCGTAAAGGCCAATGTGATGATAGAGCGGACCCTTGCCATAGGGCGCGGTGGCGCGGGTGAAATAGAGGCCGCGCAGGCGCGTCTCGGAAAGCGGCGAGCCGACGACCTTGACGATATGCGGAGCGGTCTTGTCTTCCTCGTTGTCGATCTCGATCGTCAGCGTGGCGATATCGACCGCTTCGTCGTCGAGCGGGCGCAGAGAAGCGCGGATGGTTTCTGGCTCGATGGTCGGCAGATCGCCCTGGACGTTGACGATGATCTTGGCCCTGCCTTCGGGATCGATCTTGGTCATCGCCTCGTGAATGCGGTCCGAACCCGACTGATGGTGACCGCCGGTCATGATCACCTCGAAGCCGGCCTCGGCGACGGCGTCGAAGACGCGCTGATCATCGACCGCGACGACGACGCGACCGATGGCGGCTTCCTTGGCGCGCATGGCGACCTGAACGATCATCGGCAGCCCGCAGATATCGGCCAGCGGCTTGCCCGGAAGCCGGGTCGAAGCCATGCGTGCCGGGATCAGAACGAGGACGTCATCTAAATTTGAACCAGTCATCTGTCGGGCCTTCTATTCCGGGCGGAAAAGTGTCAAAAAGTCTCACGTACAGGACCATTTAGACAGTTGCAACGAACAGCCAAAAGACATAGGTTCCGCGCGATTTCAAGATGGTACCTTTTTAGGGTCTGCCGACTGCACGGGGAGCATTGCAGATGAATTCTTACGTCAATACGGCCGTTGGTGCACTGCTCGGAACGATTTTCGTGCTGATGTCGGTGTCCATCGCGTCCGAAGGAATCTTCCATTCCGAAGCGCCGGAAAAGGAAGGCTTCACGATCGTCGCCGAGGAAACACCGGCTGCCGGTGGGGGCGAGGCCGCTGCTGCCGCCATGGTTCCGATTGGGAAGCTGCTGCCGACGGCTGACGCCAAGGCTGGCGAAACCATCTTCAAGAAGTGTCAGGCCTGTCATGACGCGACCAAGGGGGGGCCGAACAAAGTCGGTCCGAACCTCTATGGTCTCGTCGATCGCCCGATCGCCTCGCATGAGGGCTTCGCCTATTCGTCCGCTATGAAGGACTTCTCCAAGGGCGGTGCTGAAAAGTGGACCTTCGACCACCTGAACCACTTCCTGATGGCACCGAAGAAGCAGATTCCGGGTACGGCGATGGGCTTTGCCGGTCTGCCGAAGGAACAGGATCGCGCCAACGTGCTGCTTTATCTGCACACCCTGGCCGATACGCCTGCTCCGCTGCCGGATCCGAACGCACCGGATACGATCACGCAGTAAGCTGGTCGCGATTGAGTTTGATACCGAAGCCCGGCCGCAAGCCGGGCTTTTTTCGGATTACGGCCCGAGCAGGTAGGCCCAGAGCGACACGGAAATGGCGCCAAGCGCCGTCGTCATGGTGATGGTCGATGCCGCCAGGCTGTGGCCGACGCCGAAGCGATTGGCGATCAGCCAGGCATTGACGCCTGTCGGCACCGCAGCGATCAGAACTAGCGCTGCCGTCCAGTCTTCGGCGAGGCCGACGATGTGGCTTGCAATCCAGACGCAGAAGGGCAGCAGAAGCAGCTTGCAGGCGGAGGTGACGCTGGCGATGCCGAGGTTTCCGGAAACCCCATATTTCTGCAGGGCCATGCCGAGCGAGATCAGCGCGACCGGTCCAGCAACACCGGCGATCTGATCGACGATATTTTCGACCGGGGCCGGCATGGTCAGGCCGAGCAAATGCATGGTGGCACCGGCCGCCAGACCGATCACCAGCGGATTGCGAATAAGATTAAGGCCGATCTGCTTCAGCAGCCTCAGAATGCTGCGATCGGCGGCGCCGGAAATCCTGTGTTCGGCGCGCTCCATGAGGATCGTGCCGACGACCATCATGACAGGCAGATGCACGGCAATCAGGATCGAGAGCGGAACGAGGCCCTTGTCCCCCACGGTTCGCTGCACCAGCGGCAGGCCGACGAAGATGGTGTTGGCGAAGGCCGAGGAGACGCCGGCGAGAACGCCGATGCGGGCATCACGGCCGAATAGCCTGGTCGCCGCGATATGGCCGACGGTCCAGGTGACGGCGACGCCGGAGAAATAGGCGATCCAGAGCCGGAACGGCGATGCACCGTGGAAATCGGCCTCGGCAATGGTGCGGAAGAGCAGCATGGGCACGGCGATCTTGAAGACGAAATCGCTCAGCGCATCACCGGTATCGGCGGTCATCAACCCCGCTTTCACAATGAGCCAGCCGATCAGGATCATGATGAAGATGGGAAGAACGTCGAAAACGATTGCTGTCATGCGGGGAGAACTGCCTTGGCGCGGGAGCCAAAGGTCTAGCAGCAAACGGCGCGCATTGACAAACCTGTTGGCGCAAACAAACGAAGCGGCAGAAACAAAAAAAGCGGGCAAGGCCCGCTTTTCCGCATCCGGTCTTGCCGGACATCCGGTGTGCGATGCTGCCAGTTCATCCGTGGTCAGCGCCGCTCCGGAACAGTCGAAGGGCATCATCCCTTCTCACCCGGCCGCATCCTTGGATGCTCATGCCGGTCTGCTTGAGAGCTTTTCTAGAAGTTCACAGTGACAGCCGCATGACGAATTGGCGGCATTTTTGCGAATATTATCAAATGGTCCTGGCCCCGGTCATTGCGGGAAATGCTCGACATGCGTTTCGGCCGTCCGGCCGAAATAGAGAACGCGGCGCCCCAGGAATGAGACGATATAGCCGGCACATCCCATTGCCTTCACGTTCTTGCAGAAGGCACCATAGGAATAGTCCGCGGGGTTCGCCTGCGCCCACCGAACCTGCGCGGCAATTCCGGCTTGATCAAACTCGGCCGCCACGCCGCCCTCCGACACGCGGTTTTCGAGAGTGACGCTCGTTCCATCGGCCAGGAAATACGACGTCTTATTCTGGCGGTAATCGACGGTGTAACCCTCGAAGCCGGCTGCCAGAAGCGTTCTGATAATGTCAGGAAAATCCATCGCCCTGTCATAGGCGGCGTTCAGGCACGTTTGGGCAATAGCAGTCCGTTGCGCGTCCATAGCGCCCTCCTCGGTGATCTTGATCGCTGCTGGTGTCTAATCCGTCGCGACGTTCCGCAGACTGCGTTCCGCGACGATCTTTCTCAAAAGCCGTTCCATTTCCGCGCGCTCTTCCCCGTTGAGTGCCCCGAAGAACTGGATGTCATTTGCATCCGCCAGTTTTGCCAGCCGTTCGACGAGCGGTCGCGCAGCGGCCGTAAGAGACAATGTCTGCCCGCGCCGGTCGTCTGGGTCGGCACCGCGCTCGATCAGTGCTTTTTCCGTCAGGCGATCAGCAAGCTTGGAAATCGCTCCCTTCGTCATCCCCATCCGCTCGGCGAGCTTGGAGGGCGCAACGGGGCTTGCTCCGTAAAGCATGCGAAGAAACACCCATTCGGCAACCGTAACACCCTCACGCTCGAGCTTTCGCGCGAACTCCTGGGATACGGCATTCGAGACGACACGCAGCCAATAGCCGAGATGCGAATCGAGATCGGAGATATGATTTTTGCCAGCCATCGAACCATCTTTGTTGACTAGGAAACTAATTTTAATTGGTTTCCTAGTCAACATTATTTCGCAGAAGCGCCGCCGGTTTTTGCCTGGAGGAGCTATTTTTCCTTCCCATCAGCGGAAATTCCGCTAAGACCAAATCCCGGCTATCACTTAATCCGGGACCTCCCATTTCATGACCAAATTCGATGTTCTGACTGTCGGCAACGCCATCGTCGATATCATCGCGCGTTGCGACGACCAGTTCCTCATTGACAACGCGATCACCAAGGCAGCGATGAATCTGATCGACGCCGAGCGCGCCGAGCTGCTTTACTCCCGCATGGGACCGGCGCTCGAAGCTTCCGGCGGCAGCGCCGGCAATACGGCGGCTGGTGTCGCCAGCCTTGGCGCCAAGGCCGCCTATTTCGGCAAGGTCGCCGACGACCAGCTTGGTGAGATCTTCGCGCATGATATCCGCGCCCAGGGCGTCCACTATCAGACACAGCCGAAAGGCACCTTTCCGCCGACCGCCCGCTCGATGATCTTCGTTACCGATGACGGCGAGCGCTCGATGAACACCTATCTCGGCGCCTGCGTCGAGCTCGGCCCTGAAGACGTCGAAGCCGATGTCGTTGCCGATGCCAAGGTTACCTATTTCGAAGGCTATCTCTGGGATCCGCCGCGCGCCAAGGAAGCGATCCGCGAATGCGCCCGCATTGCCCATGAGAATGGCCGGGAAGTGTCGATGACGCTCTCCGACAGTTTCTGCGTCGGCCGTTACCGCGCGGAATTCCTCGACCTGATGCGCTCGGGCACCGTCGACATTGTCTTCGCCAACAAGCAGGAAGCGCTGTCGCTCTACGAGACCGAAGATTTCGAGGAAGCGCTGAACAAGATTGCCAAGGACTGCAAGATCGCCGCGGTGACGATGAGCGAAGACGGCGCAGTGATCCTGAAGGGCAGCGAGCGCTGGTATGTCGATGCGATCAGCATCAACGAGGTGGTCGATACGACGGGCGCCGGCGATCTCTTCGCCTCAGGCTTCCTCTACGGCTACACGCAGGGCCGCACGCTCGAAGATTGCGGCAAGCTCGGCTGCCTTGCAGCCGGCATCGTCATCCAGCAGATCGGGCCGCGGCCGATGAAGTCGCTTGCCGAGGCCGCCCGCGAGGCGAAGCTTATTTAAAAGCTTCGCCGGGATAGGCACCCCAGATTTCCGGCTGCGCCACCCATCCTTCGGCGCCGTCGGCATCGGCATGGCACCAGTCGCCATTGCATTCGCCGATATGGATCATCACGCCAGGCTCGAGCTTGGCGACGATGGTCGCGGACGACTGCGGCTCGCGGCGCATGTTGACGAAAACAGATTTTCCCTTGCCCTTCATCCACGGCGCAGCCAACGCCGAACGCTGGCCCGACAGCAGCGACTGGTTGACCCAGCCCTCAGTGCCGTCGGCATCGCGGATGCGGCGCCAGTTGTCATATTCCTGGATAATCTCCACCGGCAGGCCGGCCTTGAGATACATCCAGGACGCGGCATAATCGGTACCGGGGCCGATGCGCAGATTGACGCGCTTCGACTTCAGCGTCACGAAGCGCGGCAGCGGCAGGCCGCTCGGGCCCTTGGCCGCTTGCGCATACGCAGATTCGACGGCGCTTGCCGACAGCATCAGACCAACCGCAATAGCAAGGCAGGACTTCAGAGTGATTCCACGCATGGAGGGTTCCGTTCGCTCGAATTCGTAAGCGGGGCTCTACCCGCTCGCTGTCCGGGGCTTCGACATTCGCCGACCAGTGCCCGCGAGTTTTGTTTGTCTTCGCGTGCGGGTCTGGTAGAAATTGCCCGAACGTTAAAATTATCCCCCGTCTTGGTTAAAGACATCTGAACAAGGCATGGCCGGCCGCGATGACATCGAAGAAAAAACCGAAGGTCTACATCACCCGGAAGCTGCCTGACGCGGTAGAGACCCGCATGCGCGAGCTCTTCGACGCCGAACTCAACATCGACGATTCGCCGCGTTCCGCGGCCGAACTCGCCGAGGCGGTGAAGAGCGCCGACGTTCTGGTTCCTACGGTGACCGACCGTATCGACGCCGCGCTGATCGAGCAGGCCGGACCGCAGCTGAAGCTGATTTCCAGCTTTTCGAACGGCACCGATCACATCGATGTCGAGGCCGCGGCCCGCAAGGGCATCACCGTCACCAACACCCCGAACGTGCTGACCGAAGATACCGCCGACATGACGCTGGCGCTGATCCTCGCGGTGCCGCGGCGCCTCGGCGAAGGTGCGCGCGTCCTGACCGACAAGCCTGGGGAATGGGCCGGGTGGTCGCCGACCTGGATGCTCGGACGGCGCATCCACGGCAAGCGGATCGGCATTGTCGGCATGGGCCGGATCGGTACCGCCGTTGCCCGCCGCGCCAAGGCGTTCGGCCTGTCGATCCACTATCACAACCGCAAGCGCGTCAACCCCGCGACCGAGGACGAGCTGGAGGCGACATATTGGGAAAGCCTCGACCAGATGCTGGCGCGGGTCGATATCGTCTCGGTCAACTGCCCGTCGACACCGGCGACGTTCCATTTGCTGTCGGCCCGGCGGCTCGCCCTGCTGCAGCCAACGGCCTATCTGGTGAACACCGCGCGCGGCGACGTCGTTGATGAAGCGGCGCTGATCAAGTGCCTGCGCGAAGGCCGGATTGCCGGCGCCGGTCTCGACGTGTTCGAGAACGAGCCCGCGGTCAATCCGAAGCTGATCAAGCTCGCCAACGAGGGCAAGGTCGTGCTGCTGCCGCATATGAGCTCAGCGACGATCGAGGGCCGTATCGACATGGGCGACAAGGTGATCATCAACATCCGCGCCTTCATCGACGGCCACCGGCCGCCGAACCGCGTTCTACCCGGCCGTTAAGCCAGGGTCTTGCGCATCTCGACATAGGTCACCCGGTCGTATCCCGGGTGGGATTTTTCGGCGGTCCTGGCAAAGCCCCAGGCGCCGAAGATCGCATGGTTGCCGGTAAGCTCGATCCGCGTGTCGAGCCGGATGACATTCAATTCCCGCTCCTTCGCGACCGCCTCGGCAATCGCGAACAGCTGCCTGCCGATGCCTTTGCCCTGATAATCGGGCGCGATCGCCAGCTTGCCGAGATAGAGGCTGTCTTCTTCGGGGCGCAGGAACATGCATCCGGTGAGCCTGTCGCCATCCAGCGCGACGTAGCCGATTTCGGCTGCGGCCTTCGCCTGCAACGCTTCGGGCGTCAGCGAAAGGCCGGAGGACGGCGGATCGATGCGGCCGTTCATATAGGCAAAGGATGAGAGGATGAGGTCGAGCAGTTCGGGCCAGCGGCCGAAGTCTTGATCCAGCCTGATGATATCAGTCATGTCTTCCGCCGCTTGTATCGTATGGTATCGAAACGCGTCGTCAGCGCGTCGTAGAGCAGCAGCCGCCCGATGAGCGGCTCGCCACTGCGGGTGATGAGCTTGATCGCTTCCATGGCCATCAGCGTGCCGATGACACCGGTCAGCGCACCGATGATGCCGGTTTCGGCGCAGGCGGGGATCAGTCCGTCCGGCGGAATTTCGGGAAAGAGATCCCGGTAGGCCGGATTGAGGGTGCCATCCGCGGCAGCCTCATAGGGTTTCAAAACCGTCAGCGATCCATCGAACCGGCCGACGGCGCCGGTCACCAGCGGCACCTTCGCCTGCTCGGCGGCATCGGCTGCGGCGTATCGCGTCTCGAAGTTGTCGGATCCGTCAATCAGCAGATCGAAGCCCGAGAGATGACGGCGGGCCGATTCGGAGGAGAAGCGCTCCTCGAAGCGGATGATGTTCACATGCGGATTGAGCCGGGCGATCGCAAAGGCAGCGCTCTCCGTCTTCAACTCGCCGATGGTGCCGGAATCGTGGATGACCTGCCGCTGCAGATTGGAAAGTGAAACACGGTCGTCATCAGCAATGCCAAGCGTGCCCACACCTGCAGCCGCCAGATATTGCAGAACCGGGGCGCCGAGGCCACCGGCTCCAATCACCAGTATCCGGGCGGCCTTGAGCTTCTGCTGGCCTGCCCCGCCGATCTCCGGCAGCAGGATATGACGCTGATATCGCGCGATTTCTTCCGGGCTGAGCGGTTCCATGGCGGGAATGCTACCATGGCCCGAACCGAAGAGGAAAGCACCGTCCGTCATTCACCGACATGTCCGTCGGAGACCGTCAGGAATTGCGCTCGCTCGCCGAGGGCGGAGAACATCGAGCGGTCTGTGCCGGTCATGAAGGCCTGCCCGCCGAGCGAATCGATAAGGTCGAAGAGAGCTGCGCGGCGCCCTTCATCGAGATGCGCGGCGATCTCGTCGAGCAGCAGCACTGGGGCGTGCCCCGTCAGATTGGCGACGAGTTTCGCATGGGCGAGGATCAGGCCGACCAGCAGCGCTTTCTGCTCGCCTGTGGAGCAGCGCTCCGCCTCCATCTGCTTCTCGCGGTGGCGGACAAGCAGATCGGCGCGGTGCGGCCCATCCAGCGTGCGCCCGGCGGCGGCATCGCGATAGCGGCTGTCCGCCAGCATCGCCGCATAATCGTCCTCGAGATCGACGGCGGGACGCGCGAATTGTCCATCCATGAAGCCCGAAAGCGCAAGTGCGGCTGAAGGGAAAGGCGAGGTCTCCCGCGTCTCTTCGATCAGCCGGGTCAGCAGACCGAGCATCTCCTGGCGGGCAAGCGCCATGGCGATGCCAAGGCTTGCCATCTGCTGTTCGATGCCTGAGAGCCAGGACGGATCGAACCTGCCTTCGTCGAGCAGCTTGTTGCGGCTGCGCATGGCGCGCTCGAAATCGCTGGCGCGGCGCCCATGGGCGGGATCGAGCGAGAGCACGAGGCGGTCGAGAAAGCGGCGGCGATCGGAGGAGCCACCGGTGAACAGGCCATCCATGGATGGCGTCAGCCAAAGTACGCGCAGATGATCGGTGAGCTCATCGGCCGTCTTCGCCGTCGTGCCGTTGATCCGCAACTTGCGCGCCGTATTCTCGTCCGTCGTGTCGGCCCCGGTGCCGATCTCCACGCCACCTTCCATCCCCTCGAGTTCGGTGAAGATCGAGAAGCCGGCAGAGGCGCCGACGCGAGTGATATCGGAATAGGCGGCACGGCGGAGACCCCGCCCCGGCGACAGGAACGAAACCGCCTCCATCAGATTGGTTTTTCCGGCTCCGTTGTCTCCCGTCAGCACGACATGGCGGCCGTCCATATCAAGCGACACTGCCGCATAATTGCGGAAGTCCGTCAGCTTGAGGCGGGAGAGAAAGACCTTGTGAGGCATCGTTTGTCCGGATTCTTGTTCCGGGGCAGAGCTAAGCCGAACCGGCAGGCATGGCAAGGCTAAGGCACAAACGAATGGTGCAGGCCGCGATCTGCCCCATATGCTCTGCTTGCAGCATAATCCCGGGAATGACGAAGCCCGGCCTTTCAGCCGGGCTCGTTGTCACCAATCGTATGCCCGGGCGCTCAGCGGCCTCCGGACTTGCCGCCGCCAGATCTGTGGCTGTCATCGCGGCCTTTCTGGTGGCCGCCATCTCCGTGGCTTCCGGAATGATCATTGCCGGATCTGTCATCGCCACGGTGGTTATCGCCGGGTCCGCTGCCACCGGAACGGTTGTCTCCAGGCTTGTCACCGGAGTGGCCGTTCCCGGGCTTGCCACCACCATGGTTGCCGCCGCCGGAATGGCCACCACCGTGCCTGTCGCCACCAGACTTATTGCCGCCAGGCTGTCCACCACTGGAGTGGTCGCCACCAGGCCTGCCGCCGCCGGAATTGTGGTCGCCGGGTTTACCACCGTCAGATTTGTGGCCGCCAGACTTGCCGCCGTCCTTTCTGTCACCATGGCCGCCCCAGGACTTGCCCGGATCACGGCCATGCTTTCCATCACCGGAATGGCCGCTGTCCTTGTTCCCGTTACCAGCATGCCCACCATGATGGTGATCGCCTTTGCCGGATCCCTGACCACCGCCGCCAGAACCATGACCGCCGTTACCTGGACCATGACCACCGTTGCCGGGGCCGTGACCACCGTCACCAGGACCATGGCCACCGTCGCCGGGTCCAGTTCCACCGTTGCCGGGTCCAGTTCCACCACTATCCGGGTCACCACCACTACCCGGACTGCCACCGGAACCGGCGCTCGATGCCGATACCTGCGGAGCGCCGCCGGTTCCTCCGGCATCATCGTTAGAGCCTTGGTAGTTATCCGCTGGAATCGCGGCCGTCGGGCGGCAGAGGCGGGCTTCAAGGGTTCCCGGCTTAACGAGACGACAGTCGATGCGAAGAGGAAGAGGCGCGGAGAATGCGAGACTGCTGGAGGCCATGAGATAGGCGATGGCCACGCCGTGTTTCGCTGCTGTTCTTAACATGAGGCGACTCCCTAGTTAACAAAATGCTAACGAAATAGATTTTATATTAGCTATGCATTGCTCCCAGCTATGAACGTTGCCATCGCCATTACATCTTAATCCATAGCCAACTTCCTATTCATAAGGCCTAGCTTAAAGGGACTAACACTTTTGAAGGATTGGATAAGAGGCACTACACCCCTTCATCGGCGGCCCGCTGGATTGATTTTTCTATCGTAAATCAGTGCCTTGCCGGAATGCTCCACGTAGACGAGCATGGTCTGCCGCCGTGGTTCGCGGCGTCGCGGTAGCCACGTCAGAGCCGACGATGACGCGGCGCGATAGCCTGAAGTGGATCGATCACATCAAAGATCGCGGGAGAGCCTGATAGACAACCTACATCGACGCCTATCACGAATATCGCGAGAAGGTTGGCGAGTGGCCCAGCTCATTCTTGATCTCGGAGATCCTGTCCATCCGGCACCGGGAATACCTCACCAAGACGGACAAAGCCTGGGAATGGGAAGACGGCATTCGGCAGATGGTCGCGGGTGGCCTTCAAGTCGCCGCCTCCCAGCTACTGGAACAGAGAACACAGGAGCAGGCTGGCGAGCGCGAGCTTTTCGATGGGCTTCGGGTGATCGAGAGGCAGCGAAGTGAGAACCGGGCCGCAAGAAAGCCGCCCAGCAAGGGCCGGAAGAAGCCTAAGGAGGACTTCGACCTATAGCGGCCCAATCATGGCCATGTTCACGGCTCCGATAATGTAGGCTTTCGGAAGTTAGAAACGCGCGGTCTTGGCCGCGAATTTGGAGATGCCAACATGTTCTATGCACTTCGACGCGGCGCCGGGTCCGATCGACATACGCTCGTTGAGTTCGTCGGCAAACGCGCTTTTCAGAATGCTTCAGCGTCTGGCGAGAACAAGTTTTCGATCGTCCGCTCCGACGCCGCCCGAATATCGATCAAACTACGAAAAGAGCATGAAACAGGTCTGTTCATCGACGAAGGTCGTGTTCGCTATGCGCCAAGCGGAAGGTAGTCAATAGCAGCTCTTGCAAATCCCGACGTCGATCGACCCGTGCGATCAATCCGTCTCAACGTCCTTTGCCGGGGCGCGCGCCTCAAAGAATCTCTGGACGTCATCGGGCATTTCCTCACCGCCCTCGTTGCCAGGCATCTCAGCCTCCTTTGCGGACTCGTCCCGCGCCTCGGCCTCTCTGACATTGGCTTCCCACGCCGTTTGAAACGCCTTGTAGGAATCAGGGAGAGAAGAGACAGGGCCGGACGTGAGCACCGGGTACTCAATGCCTTCGTGTCGCATGTAGTCATCCAAGAAATCATATAGGGCGACAGGCGCCACAAAAGCTTCCGCTGTGAGCAACCGCTCTCGCGCCCGCAGGCGCCGCTTCTCTGGATTTCTCTCGGTTTCGATCGACACCACTGGGTAAGGGTGATCACGATTCACGCCTTTAAGCTGCTCGCGACCGTGATAGCTGAATTGTCCTATAAACATGTTGTTCTGAGCTGCATGGGCCAGGATGTATGACAGGCCCACCGATGCCGTAAATCGATCCGTTGTAGCATTCTTGGCGACACGGAAGCCTGCATCGATGCCCGTGCCTAAGAAGTCAAACTTGTGAGGCTTGAGATCCGCCTCAAGCTCGAAGTCTTCCGTGAGGTATTCTTGGTTTTTCTTGGTGGCTGCAACGTTTCCATCAAAAACCTCAATGCTTATGTTTTCAGCCGGAAAGCCAGCCAACCAGCCAGCGCCTTTCACATCCAACGGAACGCCATCCGTATCGAGGCTTTGACCATAAGTCTCAAGTGCTCGCAGAAATGCTGTAACACAGCAGGCTAAATGTTGGACGCTATGCACGCGGCAGCAAAATATTATCTCGTCACCTACGGTCTTCCAGACCTTCGGCTCAGGGTGATCGGGATCGCCGCTATCGGTCTTTTGGTAGGCAGCGCTGAGAGCTTCCGGGAATTGCTGATAAAACTGCCGAAACCGCGAAACCCATTCCGGCAGCGGATCTCTACCGTGCCCACGCCTATTCAAAAAAGAGGACTTGTATGCTGTCGATCCGACAAGATCGACAGTCATAAATAGCCGGACACGGTATTCAGGAACACTCACGCTGCGAGGCCAAGGCTCCCTGCTCGAACTTCGGCGGCTTTAGGGCTAACGCCGAGCACCTCAACCACGTGCTCCTTACCACCTTGATGGAAAAGCTGCGTGAACAGGGCGGCCGGCATCACAAATGCCGCCGCAAACCAGTTGGCCTCCCACTCACACCGCTGCAAGTCCGGGTTTGCATCCTCGATCCAACGATAGGCTTTCATTCCAGAACTCGGGTCTTCAGCGTGAATGCGCGGAAAATGGAGATAGTAGTGGCCTAGCTCATGAGCAACAGTGAATTTATCACGGCCCATTGAGGTCATTGTCGGAAGAAATATTTTGAATGTTCCATCAGGCTCGACGACGATCGACTCTGGCTTGTTACCAACCGGGTTGCGGTAAGCGATAGCTCCGCCCAGGTTTGACACCAAGATTTCAATTGATGTCGAAGGATCGTAATTCACATGACGAGCCATCTGCTCAGCGTAGTGCGACACGCTCGCCTTCGACGCTCTCAGCGGTGATGGTTCCTTGTAAACAACCACAGGCCTGCTCCTTGCCCCGGCGACGCATTTCCGAATTGACGTTTTTAGGGCCGCGAATCACGCCGCGGCAAATGCGTGAAATCACAGTGCTTTACTCCACATAACGCCGCAATAGCGATATTGACATCCAAAAACACAATCCGACTCGCTCTAACATAAGAAAAAAAGCAAACGTTTTCAATATCATGCGATTAGACTACATCCACCGACAATGCCAATGGCCGTAAAATGCCCATAAACTAGCGAAGCAAAGGGATCAATCCTCCCACAAATTACTGATTTTTATGATTTTTTTCTGATAATGGTTTGAAAAATTGTGAGACGCGGGTTGCTCTGTGCACACCTTCCAGCTTAATAAGTTCAGCAGCGTGGGAACTCGCTCGAAACGAGCTTCGCGCTTCCCTGGCGCTCCCCAAGCAAATGGGTCTCACCAACAGAAACCCGGCCAACGTATTAACCTTCAGAATTTGCTTGTGAAAATTGGTGGAGCTAAGCGGGATCGAACCGCTGACCTCTTGCATGCCATGCAAGCGCTCTCCCAGCTGAGCTATAGCCCCATCAGGGTGGTCCGGTATTTCTTCCGGTCCTGGGATCCTCCGAAGCGGGCTAACCCGGCGGAGTGGCGGCTTATTACTTGCGGTTTTCGCAGATGGCAAGCCTAAAAAAACGGCCCGGAGATTTTTTGTCGTCCGGGCCGTGATTTATATCGGATCAGACTTCGTCTTCGTCGCCGGTAACGCCGATGATGTCGCTCATGTCGTCATCTTCATCGTCTTCGTCGGCTTCGAGGAAGGTATCGTCGTCGTCATCGCCTTCGATCTCGACGTCGTCATCGCCCATGTCAGGAATGTCGTCGCCGCTTGCGCCTTCATCGGCGTCCTCGAGCGAGACGAGTTCGACTTCCGTGCTCTCGGTATCGACTTCCTGCACGTCGTCGTCTTCGCTTGCCGCCTCAGCGGCTGCTGCAGCCGAGGTTTCCTGGAAGAAGGATAGGGGATAGGATTTGCCGGTATACGGAGAAACGATCGGATCCCGGTTCAGATCGTAGAACTTCTTGCCGGTTTCCGGATCGGTACGCTTGGTTCCAAGTTCCGTTTTCGCCACTATAAGCCTCGTGAGAATGGCCGAATACATTCGGCTGTGCCGTGTAAACCGGCGTTCTTTTCGGAATTTATAAGCCGGTCCCCATAATCGTTGCGGCCAATGATGTCAAAGCGAAACTTCGTATCGCAAGATGACCGGCAAATAACATTGTGTTAGGAAGCGCCGAAGACACAGAAACCGGCGAGAAACCAATGTATCAGCCGCCTCACTTCCGGGAAGACGATCTGGCGACCCAGCACCAGCTGATCCGCGCCCATCCGCTCGGACTGCTGATCACCGCCGGAGCGAGCGGATTGGTCGCCAATCCCGTCCCTTTCCATCTCGATGCCGAGGCATCGGAAAAGGGAACATTGCGGCTGCATCTGGCAAAAGCCAACGGCCAGTGGCGCAACATCCAGGATGGAGCACCCATTCTTGCCGTCTTCCAGGGCGCCAACTCCTATGTGACGCCATCCTGGTACAAGACCAAGCAGGAGACCGGCAAGGTCGTGCCGACCTGGAACTATGCGATCGTTCAGGCGCGCGGCAGCGCTAGCGTCATCGACGATGCGGACTGGCTTCGGTCGCAGATCAACGCGCTCACCGGCCAGCATGAGGGCAGCCGCGAGAAGCCATGGGCCGTGGACGATGCGCCCGACGATTTCATCCGGGCGCAGATGAAGGGCATCATCGGCATCGAAATCGAGATATCGGCGCTTGAAGGCAAATGGAAGGTCAGTCAGAACCGCCCGGTTGCCGACCGCGAAGGCGTTGCCGCCGGATTGAGCGCGGCAAGCGGCCAGGAAGACATGATCGAGCTCGTCAAGCGCTACGGCGGGCTGGAAGGAAACCATTGAAAACGACATTCACGATTGCCATCGACGGCCCGGCAGCGGCCGGCAAGGGTACGCTTTCGCGCCGGATCGCCGATGAATACGGCTTCCACCACCTCGATACGGGGCTGACCTACCGGGCGACCGCCAAGGCGCTCATCGATGCCGCCCTGCCGCTCGATGACGAGGCGGTGGCCGAAAAGATCGCCCGCGAGGTTGAACTCGCCGGGCTCGATCGCGATATACTTTCGAAACATGAGATCGGCGAAGCCGCCTCGAAGATTGCCGTGATGCCTGCGGTGCGCCGCGCGCTTGTCGAAGCACAGCAGCGCTTTGCCGGAATGGCGCCGGGAACGGTGCTCGACGGCCGCGACATCGGTACCGTCGTCTGCCCGGATGCCCCGGTGAAGCTCTATGTGACGGCTTCGCCCCAGGTGCGCGCGAGGCGACGCTACGACGAAATCACGGCCAAGGGGACGGCTGCCGATTTCGAGGCGATTTTCGAGGATGTGAAGCGGCGCGACGAACGCGACATGGGACGGGCCGACAGCCCTTTGAAACCAGCCGATGACGCGCACTTGCTTGATACGTCGGAAATGAGTATAGAGGCCGCGTTTCAAGCCGCAAAGTCGATCATCGATGCGGCCTTGAGCCGAAATAACTGAAATTCGAGCGGTCCGTTGGCGCCTTGCGCGGCGGGACGCTTTTTAAAAGCCTGAAATTCCGTCCAAGCGCCGGATTGCTTCCCTTAAGGAGGCGGACTGGGTTCAGGCCTGTTCAACACGAACCAACCGGCGCATACGTGGGCCTTGCAGCTATCGAAGGCCACGCAGGAGATTTTATGTCAGTAGCTACTCCCTCTCGCGAAGATTTCGCGGCCCTTCTCGAAGAGTCCTTTGCCAAGAACGACCTAGCCGAAGGCTATGTCACCAAGGGCATCGTCACCGGCATCGAAAAGGATGTCGCTGTTGTTGACGTCGGCCTGAAGGTCGAAGGCCGCATCGCGCTCAAGGAATTCGGCGCACGCGCCAAGGACGGTTCGCTGAAGGTCGGCGACGAAGTCGAAGTTTACGTCGAGCGCATCGAAAACGCCCTTGGCGAAGCTGTTCTGTCGCGCGAGAAGGCTCGCCGCGAAGAAAGCTGGATCAAGCTCGAAGCCAAGTTCGAAGCTGGCGAGCGCGTCGAAGGCGTGATCTTCAACCAGGTCAAGGGCGGCTTCACGGTCGATCTCGACGGTGCGATCGCCTTCCTGCCGCGTTCTCAGGTCGACATCCGCCCGATCCGCGACGTTTCCCCGCTGATGCACAACCCGCAGCCCTTCGAAATCCTCAAGATGGACAAGCGCCGCGGCAACATCGTGGTTTCGCGCCGTACGGTTCTGGAAGAATCCCGTGCCGAGCAGCGTTCTGAAATCGTTCAGAACCTCGAAGAAGGCCAGGTTGTTGACGGCGTCGTCAAGAACATCACCGATTACGGTGCGTTCGTTGACCTCGGCGGCATCGACGGCCTGCTGCACGTTACCGACATGGCATGGCGCCGCGTCAACCATCCGTCGGAAATCCTGAACATCGGCCAGCAGGTCAAGGTTCAGATCATCCGCATCAACCAGGAAACCCACCGCATCTCGCTCGGCATGAAGCAGCTCGAGTCGGATCCGTGGGATGGCATCCAGGCGAAGTATCCGGAAGGCAAGAAGATCTCCGGTACCGTCACGAACATCACCGACTACGGTGCGTTCGTCGAGCTGGAGCCGGGCATCGAAGGCCTGATCCACATCTCGGAAATGTCCTGGACCAAGAAGAACGTACATCCCGGCAAGATCCTGTCCACGAGCCAGGAAGTCGAAGTCGTCGTTCTCGAAGTCGATCCGTCCAAGCGCCGTATCTCGCTCGGCCTCAAGCAGACGCTGGAAAATCCGTGGGCAGCATTCGCCCGCAACAACCCGGCTGGCACTGAAGTCGAAGGCGAAGTCAAGAACAAGACCGAATTCGGCCTGTTCATCGGCCTCGACGGCGACGTTGACGGCATGGTGCACCTTTCTGACCTCGACTGGAACCGTCCGGGCGAGCAGGTCATCGAAGAGTTCAACAAGGGCGACGTCGTCAAGGCTGTCGTTCTCGATGTTGACGTCGAAAAGGAACGCATCTCGCTCGGCATCAAGCAGCTCGGCAAGGATGCAGTCGGCGACGCCGCTGCCTCTGGCGACCTGCGCAAGAATGCAGTCGTTTCCTGCGAAATCACCGCAGTCAACGACGGCGGCATCGAAGTGAAGCTCGTCGAACACGAAGACATCACCTCGTTCATCCGCCGTGCAGACCTCGCACGCGACCGCGACGATCAGCGTCCCGAACGCTTCTCGGTTGGCCAGGTTGTTGACGCCCGCGTCACCAACTTCTCCAAGAAGGACCGCAAGATCATGCTGTCCATCAAGGCTCTGGAAATCGCAGAAGAGAAGGAAGCCGTCGCTCAGTTCGGTTCGTCCGACTCCGGCGCTTCGCTCGGCGACATCCTTGGCGCGGCTCTGAAGAACCGCGGCGAGTAATCGCTTCAAGCATTGAAACAAAGAACCCGCCGGAGCGATCCGGCGGGTTTTTCTTTGCCACGATTTTTTGAAGAAGCGTTATTCCCAACCGACCATGCGCTGATAGAGCGCGAAAACCGGATCGGCGACCGGCGGCTCTTCGTGGCGCGCTTCGATCTCGGGAAGATCGGCGGGCACCCTGCCCTGCGGACGCTGCTCCTGCTGAGCGGCCGATTGCTGCTCCTCGCCAGACTGCGCATCCTGCTCTTCTTCGCCCGTACCGCCGTCATAGTCGCTGCGATGCATCTGGCCATCGCGGCGTTCGGCGCCATCCTTGGCGAATTGATAGGGCTGAGCGATATAGCCGACGCCGTCGGGTGAGCGCAGCAGACCGGATTTCTGAACCATCTCGGCAAGATCGGCCGGTAGGATCTGCGGCTGGGCGACGATCTCTTTCTGCTGGCGGGCGAGCTGGGCCGGATCGGCTGCGGGCGCTGCGCGTGCCGCTTCCGCCGGTGCCGCTTTGGTGTTCGCCATCTGGTCCGGACCATCCATCGCTTCGCGCATTTCATCACTCGCCGGCTGATCGAGCGCTGCTTCGATATCCTCAGGTGCGTCCGCCAGGGCCTCGAGAAGCGTTGCGGTCTCCTGTTCGTTGACGATGGCGACCAGCAGTTCGGATGCTTCCTCGGTGATCGACGCGAGAACAGCAGGCCAGATCTTCGGAATATCGGGTTCGGCGCGCTCCCTGGCGAGCGGCGCGTGTGGCGCTTCGGCTTCCTCAAGCACCTGCGGCGCATCAGGCGCCATCGCTTCCGTTTCCGGTTGCTCCGGGTCTTCCGATACGGCAGCCTGCGCCAATTCGTTGACGGCCAGCGGCTCTTCGGCAATCTCTTCGATCACGCCGAGCGGCAGATCGGAAAAACCGGCAAGTGGAGAAGGCGGGGTCGCAGATGCTGCCGGTCTGGCTTGCGCCTGCGGCTGCGCTTCATGCGCTGCATCGGCCCCTGATTTCGGAGCTGGCAGAACGCTGTCTTCGTGCAGTGCTATGTCAGGTCGTGGTTCCGTCCGAAGCGGTGAAGCATCGTTCTGGCGATACGAACGAACGACCGCGCGGGCAACCAGATCGCGATCCTTGTAGCGGACGGTCTCCAGATAGGCGACGACGCGGGCGGCTTCCGGCCCTGCAGGATTCTTCAGTGCTTCGGCGATCAAGCGCAGCGGCAGCGTGTGGCCATCGGCGGCGAGCTGCGTTTCGATCTCGTTGATGCGGGTTGCAGGCAGCTTCTGGATGACATCGGCAAGGCGGGACGCGAAGGCAAGATTGGTTTCGCCATCCTGACGCGGCAGCGGCAGGGCCTCGGATGCTGCATTGATGGCATCGAGCAGCGCGTCGAACATGCGTTCGCGGGCTGCCGCCAAGAGGAGGTTAAGCTTTCCGGCAATTGCCGAATTCAGATCGGAGCCTTCGATCGCTTGAACGGGCGCCGGGGCAACGATCGACCGGGTAAGTCCGCTGGCGACAATCGCCGCAGCCTGTCCGTTGGAAGAAAGACTCGTATTTGACGCTGCACGAACCGGAGTCAACATGGCATGCTCCTACTTTCGCAAGTGACAATCGAAGCAGATCACACGAGGGTCGCGCTCATCGGACCCCTCGCATTCTTCCGCAGATCCTCCCGTCCGCATGGCGCGTCATCGCACCGACGAATGCTTAAAAATTGATGATGATTCTACCGAATGGCCGTTAATGAAAAACTAACGGCCGGACAGGATGCCAATCCTGCCCGGCCGCCTCATGGCTCTCAAATATCGCGTTGCTCAACTATGAGCGAAAATATCGGTCTCTTCCCAGCCAAGGAGATCAAGCTTGGCGCGGGTGGGCAGGAACGCGAAGCAGGCGGTGGCATGGTCGAATCGGCCATCGCGCAGCAGGCGTTCGGTCAGCTTGTCGCGCAGCGCATGGAGATGGAGCACGTCGGAGGCGGCATATTCGAGCTGGGCCTGCGAGAGCGTTGCCGCCGCCCAATCCGAGGATTGCTGCGCCTTGGAAATATCGACCTCCAGCATCTCTTTCAGATTGTCCTTCAGGCCGTGGCGATCCGTATAGGTGCGCGACAGGCGCGAGGCGATCTTAGTGCAGAAGACAGGTGTCGTGGTCACGCCGAAGGTGTGGAACAACACGGCGATATCGAAGCGGCCATAGTGGAAGATCTTCTGGCGGGCCGGATCGGCCAGCATCATCGTCAGGTTCGGCGCTTCCTTCTGGCCGGAGGCGATACGGATGACATCGGCCGTGCCGTCACCCGGCGACAGCTGGACGACGCACAGGCGGTCACGGCGCGGAACGAGACCCAGCGTCTCGGTATCGATCGCGATTGCGCCCTTGTAGCGCGCGGCATCCGCCGCGGAGATATCGCCTTCATGATAACGGATGGTGGCGGCCATGGCTCTTCTTTTACCTCGCGTGTTTCTTCCGGCGCTATAGCGCAAAGGCGCTGGCGGCGATACGGTTTTCGGCCTCAGAAGGTCGGCGGCGTATTGATCCAGAGCAATACCGTCTCGCCATCATGGCGATTGCGCCAGGAATGATAGCGGCGGCTTTCGAAATAAAGCGAGTCTCCGGGGCCCAGATCGAAGAACTGGTCGGAATCCAGTACCAGTTCCAGCCGTCCAGAGAGCACATGCATGAATTCCTCGCCCTCGTGCCGGTAGGCGCCTTCGCTGGTAGCGCCGGGCGCCAGCACGAAACGATGGCAGTCCATCATCCGCCGCCCTTCGGCCAGCAGCTGCACGGTCACGCCCGGTGTGGTTTCCGGCCAGGTGCGCCATTCGCCGGAGCGGACGACCGCCGTGGCATCATCGGCTTCTTCGCCCGAGAGGCGCGAAACGGTGGTGCCATAATATTCGGCGAGATCATGCAGGGTCTTGAAGCTGACGCCCTGCGACGTGCGCTCCAGCGTCGATAGCGTCGATGACGTGATGCCCATCTCGCCAGCGACCTGATCCAGCGTCTTGCCGGCGGCATGGCGAAGGCTGCGGAGCCGGCGGCCGATATCGGACGCGCCGCCTGCCTCGCCGTTGTCGCCGGAGGGTTCCTCGCCTTCCAGTGCCTCGCGGATCGCCGCCGGATTGAGGCCACGCTCGACACGATACCAGGAGATCTTCTTCAACCGCGCGACGTCATCGGCGCTGTATTGCCGGTGACCGGTCTCCGAACGATCCGGCACAAGCAGGCCCTGGCTTTCCCAAAGCCGTACGGTGGAGGCGGAAATTCCCGCCAGCCGCGCTGCCTCGGCGACCTTGTAGCGCACCGGCCCGTTATTGTTCATTCGCCAATAAATCCCTGATTCCATGGTGCTTTATGCATCCTGCCGCGACAGAATCTCTGGTCGTGAGCATCCATCAAAAGGCGTGATGTTTGAAGCAAAAAATGCCGCTTGATTTCTTGCAGGAAAAATGTAGGACTTTTCTACATATCTTGCAGAACTTATGCAAGATAATTTCCAATCCCTTTGAGCGCAGGAGCGCATAGATGAACGCGACCACCCTTACGGACCGGAAGAATGCCGCAATTTCCCGCGGCGTCGGCATGACGACACAGATCTACGCCGACCGCGCAGAGAATGCCGAAATCTGGGACAAGGAGGGCCGCCGCTACATCGATTTCGCTGCTGGTATCGCCGTTCTGAACACCGGCCACCGCCATCCGCGCGTCATCGCTGCCGTCAAGGACCAGCTCGACCATTTCACCCACACCTGCCACCAGGTCGTGCCCTACGAAACCTATGTGCATCTTGCCGAACGTCTGAACGAGCTGGCGCCCGGCAACTTCGCCAAGAAGACGATCTTCGTCACCACGGGTGCGGAAGCCGTAGAGAATGCCGTGAAGATCGCCCGCGCCGCGACCGGCCGTTCCGCCGTCATCGCCTTCGGCGGCGGCTTCCATGGCCGTACCTTCATGGGCATGGCCCTGACCGGCAAGGTCGTGCCTTACAAGGTCGGCTTCGGCGCAATGCCTGGCGATGTCTTCCACGTGCCCTTCCCGGTCGAGCTGCATGGCGTCAGCGCCGAGCAGTCGCTCGCAGCCTTGAAAAAGCTGTTTGCTGCCGATGTCGATCCGCAGCGTGTTGCCGCCATCATCATTGAGCCGGTGCAGGGCGAAGGCGGCTTCTATGCGGCACCTGCCGCCTTCCTGAAGGCGCTGCGCGAGCTTTGCGACCAGCACGGCATCCTGCTGATTGCCGACGAAGTGCAGACCGGCTTTGCCCGTACCGGCAAGATGTTTGCGATGGATCATCATGAGGTCGCCCCCGACCTGATGACCATGGCGAAGAGCCTCGCCGGCGGTTTCCCGCTCGCCGCCGTCACCGGCCGCGCCGAGGTCATGGATGCGCCCGGCCCCGGCGGCCTCGGCGGCACCTATGGCGGCAATCCGCTCGGCATAGCCGCTGCGCATGCCGTACTTGACGTCATCAAGGACGAAGACCTCTGCAACCGCGCCAACCAGCTCGGCGGCCGCCTGAAGCAGCGTCTGGAATCGTTGCGCGACAAGGCGCCGGAAATTGTCGATATCCGCGGCCCGGGCTTCATGAACGCTGTCGAATTCAACGACAAGACCACCAAGCTGCCGAGCGCCGAATTCGCCAACAAGGTGCGCCTGATCGCTCTGGAGAAAGGACTCATTCTTTTGACCTGCGGCGTGCACGGAAACGTCATCCGCTTCCTTGCCCCGATCACCATTCAGGACAATATCTTCGGCGAAGCGCTCGATATCCTCGAAGCCTCCATTCTTGAAGCAAGCGCGGGCAAGTAACCGCCTTCGGAGTAAATGACATGGCATTCACGACCGCACTGACCAAACACGTCCCTTTCTCCTCTCCGTTCCTGCGCGACACCGGCTACATCAACGGCGAATGGACGAAGGGCGGTGCAACGAAAACCTTCGACGTCCTGAACCCGGCCAGCGGCGAAGTTCTTGCCTCGCTCCCTGATATGGGCGCTGCAGACACCCGCAAGGCGATTGACGCAGCCTATGCAGCCCAGCCCGCCTGGGCGGCAAAACCCGCCAAGGACCGCAGCGCCATCCTGCGCAAGTGGTTCGACCTGATGGTCGCCAATGCCGACGAGCTGGCGGCGATCCTGACGGCCGAAATGGGCAAGCCATTTGCAGAAGCGCGCGGCGAGATCCTTTACGCCGCCGCCTACATCGAATGGTATGCGGAAGAGGCCAAGCGCATCTACGGCGAGACCATTCCGGCACCGTCGAATGACAAGCGGATGATCGTCATCAAGCAGCCGGTCGGCGTCGTCGGCACGATCACGCCCTGGAACTTTCCGGCAGCGATGATCACCCGCAAGATCGCGCCGGCGCTTGCCGTTGGCTGCACCGTCGTTTCGAAGCCGGCCGAGCAGACGCCGCTGTCGGCCATCGCGCTTGCGGTTCTCGCCGAACAGGCCGGTGTTCCCGCCGGTGTCTTCAACGTCATCGTCGGCGAAGACGGCCCTGGTATCGGCAAGGAACTCTGCGGCAACGACAAGGTACGCAAGATCAGCTTCACCGGCTCGACCGAAGTCGGCCGCATCCTGATGCGCCAGTGCTCCGATCAGATCAAGAAAGTCAGCCTCGAGCTCGGCGGCAACGCACCCTTCATCGTCTTTGACGATGCGGATCTCGATGCCGCCGTCGAAGGTGCGATCGCTTCGAAGTATCGCAATGCCGGCCAGACCTGTGTCTGCGCCAACCGCCTCTACGTGCAGTCTGGCGTTTACGATGCCTTCGCGGCCAAGCTGGCCGCCAAGGTTGAAGCCATGTCTGTTGGCGACGGCTTCACATCGGGCGTCACCATCGGCCCGCTGATCGACGAGCAGGGTCTTGCCAAGGTCGAGGACCATGTCAGCGACGCGGTCTCCAAGGGTGCCAAGGTGCTGACCGGCGGCAAGCGTATCGAAGGTGCCGGTACCTTCTTCACGCCGACCGTACTCACGGGCGTTGCCAAGGGCATGAAGGTCGCCAGGGAAGAGACCTTCGGCCCCGTCGCGCCGCTCTTCCGCTTTGACACCGTCGAAGAAGTGATCCAGCAGGCCAATGACACCGAGTTCGGCCTCGCCGCCTATTTCTTCGCGGGCGATCTGAAGAAGGTCTGGAAGGTTGCGGAAGCGCTCGAATACGGCATGGTTGGGATCAATACCGGCCTGATGTCGACGGAAACCGCGCCCTTCGGCGGTATCAAGCAATCCGGCAACGGCCGCGAAGGCTCGCGCCATGGCGCCGATGATTACCTCGAGATGAAATATCTCTGCATCGGCAATCTCTAAAATCGAAAGGGTGCCTCCGGGCGCCCTTTTCATTTCGGCATTCAATAATGCGGCGGCCTTGTCACCGCCGGCGCTTCCAGCGATTGCTCTTCGAGCGACAGGAAGCGTTCCGTCAAGCGGTCCAGCTTCGCCCGGGTCTGTTCGACCACCTTCCATTGCTCGGCAAGCTGATCCGAAAGCTCTTCGATGGTCTTTGCCTGATGGGCCAAGGCTTCTTCAAGCTGGGTAATGCGGCTGATGTCTTCGGCCATCGTTGTTCTCCACCGGTTTGCTGCTCTTCCAAAACCTATAGCGGCGGCTGCGTCAATGGGGCGCCCAGCATCGATTCCTAAAGTGAACTCATTGGTTACTAATGGGCCTTGCCGTGTCTTTGATCGTGGAGTAGGCCCTAACCCATCAGGGAGGAAATCTTATGGATTCACGAAACGGCTTTCTTCACCAGGACCGGCTTTTTCCGGCCGATCCGGCAACCCGCAGCATCGCGCGCGACCTCTACGAGACGGTCACCGGTCTGCCGATCGTCAGCCCGCATGGGCATACCGAGCCCTCGTGGTTCGCTGACGACAAACCATTTGAAGATGCCGCATCGCTGCTCGTCATCCCCGACCATTATCTGTTCCGCATGCTGCACAGCACCGGCACCAAGCTCGATGAGCTCGGTGTTCCCCGGCTTGACGGCAAGCCTGTCGCCAAGGGCCGTGACATCTGGCGCGCTTTCGCTGCCAAATATCAGCTCTTCCGCGGCACGCCGTCCAGCCTCTGGGTCGATCATGCGATGTCTGCCGTGCTCGGCTGTACCGAACCGCTGACGCCTGAGAATGCCGACACGCTCTACGATCATATCAACGAGCAACTTGCCAAGCCCGAGTTCCGCCCGCGTGCGCTGCATCAGCGCTTCGGCATCGAAACGATCGCCACGACAGAAGGCGCGCTGGACCCTCTGGTGCATCACCAGAAAATGCAGAAGGATGGCTGGATCGGTAAGGTTCGTACGACATACCGCCCTGATAGCGTTACAGATCCTGACGCCGTCGGCTTCCGCGACAATCTCATCAAGTTCGGTGAGATCGCCGGCTCTGACGTCACCAAATGGGACGGGATGATCGACGCGCATCGCAAGCGCCGCGCCTATTTCCGCCAGTTCGGCGCCACAGCGACCGACCACGGCGTACCGACCGCATTCACCGCCGACCTCTCGGCCACCGAGCGGCAGGCGCTTCTCGACAAGGCATTGAAGGGTCCACTTTCGGCTGCCGATGCCGAGCTGTTCCGTGGTCAGATGATGACCGAGATGGCCGGGCTTTCGGCCGAAGACGGAATGGTCATGCAGATCCACGCGGGCTCGCGCCGCAACACCGACAGCGGTCTGTTTGCGACCCGCGGTCCGAACATGGGCGCCGATATTCCGACCCGGACTGACTGGATCGGCGGGCTCAATGCGTTGCTGTTCAAGTACGGCCATTCGCAGGGCCTTCGCATCCTGCTCTTCACGCTCGACGAGACGACCTATTCGCGCGAGCTGGCGCCGATGGCCGGACATTGGGAATGCCTGATGATTGGCCCACCCTGGTGGTTCCACGACAGCCCGAATGGCATCCGCCGCTATCTCGACCAGGTCGTCGAGACCGCCGGCTTTGCAAATCTTGCCGGCTTCAACGACGATACCCGCGCCTTGCTCTCGATCCCCGCCCGCCACGACGTCTGGCGCCGCGAGGTTTGCGGCTTCCTGGCGCAGCTTGCCGCCGAGCACCGGATCTCCAGGAAAGATGCGGCAATCGTCGCGCGCGAACTCTCCTATGACAACGCGAAGAAGGCCTACAAGCTGTGAGCAATCGACTGAAGGACCTGAACGGCCTGGCGCCGACCGCAAAGCTTCCCGCCTATGACCGCAGCGCGCTGAAGGCGGGCATCCTGCATCTCGGCCCCGGCGCCTTCTTCCGTGCCCATTTCGCGCCGTTTACGGATGCGGCGCTGGCCGCTGACGGCGGCGACTGGGGCATCGAGGTGGCGAGCCTGCGCACGCCTGACGTTGCCGATAATCTCAACGCCCAGAACGGCCTCTACACCGTGTTGATCCGTGATACGTCGGGCACCACGGCCGAGGTGATCGGTCCGATCCTGAAGGCGCATGTGGCTCCGCGCGATCCGTCGCTGCTCTTGTCGCGTCTCGAAGACCCGGCGATCGGCATCGTCAGCCTGACGGTGACGGAAAAGGCCTATGGCCTCGACGTGCGTACCGGCGGACTTGATCTGACGCATCCGGATGTTGCCGCCGATCTTGCCGACCGCCACGCGCCGCGCGGCGTCGTCGGCTATCTGGTCGAAGGCCTTGCCCGCCGCCGCGCCAAGGGTATCGCCCCCTTCACGCCGCTCAGCTGCGATAATCTGCCGAGCAACGGCGCGGTGCTGAAGCGCCTCGTCCTCGATTTCGCCGGCCGTGTCGATCCGGAGCTTCGCACCTGGATCGAAACCAATGTGCCCTTCCCCTCGACCATGGTCGACCGCATCACGCCCGCCAGCACCGACGCCACCTATGCGGATGCCGAGCGGCTGACAGGACGGCAAGATCTTGCAGCAATCGAGACCGAGCCCTTCACCCAATGGGTGATCGAAGACCATTTCGCCAACGGCCGCCCTGCATGGGACAAGGTCGGCGTGCTGATGGTCGATGAGGTCTCGGCCTATGAAAAGATGAAGCTGCGCATGCTCAACGGTGCGCATTCGCTGCTCGCCTATCTCGGCTACATAGGCGGCTATGAATATATCCGCGACGTCATGGACGACGAAGGATTGGCGGCTCTTGCCCGGCGTCAGATGAATGCCGCTGCCGAGACGCTCGATCCGGTTCCGGGCATCGATCTCGACCACTATGCCGACGAACTGATAGCCCGCTTTGCAAACAAGGCGATCGCCCACCGCACCTACCAGATCGCCATGGACGGCACGCAGAAGCTGCCGCAGCGCCTGCTGGAGCCGGCAACCGAAGCACTGGCCCACGGCAGCAAGGCCGAGACCTACGCCATCGCCGTCGCAGCCTGGATGCGCTATGCCATCGGCGTCGACCGCAACGGCAAGGCCTACGAGCTGCGTGATCCGCGAGCGGAAGAGATTGCGACGCTGCTCGCCGACGTGCCGCGCAACGGCAGCGCCGTTTCGGCGGCTCTGTTCAAGTTGCCGGGGCTGTTCCCGAAGGCGTTGACGGACAATGTCATCTGGACCGAAGACGTGGCGAACAAGCTGGATATCCTGATCCAGGATAACAGGTTGCCGTTGTTCTGAGGTGATCTCGGAAAAGAGGGCACCAACCTCTCCCTCCTCACCCCTGTGCTTGTTACAGGGATCCAGCCGGCCCAAGGCCTTGGGCCGGAAAGACTCTTCGTCTAACTGACAGATTCATTCACCGCGCGGACGCGCAGTGGCTAGATTCCTGTGACGTCCCGTGGGCGCAGCCCTAAGGGCACAGGAATGAGGGAAGCATTCGCGGCACCCGTGGTCTCCCAAGGGAACAGCCTACCCCTTCACCCGCGTCATCTCGGGATCATACAACGGCTTCAGCGACACCGAGCACGGCACCCGCTCGCGCGCAACATCGAGCTCGTACTTGCCTGACAGCACAAAATCCTCCGTCACACCGTCAACGTTGCGGACGTAGCCGTAGCCAATCGCCTTTCCGAGCGTGTAGCCGAACCCGCCGCTCGAGAGCCAGCCGACGCGCTTTCCATCGCGGTAGATGGTTTCGCGGCCGAGCAGGACGATATCAGGATCATCCGGCATGAAGCAGACCAGCATCTTCTTGACGCCACCTGTCAATTGACGCTCCACGGCATCGCGGCCGCGGAAGGGAGTGTTCTTTTTCGTCTTCACCGCCCAGGCAAGGCCAGCCTCGACGGGCGTATGGTCAGGACCGATATCCGATCCCCAGGCGCGATAGCCCTTTTCCAGGCGGCAGCTTTCGATGGCGCGGTAGCCGGCGTTGACGAGACCGAGGCCGTTTCCGGCGGCCATCAGCGCGTCATAGACCGTCGTTGCGTATTCGACCGGCACGTGCAGCTCGTAACCGAGCTCGCCGACATAGGTGATGCGCAGCGCCCTGACCGGGCAGCCTGCGATGCCGACGGTCTTGACGCGGCCGAAGGGGAAGGCAGCGTGCGAGACATCCGATGAGGTGACCTTCTCCAGCACGGCGCGGGCATTCGGCCCCATCAGCGACAGAACCGAATAGGCGGAGGTGACATCGACCAGCTCGGCCTGCATTCCCTCAGGAATATTGCGGGCTATCCAGTCGAAGTCGTGAGTCGCAAATCCCGTGCCGGTGACGATGTAATATTCGTTCTCGGCGATGCGGGCGACTGTGAGATCGCATTCGATACCGCCCTTGTCGTTCAGCATCTGGGTATAGACAAGCGAGCCGACAGGCTTTGCCACGTCGTTCGAAGCGATCCAGCCGAGCGCTGCTTCGGCATCGCAGCCCTTCAGCACGAACTTGGCGAAGGAGGTCTGGTCGAAGATGACGGCTGCCTCGCGCACTGCCTTGTGCTCGCGGCCAACGGCGTCGAACCAGTTCTGCCTGTTGTAGCTGTAGATATCCTTAGGCTCCTCGTTGGCGAAGAGATCGGCAAACCAGTTCGGCCGCTCCCAGCCGAGCTTCTCGCCGAAGCAGGCGCCCTGCGCCTTCAGCCGATCATAGAGCGGCGACTTGCGGCAGGGGCGACCGCTCGAATGTTCTTCGAAGGGGAAGGCCAGCGTATAATGCTTGCCGTAGGCCTCCAGCGTGCGGGTGCGGACCCAGTCGGTGTCGAAATGCGGACGGCCGAAGCGGCGGATATCGACCGGCCAGAGATCGTAGGGCGGCTCGCCCTTCGCTACCCATTCGGCCAGTGCCATGCCGGCACCGCCGCCCGACGCGATACCGAAGGCGTTGAAACCCGCTCCGACAAAGAAGTTCTTCAGTTCCGGCGCTTCGCCGAGGATGAAGTTTCCGTCAGGCGTGAAGCTCTCCGGACCGTTCAACAGCTGCTTGACGCCGGCGGTTTCGAGAGCGGGAACGCGGGCCAGTGCCTGTTCCATGATCTGCTCAAAGTGATCGTAATTGCTGTCGAGCAGCGTGTAGTGGAAGCCGTCGGGAATGCCGCCAGTTGCCCAGGGGATCGGGTTCGGCTCGTAGCCGCCCATGACGAGGCCACCGACCTCTTCCTTGTAATAGGTCAGGCGATCGGGATCGCGGAGTGTCGGCAGGTTCGAGGGTACGCCGAAGGATTCGGTGATCAGATATTGATGCTCAACGGAGACGAGCGGCACGTTGACGCCGAAGCGCGCGGCGAAGGCGCGGGTCCACTGGCCGGCGCAGACGACGACGCGCTCGCATTCGATGCGGCCATTGGCGGTGATGACGGCGCGGATACGTCCCTTGTCGATCTCGAGGTCGATGACTTCGGTGTCTTCGAAGATCGAAACACCAGCCATGCGGGCGCCACGGGCAAGCGCTTGAGTGATATCCGAAGGGTTAGCCTGACCATCGGTCGGCAGAAAGGCCGCGCCGACAAGGTCATCTGTTGTCATCAGCGGCCAGAGATCGAAAGCCTCCTGCGGCGTCAGCAGATGCATTTCGAGGCCGAAGGACTGCGCCGTGGTCGCCTGGCGCTTCACCTCGGTCCAACGCTCCTCGTTGCAGGCGAGCCTCAAGCCACCATTCATCTTCCAGCCGGTGCCGAGCCCGGTTTCCGCTTCAAGCTTCTTGTAGAGATCGACGGAGTAGCCGAGCAGCTGGGTGATGTTGGCGCTGGTGCGCAGCTGGCCGACGAGGCCGGCAGCGTGGAAGGTCGTGCCCGATGTCAGCTTCTTGCGCTCGAGCAGCACGGTATCGGTCCAGCCGAGCTTGCCGAGGTGATAGGCCGTCGAGCAGCCGATGATACCGCCGCCGATGACCACGGCCTTCGCCGTCTTCGGTAATTCCTTCGTCATTCTACTGATCCTGTTCAAATGCCTTGTAGGCGCGCTCGGAGCGGGCGAGATTTTCGGCGGTATAGGCGGCGTAATCGAAATCGATGGTCGAATGGATCTCGGAGACCATGCTCCAGAGCGTCTCGCGCAGCAGAGAGGCGCATTTCATCGCGCTGTAGCGGCGCCAGAGATCGGGGGTCAGCGGCTTTTCGAAATAGCTTTCAAGCATCGTCCGTTCGGCGGCTTCCGGGAGCTCGTTGTTCGAGGCAAGGCCGCCGAGATCGAAGAGCGGCGTGTTGAAGCCGGCATAGTCCCAGTCGATCAACCAAAGCCGTTTGCCGTCATCGAGGAAATTCGCGGCCAGCAGATCGTTGTGCCCGAAGCCGATTTCGAAGGGGCCGGCCGCAGCTTCCAGACGCTCGGCCTTTTCAAGCAAGCCGGGTAGAAGCGGTGCGTAGGCGCTACCTGCTGCGGCAAGATTAGCCGCATAATCCCGGATCACGTGGAAGACCCAGAAGATCATCGCCTGGCCGCGGAAGTGGCGAGCGATGTCGCCGTGGCAGGCCCGGACCAGCGGCAGCGTCCGCAGCAAGGTTGCTTCATCCTGCAGATCAGCCGCAGACAGCGCCCGCGATTCGATGAAGTCCAGAACGAGGATACCGGGCGCATGATGGATGACGGCGGGCGAAAGACCGGCGGCATGGGCAGCGATGCTGGCGGCGAGCTCATTCTGGCGGTTGATGTGATGAACCGGGATATCATCACCCAGCCGCACGACACGCCGCGTGCTGCGATCCCTGACGAGGTAGTTGCGGTTGGTGATGCCGCCGGTGATAGGTTCGATCTCGACCGGCCCGTGCCAGATGCCGAGTGCATGAATCCTATCTTCAGGCGTCACGCTTGTCCCCCTCGCGGCCCATTTTCAAAATGATGGGCCAGAGGGGGATCGGCTGTCAAGCAGAGGCCCGGTCAGATCGTGGCGCCGGACGCGTCGAAGACGTGACAGCGGGCCGGATCGAAGGATGTCTTCACATTGGTGCCGCGCTCGACCTTCTGCTGGCCATCGAGAGCGATGGTCAGCTGCTGGCCATCCGGCGTCGTCGTGTAAAGCATCGTGGCGCCGCCGAGATTTTCGACGAGATCGACATTGACGGTCGCAAGCGCCGTTCCGGCATCGGCAACGCCGAGATGCTCAGGGCGAATTCCGAATGTCACATCCTGGCCTGCGGAGCCCTTCAGGCGTCGAGGCAGCCGGATCGAACTGCCGCAGACGCTGACACTCGTGTCCCCTTCATTCACCTGCTCGATCTTCGCCTTCAGGAAGTTCATCTTCGGGCTGCCGATGAAACCGGCGACGAAACGGTTGGCCGGGTTGTTGTAGAGGTCGAGCGGGGCTCCGACCTGCTCGATGCGGCCGGAATTCAGCACGACGATCTTGTCTGCCATGGTCATGGCCTCGACCTGATCGTGCGTCACATAGATCATCGTATTGCCAAGGCTGCTGTGCAGCCGGGAAATCTCGACGCGCATCTGCACGCGCAGTTCGGCATCAAGGTTCGACAGCGGCTCGTCGAAGAGGAAGATGCGTGGCTCCCGGACAATGGCGCGGCCGATAGCAACACGCTGGCGCTGGCCGCCGGAAAGTGCCTTGGGCTTGCGTTCCAGCAGCTTTTCGATCTGCAGAATCTCGGCGGCGCGGCGCACCTTCGGCTCGATTTCAGCTTTCTTGTAGCCGGCTGTCTCCAGCCCGAAAGCCAGATTCTTGTAGACCGACATATGCGGATAAAGCGCATAGGACTGGAACACCATGGCGATCCCGCGCTTTGCCGGCGCGACCTCGTTCATGCGCTCGTTGTCCAGAAGCAGGGCGCCGCCGGAAATCTCCTCGAGCCCGGCGATCATCCGCAGCAGCGTGGACTTGCCACAGCCGGACGGGCCGACGAAGACGGTGAACTCACCGGGATCGATCGTCAGGTCGATGCCATGAATGACATCCAGCGACCCGTAGCGCTTCTCGACCTTCTGAAGAACGACACTCGTTGCCATCTTCCCAAATCCTCTCCTGATCCCGTTATCGCGTTTTTGCACGCCAGTCGGCGTATTTGGGGCTCTCCGGCCCGATCGGCAGCGCAACGTCAGCTCCGCTGTCCGAGGATTGATAGATTGCTGTCACCAGCTCCAGAGCGCGGCGCGCATCTGCCGACGTCACCGGCAGCGGCCCATTGCCACTGAGATAGTCGTGGAAGCGGACCATTTGCGTGTTGAAGCGCGGCGCCACCGGCTGCCAGTCGGCGAGCGTTTTGTCGATCTGCGCCTGTACGCCATCGTTTGCAGCGATGATCTGCCAGGGCCCTTTGCCCGGCGAGTAGGGTTCGTGATTGCTCTCGAACGTGACGTTTTCGAAATGCAGCCGAAGGCGGCTGATTTCCTGCTGGGAACCAAGGGTGCACGAGAGCGACACGAAGGCGCCGTTCTGCATCTCAAGGCTCACCGAGGCGCAGTCTTCCACCTCGATATCGTTGACGCGGGTGGCGACACGGCCGAAGACGCGCGCGGCCGGGCCGGCAAGATGGAAGAGCATATCGTGCAGGTGCAGCGCATGCGTGACCAGCACACCGCCAAGCTCGGTCGCCCATTTGCCGCGCCAGGGCACGGCGTAATATTCGGGTTTGCGCAGCCAGAAGGTCTCCACCGAACCCATATAGAACTTGCCGGCAATGCCTGCATCGATGATGCGCTTCGCCTGCTCGATGCCATCGCCGTAACGATACTGGAAGATTGGCATCAGCGTGCCCTTGGCTGTCTTCTCGGCACGCATGATCTCATCGACGCCAGCCAGCGATCCCGTCAGCGGCTTTTCGCAGACGACATGCTTTCCGGCTGCAAGCGCTGCGATCACCTGCTCCTTGTGGATGCCAGGCGGCGTGCAGATATCGATGATGTCGATACCGTCGTCCGCCAGAAGCTCGTCGAAGGACGTGGTGCGGCGCTCGATGCCGAATTCGTCGCCGACGGTCTTAAGCCGCTCCTCGTTCAGATCGCAGATCGCTGCGACCTTGAAGCGATCAGGATGCGGCAGATAGCCCTCGACGATATGCGAACGGCCGATACCGCAGCCGACGATGGCAACAGTCTTGATGCTCATGTCACTCTTTCCCATCGGCATCAGCGCTTCATGCCTGTTGTGGCGATGCCTTCGATCAGCAGGCGCTGGAAGAACAGGAAGAAGAAGAACACCGGCACCAGTGTCAGCGTCGACATGGCGAACAGGCCACCCCAGTCCGATGCGCTGGTCGAGTCGACAAAGGTGCGCAGGCCGAGCTGGATCGTGTAGGTGTTCATGTCGTTCAGATAGATCAGCGGCCCGAAGAAATCGTCCCAGGTCCAGATGAAGGAGAAGATGGCAGCCGTTGCCAGCACCGGCAGCGACAGCGGCAGCATGATCTTCCAATAGATCCGCCAGGCGCTGCAGCCATCCATCATTGCGGCTTCATCGAGTTCACGCGGAATGCCGCGGAAGAACTGCACCATCAGGAAGATGAAGAAGGCGTCGCTCGCCAGGAACTTCGGCACGACCAGCGGCAGGATGGTGTTGACCCAGCCGAGGTTGAGGAACAGCACATATTGCGGGATCAGCGTCACGTGATACGGGATCATCAGTGTGCCGAGCATGATCGCGAACCAGAAATTCCGGCCGGCAAAGCGGAGACGCGCGAAGGCGAAAGCCGTGAGCGAGCAGGCGATGACATTGCCGGTGACCGTCAGCAGCGAGATGACCAGCGAATTCCAGAAGAAGCGCCCGAAGCTGATATCGAGGCCGGTCCAGCCGCGCACATAGGACGCGAAATCGATCGATGACGGGATGATCGAGGTCGACGAGAAGATCTCGTTTTCCGGGCGCACCGAGGCCGATAGCATCCAGAGCAGCGGATAGAGCATCAGCAGCGACGCACCGATCAGCAGGGCATGGACGACGATCGAACCCGGCAGGCTGCGCTTGTTGATGTCGGATGGCGGCCTGGCCGCGGTGACTGCAGCGGTCATCTCAGTCATCGTAATGAACCCAATAGCGCGAGGACAGGAACGAGAAGGCGGTGAAGATCGCGATGATGACCACCAGGATCCACGCGAGTGCCGAAGCGTAGCCCATGCGGAAATTGCCGAAGGCTTCTTGATAGAGGTAGAGCGTATAGAACAGCGTCGAATTGATCGGACCGCCGGTGCCGCCTGAGATGATGAAAGCAGGCGTGAAGGCCTTGAAGGCTTCGATCGTCTGCACCACGGCATTGAAGAAAATGACGGGCGTCAGAAGCGGCAGCGTGATCTTGTAGAACTGGCGGAATGTCGAGGCGCCGTCGAGGCTGGCCGCCTCATACATATCCTGCGGGATCTGGCGCAGACCGGCGAGGAAGATGATCATCGGCGAGCCGAACTGCCAGACGGACAACGCCACCAGCGTGTAGATCGAATAGCTCGGATGCGAGATCCAGCTCGGCCCTTGAATGCCGAACTGTGCCAGCGCCGCATTAACAAGGCCGTCACCGGCGAAAAGCTGCCGCCAGAGAACTGCGATGGCGACGCTGCCGCCAAGCAGCGAGGGCAGATAGAAAATGGCGCGGTAAACAGGAAGACCGCGAATGCCCCGGTTCAGTGCCATTGCCACCATCAGCGCAAAAGTGAGCTTGAAGGGGACGGAGAGCACGACATAGGTCAGCGTCACCTTCATCGCCGCGGCGAATTTCGGATCGGCAGTGGCGATGCGCACATAATTGTCCGTGCCGACCCAGCCCGGCGCTCTCAACATGTCGAAGTCCGTGAACGACAGGTAGAGAGAAATCAGGGCGGGGCCGAGCGTCAGCCCGAAAAAACCCAGGAGCCAGGGCAGCAGGAAGAGATAGCCTGGAGCATTGGCATTCCACAGCCGCCTGAGGCGGCTGTCTGCCACTGCTCCCTGGTAACGTTCCACCGTCACGGCTCCGTCGGCCGTTGTGCGCATCGCATTGTTCATGTGGTTCAACCCCGCGCGAGGACGCGCGTAATTTCATCCACGAGCTGCTTGCCGGCATCGGCAGGGGTTACCTGACCGAAGGCAACCTGCTCGGCGAGCTGACGCAGAACCGTCTGGCCTTCACCGGCACCTGTCGGCGGCGGTGGCGGCAACGGACCGGCGAGATCGCCAAGATTGGCCACGTAGTTCAGTGGGATCTTGCCGACATCATCGAGCGTACCGGCGACGACATCACGCATCGACTTCGATTCCGGAATGCCGCGCTCGACGTCGAGCACCTTGGCGGCATCGGGATTCATGACGAAGAAGTTGACGTAATCGACGGCCTGATCGAGGACCTTGGACTGCGCCGACACCGAGAAGAACATCGATGGCTTGCGGTAGTGGCCGCCCTTCGAGTCCGCGGTGACGCGCGGGTAGTTGCTGAGCGTCAGCTTGTCCTTGACGACGGCCTGGAAGCCGACGAACTGGTTGCTGTGCGCATAGTCGATCGCAGCCTTGCCCATCGTCAGCGGGGCGGTGTCGATCGTATCCTTGTAGAGCGCCTGAACATCAGGCGGCACACAGGCGCCGGCTTCGCGGAACTTCGCCCACATGTCGAACCATTCGGACGCATCTTCGACGCCAAAGGCGATCTTCGAATCCGCCGTGTACAGCGCCTTGCCGCGCTGGCGAACGTAGTTTTCGAAGAGCGGCTCGGCGCCGCTGCCGTCGGCAAAGCCGAAGAAGCCCTTGCGTTTGCCGGCCTTGGTGATTTCAGCACCGATCTTGCCGAGTTCTTCCCACGTCGTCTTGTTGTTCGGGGCTTCGACGCCTGCTTCCTGCAGCGCAACGGTGTTGATTACAGTCGCTGCCGAGTTCGCGCCGAGGCTGATGCCATAGAGGTGGCCGTCGACCTTGCCGCCTTCGATCTGAGCCGGATCGAAATCGCCGAGTTGCAGCTTCGAGGGCATGTAGGATTCCAGCGGAGCAAGAGCGCCGCGCCGGGCGTATTCGACGATATAACGGTAATCCATCTGGATCACGTCAGGGGCGTTCTTGCCCGCAACCTGGGTCGCGAGCTTCTGCCAGTAATCGCCCCAGCCCAGGAATTCGCCGGTGATCGAAACACCGGAATTCTTGGCCTTGTAAAGATCCGACACCTTGTTGGTGCGGTCCGCGCGGGGCTGAGAGCCCCACCAGATCAGGCGGAGACGGGCGTCCTGCGCAAATGCAGGGGCACCCATACCCGAAAGCGCGAGCAGCGAAGCCCCTCCCGCCATGAAGCCACGTCTATTAATGCTGAATGTCATCTGTTTTTCCTCCTCCCTTGGGGAGCGCCTCCACACGCTCCTTGCTGGTTTCTCTTGCAACAAATAACTAATTGGTTACAAGCTATGGACAAGCACGAAGCCTGTCAAGCGGTCTTGGTTTCGCGAGGTCTCCTCTTCGAATTTCGCTTGTACAACCTCGCACCGAAGCCTTATGAGCGCAACATTAGCGTCTGGGGAGATAAGCCGATGAACGATACCGGCCAGACTGGGGACAAGAAAAAGCCGAAGCGCGCCAGCGGCGAGCGCGTGCTTCAGCGCGACCCCGAACGGACCAAGGCGGCGATCCTTGAGGCGGCAACGCAGGAATTTGCCGAAAACGGCATGGGCGGCGCCCGCGTCGATGCGATCGCCGAACGTGCCGGCACCAACAAGCGCATGCTCTACCACTATTTCGGCGACAAGGAGCAGCTGTACCTGCGCGTGCTCGAAGAAGCCTATGTCGGCATCCGCACCGCCGAACGTGCGCTGCATATCGGCGACCGCAATCCGGAAGAGGGTATCACGGAACTCGCGCTCTTCACCTGGCGCTATTTCCTCCAGCATCCGGAGTTCCTCAGTCTGCTCGGAACCGAAAACCTGCATCGCGCCCGCTGGCTGCGCCAATCGGTGCGGCTGAAGGAGCTTCACTCGCATCTGATCGGCGAACTGGCCCAGGTGCTTGAACGCGGCAAGAAGGAAGGCGTCTTCATCGAGACGGCCGATCCGCTGCATGTCTATCTGACGATCGCATCGCTCGGATATTTCTATCTTTCCAACCAGTACACGCTCTCGACCATCTTCGGCCGCCCCCTGATCGAGGCCACGAATCTGGACACCTGGGAGCGCCATATCGTCCACGTGACGCTCGCCTCCATCAAGCGCTGAGAAGCCGAAACGGATTTGCCTATTGACAGGTCCGGTTTCCTTCTGCCATCAAGTAACTGTTTAGTTACTGGCTTGGGAGGGCTGGGCCAAGCCCGCTCCCTGCCGGAAAACGATTGGCAGGGAGGAACAAATGGCACGTCTCGGGATCATTTTGCACGGCGTTACAGGCCGCATGGGATACAATCAGCACCTGGTGCGATCGATCCTGGCCATCCGCGATCAGGGCGGCCTTCTGCTGAAATCGGGGGAACGGCTGGAGATCGATCCGATCATAGTCGGCCGCAACCGCGACAAGATGGAAGAGCTGGCGAAGAAGCATAACATCAAGCGCTGGTCGACCGACCTTGACGCCGCACTTGCCAACCCCGACGACCATATTTTCTTCGACGCCGGCACGACGCTGATGCGTGCCGAGCTGCTGTCCCGGGCGCTTGACGCCGGCAAACATGTCTATTGCGAAAAGCCGATTTCCGATGACCTGCAGGTTGCGGTCGATCTTGCCCGGAAGGCCCGCTCTTCCGGGCTCAAGCACGGCGTCGTTCAGGACAAGCTGTTCCTGCCCGGCCTGCGAAAGCTGGCGCTGCTGCGCGATTCCGGCTTCTTCGGCAAGATTCTCTCGGTGCGCGGCGAGTTTGGCTACTGGGTGTTCGAGGGCGACTGGGGCGTGCCGGCACAGCGCCCGTCCTGGAACTACCGCAAGGGCGACGGCGGCGGCATCATCCTGGATATGCTGTGCCACTGGCGCTACGTGCTCGACAATCTCTTTGGCGAGGTGAAATCCGTCTCCTGCCTCGGTGCCACCCATATCGGCAGCCGCGTCGACGAACAGGGCAAGACCTATCCTTGCGATACCGACGACGCCGCCTACGCGACCTTCGAACTTGAAGGCGGGGTGATCGCGCAGATCAACTCGTCGTGGGCGGTTCGCGTCCGCCGCGACGACCTCGTAACGTTCCAGGTCGACGGCACGCATGGTTCCGCGGTCGCGGGGCTAACGAAATGCTGGACCCAGCACCGCGTCAATACGCCGAAGCCGGTCTGGAATCCCGATCAGCCGCAGACGATCGACTTCTACAAGACCTGGGACGAGGTACCGGATACGCAGGTCTTCGACAACGGCTTCAAGGCGCAGTGGGAAATGTTCCTGCGCCATGTCGCCGAAGATGCGCCGTGGCCCTATGGCATGGAGGCTGGCGCCAAGGGCGTGCAGCTCGCCGAACTCGGCCTCAAGTCGTGGGCCGAACGCCGCTGGCTTGACGTTCCCCGGCTGGAATTCTGATCATGGCAAGAACGATCAATCTCCCGCTGGACGGCAAGATCGCGCCCTATCAGCTGACCGGCGTGCCGATCGAGCTGAAGACGCGCGATGCCAAGGATTTTCCGCGCGTCGTCTATGCGGCCGCCCATGTGGTGGCCGATCCGCTTCAAGACAACGACCCGTGGCTGACACCGGCGATCGACTGGGAGCGGACGCTTGCGTTTCGCCACCGGCTCTGGGATCTCGGCCTCGGCGTTGCCGAGGCGATGGATACGGCTCAGCGCGGCATGGGCCTCGGCTGGCCTGAGGCCCGCGAGCTGATCCGCCGGGCGCTGCGCGAAGCACGCACCCGCAAGGACGCGCTGATTGCCTGCGGCGCCGGCACTGATCATCTGACACCTGGTCCTGATGTGACGGTCGATACGATCATCCGGGCTTACGAAGAACAGATCGAAGCCATCGAGTCCGAGGGCGGACGCATCATCCTGATGGCAAGCCGGGCGCTGGCCGCCGCCGCCAAGGGCCCGGACGACTATATCCGCGTCTATGACCGCATCCTTCGCCAGGTCAAGGAACCCGTGATCATCCATTGGTTGGGTGAAATGTTCGACCCGGCGCTCGCAGGCTACTGGGGCAACGCCGATCACATCAGGGCAATGTCGACGAGCCTTCAAGTGATCGAAGCCAATGCCGCCAAGGTCGATGGCATCAAGATTTCGCTGCTTTCGAAGGAAAAGGAAGTGGCGATGCGCCGCCAGTTGCCCAAGGCGGTGCGCATGTACACCGGCGACGACTTCAACTATGCCGAACTGATCGCCGGCGACGAAGAGGGGCATTCGGACGCCCTGCTCGGCATTTTCGATGCGATCGCACCGGCGGCTTCGGCGGCAATGGACGCGCTCGGGCGCCAGAGCAACAACGAGTTTTTCGATCTGCTCGACCCTACCGTTCCACTGTCGCGCCACATCTTTAAGGCGCCGACCCGCTTCTACAAGACCGGTGTGGTGTTCCTTGCCTATCTGAACGGGCTGCAGGACCATTTCGTGATGGTTGGCGGGCAGCAGAGCACAAGGTCTCTGACTCATCTCGCCGAACTTTTCCGGCTGGCCGACAAGGCCCGGGTCCTCGCCGATCCCGATCTCGCGGTCAGCCGCATGCAGCAGGTGCTTGCCGTTCACGGCGTGCAGTGACCCATCAGGCAGGGAGGACATGACATGCAGGTCGAAGGACTTTCGATCAATCTCGCAACGATCCGCGAGCAGTGCGGATTTGCAGAAGCCGTGGATCTCTGCCTGAAGCACGGCATCACCAGGATCGCGCCCTGGCGCGATCAGATCGCCAAGGCCGGTCTCGACGAGGCTGTCCGTATCGTGAAATCGAACGGCCTGAAGCTGACCGGCCTTTGCCGCGGCGGCTTCTTTCCGGCAGCCAATGACGGCGATTGGCAAAAGAACCTCGACGACAACAGACGGGCGATCGACGAGGCCGCTGCGCTTGGCGCCGATTGCCTGGTGCTCGTTGTCGGTGGATTGGCGGGTGGATCGCGGGATATCGGTGCTGCCCGGCAGATGGTTTCGGACGGCATCGCCGCCGTCCTGCCGCATGCGAAAGCCTCGGGCGTTCCGCTGGCGATCGAGCCACTGCACCCGATGTATGCCGCCGACCGCTCCTGCGTGAATACCCTGCGCCAGGCGCTCGACATGTGCGAACTGCTCGGTACCGATGTCGGCGTCGCCATTGACGTCTATCACGTCTGGTGGGATCCGGAACTCGCCGAGCAGATCGCGCGCGCCGGGCAGATGAAGCGCATCTTCGCGCATCACATCTGCGATTGGCTGGTGCCGACCAAGGACATGCTGACCGACCGCGGCATGATGGGCGACGGCGTGATCGATCTTAAAGGCATCAGGCGGATGATCGAGAAGGCGGGCTTCTTCGGCGCGCAGGAGGTCGAGATCTTTTCGGCAGACAACTGGTGGAAGCGCCCGGCGGAGGAGGTCATCGCCACCTGCGTCGACCGGTATCATGGCTGCTGCCTGGTTTAATTGGATATATTCGTTTCAGCACGTATGAAGGAGGATCATTCGATGGAGAAGCGCCGTTTTGCACTGATAGGGACCGGCAATCGCGGGACGACGATGTGGGGGAAAGACCTGCTCGCCGGCTGGCGCGAGCATGTGGATCTGGTGGCCATCGTCGAGAAGAACTCGCTGCGCGGCGAGCGTGCGCGCACGATGATCGGCAGCAATGCCCCCATCTATGACGACATCGATGCGATGCTGAAGGAGGTCAAGCCCGACCTCGTGATCGTCTGTACGCCTGACCATACCCATGACGCGATCGTCGTGCGGGCGCTCGAGGCCGGGATCGACGTGATCACCGAGAAACCAATGACGACGGCGGTCGACAAGATCCGGCGGATCATGGACGCCGAGAAGCGGACAGGCCAGCGCGTCGATGTTTCGTTCAACTACCGCTATTCGCCGACGGCAGCGCGCATCAAGGAGCTACTGAACTCCGGCGAGATCGGCCGCGTCACCTCCGTCGATTTTCATTGGTACCTGAACACCAAGCACGGCGCCGACTATTTCCGTCGCTGGCATGCATATACCGAGAATTCGGGCAGCCTCTTCGTCCACAAGGCGACACACCATTTCGATCTGCTGAACTGGTATCTCGACAGCGATCCCGAAGCCGTGACATCCTTTGCCGACCTGCAGAATTACGGCCGCAAGGGGCCGTTCCGCGGCCCGCGTTGCAAGCTCTGTCCTCACACCGCCGACTGTGACTACTATCTTGACCTCGAGGCAGATCCGTTCCTGGACACGCTTTACGAGGACCCCTCGAAGATCGACGGCTATTTCCGCGACGGCTGCGTCTTCCGCGAGGATATCGACATACCCGATACGATGGTGGTCAGCATCCGCTACCGCAACAACGTGCATGTCTCCTACTCGCTGAACACCTTCCAGCCGATCGAGGGTCATCATCTGGCGTTCAACGGCACCAAGGGCCGGATCGAGGTTCGCCAGCATGAAACGCAGCCATGGGAGGTGAAGAAGGAAGACGAGATCCTGCTGATCCGCAATTTCCCCAATGGCAAGGAAGCGCTCGAACGCATCGTCGTTCCACATTCGTCCGGCGGGCATTACGGCGGCGACGACCGGATGCGCAATATGATCTTCAAGCCCGGCATCGAAGATGGACTGCATCAGCGCGCCGGTACGCGCGCCGGGGCAATGTCTGTTCTCTGCGGGATTGCAGCATTGGAGAGCTCGCGCACCGGCAAGGTGGTGACGCTCGCCGACCTGATGCCGGAGCTCGCGAATGACGGTTCGCCGAATAGCCTAAAAGCCGGCTAATAAAATTGAAGCGCCAGTTCGAGTGGAGCTGGCGCTTTCAATTTCGGATATTGGCGCAGGCCCTAAGCAAGCCGGTCGAGATCGGCCAGCGTCAGCGCGTAGAGCAGCGGCTCGCCCTTCAGAAAGCGCTCGATCTCATCGACGGCCATTGCGCCAAGTCTGGAACGCTCCAATCCGACCGCGCCGGCGATATGCGGCGTGAGGAACACGTTCGGCAGGTCGTAGAATGCCGAGCTCGTCTCGGGAATCTCCGGATCGGTGACGTCGATAATGGCATCAATCCGGCCGGTGGCCAGCGTGATCAGCAATGCCGCCTCATCGATGATTGCGCCGCGCGCCGTGTTGATCAGCGTTGCGCCATCCTTCATCATCGCCAACTTCCGCGCATCGATCATATGGCGGGTCGATGGAAGCGACGGCGCATGCAGCGAAACGATATCCGACCTCCGCATCAATGTATCGAGGTCGCATTTCGCAACGCCCAGCTCTGCGCATTGCGAGGCGCTCAATGTCGGATCGAAAAGCAGGATCTTGAATTCGAAGGGTTTCAGCAGATCGATCACTCGCCGCCCGATACGCGAAGCGCCGATGATGCCGACCGTCCGGCCGTAGTTGCCGATCGCCAGCCGCTGCATCGGATAGGTCCGCTCGCGGTTCCGGTCATCCGTGTAGTAGTCCCGGAAGCGAAAGACCTGCTTGCCGGCAAACAGGATCGCCGCAAGGGTGAATTCCGCGACGGGAACGGCATTGGCCTCCGCCGCATGGGTGACCTGCACACCTGATCTGAAGACCTCCTCGCCGATGATGCCTTTGACCGTGCCGGCGGCATGGGCCACAAGTTTCATCCCTTTCGCGGCCGCAAGCACATCGGCACCAACAAAGGGCGCGCCCCAGCCGGTGATCAGGATTTCGGTTTCGGCAAGGATGCGCCTGGCGCGCGCATCGCCAAAATTCTCGAGCGGCTGCCGGTCGAGCAGCACACCGAGCTGTTCCAGCCGGTCGAGCAAGGCATCAGGGAGAACATGCTCCGTCCGCTGCCCGGGCTGCATGGCAAGCGCAATACCTGTTTGTCTCATGGCATTTGCCCTGGCGCCTCGATGGCGCTGACCGTGATGCCTTCCTTGGCGACGATCGCTTCCAGCGAAGACAAATCCGGCTTCCCAGGTGGCGTTAGCCACGCCCGCGACACAGCCTGCCGATCTCCCGTGGCTATGACGGCCGTGAACAACACGGTCTCTCCCGCCGGAATTTCACCGCGCAGCTGTGGCACCAGGGTCTTGGCAACGATCATGTTGGTATTCGGCAATGCCTTTTGCACGAGGCCGTGGCGCTCGATGCTGGAGCCGAGATCAGCGATGCCGGAGAAGTCAGCTTCGCCAAGGACGCAGGCCTGGCCGGCCGCGGCTTCGAGCGTATCGAGGTCGAAATCCTGCTTGGCAATCGCAAAGCCGCCCTCGGCAATCTGCAACGCACGCGGCGACTGGATGCGATGGACGCGAATATGCCAGGGCGCCGCCGGAACGAGCCAGGTTTCGACGCTGACATCCTTGAAAGGCGACCATTTTGCATAGAGCACGTCGCCGGCAATCTTCGCCACCGTATTGGTTTCACGGACGAGATAGTGAAAGCCGTCATCGCTGAAAGCCAATGCAGAATCGAACGCGCCGCCGGCAAAACTCCGCTCGTCGGCTTCGACGCTAAAGCCATAGCGGGCCGAATATGCGAATTTGGCGTATTTTTCGGTACCAAACCGCATCTGAAGATTTTCCTGCCCCGATGACAGGGCCACCGCATCTTCGCCGGTATGCATGATCACCATGCCGGGATGGCGCTGCGGTGTGACGGGTGCGGCGGCCGGTACCGCCTCTTTCGCCGTCCAGAACGGATGATCTTCCGGGATTGCCAGCGGCAGGAAAGCCTTGAACGCCCAGTATGGCGAACCGGCCGAATTATAGCTCTCGGACATCAGCAAATTCGGATAGCCGAAGCCGATCGACAGGATGCCGTCGCGGTTCGTCATCGGCTTGTCGCGCCACCAGCGCAGGTGCTGCAGGCAGAGATGCTTGACCTCTCCCCAGGGCAGCGCTTCCAGATCAGCAAACGCAAGCGCCGACCAGAAGCCTGCGCAGGCGAAACGGTAGGTGAGGCTGCGGCCGAACGGGATTGTCGCGCCATCGTCGGCAAACCAATGCCGGAAATCTTGAGCAAAGAGCAGAGCCCGTTCCCGGTAGCGCTTCGCATAGTCGTCATCGACTAGCTTCGAATAGATCAGCCCGTAGAAATGCATCGCGAAGGGAATGTAGTGATCGACGCGGCGGACATTGCCATCGCGGTACCATCCATCACCGACATAAAAACCTTCGAGCTCTTCGAGATATTGCTTGGTCAGGCTGCGATCGAAATCGGCCCCGACGCGATCGAGTGCGATGTCGACGAAGATGCGGAAGAATTTCCAGTTGTTGTCGGCATAGTCGAATTGGCGGGCATGCTTGAGATAGGCGATGACATTGGCGCGCTGGGCGGTATCGAGCGGTTCCCAGATCTTCTCCGGCACCAGCGCGATCGCAAAGCCCAGAGCCGCAAGTTCCACCATCCGCTGATCTCGGCCACCGACCTTGCCCCAATATTCCGGGTGATTGGGATCGGCGCCGTTGGCGATACCGTCGGCGAAACGCTGCCAATGGGCGAAGTCGCCCTTTCCGGCGCCAAGCGGCGCCAGGCCCCAGAGAGGCCGGGCAAAACCTTCAAGATCAGCGGCCGCCCGGTCGAAATGTGCGCCCGCGCCATCGAGCCTGACACGCGCGTTGCCCTCGGAAAAATAGGGAAGCAGCGGATTGAAGAGATCATGAAGGGCGCGGCTCATGTCGCTGCGCGTCTGGAGAGGATTGCCTGCGAGCGGATTGGCGCTGGCCGGATCATAAGTCATCTGCATCACTCATCGATTCTTGCATCTGGCACAGTCCCCCCGGCAACCGGGACGACCGCATGGCATACATGGCGCGCAGGAGCCGTCCTGTCGCGGAAGCGGGCGATCATCAAGGCAATCGCCTCTCGGCCGATCGCGGCCCGGTCGACATGCATCGTCGATAGCGGTGGATTGGTCATCATCGCACAGGGGAGATCGTCGAAACCAACGATCGCAAAGTCTTCGGGAACGCGAAGGCCCGCTTCGGTGACGGCTTCGAGGACGCCGACGGCGACGAAATCGTTCATGCAGAAAGCGGCGGTAAAACCCTTGTCTTCTGCGAGAATGGCAGCCATCAGCTCATGCGCCTCGCGCGAGGCGCTGCCCTGAAATCCCATCGACACCAGTCGCCGCTCGCCGCCATGAACGGCGACAGCCGCATCGAAGCCGCGAACGCGTTCGCGGATCGTATGGCGATGCGATCCGGTGAAGTGAAGGATCTTGCGATGTCCGGCATCGAGCAGACGCTCGGCTGCCTGATAGGCACCGAAGAAGTTTGACGGAGACACGCCGTCGATCTGCAGGCGGGGATCCGTTCCGTTGACGAGCACCACCGGCACTTTCTCCGCTTCGATCCAGCTGCGAAGCGCATCGCTCGGATCAATACCGACGAGAAAGAGCCCCTCGGCCCGCGCCGTCGTCATGTAGCTGCGAACAACCTCGGGCGTAGCGCGGTCCTCCCGGATGAGCCGGACTTCGAAAGCCATCCCAGCTTCCAGAGCGCTCGCCCGCAGACCTTCGACGATCGCTTCATAGAAGACGCTGAGCCCGCCCGTGACCCCGTCGCTGGCGATCAGCGCCAACCCGCCGGGCGGCGGCTCGACCGTGGACCTCGGTTGATAGCCATGTTCGGCGGCCACCCGCAGAATATGCTCGCGCACATTGCCGCTGATACCCGGCTCATTTGCGAGCACGCGAGAAACCGTGGAAACGGACACGCCGGCCGCTGTTGCGATATCGGCCTGCCGCGGCCGTTTGGGTTTCATTTCGTTCATGGCCCGATCTTATGCAAATAATGCAAATTTGCAATTATTATATAATTTCTTGCAAGTTTATTTTTTTTGCGTAGTCTTCGCCGCATTGCCCTCAGATGTTGGAGGACGGCGAGGGGCAGGCACAAGGAGGAACATCATGCAGATCAATCGACGGACATTTCTGATGGGTTCGGCTGGCGTCGCCACCGGACTTGCCTTCGGCGCCGGAAGCGCCATCCCCGCATATGCGGAAGGTACAGAGCTGCGCGCCATGTGGTGGGGATCGAACGATCGCGCCAAGCGGACACTCGACGTTGCCAAGCTTTATGAAGGCAAGACGCCAGGTGTGAAAATCGTTGGCGAATCCATGAGCGGTGACGGCTACTGGACGAAACTGGCGACGCAGATGGCCGGCCGCGCCATTGCCGACGTCTTCCAGCTCGAGCCGGGAACGATTTCCGATTATTCCAAGCGCGGCGCCTGCCTTGCTCTCGACGAGTTCGTCCCATCGACGCTGAAGGTCGATGCGTTCGGCAAGGACATGCTGAAGCTGACGACCGTAGACAACAAGCTCTATGGCATCGGCCTCGGGCTGAATTCCTTTGCGCTGTTCTTCGACCAAGCCGTATTCGAAAAGGCGGGCCTGCCGCTTCCGACGACGGATCTGACCTGGGACGAGTATGCCAAGCTTGCCGTCGAGCTCACCAAGGCCGGCGGCAAGGATAATTATTGGGGCGGTCCCTACGGTGCCCGCTATACCTATGTCTTCGATGCCTGGCTGCGCCAGCGCGGCAAGAGCCTTTATGCCGACGGCAAACTCGGCTTCGGCGTCGACGATGCCAAGGAGTGGTACAGCTTCTGGGAAGACCTGCGCAAAAAAGGTGGCACAGTCGCCGCCGACGTGCAAACGCTCGACCAGAACACCATCGACACAAACGCGCTGGCGCTTGGCAAGTCGGCTATGGGCATGGCCTATTCCAACCAGCTCGTCGGCTACCAGCTGATCTCCAAGAACAAGCTGGCGATCACCACGCTGCCGCGCGAGAAGAAGGGCGGACCTTCCGGCCACTACTATCGCCCGGCACTGATCTGGAGCGTCGGTGCGACGACGAAGAATGGCGAAGCTGCGGCCAAGTTCATCGACTTCTTCGTCAATGACCCTGATGCCGGCAAGATCCTCGGCGTCGAGCGCGGCGTACCGATGTCACCGGCCGTGCGCCAGGCGATCCTGCCGAATCTCAACCCGACGGAGCAGGCAGCGGTCAAATACGTGGATCTTCTGAAGGACCAGGTCGGCGACTATCCGGCACCGGCGCCATTGGGATCGACGGAGTTCGACCAGCGCCTGTTCCGCCCGATCGCCGATGAACTCGCCTTCGAACGAACCACGCCCGCCGAGGCTGCGCAGCGGCTCGTCGAAGAAGGCAAGGCGACGATCAGAAGCTGAAGTTTCAGCTGAAAACAACGAAAGAGCCCGTCGATGCGGGCTCTTTTGCGTTGCAGTTGGCGGCAGCAAGATCGAGACCACGGAAGTCTATTATCTTGCAATGAGCACTCCTCCCTCCGGAAAGGGCCTTCGTCAGCCTCAATCCAGCCTGTCGTGCCACTGGTTTCCCACCACCCGTCAGAATCAGCACGGCCGTAATGGAGAAGACATGCAAGACCTCTTACAGGCATCGGGTTACCGCAAGAACGGTAAAATCTGGACATATCAGGACGCCCGAGGCGCTTTTCGGTATAACGATGGCGACGCTTCCGAAACGCGTATTCTGAATATCATGCAGTCGGCGACCGATACCTCGCTCTTCTCGAAAGAGCTCGCAGGCGCGATCTCCGACTGGCCGTCGAACTACCATCTCAGCCCGATACGCGCCAATCTCTTCCGTCCGATCAAGCATATGCTGCGCGGACCGATCCTCGAGATCGGCGCCGGCTGCGGCGCGATCACCCGCTTCCTGGGTGAGGAAGGCCATACCGTTCTCGCGCTCGAGGGCAGTGCGCGCCGCGCAAACACCATTGCCGAGAGATGCCGCGACCTTCCGAATGTCACCGTACTCGCCGAGCCACTGCAGCATTTCGAGGTGCAGCAGAAATTCGCGACGGTGACGCTGATCGGCGTGCTGGAATATGCCCGTGTCTTCTTCGGCGCGGAAGCCGGCCAGGACGCGATCGATCACATGCTGGCAAAGGCCCGGTCCTTCCTGGAGCCCGGCGGCCAGTTGATCATCGCCATCGAAAACCAGATCGGCCTCAAGTATCTCGCAGGCTTCCCCGAGGATCACCTGTCGAGGCCGATGGTCGGCGTCGAGGACCAGTATACGCAGACGGGGCCTGTCACCTTCGGCAAGCGCGAGCTGTCGCACCGCGTCAAGGCTGCCGGCCTGCCGCATCAGAAATATTGGTTCCCCTTCCCGGACTACAAGCTGCCCCGCTTCGTGCTGAACGACGAGGCACTTGATGCAGACCTGCCGACCGACTTTTCGTCGCTGATCCGCAGCGCCGTCAATACCGACCCGCAGCGGCCGAGCCTTCTCGCGTTCGAGCAGGACCTCGCCTGGGATGTGATCGCTCGAAACGGTCTTCAGGGCGACCTCGCAAACTCGTTCCTTCTCGTGTCCTCCGATCGGGCCATCCCCGCACACGATGTCATGGCGACGCATTTCACCGGCGGGCGAGAAGCCCATTACCAGAAGCTGGTGCGGTTCGTCCGCAAGGGCAATGAACTGGTGGTCGAGCGCGAGGCACTCAAGCCTTCCGAGGATGACGCCGGAAGGCCGTTGAAGATTAATCTCGAGAACGAGAGCTTCGAGAACGGACTTCTGTGGCGCGACATCGGCAAGCGGTGCCTGCTGCAGGATGGCTGGTCCGCCGCTCATCTGGCAAACTGGATCGGTGTCTGGCGCGAGGCGCTGGCACAGCACCTTACCGGCATGGGCCATCCGGCACCCTCAGCCTTGACGGATATGATCCCGGGCTCGCTGCTCGACGCGATTCCGCGCAACCTGATCGTCGGTGAGCAGCAGCGCTTCATCGACCTCGAATGGTCCTATGACCAGCCGATCGAGTTCGGGTACTTGATTTTCCGCGCATTGTGGGACCTGCTCTCGGACATGCGCGGCGTGGCGCCTCCCACGTCCGATACCAAGGACAAGATCGGCGACTTGATCTTCCAGACCTACGAGCATCTGGGATATGACGTGGCTGCTCAGACGATCATCGACTATTACGTTGCCGATCTCCGCTTCCATAGTTCCGTCACGGGCATCAATCTGCAACCCAACGCCTCGGCGCTGGTGGCGCCCCTCGGCCGGAGAATCAACTTCGCCAATATCCGCGATCTGGTGAGCCAGTCCCGGAAACTAACAGAGCAGAATCAGGCTTTGATGCAGGAACTGGAAGCCGAGCGCCGCAAGGTCCGCGAGATGCTTGACGCGGTGAACGGGTACAGTCTGCGGACCGCCTGACCTGCGCCGGCTGATCTGACTTCAAGCGCAGCTGCAAACTGCCCTCGCTGAAAATCGCAAACAGATGTAATCTGCGGCGAGGTTTGGCGAGGATCGGTGCGCGAGAGGCGGGCGGCCGGGTTGGGAGACTTGATGGCGTTGATGATCATTCGGCGGCGGCATATCCCTGAACGGCTGCCGCGGCCATGACGAACAGTCTCACCGTCCCATCCTTCACCATGTCGCGCCTCCTGCGCCGGGAATGGTTTCTTGCGGTCGGGCTGCTAACCAGCGCCATCATCCTCGGTTTCGGCGAGCCGCTGTTTGCACAGATGTCCAGTCCGGCCGGGTTCGTGCTGGTCTTCTTCTGGCTCTTTGCGGCGGTTCTTGGCTCGGCGCTGTCGGTGGTACGGCACGCCGATCATCTGGCAGAACAGCTCGGCGAGCCCTACGGCACGCTGATCCTGACGCTCGCCATCACCTCGATCGAAGTCATGGCCATCTCGGCCGTGATGATCCATGGGGCGAACAATCCGACGCTCGCCCGCGACACGCTCTTTGCCGTGGTCATGATCATCCTGAACGGCATGGTGGGCCTGTCGCTTCTGGTTGGTGGCTGGCGGCGACCGGAGCAGTCGCACAACATGCAGGGCGCAAATGCTTATCTCGGCCTCATCGTGCCGCTGGCGGCGCTAAGCCTGATCCTGCCGAGTTTTCTCCATACCGACGGCAGCCAGGCCTCGACGCCAAGACAGATGATCCTGGTGGTCATTTCGGTTGGCCTCTACGGCGTGTTCCTGATGCTTCAGGCAGGACGCCATCACCGCTATTTCACCGATGGCAGCGAACCGCGGCATGAGAAGCGCGATGGCGCAGCGCACAAGAGCACGATCCTGCTCCACGCAGTGCTGCTCTTCGCCTATATGGCACCGGTGGTCTTTCTCGTCGAACAACTGGCGCGGCCGATCGACTACATCATCGAGACCGTGCACGCGCCCGCCGCTCTGGGCGGCATCATCATGGCAGTGCTGGTAGCAACGCCGGAGGCGCTCAGCGCCGTTCGCGCTTCGATCGCCAACAACCTGCAGCGCTCGGTCAATATCTTTCTCGGCTCCGTGCTCTCAACCATCGGCCTGACGGTTCCGGCGATGCTGCTCGTTGCCCATCTAACCAGTCATCCCATCACCTTGGGTCTCGAAGGCAGCGATCTGGTGATGCTGACCTTGACGCTTGCCGTCAGTATGATCACGTTTGCCAGCGGCCGGACCCACATGATGCAGGGAGCCGTCCATCTGGTGCTTTTCCTGGCCTACGTCCTGCTGATCTTCCAGCAATAAGCCGCAACGGCAGGAGCCTGCAGCAATGACTTTCGAGCTTCTGATTGCGAAATACGGCTTGCTGGCAGTCTTTCTTGGCGCCGGGATAGAAGGGGAGACGATCGTCATTCTGGGTGGCGTGTTTTCGCATCGCCACCTCATGACGTTCTGGGAGGCAGCCATTGCTGCGAGCTCCGGTTCCTTCATCGCCGACCAGCTGTTTTTCTTCACCGGCCGCCATGCGCGGCGCTGGCCGCGAATCCAGAAAATCGCCGGGAGACCGGCCTTTCAGCGCGCTACCCAGCTTCTGGAGCGGCACCCGGCAAGCTTTATCTTCGCATTTCGCTTCATCTACGGATTGCGGACGATCAGCCCGGTTGCGATCGGCATGTCTGATGTCCCGACCGCGAAATTCATGGCCGTCAATGCCGCCGCGGCCGTGATCTGGGGAACGGTCTTCACCGCCATCGGCTATCTCTTCGGACAAGGCATCGAACAGATTTTTGGCCATCTGCCGCTTCACCGGCACGTTCTCATCGCCATCGCGACCGCAGTGGCCCTCGTGATCGCCTGCGCATTGACCTATCGGAAAGTCCGCGCGGCCTAGCCCTTTGGTCTTAGCCTGATGCCGTCCTTCCTGTGCAATCGAGGGCTATTGCAATTCTTCAAAATGCGGCTTCATATTGTGGCAGCTTTGAACCTTGCAACCGGTAGGCTGCAAAGGGACGCGCATGAGGACTGCAACTCGTAAATTATGAGGTGACAGGATGCGTGAGGGGGGGTCTCGAGGTCTGCAATTGTTCGCCGCGGCTTTATGCGCGACGGGCCTTGCAGCATGCGACAGCGGCAGCAACACCTATGTTGCCCCGCCGCCGGCAAAGGTGCATGTGGCACCGCCGCTGCAGCAGAATGTAACCCAATATTTCGAACTGACCGGCAACACGGCGGCGTTCAAATCGGTCGATATCGAAGCCCGCGTCCAAGGGTTCGTCGAAACCATCGACTATCGCGACGGTATGATGGTGACCAAGGGCACGCAGCTCTTCGGCATCCAGAGCAACACCTATCAGGCGCAGGTCGACCAGGCGCAGGCAACGCTCGCTTCGTCGCAGGCCGCACAGGTCGGCGCCAATCAGGAATATACGCGTCAGGTCAATCTCAGCGCCCAGAAGGTCGGAACGCAGACGGCACTCGATAGCGCCAAGGCAACGCTCGACCAATCGAACGCAGCGATCCTTAATGCGCAAGCGAGTCTCGATCTCGCCAAAATCAACCTCGGATACACCAAGGTCGAAGCGCCGTTCGATGGCACAGTGACAGCGCATCTCGTCGATGTCGGCACGCTGGTCGGTGTATCCGGCCCGACGACTCTGGCGACGATCGTCCAGACGGATCCGATCTATACCAATTTCAGCATCAGCGAGACGCAGGTTCTGTTGATCAAGCAGGGTATGGCCGCTCAGGGCAGGACCTTCAAGCAGACGGACCTTCCTGCCATCCCGTTCGAAATCGGCCTGCAGGGCGAGACCGGCTATCCTTTCAAGGGCCATCTCGACTATGCGGCGCCACAGGTTGATGCGGCGACGGGCACGCTGACCGTGCGCGGGATCATCGACAACAAGGACCATGCCCTTATCCCGGGCCTCTTCGTTCGCGTTCGTGTGCCTGTTGGCCATCAGGACAAGGCGCTTCTGGTTCGGGACGATGCGATCGGCACCAACCAGCAGGGCAGCTACGTATTGGTTGTCGGCAAGGACGATACGATTGAGCAGAAAACCGTAAAGACCGGCCAGAGCGAGGGCCGCCTGCGCGTTATCGAATCCGGCCTCAGTGCTGAAGACCTGGTGGTGATCGAAGGAATCCAGCAGGCGATTCCGGGCAACAAGGTAGCACCGGAAAAGGTGACGATGGACGTTCCAGCGGCAGAGGCCTCAGCCGCTACCGCACCCCAGGCTGTCGCGCAATGAGCCCGCGCCCGGCATCGTCAGCTCAGCGGAGGAGGATGGCATGATCTCGCGCTTCTTCATCGAGCGGCCGGTTCTCGCCAATGTCCTGGCGCTGGTTTTCGTTCTCATCGGCGCCGTTGCGCTGTTCCAGCTGCCGGTGGCGCAATATCCAAATGTCGTGCCGCCGACCGTGCAGGTTTCGACCCGCTATCCCGGCGCCAGCGCCAAGACGCTGATCGACACCGTGGCACTGCCGATCGAGCAGCAGGTCAACGGCGTTCAGAACATGCTCTACATGCAATCGACGAGCGCCAGCGACGGCACCTATTCGCTGACCGTTACCTTCGCAATCGGCACCGATCCCGACCAGGCGCAGGTTTTGGTACAGAACCGTGTGGCGATCGCCATGTCGTCGCTGCCGGACGCGGTTCAGCTGCAGGGCGTCACGACGCAGAAGAAATCGACCTCGATCCTCGAATTCGTCAGCCTGACATCGCCTGACAGCCGCTACGATAGTCTCTTCCTCTCCAACTATGCCGTCATCAACCTGCAGAACGAACTCGCCCGCCTGCCCGGCGTCGGCAATGTGGCTGTGTTCGGCGCCGGCCAATATGCGATGCGGATCTGGATGAACCCCGGACTGCTGCAATCCCGCGGGCTGACGCCGCAGGATGTCATCAACGTGGTGCAGCAGCAAAGCCAGGAGGTGACCGCCGGTCAGGTCGGTATTCCGCCCGTGCCTGCCGGTCAGGACTTCCAATACACGCTCAATGTCAACGGCAGGCTGAACGACGCCATCGACTACGAGAACATCATCATCAAGGTCGACGACCAGAGCGGAGGCCGAATCACCCGCATTCGCGATATCGGCCGCGTCGAGCTGGGTGCGCAGACCTACAGCCAGTCCTTCATGCAGAACGGGCGGCCGGCGGCCGGTATCGGCATCTTCCAGCTTCCCGAGGCCAACGCCATCGACGTCGCCAAGGATGTCGCGGCGAAGATGACCGAGCTTTCGAAAGGCTTTCCCCCCGGTCTCGCCTATACCGTGCCATTCGATACGACCAAATTCGTGAAGGCATCGATAGACGAGGTCTATGTCACGCTGATCGAAGCCGGCGTTCTCGTGCTGATCGTTATTCTCGTCTTCCTGCAGGATTGGCGGGCGATGCTGGTTCCGGCGACGACGGTGCCGGTGACGATCATCGGCGCCTTTGCGGCCATGGCGGCGCTCGGCTTCACTGTCAATCTCTCGACGCTCTTCGCCATCGTGCTGGCGATCGGCATCGTCGTCGATGACGCCATCGTCATCGTCGAGGGTGTTGCCCGCCATATCGAGGAAGGGATGCCCGGCAAGAAGGCCGCCGAGAAGGCGATGGACGAGCTCTTCGGCCCCGTGATCGGCATTACGCTGGTGCTGATGGCGGTATTCATTCCCGCCGCCTTCCTTCCGGGGCTGACAGGGCAGCTCTACAAGCAGTTCGCATTGGTCATCGCCGCCACGGCGCTCATCAGCGCCATCAACGCCATGACGCTGAAGCCGACGCAATGCGCCCTCTGGCTGCGCACGCCGGTGCCGCCCGAAAAGCGCAATTTCTTCTATCGCGGTTTCAACAAGGTCTATGACAAGGCCGAGAACGGCTATGCGAAACTGATCGGCGGCATGGTCCATCACAGCGCCATTGCCGTTCTCTTCGCGCTGGCGCTGATCGGCGTCGCCATCTGGGGACTCACCCGCCTGCCGACGGCATTTTTGCCGCTCGAGGATCAAGGCTATGTGCTGATCAGCGCGCAGTTGCCCGACGGCGCCTCGAAGGAGCGCACCGACGCCGTGATGGCGGAGGTCGGCAAGATCGCGCAGCAAACGCCCGGCGTCGATCAGGTATTGACGATCAGCGGCATATCGATCCTCGACAATAGCGCCAGCCTACCGAATGCCGGTGTAGCCTATGTCGTGCTCAAGGACTGGGATGTCAGGGGTAAGGAAAAGGGACAGGACCTGCTGTCGATCTACGACCACCTGAACGGCGCACTGTCGGATGTGCTGAAGGCGAAGACCCTGGTCGTCGTCCCGCCACCGATCCAGGGCATCGGCAATGCCAACGGCTTCACCATGCAGGTGGAAATCCGCAACGGCAATTTCGACTATCCGCTGCTGCAGAGCATGGCCGATACAATCGTCAGCAACGGCAATGCCCAATCGTCGCTGCAGCGGCTGAGCACATCGTTTCGCGCGGGCGTACCCCAGCTTTCGGTGTCGGTCGATCGCATCAAGGCCGAGACGCTCGGCATCACCGTCGGGCAGGTGTTTTCCGCACTGTCAGGCTATGTCGGATCGAGCTACGTCACCCAGTTCAACAAGTTCGGACGAACCTTCCAGGTCTATGCGCAGGCAGCGCCCGAATTCCGCGTCGGCGATGATGATATCCGCAACCTGAAGGTCAAGGCTGGCGATCGCACGATGGTGCCGCTCGGCACTGTCGTCGATGTCAAAAGCGTTCAGGGGCCGTCGCTGATCAGCCTCTATAATCTCTATCCGACCGCCACCATTGTCGGCGGCGCTGCGGCAGGATTCAGTTCGGGGCAGTCGCTCGATGTCATGGAGCAGATCGCCGACCGGACATTGCCGCCGGGCGCAGGCTTCGAATGGACAGCCCTCTCCTATCAGGAGAAAACCGTCGGCGGGCAGATCTATTTTGTCTTCGCGCTCGCCATGCTGCTCGTCTACTTCGTGCTTGCCGGGCAATATGAGAGCTGGATCCTGCCGCTCGCCGTGTTGTTGGCGGTACCACTTGCGCTTCTCGGAACGGTCGGTGCATTGAGTGCTGCCGGCGTCGCCAACAATCTCTACACGCAGATCGGCCTGATCCTGCTGATCGCCCTTGCATCGAAGAACGCGATCTTGATCGTCGAATATGCGCGCGAGAAGCGGGCTGAGGGCATGGAGATTCTTGAGGCCGCGGTCGAGGCCGCACGCCTTCGCTTCCGGCCGATCCTGATGACATCCTTCGCCTTCATCCTCGGCGTGCTGCCGCTGGTGCTGGCGAGCGGTGCCGGCGCATCGGCCCGCAAGTCGATCGGCATATCGGTTTTCAGCGGCATGATCGCCTCGACCTGCCTTGCCGTTCTCTTCGTTCCGTCGTTCTATGTGGTGCTGCAACGGTTCGAGGAATACAGAAAGCGGCGCACGAACACGGCGCCGCAGGCAGCAGAGTGATCAGCGCTTCGCTCTATTGAACGACGACGCGCACATAGACGCCGCCGCTCTTGGCGTAATAGCCGGATCCACACCTGTAATAATAGCCACCGTAATAGGCGCCGTAGACGCAGCCCGCGGGCAAGACGGCAATCGTCGTCGTTGTCCTCGTCACCACGCGCCGCGTCGTCCTGCGCGCAACGCCAGCGTAGGAAAGCGGGGTCAACGGCCGGCCGATCACGGCGTTGGCGGGCGTGCCAAAGCTGAGCGATAACGGTACCCATCCGCCGGGCTCGACATGAGCGTCGGCAAGGAGAAAGGCGCCGGTCAGCCCGGCAACAAGCAGGGATTTCGGATATCTCATTTGCTGTCTCCCGGTTGGGTGGGTGCGGGCAGTTCATCGAGCGACTGCAATTCGCTGAGGTCGACCTTCTTGGCGCTTTTCGGAATCTCGATTGCATAGGACGCCTTGGCGACATCCGGCCCGCTCTTGAAATCGCTGATCTCCAGCGTGTATTGCGGCGCCTGCCCGACATGTTTGCTGGTGATGACATAGCGCAGCGGCACAGGCTTGGCGCCCGACTGTATCCAGATCTGCCAGTCGATCTCGGGCGTGCGGAACGTCAGATACTCGCATTCGACCCCACCGACATAAGCGCTCGAGATATGCTTGGCATCCGTTACGTCGGTCATCAGAATGTCGAAAACATGAGACGACAGCAGATCAGCTCCCGGCGCCTCGATACCCGCATCCGCCAACCGCTCGAACAGTTCGTCCACCGAGCCCTTGGCCTCGATACTGGCATAGGCATCGAGGTTCTTGCCGTGCACCGTCAGCGTCGTCCCGTCAAAACTGACATCGACATCGGCAAATCCGCCGGTTCTGGTGACCCGCAGCTTGTCCGGCCGTGCCAGGCTCGCAGTTCCCGAACTGACGAACTGCAGCTTCTCGAAGTCAGGCGTTACCGCTTCGATCGACGATTGGTAGCTGAACGATATCGCCTTCTGCCCCGCCAGATAGTCCGACATGGACTTCAGGATATCTTTCGCATCGTCGGCGGCAGCCGTCGCGGGCAGGATCAGGCTGGCGGCAAAGGAGCCGCAGACGAGCAGGTGCCGCAGCATTCTGAAATGGGGAACCGATGACATTGCAATGCCTTCCCTTCGATCATGTTGATCCCCAAGTCTCCGGACAGGTGCCCTTCAGCGAGAATCCTACCGGCGATCTGCAAGATCAGAGAATGGATGAAATTTCAGCATTATCTATGCAGGCGATGTTCAGCCGCGAGCGGCCGCCAGGTTTGAGGGAATCATGAATGGAGCACGCCACTCCCATCTCCCCTCCACGGCAATGGGAACGTCTGAAGATCGCGAAGCTATAGGCCGCTGGTCAGCACCCGCTGACATGTCGGCGACAGCCGTTGAAAGTTATCCCGCAGACAATTGACCCCACGGCCGCCACCGAGCGGCACGGAGCGGCAAAGCGCCCGGAAATCCGGCCCACTGCGGCGGAGAACAATCAGTTCTTCGCGCGGCGTGAAAGACGCCATCGGCATCGCTCCGGCACCGCCGGCCGCCTTGGCTGTATTGGCAAGAGGAGACGATCCGCTTCCTCCAATCGCGCCAATGGCCGCCTGGCAGGATGGCGAGAGCGCCGCATTATGCTGCTGCAGACAGGCAAGCGCCTGCGCTCCACCCGGCGTCACACCCGAGCATTGCGCCATGAAGTCCGAGCGGCAGGCCGATTTGATCGCATCGCGCTGCGTCTCCGTCGGCTGTGCGGTCTGTTTTGGTGAAACGGCCGGAGCTGCGGCTGTGGTTGGCTGGACCGTCGGCGTTTGCCCCGGCGCCGCATCGGTCGATTTCTTCTTCGTCCCGCCCAAAGCGGAAATCGCGTCGCGGCAGGCCTTGGAGAGCGATGCATCATGCTGCTGAAGGCAATTCAACGCCTCCATGCCCCCGGGCGTCACACCCGAACATTGCGCAATGAAATCGGACCGACACGCCGACCGAACCGCATTCCGCTGGGCATCAGTGGGCTGCTGCGCGTAAGTTGCGCCGGCCGCAAGGCACATCGCGGACGAGACAAGAAGGCCGAAAGCCCTGCTCGCTGAAATCGTGAATCTGATATGCAGAATATTCGCCAGAAAGGCCGCAAATTTCCCCATGGTTCCCTCCCCGAGGAAGAAATTATCTGGATATATGCAGATACGTGGCGGGGCCGATAGAATAACGCTGGCCTGACAAACTGTCGCCACGCAGGGCATGATCAAAATCTATCACTGCAGGTTTACATTAGCACGTAAATATACTGTCGTGAAGATTGCGTCGTGAGACATGGCGAGCGGTAGAGTCTTCGGTCTGCTAGCCTATTTCATTTCTTCCCCGCCCAATCCCGCGTGCCGTCCGCTCACACTAGAGTTGAACGCAAAAACCCCGCTTAACGCGGGTTCTATCTATTCTGCTGTGATCCATGAAGATGATTTGGTTGCGGGGGCAGGATTTGAACCTGCGGCCTTCAGGTTATGAGCCTGACGAGCTACCGGGCTGCTCCACCCCGCGTCCAGCGTAAATCCCTTTGGGATTTATCGCGGCTACGTCGTCGCTTTAGCGATGACGGACTGTGCCGGAGCAAATTGCCGAAGGCGATTTGTCTCCTGTAAGGTTCTGCTCTTTTGAGAGCATTTCGGCTTCAAAAGCAAAAGGCCGCTTGCGCGGCCCGATGTTTTCGGCAGGGCCGAATGTGTGATGAGAAGATTAGTTGCGTTTTGCAGACCTGGCAGCGACCGACTCTCCCGCGTCTTAAGACGAAGTACCATAGGCGCTGGGGCGTTTCACGGCCGTGTTCGGAATGGGAACGGGTGCAGCCACCCCGCCATGACCACCAGGTCAGCGAAGCGCAACTTTGAGAAGCTGGTGCAGTTTTTCAACTGCTTTTATGTGTGAACACGTCTTAACATCATCGTCCGGAGCAAGGCTTTGCCTTGCCCGGGAGATGAGCATTGATCAATGAGAACGATCAAGCCAATCGAGCTATTAGTACCGGTAAGCTTCATGC